>NZ_JBVIJT010000005.1:0-660168 GCF_055581265.1 Streptomyces sp. NPDC031466
TCAGACTCTTTCGTGTCCGATTTCCTCGGTGCCTTTCCGGTTCTCGCTCCGGCCTTTCGGCTTTCGCGTTTCCCTTTCCGGCGGTTCCGACTCTATCAGATCCTTTCGGGCCTGATTCCCGGTCAGAGCGGGTTGTCTTCCCGGCTGTTGGGCCGTTCCGACGAGTGAGACTTTAGCGGAATCCTGGCTCCCGACCTAATCGGGGGCGCTCTCTCGAACGCCGATTCCTCATTTCGCAAATACGCATGAAAACGAGCCGAAGGCGGATCCCGTGAGGGAACGCGACGTCGATCGCTTGAATGGTTGTTGCGGAATGGCCGCCCGGGGACCGACCAGCTGGTGGTCGGCGCTCACGTCGGGCAACTCGGAGAACACTACGTACCCCCTCCCGGAGTGTCAACTCCCTGCCGGGACGCCCTTCCGGCGCTACTCTGGACCCCATGACAACGCACGCGTGCACCCAGCTGTGGTGGGCCGCCTGACGGCGGCCGTACCTACGCGCGTGTACCCAACGGCCGCCGCCTCGGCGGCCGTTCGTGTCTCTCCCCCCGGAGGACCCGGAGCCCGGTCGTCGGGCCGGCGGCCCGGAGCAGGAGGCGGAGAGATGACGAGGATCTTCAGCGGGGTCAAGCCGACGGGGCATCTGACCCTGGGCAACTACCTGGGGGCCGTCCGGCGGTGGGCCGAGGTCGACCAGTACCGCGCCGACGCGCTGTTCAGCGTCGTGGACCTGCACGCGCTGACCGTGGACCACGATCCCGGCCGGGTGCGCAGGCTCAGCAGGCAGGCGGCGACGCTGCTGCTCGCCTCCGGGATCGATCCCGAACGGGCCACCGTCTTCGTCCAGAGCCATGTCGACGAGCACGCCCGGCTCTCATACCTGCTGGAGTGCGTCGCCACGGACGGTGAGATGCGGCGGATGATCCAGTACAAGGAGAAGTCCGTGCTGGAGCGGGCGCGGGGTGGGAGTGTGCGGCTCTCGCTGCTCACCTATCCCGTGCTGATGGCGGCGGACATCCTCGCGTACGGGGCCGACGAGGTGCCGGTGGGCGAGGACCAGACGCAGCACGTCGAACTCACCAGGGACCTGGCGGTGCGGTTCAACCAGCGGTACGGGCAGACCTTCGTGGTGCCGCGGGCCACGCCGCCCGAGGTCGCCGCGCGGGTCATGGACCTGCAGGACCCGGCGTCGAAGATGGGCAAGTCCCACGAGGCCGGGGCGGGGATCGTCTATCTCCTGGACGAGCCGGACGTCGTGCGGAAGAAGATTCTGCGGGCGGTCACCGACAGCGGGAGCGAGGTCGCGTTCGACCGTGCGGCCAAGCCCGGAATCTCGAACCTCCTGGAGATCCTTGCCGCCTGCCAAGGAGCCGCCCCGGAAGCACTGAGCGGTGCGTACACCTCGTACGGCGCGTTGAAGAAGGACACCGCCGACGCCGTGGTGGAGTTGCTCAGGCCGTTGCAGGAGCGGCACAAGGAGCTGATGGCGGACCCCTCCTATGTGGAGGGGGTGCTGCGGCAGGGGGCCGAGCGGGCCCGGGCGATGGCGAGGCCCACGGTCGACGGCGCCTATCGGGCGATCGGTCTGCTGCCCCCGGAGAACGAGGCGCGGTAGGCGCGGGGGCTGGTGGCGAGGCGCGACGCGAAGTGCTGGCGCATCGTGACCTCGCTGCCGAAGCCGGCGCGGCGGGCGACCTCCGGCATGGGCAGGTCGGTGCGTTCCAGCAGCTTCTGGGCGGCCGCGACGCGCTGCTCCAGGAGCCAGCGCAGGGGCGTCGTGCCGGTCGCCGCCGTGAAGTGGCGGGCGAAGGAGCGTGCCGACATGCCCGCGCGGGCGGCGAGGCCGGCGACCGTGAGCGGTTCGTCCAGATGCCGGAGCGCGTACTCGCGTACGGCGGCCAGGGCGTCGGCGTCGCGGTCGGCACGCGGGGTGGGGTGCTCGATGAACTGGGCCTGCGTCCCCGTGCGGAAGGGGGCCGTGACCATGGAGCGCGCGATCGTCGCCGCCGCTTCGGCGCCGTGGACGGTGCGGACCAGGTGCAGGCACAGGTCGATGCCGGCGGCCGTGCCCGCCGAGGTCCAGATGTTGTCGTCCTCGATGAAGAGGGCGTCGGGCTCGACGCCGACGCGGGGGTGACGGGCGCGCAGCAGGTCGACGAGGTTCCAGTGGGTGATCGCGCGGCGGCCGTCGAGGAGGCCCGCCTGGGCGAGGGCGAAGGCGCCGCCGCACAGCGCCGCGACGGTGATGCCGCGCGCGTGGGCCGTGCGCAGGGCGTCGAGGACCGGCGGCGGTACGGGGGCGAGGTGCGCGTCCAGTCCCGGCACGACGACCAGATCGGCGCCGGTGAGCCGGGTCAGCCAGGCGAGGGTGCGGTCGGGGGTGAGGGTGAGGCCGCCCCGGATGGGGACGGGCCCGGGGTCGGCGGCGACGCGGCGGAGCTCGAAGCGCGGGACGCCCCGGTCGGTGCGGTCGGTGCCCCAGACCTCGGTGATGACGGAGACGTCGAAGGCGCGGATGCCGGGGAAGGCGAGGAGGGCGATGCGCTGAGCGGGGCGGGCGGTTGCCGTCGCCGTGATTTCCGTCGGGGCGGGCACGGTGGCAGTAAACCATCGATCGCTGGCTTCTGTGGCTCTGGGGCGGCGGGGAGCGGGCGCGGCAGCATCGTGGTCATGGAGATCGCGGAGAACGCAGCACTGGTCGTGGTGGACGTACAGAAGGGGTTCGAGGAGGAGGAGTTCTGGGGCCCCCGGAACAATCCGGGGGCCGATGACAACATCGCCGCGCTGATCGACGCCTGGCAGGCGGCCGGGCGCCCGGTCGTCTTCGTACGGCATGACTCGCCGAAGCCGGATTCGCCGTTGCGGCCGGGATACGCGGGGAACGGCTTCAAGGCGTACGTCGAGGAGCGGCGCGGGAGAGGCGCAGGGGCCGAGCTGCTGGTGACGAAGACCGTGAACTCGGCCTTCTACGGGACGCCGGACCTTGACGCGTGGTTCAAGGCCGAGGGGATCTCGCAGTTCGTGGTGACCGGGATCCAGACCAACATGTGCGCGGAGACGACCGCCCGGATGGGCGGGAATCTCGGCTATGAGGTGTTGTTCGCGCTGGACGCCACCTACACCTTCGACCTGGAGGGGCCCTTCGGGTGGCGGCGCGAGGCGGAGGAGCTGGCACAGGCCTCGGCGGTCACCCTGCACGGTGGTGGGTTCGCGCAAGTAGTGACCACCGCGGCGATCCTCTCCTCGGAGGGCTGAGGGGGGCCTTGGGCGGGCGGTGTCAGCTGTTGTTGCCGGAGGCCAGTTCGCGGCTGCGGTCGCGGGCCGCTTCCAGGGCCGCGATGAGGGCGGCGCGCACGCCGTGGTTCTCCAGCTCGCGGATCGCGTTGATCGTCGTGCCCGCCGGGGAGGTGACGGCCTCGCGGAGCTTCACCGGGTGCTCGCCGCTGTCGCGGAGCATGACGGAGGCGCCGACCGCCGCCTGGACGATCAGGTCGTGGGCCTTGTCGCGGGGCAGGCCGAGCAGGATGCCGGCGTCCGTCATGGCCTCGACGAGGAAGTAGAAGTAGGCAGGTCCCGAGCCGGACAGGGCCGTGCAGGCGTCCTGCTGCGTCTCGGGCACCCGCAGCGTCTTGCCGACGGCGCCGAAGATGTCCTCGGTGAGGGCGAGCGCGTCGGCGCTCGCGTGGCTGCCGGCCGAGATGACGGACATGCCCTCGTCCACGAGGACGGGCGTGTTCGGCATGACGCGCACGACGGGCGTCCGGTCGGCCAGGCGCTCTTCGATGAAGGCGGTGGTGATGCCGGCGGCGGCGCTGATGACGAGGCGGTCGGGGGTGACGTGCGGGGCCAGTTCGTCGAGCAGCTTCGCCATGTCCTGCGGCTTGCAGGCGAGGATCAGGGTGTCGGCCTGCTCGGCGGCCTCGGCGTTGCTGACGGGGGCGACGCCGTAGCGGGTGCGCAGTTCGTCGGCGCGTTCCTGGCGACGGGTGGTGACCAGCAGGTCGGTCGGCGCCCAGCCGCTGCGGATCATGCCGCTGAGCAGGGCTTCACCGATCTTTCCGGTGCCGAGGACTGCGACTTTCTGGCTCGTGGTGCGGCTCATGGGCGGTGGCCTTCCGGGGTTGCGTCGTCCGGGGGCCATCCTCGCATCGGGCGGCGGCGGACCGAGGGTGCGTCCGGTGGGCGGACGGGGTCTGTGGGGCTCAGGGGGCAGGGGGTTCAGGCCGTGCGGCGGCGCAGGGTGGCCGCGCCCAGGCCGAGGACCAGGACGGCGCAGCCGGCGACGATGACGGCGTCGCGCACGAAGTCGCCGGTGATGTCGGGGTGGCGGAGCACTTCGTTCATGCCGTCGACGGCGTAGGACATGGGCAGTACGTCGGAGATCTTCTCCAGGACCGGCTGCATGGCGTCCCGGGGTGCGAACAGGCCGCAGAGCAGGAGTTGGGGGAAGATCACCGCCGGCATGAACTGGACGGCCTGGAACTCGGACGCGGCGAACGCCGAGACGAACAGGCCGAGGGCGGTGCCCAGCAGGGCGTCGAGCAGGGCGACCAGGAGCAGCAGCCAGGCGGAGCCGGTGACGTCCAGGCCGAGGGCCCACAGGGCGAGGCCGGTGGCGAGGGCGGACTGGACGACGGCGAGGGCGCCGAAGGCGAGGGCGTAGCCGGTGATGAGGTCGCCCTTGCCGAGGGGCATGGCGAGGAGGCGTTCGAGGGTGCCGGAGGTGCGTTCGCGCAGGGTGGCGATCGAGGTCACCAGGAACATGGTGATGAGCGGGAAGATGCCGAGGAGCGAGGCGCCGATGGAGTCGAAGGTGCGCGGGGCGCCGTCGAACACGTAGCGCAGGAGCAGCAGCATCACGCAGGGGACCAGGACCATCAGGGCGATGGAGCGGGGGTCGTGGCGCAGCTGGCGCAGGACGCGGGCGGCGGTGGCGAGGGTGCGGTGGGTGTTCATCGGGGGCTCCTTGCCGTGTCCTGGTCCACGAGGTGGAGGAAGGCCGCCTCGACCGTGTCGGATCCGGTGCGGGCGCGCAGCGCCTCCGGGGTGTCCTCGGCGAGGATGCGGCCCTCGCGCATGAGGAGGAGGCGGTGGCAGCGTTCCGCTTCGTCCATGACGTGGGAGGAGACGAGGATCGCGGCACCCCGTTCGGCGGCGATGGCGTGGAAGAGGTGCCACAGGTCGCGGCGGAGCACCGGGTCGAGGCCGACGGTCGGCTCGTCCAGCACGAGCAGTTCGGGGGTGCCGAGCAGGGCCACGGCGAGGGAGACGCGGCTGCGCTGGCCGCCGGAGAGCCGGCCGGCGAGGGCGTCGGCGTGAGTGGTCAGGTCGACGTCCTCGATGGCGCGGGTGACGTGCTCGCGGCGGCGTTCAGCCGCGGGGCCGCGGCCGGGGTCGAGGACGGCGGCGAAGTAGTCCAGGTTCTGGCGGACGGTCAGGTCGTCGTAGACGGACGGGGCCTGGGTGACGTAGCCGATGCGGGAGCGCAGGGCGGGGGCGCCGGCGGGCCTGTCGAGGACGCGCAGGGTGCCGGTGACCCTGGCCTGGGTGCCGACGATGGCGCGCATGAGGGTGGACTTGCCGCAGCCGGAGGGGCCGAGGAGGCCGGTGATCCTGCCCCGGGGGACCGTGAAGTCGAGGCCGCGCAGGACGGTGCGGGGGCCTCGGGTCACGGTGAGTCCTTCGGCCTGGACGGCGGGGCCGTGAGAGGTGCCGTCGGGCGGTGGGACGGTCGGCGGGGGCTTTTTATTCACCATGCGATGAATACTCCTCCGGGCGGGTCGACCCGTCAAGACTTATTCACCGAGTGATGAATAAAATTACGGACGGGTCCGCCCGAGTGGTCTGCCGGGGGCCGCAGGGGCGCCGCCGGGATGGTCTGCCGGGGGCCGTTGGGGTGGTCTGCCGGGGGCCGTTGGGGTGGTCTGCCGGGGCCGCACGGGGGGTTGCCGGGCTGATCGGCCCCGCCCAGGGGGCCTCCCGTACCCGCCGGCCGGTTCAGGCCTTGCGCTTCTTGCGCGACGGGTTGCCCGCGCGGCGCGCGGCGCGCTTCTCGTACTGGGCGAGTGCCGCCTCGTACTCCTCGCGGTGCAGGCGCTCGCCGGGGGCCTCGGTCAGGGCGCGGAAGAAGTAGGCGAGGAGGCCGCCGATGAAGCCGATGGTGAGCAGGCCCCGCAGCTGCGCCTGGGACGCCGGGTCGTGCCGCTTGGTGAAGCCCTCCCAGGTGCGGCGGAAGGCGATCGCGCTGCAGATCGCGAACATCACGACGACGAGGAGGTCGACGACCGTCCCCACCTCCGCGATGACCAGCCCCTCGTAGGCGAAGCGCAGCACGAGGCAGCCGGCGGCGGCCGCGAGCAGCGAACCTACGGCGGCACCGGCCCGGCGCGCGCCGTAGCCGCCGTCGTGGGCGACCCACGTCGTGCCGAAGAAGCGGAGGGGCTCGGGGCGCGGGCCGGGGGCGGTGGTGTCTTCGCTCACCGTTTGATTATCGCCCCGCCCGTCACGGAGCGGCGCGCCCTATTCGTCCCCCTCCTTGTCCTGCCCCCATACCCGGCCGCTAGTTTGGGCGGCGTAAGCCGTAACGGGGGATCACGGGGAGGTCGGACCATGTCACTCCGTGGAGGAGATCCCGAGGAGATCGGCGGCTATCCGCTGGAGGCGCGGCTCGGCTCCGGCGGCATGGGCACGGTGTTCCTGGGGCGTACGGCTTCGGGGCGGCCCGTCGCGATCAAGCTGATCCACCAGCAGTTCGCGGACGACGAGGAGTTCCGGATCCGCTTCCGGCAGGAGGTGGCCGCCGCCCGGCGCGTCAGCGGCGCCTTCACCGCGGCCGTGATCGACGCCGACCCGGAGGCCGCCCACCCGTGGATGGCCACGACGTACATCGAGGGCCCCACGCTCGCCCAGCGTATCGCCCGGCACGGCCCGATCGGCGGCGCCGACCTGCGCAGGCTGGCCATCGGGCTCGCGGAGGCGCTGCGGGACATCCACCGCGCGGGGGTCGTGCACCGGGACCTGAAGCCCTCGAACGTGGTCCTCTCCCCCGAGGGGCCGCGGGTCATCGACTTCGGCATCTCGCGCGCGGCGGACCAGCAGACGCTGACGATGACGGGGCGGGTCATCGGGACGCCGCCGTTCATGTCGCCGGAGCAGTTGCAGGCGCCGCGCGGGGTCGGGCCGCGCTCCGACGTGTTCTCGCTGGGCACGCTGCTCGTCTACGCGGCGACGGGGCAGGGGCCCTTCGACGCGGACAGCCCGTACATGACGGCGTATCAAGTCGTGCACGAGCCGCCGTCCCTGGGCTCGGTGCCGGCCGCGCTGCGCGAGGTGGTCGAGCCGTGTCTGGCGAAGGACCCCAAGGACCGGCCCTCGGCGGACGAACTGCTGGTACCGCTGCGGGACCTGCCGGCGGACCTCGGGGGCGCGGCGGCCCCGGGCGCGCCGCGCCGCACCCGTGAGACGGACACCCAGCACCATCTGGCCACGGACGACGCGACCCCGCCGCCGACCGCCGCCCAACCGACCGCCGCCCAGTCGGCCGGCACCGAGGCGGCCGGAAACGAGGCGGTCGGCGCCGAGCCGGTCGCCGCGCGGCCCGCCGGTGGTCGGCGCCGGCTGCGGACCGTGCTCGCCGCCGTGGTCGCCGTCGCGGCGATCGGTACGGGTGCCGCGCTGATGCGGGCCGACGACACCGACAAGCCGGGGGGTGCGCACGGCGAGGGCGGGGGCCGCACGGTCGCGGCAACCGGGGCGCCGCTGCCGGACGGGTTCCGGCCGTGGCTCGAGAAGGTGCCGGGCGGGCGGGCCGACATCCCCGACGAACTGCGGTGCGAGGCGCGTGGCGACGCGCTGTTCTGCGGGGGCGGCGGGGTCGTCGCGACCCGGATCGACGCCTCCGACGGCTCCCGGGTGTGGACGCAGAAGAGCCCGGGCGTCCCGGTCCAGGGCATGCACCTGGTGGGCGTCACCGGCGACACGGTGCTCGGCTACCGCTTCGCGGCCGAGGGCGGGCCCGGCCCCGCCGCCGAAGTGGTCGCCCTCGACGCGGACAAGGGCAAGGAGCTGTGGTCCGTGCCGTCCGGCGCGCAGTCGACGGCCGTGACGGGGCAGACGCGGGACGCGGTGGTGGTGGGCTCCGCCGTCGTGACGGTCGACGCGGGCAACTCCCGCTTCGAGGCCCGGCGGGCGCGCAGCGGCACGGTGCTCTGGCGGCAGCCGTTCCCCTCCGGCACGCGGTGCGCCCCGCTCGCGTCGGGCACCCGGCTGTACGCGATGTGCGCGTCGGACGCCGAACTGGCCGAGGGCCCGGTGCGCCGGCCCTCGCTGCGGACCATGGACCTGGCCTCGGGAGGCCTCGGCGGGGCCGTCGCCGTCAACGGGCCCGTGCTGCCGGCCGGTACGGCGGGCGACAGCCTCGTCTTCCTCCACCAGCGGATGGAGGGGCCGGCCTCGGTCGGCTTCGACGGCGTCACGCGCGTGGACCGGTCGCTGCGCAGGGTGACGTACGCGCGCCTGGCGAAGGCGTACGACGGGACGCCCGGGATGGCGGGCGGCACCGTCTACGTGAGCGGGCGGACCGGGCTCGTCACGGCCCTCGACCCGGTGACCGGCCGCAAGAAGTGGGCCCGGCAGACGGGCGTCGAAGGGGCGTCGGGGCCGGTGGCGAGCGGCGACGGCGGGGCGCTGTACTTCAGCTCGGCCGGCGGTCGCGTCGTCGCGCTGTCCGCGCGCGGGGGTGAGCCGCTGTGGACGACGGACCCGCGGGCGGACGGTGTCGCGGGCGAGGTGAACGCCGCGCCGCGCGTCACCGTCGCCGGGCGCGTCCTGGTCGTCGCGGCGGCCGAGAACACGGTGTTCGCCTTCGACGCGACGAGGCCGCCGAAGTCCGGGTGAGGGGCTGGCTCCCGGGCTCCGACGGCTCCTGCGTCGGGGCCCGGGTCCGTGGCCGGGGCCGGGTCCATCGCCGTGTCCGGGGCCGGGTTCGTGTGCGTGTCTGGCCCGAGTCCGGGCCCGTGGCCGAGTCCGGGTTCCGGGTCCGTGGCCGCTCACCGGGTCGAGGGCCGTGACGAGCCCGAGCCCTCGTCCGAGCCGAGCCCGAGCCCGGGTCCCGGGTCCGGACCCGTGGACGCCGCTGTCCCCCGTAAGGCGTCAGCAGCGCGGCGCCACGTAGCCGTTGCTGCCCGTGCGGACGTAGGTGTCCGAGACGTACCGGCCGCTGCCGATCCGGTCCCAGAGCTTGGAGGTGCCGGTCGGGCCCGTGACCGTCTCGCCCGACTTCTGGCAGGAGATGGCGACCTGCGAGCCCGCCCTGAGGCGGCCCACCTTGGAGTACGAGGAGCCGGGTCCCGAACGGACGTTGACGTCCGCGGCGATCGTGTAGGTCCTGGTGGCCAGGATGGTCTCGACGGGCTCCGCCGTCCCGGCCACACCCTCGGGCGTGATGACGTTCTCGCTCACAGTTCTCTCCCCCGTTCACGGACGGCGCGGGCCGCCCCTGGCATGTTCCTCACACCAAGGACGCGCCCGCGCCGCGAAAGGTTTCGGGGGGTCCGACCGGGTTCAGCCGAGCTTCGACACGTCCCGCACCGCGCCCTTGTCGGCGCTCGTCGCCATCGCCGCGTACGCGCGCAGGGCCGCCGAGACCTTGCGCTCGCGCGCCTTGGGCTCGTACACGCCGCCGAGTGCCTCCCGGCGGCGCTCCAGCTCGGCGTCGTCGACGAGCAGCTCGATCGACCGGTTCGGGATGTCGATGCGGATACGGTCGCCGTCCTCGACCAGCGCGATCGTGCCCCCGGACGCCGCCTCGGGCGACGCGTGGCCGATCGAGAGGCCGGAGGTGCCGCCGGAGAAGCGGCCGTCGGTGACCAGGGCGCAGACCTTGCCGAGGCCGCGGCCCTTGAGGAAGGAGGTGGGGTAGAGCATCTCCTGCATGCCGGGGCCGCCCTTGGGGCCCTCGTAGCGGATGACGACCACGTCGCCCGCCGTGACCGCCTTGTTGAGGATCTTCTCGACGGCCTCTTCCTGCGAGTCGCAGACGACCGCGGGGCCCTCGAAGGTCCAGATCGACTCGTCGACGCCGGCGGTCTTCACCACGCAGCCGTCCACGGCGATGTTGCCCTTGAGGACGCCCAGGCCGCCGTCCTTGGAGTAGGCGTGGGCGACGTCGCGGATGCAGCCGTTCGCGGCGTCCGTGTCGAGGGTGTCCCAGCGCTCGGACTGGGAGAAGGCCTCGGCGGAGCGCTTGCAGCCGGGCGCCGCGTGCCACAGCTCCAGGGCCTCCTCCGAGGCGGAGCCGGAGCGGATGTCCCAGGTGTCCAGCCACTCCTTGATGGAGGGCGCGTGGACGGTGTGCACGTCCTCGTTGAGGAGGCCGCCGCGGTACAGCTCGCCGAGGAGCGCGGGGATGCCGCCGGCGCGGTGCACGTCCTCCATGTAGTACGTGGTGGTGGGCGCGGCGTTCGGGGCGACCTTGGCCAGGCAGGGGACGCGGCGCGAGACGGCGTCGATGTCGGTCAGGTCGTAGTCGACCTCGGCCTCACGGGCGGCGGCGAGCAGGTGCAGGATCGTGTTGGTGGAGCCGCCCATGGCGATGTCCAGGGCCATGGCGTTCTCGAACGCGGCGTGCGTGGCGATGTTGCGGGGCAGGACGGAGGCGTCGTCGCCGTCGTAGTACCGCTTGGTGATGTCCACGACCGTGGCGCCCGCGCGCTGGTACAGCTCCTTGCGGGCGGTGTGCGTGGCGAGGACCGAGCCGTTGCCCGGCAGGGAGAGGCCGATGGCCTCGGTCAGGCAGTTCATGGAGTTGGCGGTGAACATGCCGGAACAGGAGCCGCAGGTCGGGCAGGCGTTCTCCTCGATGCGCAGGATGTCCTCGTCCGAGATGCTCTCGTCCACCGCGTCGCTGATCGCGTTGACCAGGTCGAGCTTGCGGACCGTGCCGTCGACGAGGGTGGCCTTGCCGGCCTCCATGGGGCCGCCGGAGACGAAGACCGTCGGGATGTTGAGGCGCAGGGCGGCCATCAGCATGCCGGGGGTGATCTTGTCGCAGTTGGAGATGCAGATCAGGGCGTCGGCGCAGTGGGCCTCGACCATGTACTCCACGGAGTCGGCGATGAGGTCGCGCGACGGGAGGGAGTACAGCATCCCGCCGTGGCCCATGGCGATGCCGTCGTCCACCGCGATGGTGTTGAACTCGCGGGCGATGCCGCCCGCCTCGCGGATCGCCTCCGACACGATGCGGCCGACCGGCTGGAGGTGGGTGTGGCCCGGCACGAACTCCGTGAAGGAGTTGGCGACCGCGATGATCGGCTTGCGCCCGATGTCGGCCCCCGGTACACCGGAGGCGCGCATCAGGGCGCGGGCGCCCGCCATGTTGCGGCCGTGGGTGACTGTGCGGGACCTGAGCTCGGGCATCGTCGCTCGCTCCTTCGGCAGGGATGGGGCTGCTGTCGAGCGTACGCCGCGGCTCCAGGATCCGGACAGGGTGTCCGGATGGCGGGACGGTCGTCTCATCGCGCAGCCACCGGCCGTACGAGCACTGGGGCGTCGGCCGTACGAAGGCGGGGCGTCGGCCGTACGGACGGTCAGGCGCCGGTCAGGTGTCCCTGCACCACGGGGGCCACCCGGGCCACGATCTGTTCCATGTCCGCCGAGGCCAGCGGCTCGACCTTGACCACGTACCGCAGCATGGCGATGCCCACCAGCTGGGCGGCGGCCAGTTCGGCGCGCAGCTCCGCGTCCGGCAGTTCGAGCCGGCGCGCGATGCGGCCGAGCAGCTGGGCGGCGACGAGGCGGCGGAAGACCGCGGCGGCCGTCTCGTTGTTCAGCGCGGAGCGCACGACGGCCAGCAGCGGGGCGCGGGTGGCGGGGTTCTCCCAGACGCCGAGGAGGAAGCGGGTCAGGCGCTCGCCCACCCCGTCGAGCGGGCCCTCCTCCACGGCGGCGGGCGCCTCCAGGGCGGGCGCGAAGGCCACCGCGACGGCCGCCTCGAAGACCTGCTCCTTCGTGCCGAAGTAGTGGTGCACGAGCGCGGGGTCCACCCCGGCGGCCTTGGCGATGCCGCGCACGGAGGTATTCTCGTACCCCCGTTCGGAGAACTCCTCGCGGGCCGCCTGGAGGATGCGGTCGCGCGTGGCGGGCCCGGCCTCCGACTGCGTACGGGAAGGACGCCCCCGGCGTCGCGGCGCGGCGGGCTCCGGCGGCGCGCCGGAGGTCATGAGCGGGGCACCCGCACCGCCGACGCCAGGTGCAGCCGGGTGAAGGCGAGCGCCTCGGCGAGGTCGGCCTCGCGTTCGGCGCCGGACATCGCGCGCCGGGTGTTGACCTCGATGACGACGTGCCCGTCGAAGCCGGTGGCCGCCAGCCGTTCGAGCAGCTCGGCGCAGGGCTGGGTGCCGCGGCCGGGGACGAGGTGCTCGTCCTTCGCGGAGCCCTTGCCGTCGGCGAGGTGGACGTGCCCGAGCCGGTCGCCCATGCGGTCGATCATGTCCATCGCGTCCGTGCGGGCGGTCGCGGTGTGCGAGAGGTCGACGGTGAAGTGGCGGTAGTCGTCCTTGGTGACGTCCCAGTCGGGGGCGTACGCGAGCATCTCGCGGTCGCGGTAGCGCCAGGGGTACATGTTCTCCACGGCGAAGCGCACGTCCGTCTCGTCGGCCATCCGCCAGATGCCGTCGACGAAGTCGCGCGCGTAGGTGCGCTGCCAGCGGAAGGGCGGGTGCACCACGACGGTGGAGGCGCCGAGCTTCTCGGCGGCGGCCCTGGCGCGCTGGAGCTTGACCCACGGGTCGGTGGACCAGACGCGCTGCGTGATGAGCAGGCAGGGCGCGTGGACGGCCAGGATCGGGATCCGGTGGTAGTCGCTCAGCCGGCGCAGGGCCTCGACGTCCTGGCTGACGGGGTCGGTCCACACCATGACCTCGACACCGTCGTAACCGAGGCGCGCGGCGATCTCGAAGGCCGTCGCCGTCGACTCCGGATAGACCGAGGCCGTCGACAGGGCGACCTTCGCATCCGGGATGCGCACCACTGGATCTGCCACGAGGAACAGGGTACGGGCCGCGCCCGCACACCGGGGAGGCGGCCTCGCGCCGATCGCTCAGGGGGTCGGGGGGAGGTGGTCGAGCCGCCGCAGGATCACGCCCTCACGCAGCGCCCACGGACAGATCTCCACGGACTCGCACCCGAAGAGGTCCAGCGCGCCCTCCGCCACCAGCGCCCCGGCGAGCAGTTGTCCGGCCCGCCCCTCGGAGACGCCGGGCAGCTCCGCGCGCTCGCTCGTGGTCATCGCGGCGAGCTGCGGCACCCAGTCCTCCAGGGACTTCCGCTTCAGTTCGCGCTGTACGTAGAGGCCGTCCGCCGAGCGCGCCGCCCCCGCCAGCCGGGCGAGCTGCTTGAACGTCTTGGACGTCGCCACGATGTGGTCGGGGGTGCCGAAGCGGGCGAACTCCCCCACCGTGCGGGCGATCTGGGCGCGCACGTGCCGCCGCAGCGCCTTCACGTCCGAGGGGTCGGGCGGGTCGGCGGGCAGCCAGGCGGAGGTGAGACGGCCCGCGCCGAGCGGCAGGCTGACCGCGCAGTCCGGCTCCTCGTCCAGGCCGTAGGCGATTTCGAGGGAGCCGCCGCCGATGTCCAGGACGAGCAGCTTGCCCGCGGACCAGCCGAACCAGCGCCGGGCGGCCAGGAACGTGAGCCTGGCCTCCTCCTCGCCGGACAGCACCTGGAGGTCGACGCCGGTCTCCTGTCTGACCCGGGTCAGGACCGCGTCGGCGTTGGTCGCCTCACGCACCGCGGAGGTGGCGAACGGCAGTACTTCCTCCACGCCCTTGTCCTCGGCGGCCTCCACCGCCGCGCGGACGGTGGCGACCAGGCGGTCGACGCCCTCGGGGCCGATCGCCCCCGCCGGGTCCAGGAGTTGGGCCAGCCGCAGGTCGGCCTTGTGGGAGTGCGCGGGCAGCGGGCGCGCGCCGGGATGGGCGTCGACCACGAGCAGATGCACCGTGTTCGACCCCACGTCGAGGACACCGAGTCTCATGCACGGAACGCTACGCCGCGTTGGGCGCTCTGCTGGCCCCGGGCGGCTCACCGCCCGCATACCCTGGAGATGTGCCAAAGACGAAAAAGACGAAGGCCGACAAAACGAAGTCGGGGAAGCCGGAGAAGGCCGGAAAGGCGGAGAAGGAAGGCGCGGCCGGCCGGTCCGGGGAACCCGCGAAGTCCGCGAAGAGTGTGAAGACCGCAGGGCCCGACAGGACCGCGGAGTCCGCCAAGACCGATAAGGCCGGCAAGCCCGATAAGACCGGCAAGGCCGGGAAGGCGGGCAAGGTCGGGAAGGCGGGGGGCGCCGGGCGGCCCGTGGTGGTCGTCGGGCGACCGGAGACGTCCTCGGCGCACGGCGGACCGGAGAAGTCCGCGGTGCTCGGCAGGGCCGAGAAGAACGAGGAGATCGGGAAGTCCGGGAAGCCGGCGAAGGTCGCGAGGACCGAGCCGGACGAGAAGGGCCTGGACTTCGCCCGGGCCTGGGTGGAGTTCCCCGACCCCGCGGACGACGAGCAGGTCTTCCGCTGCGACCTGACCTGGCTGACCTCCCGCTGGAACTGCGTCTTCGGGAGCGGCTGCCAGGGCATCCAGGCGGGCCGCGCCGACGACGGCTGCTGCACGCTGGGCGCGCACTTCTCGGACGACGACGACGAGAAGCGCGTCGCCGGCTACGTCGAGCGGCTCACGCCCGACATCTGGCAGCACCACGACGTGGGCCGGGAAACCGGCTGGGTCTCCACGGACGAGGACGGCGACCGCCAGACCCGCCCGTTCAACGGCTCCTGCATCTTCCAGAACCGCCCGGGTTTCGCGGGCGGCGCGGGCTGCTCGCTGCACATCCTGGCGCTCCGGGAGGGCCGCGAGCCCCTGGAGACGAAGCCGGACGTCTGCTGGCAGCTGCCGGTGCGCCGGACGTACGACTGGATCGACCGGCCCGACGACACGCGCGTGCTGCAGGTCTCCATCGGTGAGTACGACCGGCGGGGCTGGGGCCCGGGCGGCCACGACCTGCACTGGTGGTGCACGTCGGCGACATCGGCGCACGGCGCGGGCGACCCGGTCTACGTCTCCTACCGCCCGGAGCTGATCGAGCTGATGGGCAAGGAGGGCTACGACCGTCTCGTGGAGCTGTGCGAGGAGCGGCTGCGCTCCGCACTCCCGCTGTTCGCCCCGCACCCGGCGGATCCCGCCCGGTAGGCGGCGGGTTCCGTCCGGGTGGCCGCCGGCAGGGCGGGGCAGATCGGTCAGCCGGGGCCCGTGTCCCCGTCGCCGGGAGGCGATGACGGGTCCCCCGGGCCGGGGTCCGAGGGCGTGGGGTCGGGATCCGTCGGTGTCGGCGTGGGGTCGGGGCCGGGATCGGAGGGGCCGGGGTCCGAGGGACCGGGATCGGACGGGCCGGGGTCGGAGGGCCCCGGGTCCACGGGGCCGGGATCGGTGGGGCGCGGCTTCGGTCCCGGGCCGGGACGGGACGGCGGCCGTCCGTCGCCGTGCCCGTCGATGGAGATGACCGCGCCCGAGGGCGCGACGGCCACCCGTGCGCGCCAGGGCCCGTACGGCTCGCGGCTGTGGTCGACGTACACCTGGATGGTGACCGAATCCCCCGGTGCGAGCGTGCCCGACGAGCGGCTCAGGTAGAGCCAGTAGACGTCCTCGCTCGCCGACCAGGCGACCGGTGCGCCACCGGACGCCGTCAGCGTGATGAGCGTCGTGTCGCCGACGGGCCGGGCCGTGACGGTCAGGCGCCCGGGGCCCGTCCTGGAGCCGGACGGGGAGCCGCCGCTGATGACCTCGACGGAGACGTCCGGTGAGCGGCCGCCCGTGGTGAAGCGGGTGTGGGGTCCCTTGCGGGCGTTGCCCGCGTTCTCGTAGTCGCGGGTGCGGTCGCTGCCGAGGCCGGCGCTGTCGCCCTCGCTCGCGGTGACGGGGTTGCCGTCATGGCCCTCTCCGGTGAGGGGCGCTCCCCGGTAGGCGGCCCACAGGGCGAGCACCGGCGCGGCCACGACGGTGGCGACGACGGTCGTCGTGACGGCACGCGCGCGCAGGCGGTCGCGGCGCGCGGCGTGGTCCTTGGGGTCCATCGGGAAACCGCGCCGGTCGTAGCGAGGGTGGGCGCCCCGCGCGCGGGCGACGTGCGCCATGGCGAGGGGCAGGGCGTCGCGCGGGGCCGCCACGAGGGGGAGCGTGGCCGGACTCACGGCCGTGCCGGGCCAGGCGCCCGCCCCCGCGCGCTCGGCGGTGCGGCGGCAGCTCGGGCAGTCGTCGACGTGCCGGACCAGCTCGCGGCGCAGGGCGGCGCCGAGCAGCAGCTGGTTGTCCCCGGTCAGCCGGGCGACGATGGGGCAGCTGCCGCTCTCCACGACCGCGAGGGCGGCGCGGGTGCGCTCCACCTCGCAGGCCGCGGAGGCGAGCAGGCCGCGGGCTTTGGCGAGGTCCATGCCGAGGACGGCGGCGACCTCGGCCGGGGTGAGCTGGTGGCGTACGGCCAGTTCGAGGGCCTCGCGCTGCTCGGGGGTGGTGCCGGCCGCCTCCGGCCAGGCGAGCTGCGCCAGCTCCCGGTGCCGCCGCCGGGCGATCTCCTCCGGGAGGGGGGCGGGGTCCTGGGCGGAGCCGCCGGACGCGCCGGGAGCGGCGGGCCGGCTCCGGTTCGGTGCGCCGGGTGCGTCCGGCGCGACGCACGCGACCGGCGAGGCGCCCGCGCCGAGTGGGGCGGAGGAGCCCGGTGTGGCGGAGGAGCCTGGCGTAGCAGAGGAGCCCGCTGCCGCAGACGCGCCCGGAGTCGCCATCGCGTCGGCCGAGACGCCCGCGCCCCTTGAGACACTCGCCTCGGCCAGCACGGACGCCCCCGATGAGGCGGACGCCATCGGTGAGGCGGACGCGGCGGACCGCGCGGCCCGGGTGGCGGCGTCCGCGTCCCGGCCCGCCCTGCGGCCGGCGCCCGCGCCCCTGGCCGCGTGCGCGCCCTGGCGGTTGCGCTTGGCCTCGGCGAGGCGGCGCAGGCAGACCCAGCGCGCGAGGGCGTAGAGCCAGGGGCGCAGCAGCTCGCCCTCGGCACCGGGGCCCCGCGAGCCCCTGCGCTCGGCGAGCTGGAGCACGTCACCCAGCGCCGCGGTGGCCGCGTCGTGATCGCACAGGACGGAGAGGCAGTAGGTGAAAAGGCCGTCCAGGCACGGCTCATAGCGCGCGGGCGGCGCCGTCCGGGACGCCTGACGGGGCGCCGAACGCTTGCGCGAGTCACGGTGCGCCCGGTGTGCGCCGGTTGCGTTCGCGGGGGTTTCCGGCCTGCTGCTCATCACCCGTGCGAAGGTAGGCGGATGATGCAGGCCCCTCCCTCCGTCTCGGGCACATTTAATCCTTACGGGTGAACAGATCCCTCAAAAGGGGACAGGAACTCACCATTCCGAGACCTCACTCCTCGCCCGGGGTGGGCGTGCGGCGCCCCGGCCCGGGTTGTCAGTGGGCTCGGCTACGGTTCGAGCATGGCTGCCCGTACGAAATCCACCAAGGACCGTCCGTCCTACCGCTGCACCGAATGCGGCTGGCAGACGGCCAAGTGGCTCGGCCGCTGCCCCGAGTGCCACGCCTGGGGGACGGTCGAGGAGTACGGCGCGCCCGCGGTCCGCACCACCGCCCCCGGCCGGGTCACCTCCTCCGCCGTCCCGATCGGCGAGGTCGACGGCCGCACGGCCACCGCGCGCTCCACCGGCGTGCCCGAGCTGGACCGGGTCCTCGGCGGCGGTCTGGTGCCGGGCGCCGTCGTGCTGCTCGCGGGCGAGCCGGGCGTCGGCAAGTCCACGCTGCTGCTCGACGTCTCGGCGAAGGCGGCGAGCGAGCAGCACCGCACGCTCTATGTGACGGGCGAGGAGTCGGCGAGCCAGGTCCGGCTGCGCGCCGACCGCATCGGCGCCATCGACGACCACCTGTATCTGGCGGCGGAGACCGATCTGTCCGCCGTCCTCGGCCACTTGGACGCGGTCAAGCCCTCCCTGCTGGTCCTCGACTCGGTGCAGACGATCGCCTCGCCGGAGATCGACGGCGCGCCCGGCGGCATGGCGCAGGTCCGCGAGGTCGCGGGCGCCCTGATCCGCGCCTCCAAGGAGCGCGGCATGTCCACACTCCTGGTCGGCCACGTCACCAAGGACGGCGCCATCGCGGGGCCGCGCCTGCTGGAGCATCTCGTCGACGTGGTCCTCCAGTTCGAGGGCGACCGGCACGCGCGCCTGCGCCTGGTCCGCGGCGTCAAGAACCGGTACGGCACGACGGACGAGGTCGGCTGCTTCGAGCTGCACGACGAGGGCATCACCGGCCTCACCGACCCCAGCGGCCTCTTCCTGACCCGCCGCGCCGAGCCCGTGCCGGGCACCTGTCTGACCGTCACCCTGGAGGGCCGCCGCCCCCTGGTCGCCGAGGTCCAGGCGCTCACGGTCGACTCGCAGATCCCGAGCCCCCGGCGCACCACCTCCGGCCTGGAGACGTCCCGCGTGTCGATGATGCTGGCCGTCCTGGAGCAGCGCGGCCGGATCACGGCCCTCGGCAAGCGGGACATCTACAGCGCGACGGTCGGCGGCGTGAAGCTCTCCGAGCCCGCCGCGGACCTCGCCATCGCCCTGGCGCTGGCCAGCGCGGCGAGCGACACCCCGCTGCCGAAGAACCTCGTGGCGATCGGGGAAGTCGGCCTGGCGGGCGAGGTCAGACGGGTCACGGGGGTGCAGCGCAGGCTGTCCGAGGCGCACCGTCTGGGCTTCACCCACGCGCTCGTACCGGCCGATCCGGGCAGGATTCCCGCCGGTATGAAGGTCATCGAAGTCGCCGACATGGGTGAGGCGCTCCGTGTCCTTCCGCGATCCCGTCGCCGAGAGGCCCCACGGGAGGAGGAAGAGCGCCGGTAGACTTTGCCCTGGTCTCGCCCATCCGTACGAAGACAGACGTGCGGAAGAGGCGTGGAGTACGTGCGACCGAGGGAGTGCAGTGGCAGCCAACGACCGGGCAGCGAGTCCCGGCAAGCCCGGCGGAAGCACCGCTGCCGAAGTGCTGATGCGCGCCTCCCTGAGCGCCGTCGCCCCCGGCACGGCCCTGCGTGACGGCCTCGAACGCATCCTGCGCGGCAACACCGGCGGTCTGATCGTCCTCGGCTGGGACAAGACGGTCGAGTCGATGTGCACGGGCGGCTTCATCCTGGACGTCGAGTTCACCGCGACGCGCCTGCGCGAGCTGTGCAAGCTCGACGGCGGCATCGTCCTCGACAAGGACATCACCAAGATCCTGCGCGCCGGTGTGCAGCTGGTGCCGGACCCGAAGATCCCCACCGAGGAGACGGGCACCCGGCACCGCACGGCGGACCGCGTCTCCAAGCAGGTCGGTTTCCCCGTCGTCTCCGTCTCCCAGTCCATGCGCCTGATCGCGCTGTACGTGGACGGTCAGCGCCGCGTCCTTGAGGACTCGGCGGCGATCCTCTCCCGCGCCAACCAGGCCCTCGCGACGCTGGAGCGGTACAAGCTCCGACTCGACGAGGTCGCGGGCACGCTCTCCGCCCTGGAGATCGAGGACCTGGTGACGGTGCGGGACGTCACGGCGGTCGCCCAGCGCCTGGAGATGGTGCGCCGCATCGCCACGGAGATCGCCGAGTACGTGGTGGAGCTGGGCACGGACGGGCGTCTTCTCGCCCTCCAGCTGGACGAGTTGATCGCGGGCGTCGAGCCCGAGCGCGAGCTGGTCGTCCGGGACTATGTGCCCGAGCCGACCGCCAAGCGCTCCCGCACGGTGGACGAGGCGCTTCAGGAGCTGGACGCCCTCTCCCACGCGGAGCTGCTCGAACTGTCCACCGTCGCCCGCGCCTTGGGTTACACCGGCTCCCCGGAGGCCCTGGACTCGGCCGTCTCGCCGCGGGGCTTCCGCCTCCTGGCCAAGGTCCCCCGGCTGCCCGGCGCCATCATCGACCGTCTCGTGGAGCACTTCGGCGGCCTGCAGAAGCTGCTCGCCGCCAGCGTGGACGACCTGCAGACGGTGGACGGCGTGGGCGAGGCCCGCGCGCGCAGCGTCCGCGAGGGCCTCTCCCGCCTTGCGGAGTCCTCGATCCTGGAGCGGTACGTCTAGCCGGACAAGGCCCCTGGAGGAGCCGGCGGCGGCCGGCCCTCCTGGAACCGTGGTCCTTCTCCGGGTCGGTCTTCTCCGGGTCAGTCCTTCTCCAGCACGAACGAGGCGCGAGCGGTGCCAAGTCCGGGCGTCTTCGCCTCGATGAGATAGGTACCGGCCTTCGCCGTCGCCCCCGAAGGCGTGGCGCAGCGCGGCTCGCTGCCCCGCCGGTCCCACTGCACGGTGTGCGTCACGTGCCCCTCGGCCGGCACGCGCAGCAGCAGACTGCCGCCACCGGAGGGGCAGTCGGCCGAGGACCAGAACTCCTCGTCGCCGTCGGCACGGGTGATCGTCACGACCGTGCCCTTGCCGCCCAGGTCGACCTTGCAGGCCTTGCCGCCGCGGTTCTCGGCGATCAGCTCGAACTTCGGCTTCTCGCCGCGCTCGTACTCGTTCTTGACGCTGCGCAGCTTCAACTTCGCGCTGCTGCCGGTGCAGTTGGGCACCTTCGTACCGGCCGGGAGCCGGTCGCCGGAGCCGCCGCCACCCTTGGCGTCGTCGGCCGAGCCGCCGCCACCGCCGGACCCCGCCGCCCCTCCGGAGCCCGCGGAGCCCCCGGAACCGCCGGAGCCACCCGAGCCCCCCGACCCGCCCGAACCGGAACCGGAGTCCGAGCCGTCGCCCGACTCGTCCCGCCCGCCCGGGTGTTCGGTGATCGCGGACCCTGATTCGGAGGGGCCCGGCGTGATGGACGTCGCTGGGCCGTTGCCGTTCGGCCCGTCGGCGCCGTTCTCGTCTCCACCACCACCGGAGGTGGCGACCCAGACGGCGAGGAGCACCAGCAGACTGAACACGGACAGCAGGACGGCCCTCCGACGCCAGTAGATGGTGGAGGGAAGCGGCCCGACCGGATTGCGCAGAGATCCCACGCCCAAACCTTACGAGAGATCCGGCGCTTGTCCCGCCCCACCCGCCGCCCTGAGCGACAAAGTTTGCCGATCATCATCCCGGAGAGCCGTTACGGGCCCTTCCGGCACTGTCCATCGTCAGGGGTGCGCACGGATCGATCGCCGGATGTGACGATTCGGACTCACTCCGTACCGTCCGTAATCATGGACACCATGGACGACGATCTCTACCGCGACATCACCGACTTCGCCCACGACACACCGTCGTGGTTCCAGCACCTCGCGGAGGTGTGGACGGAACTCGGGCTGCTTCTCTTCGGCGTGCTCTTCGTCGTCGCCTGGTGGCGTGCCCGGCGCGGCGATCCCCGCGCCCTGGCCGTCGCGGTGCTCGCTCCCCTGGCCACCGCGGTGGCCTATGTGTGCAGCGAGTTGGTCAAGTCCGCGATCGACGAGGAGCGGCCCTGCCGGGCCGTGTCCGGCGCGTTGAAGCCGCTCGTCGAGTGCCCCGCGTACGGCGACTGGTCCTTCCCCAGCAACCACTCGACGATCGCGGGTGCCGCCGCCGTCGGCCTCGCGCTCGCCTGGCCGCGGCTGGCGGCGCTGACGGTTCCGATGGCCGTGCTCATGGCCTTCTCGCGGGTCTTCGTCGGCGTGCACTACCCGCACGACGTGGCGGTGGGCCTGGTCTTCGGCGCGTTGATCACGTACGCGGTCGTCCGGCTCGCCACGCGGCCCGTGGCGCGGGTCGCGCAGACGATGCGCGGGTCCTCGACGGGCGTGGTGCGCTGGTTCGCCGGCCCCGGCCCGGCGCTCGCCCCCTCCCCGGCGACGGATCCGGCGGCGTACGACACCCCGACGATGACGTTCCGCCGCCAGGACCCGCACGGACACGACCCGTACGGGCACGACCCGCACACCCGCGGCTCGCACGACCCGCACACCCGCGGCTCGCACGACGCGCCCACCCACGGCTCGCGTCGCCGCAACTCGCATCGCCGCTGAACCGGGCCCCGTTCGGGGTGATTCAGGTCATTCGGTGGTGGCGCGGGGCTCAGTCCGGGTCCGGGACGAGCCCCGCCTCGTACGCGACGATCGCCGCCCGCACACGGTTCTTGACCCCGAGCCGTTCGAGGACCGCGCTCACATAGGCCTTGACGGTGCCTTCCACGAGGTGGAGCCGGGCGGCGATCTCGGGGTTGGACAGGCCGGCGCCGACCAGGGCGAGGACCTCGCGTTCGCGGGGCGTGAGGGCCTCGACGCGGGTGCGCGCGGCGGCGCCGCGGCCGAGCCGGCGCACGCCCGAGCGGTCGATGACGTGCCGGGCCACTTTGGGCGAGAGGAACGCGGCGCCGCCCGCCACGGCCCTGACGCCCGCGATGAGTTCGTAGGGATCGCCGGACTTCAGGAGGAAGCCGGTGGCCCCGCCGCCGAGGGCCCGGGCCACGTACGCGTCCTCGGAGAACGTCGTCAGCATGGCCACCGCGGTGCCCGGCACCGTACGGACGATCTCCTCGGCCGCCGCGAGACCGTCCAGACGCGGCATGCGGATGTCGAGCAGCGCCACGTCGGGCCGGTGGGCCTGGGCCAGGGAGACGGCCTCGCGCCCGTCGGCGGCCTCCGCGACGACCTCGATGTCCCCGCCCGCGGCGAGGATGGCCCGCACGCCCGCGCGGAGCATGGCCTCGTCGTCGGCCAGCAGAACCCGGATGGCCTTGACCTGATCCACCGCACACGCTCCTTGTCGCTCACGTTCTTCGCTCATCCGTCGGCCGTGGGGATCACGGTCTTGTCCACGAGCCGGTCGCCGTCCTCGTCGAAGCAGATCCTGAAGTAGGGGACGGCGGTGAAGAGTTCACCGCTCGCGCGGTAGTACGCGCAGTCGGCGCCGTCCGGCGGGGGGCTCGGTGCGCGTTCCGCGGGCGGGTCCGAGGCGGCCCGGTCCGGCAGCACGGGTTCGACGGCGGCGCGGGGCGTCCCGACGCGCAGGCGCGCGAAGTCGGCGGGGTCGAGCACGGAGTGCGTCCGTGAGTACGCGTACCAGGCGAACGCCCCGCCGACGAGCAGTACGCCGACGGTGACGGCGCCGCCGAAGGCCAGTACGGTGCGGCGGCGCGCGGACGCGAGGCGGGCGCCGGAGTGCGGGGGCGGCGCGGGGGCGCTCCCGGCGACCGGCAGACGTGCGGCGACCCGGAAGCCGTCCCCGTGCGGCCCCGCGTCGAAGGTGCCGCCCAGGTCGGTGACCCGGGCCCGCAGACCGCGCAGCCCGGTACCGCCCTCCGAGGGGCGAGCGGGCTGCCGGGGACGGCCGTTGACGACGGTGACCGTCGTCGCGTCGGCACCACGCCGCACCGTGACGGCGACGGGGGCACCGGGCGCGTGCCGGGCGGCGTTGGTCAGCGCTTCCCGGACGACGCGGTGGACGGCGGGGTCGGCCGGGCGCGCCGGCGCACCCTCCGCACGGCCCGACGGGCCGCCGTCCCCTCCCGACGCCAGGGCACCGGCATCGGTCCCCGGGTCCGCCGTCGCGTCGTCGTCGTACGTGATCTCCAGGCCGGACTCCGCGGCGCGTGCGACGAGGTCGGCGATGTTCTCCCCGGTGGGTGCGAGCGGGGCCCGCTCGTCGTCGTCCTCGCGGAGCAGGCCGATGATCGCGTGCAGACGGTCCGTCGCCTGCGAGGCGGCGGCGCGCAGGTCGGCGGCGGCCGCGCGGTGCCGGTCCGGCAGGTCGGGGGCCACCTGGAGGGCGCCCGCGCGGACGGCGATGAGGCTGAGTTCGTGGCCCAGGGAGTCGTGCATGTCCTGGGCGATACGGGCGCGTTCGCGCAGCCGCGCGCGGTCGGCGACGATGCGCTGCTCGCGCTCCAACTGGTCGGCCCGCGCCCAGCCCGCGGCGGCCAGCTCGCGGCCCTGGCGCCAGTAGCGGCCGCCGAGCCAGGGGAAGACCGCGCCGAACACGAGCGTCCCCACGAGGACGAGCCACTCGACCACGGGATCGACGTCCCGTACGGCGATCTTGACCGTGCCGACGCCGGCGACACCCGCGAAGGCGAGCAGCGCGGGCCCGGTGCGGGGCGCGCGGCGGCCGAGGAGCAGCGCGAAGAGGGCGAGGGCGGGGCCGAAGGAGAGCGTGAAGAGGGAGGGGGCGGTGACGAGGCCGAGGGCGGCCGCGGCGAGGAGGGCGAGCAGGGGACGGGTGCGGCGGACGCCGACGGCGGCGGCGAGCACGGCCGGCGTGACGAGTTGCACGCCGGCGGACCGGGGTTCCTCCAGCCCCAGCCGGCCCACCACCACCCCGGGCACGGCAAGCCCCACCCACACCCCGACCCCCCGCACCCACCTCTCCACACCCCCGACGCTACTTCCCCACCCCCACGCCCCACCCCTGCCGATAGTCAGTACCGAACCACCTACCGGGCCCGGAGACCCGGGGCAACGGGCGGGTGGGTGGGTGGGAAATCGTCCGCGCGAAGCGCGGAAACAGGACGACGCACCCGCAGACAAAAGACGACCCCACCCCGAGCCAACCCGGAGAACCGCCGAGGCCATGGCAGGATCGACCCTGCCATGACTGCTCCCACCAAGCCCACGCCGAACAGCCCGGCCCCGGGGGACTCCCCCGAGTACGCCGGGGACGCCCTCCACACCCCCGTCATCGCCTGGTTCGACGCACACGCCCGCGACCTGCCGTGGCGGCGCGAGGACGCCGGGCCGTGGGGCGTGATGGTCAGTGAGTTCATGCTCCAGCAGACGCCGGTCAGCCGCGTCCTGCCGGTGTACGAGCAGTGGCTGGCCCGCTGGCCCCGCCCCGCCGACCTCGCCGCGGAGGCTCCCGGCGAGGCGGTCCGCGCCTGGGGGCGCCTCGGGTACCCGCGCCGCGCCCTGCGGCTGCACGGCGCCGCCGTGGCCATAACGGAACGGCACGGCGGTGACGTACCGGCGCAGCACGCGCAGTTGCTCGCCCTGCCCGGCATCGGGGAGTACACCGCGGCCGCCGTGGCGTCCTTCGCGTACGGGCAGCGCCACGCCGTCCTGGACACGAACGTGCGCCGGGTCTTCGCGCGGGCCGTGACCGGCGTGCAGTACCCCCCGAACGCCACCACCGCCGCCGAGCGCAGGCTGGCCCGCGCCCTGCTCCCCGAGGACGAGCGCACGGCGTCGCGCTGGGCCGCCGCCTCCATGGAGCTGGGCGCCCTGGTGTGCACCGCCAAGAACGAGGCCTGTGGGCGCTGCCCGATCGCCGACCGGTGCGCCTGGCTCTCGGCGGGCAAACCGGCGCACGACGGCCCGGCCCGGCGCGGCCAGACGTACGCGGGCACGGACCGCCAGGTGCGGGGCAAGCTGCTCGCGGTGCTCCGCGAGGCCCTGACCCCCGTACCGCAGGCCGCCCTCGACCGGGTGTGGGACGAGCCGGTGCAGCGGGCGCGCGCGCTGGACGGGCTGGTCGCGGACGGTCTGGTCGAGCCGCTGCCGGACGGTCTGTACCGGCTGCCGCTGACCTGACGCGCGGGACACGACGCTGATCTGACGCACGGAGCGCCGCGGCCCGCGCCCCGCGCAACCGGGGGCCCGGCCGGACCCCCGCTTTACGCGCGTCCTACTTCTGTTACACAACCTACGCACAGCCGTGCGCCCGCCGCTGGCTGCTCCGCACAACCCCGTGACACGGCCTCCGTAGCTTCATACCCGTACCGCACGAGCAGGGACGGCGGTCGACATCGGGGATGGAACGGAGGCGGTTTGATATGGCGCACGGCGAGGTGCTCGAGTTCGAAGAGTACGTCCGCACTCGGCAGGATGCCCTGCTGCGCAGTGCCCGGCGCCTGGTTCCGGACCCCGTGGACGCCCAGGACCTGCTGCAGACCGCGCTCGTGCGCACGTACGGCCGTTGGGACGGCATAGCCGACAAGCGGCTCGCGGACGCCTATCTGCGCCGCGTCATGATCAACACCCGTACGGAGTGGTGGCGGGCCCGCAAGCTCGAAGAGGTGCCCACCGAGCAGCTGCCCGACGCGAGCGTGGACGACTCCACGGAGCAGCACGCGGACCGCGCGCTGCTGATGGACATCCTGAAGGTCCTCGCACCCAAGCAGCGCAGCGTCGTCGTGCTGCGACACTGGGAGCAGATGTCCACAGAGGAGACGGCCGCCGCACTCGGCATGTCGGCCGGAACGGTCAAGAGCACGCTGCACCGGGCACTCGCCCGGCTCCGCCAGGAGCTGGAGAACCGGGATCGCGAGGAACTCCTCGCACGCGCGCTCGAACGTGAGGAGCGGGAGCGTTGCGCGGCCTAGGCCCCCGGGCCACCAGAAACGTGAGGGCGGTGAGCACGGCGGTGGCCGGGTTCACCGCCGTCGGCCTTTCACTCTCCGCCTGCTCGACGGGCGGTTCCGGCGCCCGCGACGAGGGCCCGGCCCGCAGCGAGCCGGTGGTGTCCGCGTCGCCGTCGCCCTCCGCCTCCGCGGTGGAGAAGAAGATCGACGCGGTGCGGCTGGTCAAGAGCGACCCGAAGGTCAGCACGGCGATCAAGCGGGACCTCAAGCCCTGTGCGGGCGAGTCGTATCCGGTGGACGTGTCGTACGGGAACCTCACCGGAGGAACTGCTTCCGATGTCGTGGTGAACGTGCTGACCTGCTCGGACGCCGTGGGCATCGGCAGTTTCGTGTACCGCGCCGAGGGCGGTGGGTACGAGAATGTCTTCGCGGCCGAGGAGCCCGCCTCCGTCTACGCCGAGATCGACCGGGGCGACCTGGTCGTCACCAAGCAGCTCTACGAGAAGGGTGACGAGGTGCCCTACCCGTCCGGCGAGGAAGTGATCACCTATCACTGGTCCTCGCACCACTTCGCCGAGACCGGACGCACCCGCAACGACTTCAGCAGCGCGGTGAGCGCGGAGTCGCCCCCCGCGCCGGCGGCGTAGCCCCCGTACCGCACCCACAGGCACGAAACGCACCGAGAAGGACTGAGAGCAGCCGATGGCAGAGCAGACCCATGTCCTGTTCGTCGAGGACGACGACGTCATCCGCGAGGCCACCCAGCTCGCCCTGGAGCGCGACGGCTTCGTGGTGACGGCCATGCCCGACGGACTGGCGGGCCTGGAGGCGTTCCGCGCGGACCAGCCGGACATCGCGCTGCTCGACGTCATGGTGCCCGGCCTGGACGGCGTCTCGCTGTGCCGCCGCATCCGCGACGAGTCGACCGTCCCGGTGATCATGCTGTCGGCGCGCGCCGACTCCATCGACGTCGTCCTCGGCCTGGAGGCGGGCGCCGACGACTACGTGACCAAGCCGTTCGACGGAGCCGTCCTGGTGGCCCGCATCCGCGCCGTCCTGCGCCGGTTCGGGCACGCGAGCGGTTCCGGCTCGGCCACGGGCGCCGCCGACGACCGGTCGTCGGCGGACGGCGGTGTGCTGCAGTTCGGCGAACTGGAGATCGACACGGAGGGCATGGAGGTCCGCAGGGACGGCACCCCGGTCGCGCTGACGCCGACCGAGATGCGCCTGCTGCTCGAATTCTCCTCCGCGCCCGGCACCGTGCTCTCCCGCGACAAGCTCCTGGAGCGTGTGTGGGACTACGGCTGGGGCGGTGACACCCGGGTCGTCGACGTCCATGTGCAGCGGCTGCGCACGAAGGTGGGCCAGGACCGCATCGAGACGGTCCGCGGCTTCGGCTACAAGCTCAAGGCGTGAGCGGGCCCGTGAACGGCTTCCGTGGGGCCACGGACCGGGTCGGCGGGGCCCGCGGGGTCCGTGGGGCGGCCGGGCGCATGCGTGAGGCGCTGCGCTCCCGCCTTCGCACCGGCGCGCGCGCGAACCCGCGCGGTGGTGCGCGCGCGGGCCTGCGCACCGGCGTGCGCTGGAAGATCAGCGCGGCGATCGCGCTGGTCGGCGCGCTGGTCGCGGTGGCGCTGAGCCTGGTCGTGCACAACGCGGCGCGCGTCTCGATGCTCGACAACGCCCGGGACGTACAGGACGAGCGCATCCAGTTCGCCCTGCGGCTGTACTCCGCCTCGCAGCGCCAGACGCTCCAGTTCGGCACGAAGGTCGACGATCCGGCGCTCCCCGAGGAGCTGCGGCAGACGGTCCTCAAGGGCCGCCGCGCCACCTTCGTGGAGGACAAGCCCGACGGGGTCCCGGACATCTGGGCGGCCGTGCCGCTCGCCGACGGGCATGTCCTGTCGCTGCACTCCCGGTTCACCGACCGCAGCGCCACCGTCATGAAGGACCTCGACCAGGCCCTGGTCATCGGCTCCATCGCGGTCGTCTTCGGCGGCTGCGCGCTGGGCGTCCTGATCGGCGGGCAGCTGTCGCGGCGGCTGCGCAAGGCGGCCACGGCGGCGAGCGAGGTCGCCCAGGGCCAGACGGACGTGAGCGTCCGCGACGCCATCGGCGGCGTCGTGCAGGACGAGACCGACGACCTGGCGAGCGCCGTGGACGCCATGGCCGACGCCCTCAAGCAGCGCCTGGAGGCCGAGCGGCGGGTCACCGCCGACATCGCGCACGAGCTGCGCACGCCGGTCACCGGACTGCTCACGGCGGCCGAGCTGCTGCCGCCGGGCCGGCCGAGCGAGCTGGTCAAGGACCGCGCGCAGGCCATGCGCACGCTCGTGGAGGACGTCCTCGAAGTGGCCCGCCTCGACTCCGCGGCCGAGCGGGCCGAGCTGCAGGACATCACCCTCGGCGAGTTCGTGACGCGCCGGATGGCGTCCCTGACCACGGAGGTGACGGTGACGGTGGTGCACGAGTCGGAGGTCACCACCGACCCGCGCCGCCTCGAGCGCATCCTCGGCAACCTCGTCGCCAACGCCGCCAAGCACGGCAAGCCGCCCATCGAGGTCAGCGTCGAGGGCCGCGTGGTCCGGGTGCGCGACCACGGGCCCGGCTTCCCCGAGGCGCTGCTGCACGAGGGGCCGAGCCGCTTCCGCACCGGCAGCACCGACCGGGCGGGGCACGGCCACGGCCTCGGCCTGACGATCGCCGCCGGCCAGGCCCGCGTCCTCGGCGCCCGGCTCACCTTCCGCAATGTGCGCCCGGCGGGGGCCGCGCCCCACGCGAGCTCCGAGGGCGCGGTGGCCGTGTTGTGGCTGCCGGAGCACGCGCCGACCAACACGGGCAGCTTCCCGATGCTTCAGCTCCCGGACAA
The DNA here is from genome assembly GCF_055581265.1 of Streptomyces sp. NPDC031466. Taxonomy (NCBI): domain Bacteria; kingdom Bacillati; phylum Actinomycetota; class Actinomycetes; order Kitasatosporales; family Streptomycetaceae; genus Streptomyces; species Streptomyces sp. NPDC031466. The sequence continues at coordinate 29,154 of NZ_JBVIJT010000005.1, forward strand.
CCTCTGACGCGACCCGGCGCGCGCCGCTAGCAGCTCCACTCCTTGTCGAGGTCCGGGCCGCCCTCGCGGCGCTGTGTGAACGAGAACCAGTTCCCCGAGTCGTCGCGGAAGAGCGCCTCGGTGCCGTACGGGCGCTCCTGCGGCTCCTGGAGGAACTCGACGCCGCGCGCCCTGAGCTTCTCGTAGTCCCCGTGGACGTCGTCGGTGACCAGGACGCCGGCACCGAGGACTCCCTTGGCGACCAGCTTCTTCATGGCCTCGGCCGACTCGGCGTCCAGGGCCGGCGGGCCCGGCACCATCAGTGTCAGCTCCACGTCGGGCTGGTCCTCGGCGCCGACGGTGAGCCAGCGCATGCCGCCGTCGCCCATCGTCATGTCCGTACGCACCTCGAGGCCGAGCTTCCGGGTGTAGAACTCCTTGGCCCGGTCCTGGTCCAGGACCCAGACGGTGGAGATGGCGAGTCCCTTGATCATGGCACGCTCCTTCATCCGGTCATGTCCCGATGCTGGCACGCGGCACCGACGACGGCCCCCCGGCGCGAGAGCACCGAGGGGCCGTGGAGCTGCCGACGAGCCGGGGGGGGCGGGATCAGGCGATGACGCCCGTGGCCGGCTCCTCGGCCGCCCGCACCGCCGACTTCGCGTCGCCGTCGTCCGCGGGCTTCTTGTCGGCGGGGCCCGCGCCGCGCAGCGGGATCTCCTTCACGAAGAGGGAGGCCAGCAGCGCGATGACGGCGACAGCCGTGCCGAGCAGGAAGGCCGAGTGCGTCCCGGAGGACACCGCGAACTTGTACGCGTCGCTCACCCGCTCCGGGAGCTTCGCCAGACTGTCCGCGTCGAGCTGGGCCGACCTCTCGGTGACCTTGCCGCCCAGTTCACCGGCGCGCTCGGCCATCACGTCCTGGACGCGGTCGTTGAAGAGGGCGCCCATGATCGCGACGCCGAACGAGGAGCCGAGCGTACGGAAGAGGGTGGCCGAGGACGAGGCGACGCCCATGTCCTTCAGCTCGACGCTGTTCTGCGCGACGAGCATGGTGACCTGCATCAGGAAGCCCATGCCGGCACCGAGCACCGCCATGTAGAGGCCCGAGGTGAGCCGCGTCGTCCCCGTGTCCATCTGGGCCAGCAGGAAGAAGCCGACGATCATCAGGAGGGTGCCGACGATCGGGAAGACCTTGTACTTGCCGGTCGCCGTGGTGAACCGGCCGGCGAACATGGAGACGGCCATCATCGACAGCAGCATCGGGAGCAGCAGCAGCCCGGAGTTGGTCGCCGAGGCGCCCTGCACCGCCTGCTGGTAGAGCGGCAGGAAGAGCATCGCGCCGAACATCACGAAGCCGGTGATGAAGCCGATGACGGCCATCAACGAGAAGTTGCGGCTGCGGAAGATGTGCAGCGGCATGATCGGCTCGGCGGCCTTCTTCTGTACGAGGAGGAAGCCGATGAGCGAGACGACGCCGATCGCGACCAGCTCCATGATGACGGCCGAGCTCCAGGCGTACTCCGTGCCGCCCCAGGTGGTGACGAGGACGAGCGCGCTGATGCCGACGGTGAGCAGGGCCGCGCCGAGGTAGTCGATCCGTCCCTCGGCCTTCTTCTTCGGCAGGTGCAGGACGGCGGTCACCATGGCGAGCGCCACGGCGCCCAGCGGCAGGTTGATGTAGAACGCCCAGCGCCAGCCGAGGTGGTCGGTGATGGTGCCGCCGACGAGCGGGCCGCCGATCATCGCGACCGCCATGACGCCGGTCATCATGCCCATGTACTTGCCGCGCTCCCGCGGCGGCACCAGGTCACCGATGATCGCCATGACGCCCACCATCAGTCCGCCCGCGCCCAGTCCCTGGATGGCGCGGAAGCCGATGAGCTGCTCCATGTCCTGCGCCATGCCGCTGAGCGCGGACCCGGCGAGGAAGATGACTATGGAGGTGAGGAAGGCGCCCTTGCGGCCGTACATGTCGCCGACCTTGCCCCAGATGGGGGTGGATGCGGCGGTGGCCAGCGTGTAGCCGGTGACGACCCACGACAGGTGCTCCAGGCCGCCGAGGTCGCCGACGATCGTCGGCATGGCGGGGCTCACGATCATGTTGTCGAGCATCGCGAGCAGCATCGCGATCATCAGGGCCATCAGCACGACGCGCACACTGCGCTGCCGGGGTTCGCCCTGCGCGGCCGGTCCGGCCTTGTCCAGCTCCGGTTCGGCTCGCGCCGTGGTCTTGTCGTTCATGGTCCCCATTCCCCGCACTTCCCCAGGTACGCCCTGGCCCCACCGGCGCCTTACTTGCCGACCGGCTAGCTGACTACACTGAGGGAAGGTAGACCCCGAACTAGCCGGGCGTCAAGTAAGTTAATTGGAGTCGAGGAGCACCCGATGGGCACGGGCACAGACAAGCAACAGCGCCGCGGGAACACCCGCCAGCGCATTCAGGACGTGGCCCTCGAACTCTTCGCCGAACAGGGGTACGAGAAGACGTCACTGCGCGAGATCGCGGAGCGGCTGGAGGTCACGAAGGCGGCGCTGTACTACCACTTCAAGACCAAGGAGGCCATCCTCACCAGCATCTTCGAGGACCTCACGCGGCCCATCGACGAGCTGATCGCCTGGGGTCACGAACAGCCCCAGCCGCCGTCCCTGGAGGTCCGGCAGCAGGTTCTGCGCCGCTACAGCGACATCCTGGTGGACGCGGCGCCGCTCTTCCGCTTCATGCAGGAGAACCAGGCCACCATGCGGGACCTGAAGACGGGCGAGAGCTTCAAGGACCGCATGTTCGGGCTCTACGAGATCCTCAAGGACCCCGGGGCGCCGATGACCGACCAGGTGCGGTGCTTCAGCGCGCTGTTCACCATGCACGGCGGGATGTTCGTCCTCAAGGACGTCGAAGGCGACCCCGAGGAGAAGCGCAAGGCCATCCTCGAAGTCGCCATCGACCTGGTCACGCAGGCCCACTCGGGCGGCTGAACCGCCCCCGGGTCAGACGCGCACGCCGACCGAGCGCAGGAAGGCGACGGGGTCGACGGCCGAGCCGTAGTTGGGGGTCGTGCGGATCTCGAAGTGCAGGTGCGGGCCGCTGGAGTTGCCGGTGTTGCCGGACAGGGCGACGCGCTGGCCGGTGGCGACGTTCTGGCCCACCCGGACGTCGACGCGCGAGAGGTGCGCGTACTGCGAGTACGTGCCGTTGCTGTGCCTGATCACCACGGCGTTGCCGTAGGCCGGACCGTCACCGGCGCCGTTGGGGCCGGCCTTGACGACCGTACCGCCGTGCACGGCGGCGACCGGGGTGCCGACCGGGACGGCGAAGTCCTGGCCGGAGTGCTTGTGGGCCCACATGTTGCCGCCGCGGCCGAAGGTCGCGGAGAGCGTGTAGCGCTCGACCGGGTGGATCCAGGAGGCGGCCTTCGCGGCGGCGGCCTTCTTGATGCCGGCGGCCTTCTTGGCCGCGTCCTGCTGGGCCTTCTCGGCGGCCTTGGCCTGGGCGGCGGCCTGCGCGTGCACCGAGTTCACGGTGACGCCGGGCAGGACACCGCCGCTCCTGGCGCTGTCCGCAGCGACCGAGACCCCGGCTCCGAGCACCGCCGACGCGCCGAGGCCGACGGCGAGAACGGCCGCCCGCGTACGGAGCGTGGACGGGCGGGGATGGTGGGACCTGGTGCGCTTCGACATGGGGACGTCCTTCGGGTGACGGGGAGGGGGCGTGCGACGACCCGGCGGACGGGAGCGGGACAGGGCCCCGCACCACCGCGCTTCACCGGGTCGGCCATCCCTTGGTAACCCGCGCTCGAACCCCTGCCAAACCCCCCATCTACTACCGAAAGCCGTAGCGACCCATGATGATTTTGGACCCTTGACACCACCAAATCCGGACAATTCCCTCGTTGGGTGGCATGTGAATCCTTGGCCTCTCACGCGTTTGACCCCACGTGGGACAGCCCCGCGCCCCGCGTCACCCCTGGATCCCCACCCCGGGCCCCGTGACGCGGTGAAGGTCCCGGGGGTTGCGGGCCGAAGGTCCCGAACCGCCGGCCCTGGCGCCCACTAAAGCGCGTAGTACCGCGCAAACCCCCTGTGCGGCATGTCACCGGCCCCGAGGATCCGCCCCACCGCCGATGTGACGCCCACTACGCTCACGCCCATGGATCCCGCGGTCGTAGGCACCCGCCTGGCGTCGAGCGTCGTCACCCCGCTGATCAAGAAGCTGTTCGCCCGTGAGGGCCCCGGCGCCGGGCTCGTGGGCCGGCCCGTGCGGGTGTCCGCGCTCGTGTCCTTCCGGGGCGAGAAGCGGACCCTGACCGAGCCGGACGTACGCCGTATCGCGGAGCGGCTCGTGGCCCGGTCCCTGTCCCTGTCCTCCCAGGGCGAGCGGCCCTTCCCGCCGGACGAGGCCGTGGCGGTCACCGACGCCCTGACCCGCGTGCTCCTGGCCCTCGGCGACCTCGACATGGACGACGTCCAGGCGGTCGGCCTCGGCCACCAGAAGCTGGCCCGCCTGCTCCTGCGCGCGGCGCGGGACGCCGACGCCTGGCTGTCCGAGGACGCCGCCCGCTACCTCGACTCGGTCACCGAGTGGGCCTGCCTGCACATCCTCCAGTTCTTCACACAGCGCTCCACCTTCGTGGCGGCCACGCTGGTCGCCCAGCGGCGGAGCCAGGACGAACTCATCGCGAAGGCCGACGCGCTGATCGCCCGCAGCCCGCTCCCCGGGGCACAGGACACCGCCTTCGAAGAGCGCTACCTCGCGTACGTGGCGAGGAAGCACGGCAAGCTGACGATCTTCGGGATCGACCTGACGGACACCCCGGGCAAGTGGCCGCTGGACGCGGCCTACATGTCGTTGGAGGCGACCGCGCCCTCAGGCACCGCCGACGTCGTCTTGCGCCCCGGGGAGAACTGGGTTGAGGCCCTGAAGGAGATCCACGCCGCCCGCCCCGCCGACCAGGCCCTCGCCGCCCACGACCGCGTCCTGCTGCGCGGCGAGGCCGGTTCCGGCAAGACGACCCTCGTGCAGTGGCTCGCGGTCAGCGCCGCCCGCCAGGACCTGGCCGAGGGCCCCATGACGTACCTCTACGACCGCGTCCCCTACGTCCTGCCCCTGCGCACCCTGACCCGCCACGGAGAGCGCCTGCCCGCCCCCGCGGACTTCCTCGCCTCCGTAGGCTGCCCGCTCGCCGGCACCCAGCCCGCGGGCTGGGAGGCGCGCGTTCTGGCGGCGGGTCGCGCTCTGGTCCTGATCGACGGCATCGACGAGATCCCGGAGGCCGAACGCGCCGCCACGCGCGCGTGGCTCACCGATCTCCTCGACGCCTACCCCGGCAACCGCTGGCTGGTGACCTCACGCCCGGCGGCCGTACGGGCCGACTGGCTGGCGGAAGAGGGCTTCACGGAGCTGACGCTCTCCGCGATGAACGAGAAGGAGGTGAGCGCCTTCATCGAACGCTGGCACGCCGCGGCGGCCACGGGCGCGCCCGACGAGGACGCGGCCCTCACCGCGTACGAGAGTCAGCTCCTCGCGGCGGTGAAGTCGAAGCCGGACCTGGGCCGCCTGGCCACCAACCCCCTGATGTGCGGCCTGATCTGCGCCCTGCACCGCGACCGCAGGGGTTTCCTGCCGCTGGGCCGCAAGGACCTCTACGCGGCCGCCCTCTCCATGCTCCTGGTCCGCAGGGACCGCGAACGCCACATGACCGTCCCCGAGTTGCGCGAGGAACCTCAGCTCCAGCTGCTCCAGCGCCTCGCGTACTGGCTGATCCGCAACGGCCGCACGGTTCTGGACCGTTCGCGGGCGGAGACGATCATCGCGGACGCACTGCCGGCCGTACCGGAGCTGGCCGCACTCGGCGACGCCCACGCCGTCTACACGCACTTCCTGCACCGCAGTGGCCTGCTGCGCGAACCGGGCCCCGACACCGTCGACTTCGTCCACCGCACCTTCCAGGACTTCCTCGGCGCCCGCGCCGCCGTCGACGAGGGCGACTTCGGCGTCCTCGCCCGGCACGCGGCGGACGACCAGTGGGAGGACGTCATCCGCATGGCGGTGGCCCAGGCCCGCCCCCGCGAACGGGCGGAGATCCTGCGGGACCTGCTGGCCCACGGCGACGCCCACACCGACGAGCGTTCCCGCAAGCGCGTCCACCTCCTCGCCGCGGCCTGCCTCGAACACGCGGCGGAACTGGCCCCGGCGGTACGGGAGGAGGTGGAGCACAGGACCGCCGGGCTCATCCCGCCGCGGGACGCCGACGACGCCCGCGCCCTCGCACAGGTCGGCCCCATGGTCCTCGACCTGCTGCCGGGCCCGGACTCGCTGACCGCCGAGGAGGCCCGCCTGGTGACGGTCACCGCGACCCACGTGCGCTCCGACGCGGCCATCCCCTTCCTGGCCCGCTTCGCCCGCCACCCCGACCTCATGGTCCGCAGCCAGCTGATGTGGGGGTGGCACCGCTTCGACTGCCGCGCGTACGCGGACCAGGTCATCGCCCATCTCGACGCCACCGCCCTGCACTTCACGCTCCGGGACGACGTACAGATCGCGGAGCTGGAGCGGCTGGGGCTGTTTCCGAGGCGGCTCGACATGCGGGTCGGCGTCTCCCCCGAGGTCGCCTCCCGCTTCCTCGTCGCCTGCGAGCCGGCCTTCCTGCTGCTCTCCTACTCCCCGGCCCACCTCACGCCCGAGGCCCTGGCCGCCCTGCACGGCCTGGACGGGCTGAATGTCTTCAGCGTCGGCGACACCGACGAGCCCTGGAGCCTCACCCTGTTCCCGGCCGAGGCCCCGTTGACGTTCGTCGGGCTCACGGGCTCCCGCTCCTCCGTGCGGGACCTGGAGCTGCTGCCCCGCTGGCCGCTCCTTGAGCGCGTCACCTTCGGGGAGAGCGGTCCGGACTCGGCCGCCGACTGGGAGATACTCGCCCGCCTGCCCCGGCTCGCCCGGCTGGGCTGCGGCTCCCGCGGCCTCGCGTACGCGCCCGAGGGGCTGAGCCTGCCGCGCCTCACCGAGCTCTGGCTCTCCCCCGACGGCGACCGGGAGGCGGCGATGGCCCGCATCGCCACCTTGATGCCGGGACTCCAGCTCCTCCACGTGGAGCCTCCCACCGACAGGGGGACGGCGGGAGAGCCGAGGCGGCACCTCGACGTCTCCGCCCTGCCCGACCACATCGACGTACAGGTGTGGGAGCCGTCCAAACTCTGAGCGCCCCCCTCCCCCGCCACACGGGGCACGAGAAAAGGGACTGCCCCGGAACCGTACGAAACGGTCCGGGGCAGCCCCTGTCAGCGCACCCTGGGAGGGCTACGCCTCCTTGCTCAGGTTCGGGCCCGTGCCGCCACCGGCGGCCGACTCGATCGGCGGCACGTCGGGCAGTGCCGCCTTCTCCTCGCCGCGGAAGGTGAAGGTCTTGGTCTCGCCCTCGCCCTCCGTGCCGACGACCACGATGTGGCCGGGGCGCAGCTCGCCGAAGAGGATCTTCTCGGAGAGGGTGTCCTCGACCTCGCGCTGGATCGTGCGCCGCAGCGGACGCGCGCCGAGCACCGGGTCGTAGCCCTTCTTCGCGAGCAGTTCCTTCGCGGACTGGGAGAGCTCCAGGCCCATGTCCCGGTCCTTCAGGCGCTCGTCCACCTTGGTGATCATCAGGTCGACGATCTGGAGGATGTCGCCCTGGCTGAGCTGCGGGAAGACGACGACGTCGTCCACGCGGTTCAGGAACTCCGGGCGGAAGTGCTGCTTCAGCTCGTCGCTGACCTTGTTCTTCATGCGCTCGTAGTTGGACTTCGTGTCGCCCTGGGCGGCGAAGCCCAGGTTGAAGCCCTTGGAGATGTCACGGGTTCCAAGGTTGGTCGTCATGATGATGACCGTGTTCTTGAAGTCCACGACGCGGCCCTGGGAGTCGGTCAGGCGACCGTCCTCCAGGATCTGCAGGAGCGAGTTGAAGATGTCCGGGTGGGCCTTTTCGACCTCATCGAAAAGGACGACGGAGAACGGCTTGCGGCGGACCTTCTCGGTCAGCTGACCGCCCTCTTCGTAACCCACGTAACCGGGGGGCGAACCGAAGAGCCGCGAGACCGTGTGCTTCTCGCTGAACTCCGACATGTCGAGGGAGATCAGCGCGTCCTCGTCGCCGAAGAGGAACTCGGCGAGCGCCTTGGACAGCTCGGTCTTACCGACACCGGACGGGCCGGCGAAGATGAACGAACCGCCGGGACGCTTCGGGTCCTTCAGACCCGCACGCGTACGCCGGATCGCCTTCGAGAGCGCCTTGACGGCGTCCGTCTGGCCGATGACGCGCTTGTGGAGCTCGTCCTCCATGCGCAGCAGACGGGAGGACTCCTCCTCCGTGAGCTTGAAGACCGGGATGCCGGTGGCGGTCGCGAGGACCTCGGCGATCAGCTCGCCGTCGACCTCGGCGACGACGTCCATGTCGCCGGCCTTCCACTCCTTCTCGCGCTTGGCCTTCGCGGCGAGCAGCTGCTTCTCCTTGTCGCGCAGGGAGGCTGCCTTCTCGAAGTCCTGGGAGTCGATGGCCGACTCCTTGTCGCGACGGACGCCCGCGATCTTCTCGTCGAACTCGCGGAGGTCCGGCGGCGCGGTCATCCGGCGGATGCGCATCCGGGAACCGGCCTCGTCGATCAGGTCGATCGCCTTGTCCGGCAGGAAGCGGTCCGAGATGTACCGGTCGGCCAGGGTGGCGGCCTGGACGAGCGCCTCGTCGGTGATCGACACGCGGTGGTGCGCCTCGTACCGGTCGCGCAGACCCTTGAGGATCTCGATGGTGTGCGGCAGCGACGGCTCCGCGACCTGGATGGGCTGGAAGCGGCGCTCCAGCGCGGCGTCCTTCTCCAGGTGCTTGCGGTACTCGTCGAGCGTGGTGGCACCGATGGTCTGGAGCTCACCGCGGGCCAGCATCGGCTTCAGGATCGAAGCGGCGTCGATGGCGCCCTCGGCGGCACCCGCACCGACCAGCGTGTGCAGCTCATCGATGAACAGGATGATGTCGCCGCGGGTGCGGATCTCCTTGAGGACCTTCTTCAGGCGCTCCTCGAAGTCACCGCGGTAGCGGGAACCGGCGACCAGCGCGCCGAGGTCGAGGGTGTAGAGGTGCTTGTCCTTGAGGGTCTCGGGCACCTCGCCCTTGACGATGGCCTGCGCGAGGCCCTCGACGACGGCGGTCTTGCCGACGCCGGGCTCACCGATCAGGACCGGGTTGTTCTTCGTGCGGCGGGACAGCACCTGCATGACCCGCTCGATCTCCTTCTCGCGCCCGATGACCGGGTCGAGCTTGGACTCACGGGCGGCCTGCGTCAGGTTCCGGCCGAACTGGTCGAGCACCAGGGACGTGGAGGGCGTGCCCTCGGCAGGACCGCCGGCGGTGGCGGTCTCCTTGCCCTGGTAACCGGAGAGCAGCTGGATGACCTGCTGCCGCACCCGGTTGAGATCGGCGCCCAGCTTGACCAGGACCTGGGCGGCGACGCCCTCGCCCTCGCGGATCAGGCCGAGCAGGATGTGCTCCGTGCCGATGTAGTTATGGCCCAGCTGAAGGGCCTCGCGGAGCGAAAGCTCCAGGACCTTCTTGGCACGGGGGGTGAAGGGGATGTGCCCGGACGGGGCCTGCTGGCCCTGCCCGATGATCTCCTCCACCTGCTGGCGGACCGCCTCGAGCGAAATCCCGAGGCTCTCCAGGGCCTTAGCGGCGACACCCTCGCCCTCGTGGATCAAGCCCAGGAGGATGTGCTCGGTGCCGATGTAGTTGTGGTTGAGCATCCGGGCTTCTTCCTGAGCCAGGACGACAACCCGCCGCGCGCGGTCGGTGAACCTCTCGAACATCGTTAATCGCTCCTCAGAGCGGTCAGGCAGTAAGGGGTCGGTCCCCTCCCTGTCCTTCCGCAGCTTAGTCCCGCAAGCGGGGACCGCTCATTCCAACTGCCGACACCCGGCCCCCATCTCGGGGGATCTCCTGACCGCGAACGCCGACAATTGCTCCAACCCGATGGTGCGAGACGATGTTCCCGCAGGCCAGGCAGTTACCCCCACCATCAGTACGCCGATGGCGAACGTGAGACGCCCCGAACCGCGTGTCGCCCCTCCCCACTAGGGATGTCTTACCCGTAAAGCCCGGCAGTCCATGCGGCGCACCCCCATTCCCTCCGCTACGGGCGAACACCCTTGCGCCGCCGAGTGCGCTCTTGCGCCCCACCCCCCGCCACCGACCGCGTTCGGACGGCCACCCTGCGTAACCCGGAAGGCCTTCGGACTGTTGCTGGGACATGGCCCCCACAGTTCCTCAGCCCCGGACGCCGGTCGAGCGACACGACCCGGTGCGGCAGTGGTACGAGAACGGACTCGGCTGGGCGACCGTGCCCGGCCCCGGCCCGGTGCGTCTGGTGACGGGGCTGCGCTTCGACGTCCTCGAACTGCCCGCGGAGGCGGGCTTCGCGGCGCTGCGCCACCTCGGGCCGAAGGCGCCCGTGGCGCTGTGCGGGGAAACGATGCGGCTGCTGGTGGGCGCGGGGAGCGCCGACGAGCTGCCGGGGCTGCTCGACTGGCTGGAGTGGGGGGACATCCCCCTCGGCCTCACCGCCGTCGGGGCGGGCGGACGGATCGACGCGCCCACGCCTCCGGGGTGGTCCGGCTCACGGGGGGCCGCCGTGTGGCTGCGACCCCCGGAACCCGGGTGCGAGGTGGAGCCGACGCTGCCGGCACTCGTGTCCCTGCCTTCGATGGGAGGAGGCGGGACCGCGCACCACAGCGACCCCGCCGTGGGCTCCGATCTCGTACGGCTCGTGGACACGGCGGCGACACAGTGCCACCGGTTCCGGCTGCGTCGTCGCAGCCGTCAGCCGTTGGCCTTCTCGTAGGCCTCACGGATCGAGGCGGGAACACGGCCGCGGTCGTTGACCTCGAAACCGTTCTCCTTCGCCCAGGCGCGGATCGCGGCGGTGTCCTGACCACCGCTCGCCGCCGACGCGCGGGCCTTGCCGCGGCCACCCGAACTCCGGCCGCCGGTACGCCGACCGGCCTTGACGAAGTCCTCCAGGGCGCCACGGAGCTTGTCCGCGTTGGCCGTGGTGAGGTCGATCTCGTAGGACTTGCCGTCCAACGCAAACGTCACGGTCTCGTCCGCCTCGCCACCGTCGAGGTCATCGACAAGAAGGACCTGAACCTTCTGTGCCACCGGATTTCCTTTCATCGATAACTTTGAGGCCGGCCCGCACGGCGTCGCCGCCGATTCACCGGCCCCTGTTATATGCAGTACTGCAGTACGTCGGAAAGCAAACCGCTTTTGCCGGGAAAACACAAACCCCTGGCAGAGACCAGGGGGCCGAGGAAGCCCGGAAACATGCGCGTTTCGGACATAGGCCACCGGGGCAGCCGGTCGGATCGGAATACCACAGAGGCGATCACAGATGCAGAAGCATCCGACTGTTGCCCAAGGTGTTCGGTTTCACTCGTTCGAGGCCGAGGAACTCTGCGACGCCCTCGTCATAGGAACGCAGCAGCTCGCTGTAGACATCTCCGTCGACCGGAGTCTCGCCGATCTCCACGAAGCCGTGCTTGGCGAAGAAGGGGACTTCGAAGGTGAGACAGAAAACCTTGCGCACGCCGAGCCACCGGGCGGTCTGCAGCAACTTCCCGAGCAGCTGATGCCCCACCCCGGCCCCCTTCATCGCCGGATTCACCGCGAGGGTGCGGACTTCCGCGAGGTCTTCCCACATCACGTGCAGGGCGCCGCAGCCGACCAACTCGGCGTTGTCGTCGCGTTCCGCCACCCAGAACTCCTGGATGTCCTCGTAAAGCGTCACCGTCGCTTTGTCCAGGAGGATGCGCTCGCGGACGTAGGAGTCCAGGAGCCGACGCACGGCCGGCACATCGGAGGTGCGCGCCCGGCGGACGGAAACCGCTTTTGCGCTGAGTTCGCTGAGTTCGGGGACCTCTGCTGCCATGACGCGGACGCTACCGCTCTGCGGCGCGCTCCGCGGCGCCGGGGTTCTCCGGGCCCTGGACGATACGCATGGCGTCGGTCAGGGCTTCCCGCTGTTCCGACGACATCATGCCGAAGAAGGCGACGAGAGCGGCGGCGGGGTTGTCGCTGCGCGACCAGGCTTCGTTCATCAGTGCGGCCGCGTAGGCGGCACGGGTGGAGACCGCCTCATATCGATAGGCGCGGCCTTCCGCTTCGCGACGCACCCAGCCCTTCTGATGGAGATTGTCCAAAACGGTCATCACGGTCGTGTACGCGATGGACCGTTCCTGCTGAAGGTCTTCCAGGACTTCTCGAACGGTCACGGGGCGGTTCCACTTCCACACCCGTGTCATGACGGCGTCTTCGAGTTCTCCCAATGGACGAGGCACAGCTGAACAATAGTGGGAGACGTCCCCGATTACGGGACATTACGGGATGTTGCCCAGCAAAAAGGGCGTACGACTCGGGGGATCCGTGAGTCGTACGCCCTGCGGGGGGCCTGGGCCGGCCGGAACGGGCCTCAGGCGCTGCTCGTGTCGGGGCTCTGGCGGAGCGCTTCGGCGCGGGAGATCGCGGCGTCCGCGGCCGCGTCCTCCTTGGCCTTGTTGGCACCGCCCTGGGTCTTCACGATCGTCACGATGAGACCGCCGAAGAACACGGCCATCACTACGGGGGGCACGAGCGCGGAAACGTAGTCCATGCCCCCCAGAGTAGCTAGCCCGCGGCGAGCTGGTGCGGGGGGTCCGCCGGTGCGGGGGACGCGGGAGGCGGGGGCGGGGCGGGGGCCGTGGGGGCCGGCGAGGGCGCCGGGCGGCGCTTGGGCGGGAAGACCTCGGCCGGGGTGGGGACCGGCCGGGGGCGTTCCTGGTCCGCGGAGGTGCGGCCGCCCGGCAGGGCGAGCAGGTGGGTGCGGGACGCGGGGACCGTGGCCGTGGCGGTGGTCGCGGCCATGGCGGCGGGCAGGGGGGTGCGGGTCGGGGACGGGACGGAGCGGCCCGCGAGGCGGGCGCGCAGGGCCCGCTCGGCCAGCACCCGGCAGCGGTCGAGCAGGGTGGCCGCGAGGGCGTTGCCGCGCAGGGCGCGCAGGGCGGCGAGGTCGTCGGGACCCGGTTGGTAGCCGGCACCGAGCACGTCTTCGAGGAGGGCGAGATAGCCGGACGCGGTGCCGGGCAGGGAGGCCCGGTAGCGGGCGAGATCGGCCATCAGGAAGGCGCGGAGCCTGGCGCCCTCCCGCACGGCCTCGTCCACCGACTCCGCGAGGCGGAGACAGTCCTGGACGTCCTCGTCACGGGCGGGGCTGCGGTGCGGGCTGGGGTGGAGGGCAAGGGCCAGAGCGCGGCGGAGCACACGCAGCTCCTCCGCGCTGAAGGCCATGCCGCCACGGGATCCGTATGGCGTGGGCATGAATTGACAATACGCGCTAAACGGACAAAATCGGGTTAACGCCAATGAAGTCCGGCGCGTCTTCTGGCGGGGGCGCCTGGGCGGTGGGGGTGGCCCGCCGCTTCGCGGCGGAATTTTGCCCACCCACCCCGCCCGTCTCGCCGGGTTGGTTCTGCGAGGAACAGGCGGCCATTCGTCCGTCTTGCCGGGTTGGTTCTGCGAGGAACAGGCGGCCATTCGTCCGTATCGCCGCGTTCGGTCCCCTGAGGGTGGTCAGGTGCGGGAGATGTTTCGTTCGTAGACCAGGCGGAGCCCTATCAGGGTCAGCCACGGTTCGTGTTCGTCGATGACCGCCGCCTCGCCGAGGACCATCGGCGCGAGGCCGCCCGTCGCGATCACCGTCACGTCGTCGGGGTCGCCGCCCGCGCCCGCCAGCTCCCGCGCCATGCGGTTCACGACGCCGTCGACCTGGCCCGCGAAGCCGTACAGGATGCCGGCCTGCATGGCCTCCACGGTGTTCTTGCCGATGACGCTGCGCGGCCGGGCCAGCTCGATCTTGCGGAGCTGTGCGCCGCGTACGCCGAGCGCCTCCACGGAGATCTCGATGCCGGGGGCGATGACGCCACCGGCGTACTCCCCGCGTGCGGAGACCGCGTCGAAGGTGGTGGCCGTGCCGAAGTCGACGACGATGGCCGGTCCTCCGTAGAGCTCCACCGCCGCCACCGCGTTGATGATGCGGTCGGCGCCGACCTCCTTGGGGTTGTCCATCAAGATCGGGACGCCGGTTTTGATGCCGGGCTCGACCAGGACGGCGGGGACGTCTCCGTAGTAGCGGCGGGTGACTTCGCGCAGCTCGTGCAGGACCGAGGGGACCGTCGAGCAGATCGCGATGCCGTCGATGCCGTCGCCCAGCTCCTCGCCGAGCAGCGGGTGCATGCCCATCAGGCCGTTGAGCAGGACGGCCAGCTCGTCGGCCGTGCGGCGCGCGTCGGTGGAGATGCGCCAGTGCTCGACGATGTCCTCGCCGTCGAAGAGGCCGAGGACGGTGTGGGTGTTGCCTACGTCGATCGTCAGCAGCATCAGTCGCGCACCGCTTCCCGCAGGTCGAGGCCGACGTCCAGGATCGGGGAGGAGTGGGTCAGCGCGCCCACCGCGAGGTAGTCGACGCCCGTCTGCGCGTACGCGCGGGCGTTGTCCAGGGTGAGGCGGCCCGAGGACTCCAGGAACGCGCGGCCGTCCACGAGGGCCACGGCCTCCGCGGTCTCGCCCGGGGTGAAGTTGTCCAGGAGGATCAGGTCGGCGCCCGCGTCCACGACCTCGCGCAGCTGGTGGAGGGTGTCGACCTCGACCTCGATCGGCACGTCCGGGAAGCGCTCGCGCACGGCCGCGAAGGCCTGTGCGACGCCGCCCGCGGCGACCACGTGGTTGTCCTTGACCAGGGCCGCGTCGGAGAGCGACATGCGGTGGTTGACGCCGCCGCCCATGCGCACCGCGTACTTCTCCAGGGCGCGGTACCCGGGCGTCGTCTTGCGGGTGTCGCGGACCTTCGCCTTGGTGCCGTCCAGGGCGTCCGTCCACGCGCGCGTGGCCGTCGCGATGCCGGAGAGGCGGCACAGGATGTTCAGTGCGCTGCGCTCGGCGGTGAGCAGGTCGCGGGTGCGGGTGGTGATGCTCAGCAGCGTGTCGCCCGCCTCGACGCGGTCGCCGTCCTCGACGTGCCGCTCGACCTCGAACTCCTCCTCGCACACCACGGACATGACGGCCTCGGCGATGCGCAGGCCCGCCACGGTGCCCGCCTCGCGGGCGGTGAAGTCGGCGGTGGCGACGGCGTCCTCGGGGATGGTGGCGACCGTGGTGACGTCCACGCCGCCCGCCAGGTCCTCCTCGATGGCCATGTGCGCGATGTCCTCGACCTGGAGGGGGTCGAGGCCCGCCTCGGCCAGGAGGCGGGCGAGAGCGGGGTCGAGACCGCACTCCAGGGGGTCGAAGGTGTTGTCCCCGCCGCAGCCGCAGGCGTCGCCGCAGCCACCGCCTGCGGCTGAGGGGGCGGCGAGGTGGAGGTCGTCGGGGGTGCTCACGGTCACTGCTCCTGGGGACTGGGGCGGGTGGGAGGGAAGTCGGCGGTGCGGGTGGTGTGGGCGGCCAGGGTCCTGTCCGGGTTCAGGCGCACGACGATGTGGCGCCGCCAGGCGGCGTCGTCGCGGTCGGCGTGGTCCTCGCGCCAGTGGCAGCCCCGGGTCTCCTCGCGGCGCTGGGCGGCGGCCACCAGGACCCGGGCCACGCACAGGAGGTTGGTGGTCTCCCAGGTGTCGACGCCGGGCTCGGCGGTCTTGCCGTCCACGGCGAGGGCGCCCGCCGCCTCGGCGTGAATGCGGGCGAGGCGGGCCGCGGCTTCGCTGAGCGATTCGGCGGAGCGGAGCACGCCGGCGCCCTCGGTCATGACGCGCTGGATGGTGAAGCGGGCCTCGGGCGGCAGCAGGGGGTGGGAGGGCGTCTCCGGCTGGGCGACGGGCTGCGGCACGCGCGCGTGGAGGGTGTTCCGCGCGTGCTGGGCCGTGATGTCGGCGACGATGCGCTCGGCGTAGACGAGGCCTTCGAGGAGGGAGTTGGAGGCGAGGCGGTTCGCGCCGTGCACGCCGGTGCAGGCGACCTCCCCGCAGGCGTACAGGCCGGCGACGGTGGTGCGGCCGTGGAGGTCGGTGCGGACGCCTCCGGAGGCGTAGTGCGCCGCCGGGGCGACCGGGATCGGCTCGGTGACCGGGTCGATGCCGTGGGCGCGGCAGGCGGCGAGGATCGTCGGGAAGCGGTGGGCCCACATGTCGGCGCCGAAGTGCCGCCCGTCGAGGTACATGTGTTCGGCGCCCTGTTCCTGCATGCGGCGCGTGATGCCCTTGGCGACGATGTCGCGGGGCGCCAGCTCGGCCAGTTCGTGCTGTCCGACCATGAAGCGCACGCCGTCGGCGTCCACGAGGTGCGCTCCCTCGCCCCGCACGGCTTCGGAGACCAGCGGCTGCTGGCCCTCGGCGTCCGCGCCGAGGAAGAGCACGGTGGGGTGGAACTGCACGAATTCGAGGTCGGAGACCTCGGCGCCCGCGCGCAGGGCGAGCGCGACGCCGTCACCCGTGGACACCGACGGGTTGGTGGTCGCCGAAAAGACCTGGCCCATGCCACCGGTCGCGAGGACCACGGCGGGGGCGTGGACGGCGCCCACGCCGTCGTGCTGGCCCTCCCCCATGACGTGCAGGGAGACGCCGGCGGTGCGGCCGTCGGCGTCGGTGAGCAGGTCGAGGACCAGGGCGTTCTCGACGGTCGGGATGCCCCGTGCGCGGACGGCCTCGACGAGGGCGCGGGAGATCTCCGCGCCGGTCGCGTCGCCCCCGGCGTGCGCGATGCGGCGGCGGTGGTGGCCGCCCTCGCGGGTCAGCTCGATGGCGCCTTCTGGGCCGGTGTCGAAGTGGGCGCCGGTCTCGATCAGGCGGCGCACGGCGTCGGGCCCCTCGGTGACGAGGGTGCGCACCGCCTCCTCGTCGCACAGGCCGGCGCCCGCCACGAGGGTGTCCTCCTGGTGCTGTTCGGGGGTGTCGCCCTCGCCGAGGGCCGCGGCGATGCCGCCCTGGGCCCAGCGGGTGGAGCCGTCGTCCAGGCGGGCCTTGGTGACCACGACCGTCCGCAGGCCGGCGGCGGCGGCGCGCAGCGCCGCGGTCAGGCCGGCGACCCCGGAGCCGACGACGACGACGTCCGCGTCCAGGGACCAGCCGGGGGCGGGAGCGTGCAGCCGTATTCCGGTGGCAGTCATACGGCGGCTCCGAAGGTCAGCGGGATGTTGTCGATCAGCCTCGTGGAGCCGACCTTGGCGGCCACCGCGAGGATGGCCTCCCCGGTGTGGCCGGGGCGGACCTCGGTGAAGTCGGCCGGGTCCACCAGCGCCACGTAGTCGAGCTGCAGCGGGGGGCGCAGGCGGGCGGCCTCGTCGAGGAGCTGCCGGGCCGCGGCGACGACGACGGCGGGCCCGCCGGACGCGGAGGGTGCCGCGCACTGGGCGACGGCGTGGGCGTCGGCCGCGGCGCGGGACTCGCCGATCGCACTGAGGGCGGCGGCGCGCGCCTGGGTGGCGGGCTCGCCGGCGGCACGCGCGCGCAGCGCCTCCTGCGCGGCATGCCGGTCGCGGCCCGCGAAGAGGGCCTGGGAGAGGGCGAGGGCGGTGTGCCGCTCGTCCGGGGAGAGGTAGCGGTTGCGGCTGGAGAGGGCCAGGCCGTCGTCCTCGCGGACGGTGGGGACGCCGACGATCTCCACGGGGAAGTTCAGGTCGCGGACCATGCGGCGGATGAGGGCGAGCTGCTGGGCGTCCTTCTGGCCGAACAGCGCCACATCGGGCCGGGTGAGGTGCAGCAGCTTGGCGACGACGGTGAGCATGCCGTCGAAGTGGCCGGGGCGGGTGGCTCCTTCGAGGACCGTCCCCATGGGGCCCGCGCTCACCCGCACCTGGGGTTCGCCGCCGGGGTAGACCTCGTCCACGCCGGGGGCGAACACGGTGTCCGCGCCGGCCTGCTCGGCGATCTTGAGGTCGGCGTCGAGGGTGCGGGGGTAGCGGTCCAGGTCCTCGCCCGCCCCGAACTGCAAGGGGTTCACGAACACCGTGACGACGACCTCGCCGTCGGGGCCCGCGATGCGGCGCGCGGCGCGGATCAGCGAGGCGTGCCCCTCGTGCAGGGCACCCATGGTCATGACGACGGCCCGGCGGCCTTCACGCACGCGCGTGCGCAGCGGTTCGGCGGTGTGCAGGAGGGTGGTGGTCATCGGCTGCTTCCTCCTTCGGTTCCGCCGGTTCCGCCGGCGCCGCCCGCGCCGGGGACCCCGCCGGACAGGACGCCGAGGAGGTCTTCGGCCAGCTCCGGCTTGAGCAGGCCGTGGGCGAGGGCGCGGTCGGCGGTGGCGCGGGCCATCGCGAGATAGCCGGGGACGGTCTGCGGGGCGTGCTCGCGCAGCTCGGCGACATGGGCGGCGACGGTGCCCGCGTCGCCGCGCGCGACGGGGCCGGTGAGGGCCGCGTCGCCCGAGCGCAGGGCGTTGTCGAGGGCCGCGCCGAGCAGGGGGCCGAGCATCCGGTCGGGGGCGGCCACACCCGCGGCGCGGAGCAGGTCCATGGCCTCGGCGACCAGGGTGACCAGGTGGTTCGCGCCGAGGGCGAGTGCCGCGTGGTAGAGCGGGCGCATCTCCTCGGCGATCCACTCGGGCTCGCCGCCCATCTCGATGACCAGCGCTTCCGCGGCGAGCCGCAGCTCCTCGGGCGCGGTCACGCCGAAGACGCACCCGGCCAGGCGTTGGACGTCGACGGGGGTGCCGGTGAACGTCATGGCGGGGTGCAGCGCGAGCGGCAGGGCGCCGGCCCGCAGGGCGGGTTCGAGGACCTTGGTGCCGTAGCGCCCGGAGGTGTGCACGAGGAGCTGGCCTGGGCGCACCGCGCCGGTCTCCGCGAGGCCTTCGACCAGGCCCGGCAGGGCGTCGTCGGGCACGGTCAGGAGTACCAGGTCGGCGCGCTCCAGCACGTCGGCCGGGGGGACGAGGGGGACGTCGGGCAGCAGGGCTGCGGCCCGGCGCACCGAGGTGTCGGACACCCCGGACACGGCCACCGGGCGGTGCCCGGCGAGCTGGAGCGACGCGGCGAGCGCGGGGCCGACACGGCCCGCTCCCACGACTCCCACCGTGAGCCTCGCGGGGCGCTCCCGCGGGTCCGGCTGATGCGATGCGTTCACGCGATGACGCCTTCCGTTCCAGTCCGCTCGGGGTACCGGACGATTTCTCGTCATGCTAACGCGATCGGCCTCCGCCGCGTCCTGCGCTGTCCACAGGCTGTGGTTATTCATATGACTGGCGGGGGTGGGCGGGCCATGCTCGGGGGATGACTGTCGATGACACGGACCAGACGCACCCCGAGGAGCCGGCCACGCCGCCGGGCCAGGAGCCGGACCCCCGGGCCAGACGGGTGGCGGCCGCCCGGGGCGCCACCCGGATCCTGCACCGCTCCCCCCTGCACCTCCCGCTCGTCGAACGCCTCGCGGCGCTCGCGGCGGCGGCCCCCGAGGTCGTCGGCGCGGACGAGCCCGTCGACGTCTACGGAGACGGCGTCGTCGCCGCCTTGGAGGAGGAGGTCGCGCGGCTGCTGGGCAAGGAAGCGGCCGCCTTCTTCCCGACCGGCACGATGGCCCAGCAGGTGGCCCTGCGCTGCTGGGCGGGGCGCACGGGGAACGCGACCGTGGCGCTGCACCCCAAGGCGCACCCCGAGCTGCACGAAGGCGGCGCCTTCAGCGCGGTCAGTGGTCTGCGCCCGGTGCACCCGACGCGTGAGCCGCGCCTGCCCACGGCCGGTGAGGTGCGGGACTTTCCGGAGCCCTTCGGGGCGCTGATGCTCGAACTGCCGCTCAGGGAGGCGGGCTTCGTCCTGCCGACGTGGGAGCAGCTCGAAGCCGTCGTGGAGGCGGCGCGGGAACGGGACGCGGTCGTGCACATCGACGGCGCCCGGCTGTGGGAGTGCACGCGGCACTTCGACCGCCCGCTCACGGAGATCGCGGGGCTCGCGGACAGTGTGTACGTGTCGTTCTACAAGTCTCTGGAGGGGCTGAGCGGGGCGGCGCTCGCCGGGCCGCGGACGCTCGTCGAGGAGGCGAGGGTGTGGCGTCACCGGTACGGAGGGCAGCTGTTCCAGCAGTTCCCGGCCGCCGTGTCCGCTCTGCTCGGCCTGGAGCGCGTCCTGCCGCGGCTGCCCGATTACGTCGCTCACGCGCGCGTGGTGGCCGAGGCGCTGCACGAGGGATTCGCGGCCACCGGGGTTCCCTGGTCGCGCGTGCACCCGCGCCCGCCGCACACCCACGAGTTCCAGGTCTGGCTGCCGTACGCAGCCGACGTGCTGGACGAGGCGTCGGTGGGGCAGGCCGAGGAGACGGGGACCTGCCTGTTCGGCCGGTGGTTCGCGGACGGGCCGCCCGGCCTTTCGGTCACGGAGGTCACCGTGACCGAGGAGGGCCTGGAGTGGACGGCGGCCGACGTCAAGGAAGCGGTCGCGGAGTTCGTGCGACGGCTCCCCCGCTGAGGCGGCCGCCGTGCAGGAGGCGGGCCAGGGCGGCGCGGACCCTGCCGTGGGCGGGGCGTTCCTCGACGACGGCACGGAAGCGGCCGTAGTCGCGCACTTCGCGGACGGCCTGCCAGTCCTGACGGCCGGGGGCGGGCGGCGTCCGCTCGCCGTGCTGGGCGGCGCGGTAGGTGTCGAGCAGGTACTGCTGGGTGACGCTCATGACGTATCGCCTCTCGGGATAAAGGGTACTTTTCGGGCGCCATAGGGTCACGGGGTCCCAGCGGCGCGGGATCGGGATACGGAGGTGGCGGCGGAGGTGGTGGTCGTCCGGAGGCTTCGGCGGCTCCGGCGATGACCTCAGCCTGCTCCCGCGGGGCCGCCCCCGTCGCGTCGATTGACGGTGCCCGTCAATCGACGGCGGCGCTGTCGGTGGTGCGGTGCACCATGGGGCCATGAGCGTGAGCATCGACATCAGCGGGCTGTCCCACCAGCGGATCCACGTCGTGCCCTCGCCCCTGGCGGAGCTGGGCATGGCGCTGCACGCGCTGTCCGAGCCGGGCCATCACCCCGGCCTCCAGGGCTGGGCGACGGCCGTCTCGGCACGCCTGGACCCCTGCCTGGCGGACCGCTTGTGCGAGGCCGACTTCCTGTGGCGCTCGACGTTCTCGGACGTGTTCGCGCCCTTCGCGGGCCTGCCCGGGCAGAGCGCGCTCCCCGGGGCCACGCTCGCCGAGGAGCTCGACCAGCTGGACAAGCTGACGGACGAGCAGTTCGTGGACGCCGCCCTGGAGTTCACCTGCCAGTCGACGTACGCGGAGCCGGAGCGCGACATCCTGGCCGATCCGGCCGTGCAGCGGCGCGCGCTGGACCTGGCCGCCGCCCGCGGCCCGCAGCAGGTGCGGTTCACCCGGCGGCTCCTGGAGGAGCCGCCCGCCGTGCGCGCGTGGCTGCGCCAGCTGCTGCAGGACTGCGACGAGGCGTTCTTCGCCGACACCTGGGCCCGGCTGAGCCACCAGCTGGCCGCGGACGCCCGCCACAAGACCGAGCTGCTGCGCCGCAAAGGCCTTGCGGAGGCCCTCAAGGCGATCTCCGGGGCGGTCTCCCTGGACGAGATCGGCCGGCGCATCGTCGTCGACAAGATCTCCACGGGGCACACGACCACGGGCGCCGGCGGACTGGTGCTCGTCCCGACCAGCCTCGGCTGGCCGCACCTGATGGTGCTGCACCGCAAGGGCTGGCAGGCCGCCATCACGTACCCCGTCAGCGCTCCGGGCCTCACCGCCCCGCCCACCGTGGAGCAGCTGACCCGCCGCATGTCCGCGCTCGCCCACCCGGTGCGGATGCGCCTGTGCCGCCACCTCGCGCGCGGGGCGTACACCACGAGCGAGCTGGCCGACGCGCACGGCATGACGGCGCCCGAGATATCCCGGCACCTGAGCGTCCTGAAGAAGGCCGAGCTGATCACCACGCGCCGCCGCGGGCGCTATGTACAGCATCAGCTGGACATCAGCGTGGTGTCCCGTCTCGGCAGCGACTTCATCGAGGGAGTACTGCGCTAGGACGCGCTTCGAGAGCCCCGCCGCGGGGCCCTCGGGACGTGCTTCAGGAACCGCCCCCGGCCCGTACGAGCCCCGTCTCGTAGGCGAGGACGACGACCTGCACCCGGTCCCGCAGCTCGAGCTTGGTCAGGATTCGGCCGACGTGCGTCTTGACCGTGGCCTCCGAGAGCACGAGCCGCGCCGCGATCTCGCCGTTCGACAGGCCCTGCGCGACGAGCACCATCACCTCGCGCTCGCGGCTGGTCAGGCGCTCCAGCTGCTTGTGCTGCGGCTGTCCGCCCGCGTTCGGCAGCATCGGCGCGAAGCGGTCGAGCAGGCGCCGCGTGGTGGACGGCGCGACCACCGCGTCACCGCTGTGTACGGCGCGGATCGCGGCGAGCAGGTCCCCCGGGGGCACGTCCTTGAGCATGAAGCCGGAGGCGCCCGCCTTCAGCCCCGAGAAGGCGTACTCGTCCAGGTCGAAGGTGGTCAGGATCAGCACCTTCGGCGGGTTCGGGCCCTGGCAGACGCGCCGGGTCGTCTCGACGCCGTCCAGCTTCGGCATGCGGACATCCATGAGGACCACGTCGACCTTGGTGGCGCGGAGCACCTCGAGGGCCTCGACCCCGTCACCCGCCTCGGCGACCACCTCCATGTCCGGCTGCGCGGCGAGCACCATCCGGAACCCGGTGCGCAAGAGCGCCTGGTCGTCGACGAGCATGACGCGGATCGACATCTTGGGGTGTCCCTTCGAGGGTCAATGCGGGGGAAAAGCACCGGTGACAGGTGTCATCGCCGGACATGATCGAGTTCAGTGTGCCGGTTTGAGGGGCAGCAGCGCGCTGATCCGGAAGCCGCCGCCCGGGCGCGGCCCGGCGTCCAGGGTGCCGCCGACCATGCCGACGCGCTCCCGCATGCCGATCAGCCCGTGCCCGCGGCCGTCGGCACCGCCGTCCTCGTACAGCTCGTGGGGGGCGCCCTTGCCGTCGTCCTCGACGAGCAGCCCGAGGCCGTCGTCGAAGTAGACGAGGCGCACGCTCGCGCCGGCGTTCTCGCCGCCGTGCTTGCGGGTGTTCGTGAGCGCCTCCTGCACGATGCGGTACGCGGTCAGCTCCACGCCGCTGGGCAGCGGGCGCGGGGTGCCCTCGACCTTGTAGTCGACGGGCAGGCCCGCCGTGCGCACCTGCTCGATCAGCTCGTCGAGCTGCTCCACGTCGGGCTGCGGGACGTACTCGGAGCCCTCCTCGGGCTCTCCTGTACGCAGCACGCCGAGCAGGCGGCGCATCTCGGCCAGCGCCTGGCGGCCGGTCCCCGAGATGGTCTCCAGGGCCTTCTTGGCCTGGTCGGGCGCGGCGTCCATGACGTAGGCGGCGCCGTCCGCCTGGACGACCATCACCGAGACGTTGTGCGCGACGACGTCGTGCAGCTCCCGTGCGATGCGGGCCCGCTCCGCCGCCACCGCGACCTTCGACTGGGCCTCGCGCTCCTTCTCCAGGCGGGCGGCGCGCTCCTCCAGTTCGGCGAAGTACGCGCGGCGGGTGCGGATGGAGTCGCCGAGGACCCAGGCGAGCGCGAAGGGGACGATCTGGAAGATCGTGTAGAAGACGTTGCCGAGGACGGAGGTGCCCGTCACGGGCCAGCGCATCGACGCCAGGGGGGCCGCGCACAGGCCGCCCACCAGGGCGAACCGCGAGGCCCACTGCGGCCCGTCGGCGGCCGCGGTGTAGATGACCACCAGCATGGCGAAGTTCGCCGGCATGATCTCCAGGTCGATGACGAGCTGGACGGCACCGAGGACCGCGGCGAGCACGAGCATCTGCCCGGTCATCCTCCGGCGCAGCGCGATCACCAGGGAGTATCCGAGGACGAGCGGGATCGCCGGGATGACCGGCAGGTCGTCGTCCACACCGGACATGGAGACCAGACCGATACCGGAGACCCCGAGGAGGACGACGGCCCAGAAGGCGTCGACCCATGTCGGGTGTCTGCGGAGAAAGTCATAGAGGCGCTGCACGTAACCCAGCGTAGGCAGGCCCACGGCGCCCCGGGGTCAACCGGAGGGGCGATCCGCGTGGAGCACGTGTACTCCCCAAGGTGGAGGCCCCCTTAGCCTGCGGTCTGTGACGAATGACGAGCACGGTGACGCGGCGGGCGGTCCGCGCGGCTGGCGCGAAGCCGCGGAAACGGCCCTGTACGGCCCCCGGGGCTTCTACCGCCGCCCCGAAGGGCCCGCCGGACACTTCCGCACGTCCGTGCACGCCACGCCCCTCTACGCGGCGGCGGTGGCCCGCCTCCTGGTCCGGGTGGACCGGCGGCTCGGCCATCCGGAGGAGGTCGCCTTCGTCGACATGGGCGCCGGACGCGGCGAGTTGACGGCGGGCGTTCTCGCCGCGCTCCCCGCCGACGTGGCGGCACGCGTGCGTGCGTACGCGGTGGAGCGCGCGGAGCGCCCCCGGGGGCTCGATCCGCGCATCGCCTGGCGGGATACGCCACCGGCCGGCGTGAGCGGCCTGCTCTTCGCCAACGAGTGGCTGGACAACGTCCCCGTGGACGTCGCCGAGGTGGCCGCCGACGGAACAGTGCGCCGGGTCCTCGTACGCGAGGACGGTTCCGAGGCGCTGGGCGGGCCCGTGGCCGGGCCGGACGCGGCGTGGCTGGCGCGCTGGTGGCCGCTGGCGGACGAGCCCGGCCTGCGCGCGGAGATCGGCCGCCCGCGGGACGAGGCGTGGGCGGCCGCCGTGGCGTCCTTGGCGCGCGGCCTCGCGGTCGCCGTCGACTACGCGCACGCCAAGGGGAACCGGCCGCCCTTCGGGACGCTCACGGGCTTCCGGGCGGGCCGCGAGACGCCTCCCGTGCCCGACGGCAGCTGTGACCTCACGGCCCATGTGGCGCTGGACGCCTGCGCCCTGGACGGGGCCGAGCTGCTCACGCAGCGGGCGGCGCTCGCCGCGCTCGGGGTGAGCGGCGGCCGCCCCCCGCTCGCCCTGGCCTCCACCGACCCGGCGGCGTACGTGCGCGCTCTGTCGCGCGCGGGGCAGGCCGCCGAGCTGACGGCGCCCGGCGGCCTCGGGGACTTCGGGTGGCTGCTCCAGCCGGTCGCCCTGCCCGGCGGCGCGGCGCTACTTGTCGATGTCGCCGACCACGAAGAAGAGTGACCCGAGGATCGCCACCATGTCCGCCACGAGCTGCCCCGGCAGCAGTTCGGCCAGCGCCTGGATGTTGTTGTACGACGCCGAGCGCAGCTTCAGGCGGTAGGGGGTCTTCTCGCCCTTGGAGACCAGGTAGTAGCCGTTGATGCCGAGGGGGTTCTCCGTCCACGCGTACGTGTGGCCCTCGGGGGCCTTCAGGACCTTCGGCAGGCGCTGGTTGATCGGGCCCTGCGGGAGTTCGGCGAGCCGGTCCAGGCAGGCGTCGGCGAGGTCGAGGGCGTTGTGGGTCTGCTCCAGGAGGCACTCGAAGCGGGCCAGGCAGTCGCCCTCCTGACGCGTGACGACCTTCAGGGTGTCCTGGAGTTCGCCGTAGGCCAGGTAGGGCTCGTCGCGGCGCAGGTCGAAGTCGACGCCGGAGGCGCGGGCGATGGGGCCGCTCACTCCGTAGGCGTGTACCGCCTCGGCGCTCAGGACACCGACGCCGCGCGTGCGGCCCCGGAAGATCTCGTTGCCGAGCACGAGCCGGTCGTAGACGTCCATGCGTGAACGCACCGAGGCGACCGCCGCACGCGCGCGGGAGGGCCAGCCGGCGGGCAGGTCCTCCTTGAGGCCGCCCACGCGGTTGAACATGTAGTGCATGCGGCCGCCCGAGATCTCCTCCATCACGTTCTGGAGCTCCTCGCGCTCGCGGAACGCGTGGAACACCGGGGTGATGCCGCCCAACTCCAGGGGGTAGGACCCGAGGAACATCAGGTGGTTCAGCACGCGGTTCAGCTCCGCGAGCAGGGTGCGCGTCCACACCGCGCGCTCGGGGACCTCCATGCCCAGCATCCGCTCGACGGCCATCACCACGCCCAGCTCGTTCGAGAACGCCGACAGCCAATCGTGGCGGTTGGCCAGCATCACGATCTGCCGGTAGTCCCGGGCCTCGAAGAGCTTCTCCGCGCCGCGGTGCATGTAGCCGATCACCGGCTCCGCGTGCTGGATGCGCTCGCCGTCCAGGACGAGGCGCAGCCGGAGCACGCCGTGCGTGGACGGGTGCTGGGGGCCGATGTTGAGCACCATGTCGGTGCTCTCGGCCGCGCCGCCGATGCCGAGCGTGGTCTGCGTGGTGGTCTCCGCCGTGGGACTCATGCGCACAGTCTCTCGTACGCGCTCTCGTACGCGCTCCCCGCTCGGACGCGGCCATCGGGCCTACGCGGCTGTCGGAGGGCGTACGTACGCTGGGGGCATGGAAACGGGGACGGCAGGGACCGCTGGACCGGCGGGGGCACGGGTCGAGCCGGTGTGGACGGGGCTGCCGCGGGGCCTGCTGAAGCTGCGGCGGCTGCTGCTGGTGGCCTGGCTGGTGCCGCTCGCGGCGGCGACCGGCGTACTCCTCTGCCTCTTCGCGGGCCCGGCGTGGACGGCCTGCGCGCTGCTGCCGCTCGCCGTCGTGGCGGGCGGCTGGCCGATGCTCGGGCGCAACTGGCGCTCGTGGCGCTACGCCGAGCGCGACGACGACCTGCTCATCAGCCGGGGCGTGCTGTGGCGCGAGGAGACCGTGGTGCCCTACGGGCGGATGCAGCTCGTGGAGGTGACGTCCGGGCCCGTGGAGCGGCACTTCGGCCTGGCGAGCGTGCAGCTGCACACCGCCGCCGCCGCCACCGACGCCCGCATCCCCGGGCTGCTCCCCGAAGAGGCCGAGCGGCTGCGCGACCGTCTGACGGAGCTGGGCGAGGCCCGATCGGCGGGGCTGTGAGCGGCGAGGGGGCGGCCGAGGGCGGCGGGGCCCCGCACGACGTACGGGACGCCCCGGACGCCGGCGGGCCGGTGGAGACCGCGGCCGTGACCGAGCGGCGGCTGCATCCCGTGACGCCGCTGCGGCGCGCCTGGGCGCCCTTCGCGGTCCTGGTGGGCTGGTCCGTCCACGACCCGAACGGCACCCAGCAGCGCCTGACCGAACTGACCGCCACCACACTGCTGCTGGGCTGCCTGGCCGTGGTCCTCGGGGGCGCCGCGTACGGCTTCCTGAGCTGGTGGTTCACCCACTTCGCGGTCACCGAGACCGAACTGCGCATCCGGACCGGGCTGTTCTTCCGGCGCACCGCCCACATCCGGCTCGACCGGCTCCAGGCCGTCGACGTGACGCGGCCGCTGCTCGCCCGCATCGCGGGGGTCGCCAAGCTGAAGATGGACGTCGTCGGGGCGGACACGAAGGACGAGCTGGCCTATCTCGGCGAGCGCGACGCCGCCGAACTGCGGGCCGAACTGCTCGCGCGGGCCGCCGGTTTCACCCCGGCGCGGGCCCGCGAGGTCGGCGAGGCGCCGGTGCGGGGCCTTCTGCACGTACCGCCGCGCATGCTCGCCCTCTCCCTGATGCTGACCGGTGCCCCCTGGGCGATGCTCGTCGCCGCGGCCGTCGTACCGGCCTTCCTGTGGTTCGTCACCCACAACCTGTGGACAGTCCTCGCCACCGGGCTGCCGATCCTGGGCGGCGCGTTCGCCGGCAGTGTCGGCCGCTTCGTCAAGGAGTACGACTGGACGGTGGGCGAGTCCCCCGACGGTCTGCGCATCGACCGCGGGCTGCTCGACAAGGCGCACGAGACGGTGCCGCCGGGTCGTGTCCAGACCGTGCACATCGTGCAGCCGCTGCTGTGGCGGCGGCGCGGCTGGGTGCGGGTGGAGCTGGACGTGGCGGGTTCGGCGGGCGGCGTGCTGGTGCCGGTGGCGCCGCGGGAGCACGCCGAGGCGGTCATCGGGCGGATCCTGCCGGGCACGCGCGTGCCGGACCCCGCGGAGCTGTCCCGGCCTCCCGCGCGGGCGGCGTGGTGCGTGCCGCTGTGGTGGAAGGGTTACGGCCTCGCGGTCACGGACACGGTGTTCGCGGCGCGGCACGGCCTGCTCAAGCGCCGCCTGTCGCTGGTGCCGCACGCCAAGGTGCAGAGCGTACGGCTGTCGCAGGGGCCGTGGGAGCGGTTCAGGGGCGTGGCCGATGTACGCGTCGACACCGGGGCCGGCAAGACGGTGACGGCCCGCCTGCGGCCCTTCGCCGAGGCGGCGGAACTCCTTCACTCCCAGGCGGACCGCTCCCGCACGGGCCGCAAATCGGCCCGCCCGGACCGCTGGATGGCCCCCTAAGGGGCGGAGGCCGGCCCCCGCAAGGGGCGGGGAACTGCGCGACCAGCTCAGAACAACCCGCGGACGACTCACGACCGACGAGCCGGTGCCCCGCACGGTCAGCGAGACGCCTACGCGCGGAGCGCCGTCCGCAGGCCCGCCACGTCGATCTGCTCCGTCTCGTCGTGCGCGGTCAGGTCGATGACCTGGCCCACGCCCCGCGCCGCGTCGCCCTCGGGCGCGTCCTTGAACTCGGCCTCGGCCTGCGCCTTGTGGACCGCGAGGGCCTCCTCGCCCACCACGTCGGCGAGGTCCTCGTTCTGCACGGACTCCAGCGCGGCCGGGGCCGCGCCCTTCGTGCCGAAGAAGTCGAACTCTCCCTGGGGCGCCGTGCGCCGCGCCGGTACGGGCGGCGCGACGGCGACCGCGCGCTCGTGCCCGCCGAATCCATCGGCCGCCCCGGACTTCCCCCGCGACTCGTCCTCCGCTTCCCGGCGCGCCTCGGGCGCCGGTGCCGGCTTGGGGGCCAGGCGGTCGAGCGCCGTGTTGGCCCGCAGGAAGAGCGACGACGTCAGACGCGCGTCCGCCCGGGCGGCGGACGGCCCTGCGGCACGACCACCCCGCGCACCGGCACTGTCATCCCGCGAGGCCGATTTCTCGGCGGCGCTCGTGGCGCGCGCCGTCGGCACCGGCGCTCCCGCCCGTACGGCGGGCACCAGTTCGGACGCTCCCGTACCGCCGCCCGCCGCGGAGCCCTCCTCGGGCGCCGACAGTTCGGGCGTGGACGAGGTCGCCTCGATGGCGAGCAGCCGCCGCCCCTCGAGGGCGCTGGCCCGCTCGGTCTCGGCGGTCGCGTACCGCCGCAGCAGCGCGGCGTGTTCGTTGCGCAGCGCGGCCAGCTCGGCCCGCTTGGCGCGCAGCTTGGTCTCCAGCCTGCCCCGCAGCTCGCGGGACTCCTCGAGGTCGGACTCGGCCTCGGCCAGCCGCTCCTCGTAACGCCACTCGTCGCTCGCTCGCGCGCGCGTGAGTTCGGCGACGCGCCGGCCGGCCGCCTGGTCCCAGCGGCGCATGACGACCGAACCGACGACGGCGGCGGCCGCCGCGGCCGCGACGAGCCCGCGGAGCACGACCGGTTCCGCGAACATCCAGGCGCCGCCGGCGCACAGAACGGAGACGCCTGCGACCGTCGAGGGGGGAAGCAGCCTGTGCAGGGGTGGGGAATGGCGGTGACGTCCACGTGGCATGGCCAGAAACTTACCGCGCGTAGGCGAAGTATGGTGCCCCGCCCGCCAAAAAGCAGGCCTCTCATCGGTGACTCGCCGCAACTCCCCGCCCCTTCCCCGCTTTACCGCCGTCTGATCGACTTCCTGATCCAGATCCTGATCGGGTTGCTGACCGGGTTCCTGTCCGGGTTCCTGATCAGGATCTCGACCGGGTTCCTCGTCAGCCGTCGATCAGGCCCTTGGACTCCAGATACTCCTGGGCGACATCCGCCTCCTTCTGCCGCTCCTCGTCGACCTTCCGGTTGAGTTCGATGAGGTCTTCCGTCGTGAGCGTCTTCGTCAGCTTCGCGAGCGCGGCGGCTATCTCCTTGTCGCCCGCCTCCTTGGCGTTGACCACGGGAAGGATGTTGTCCGCGTTCTGCAGCTTCTTGTCGTCCTCGAGGATCACGAGGTCGTAGTTCTTCAGCGTCGCGTCGGTCGTCGTGGTCAGCACCAGCTGGTCCGTGCCGTTCTTGACGGCCTGCTTGGACTGCGTGGTGCCGACGCCCTTGGGGTCGATTCCGGCGACATCGATCCCGTACTTCTTCTTCAGGCCGGGCGCGCAGAACGGCCGCGACTCGCATTCGTCGCCCGCCGCGATCTTGACCTTCTCGCCCGACCTGCCGAGATCCGAGAGCGTCTTGAGCTTGTGCTTGTCGGCGTATTCCTTGGAGACCGCGAACGCGTTCTGGTCGACCGCCTCGCCCGCCGGGAGGACCTTCAGCCCCTGCGGCTTCGCGAGCTTCTCCAGGGCGCTCACCGTGGCGTCGAGATCACTGGAGGCGACGGCCTCGGCCTTCGGGCCGTTCTTCTCCAGGTTGAGGAATTCCGCGAGGGTCGCCGCGTATTCGGGCGCGACGTCGATCGAGCCCTTCTTCAGTTCGGGCTTGTAGATCTCGCGGTTCTGCACGGTCTTGACCTGCGTGTCATATCCGGCGTCCGCGAGAACGCCCGCGTACAGCTCGGCGAGCACCTTCTGCTCGGTGAACCGCGCCGAACCCACCACCAGCGAGCCCTTCTTGCCCCCGCCCGCCTTGTCCGAGCCCTTGCCGTCGTCCTCCAGGCTGTCCCCGCCGCACGCGGCGAGCCCCGCGGTCAGCGCCACGACGGCCGCGGCCGCCCCTGCCATCCGTCGCGCGCGACGCGTTGTGCTGTTCATCGGTGAACCACCATTTCGAAGGGAGAGAAGTCAGATCTCAGGTAGACAGAACTCGGGTGGGCAGAACTCAGCGGGTCGCCCCGCCCGACCGCCGCATGGGATCGAAGACGCGCCCCGCCACCGCGAGGACGCCCTCCACCAGGAGCGCGAGCAGCGCCACCAGGAAGGCCCCCGCGACCACTTGGGGTGTGTTCTGGAGGTTGAACCCGGCGGTGATGATCCGGCCGAGGCCGCCCTCGCCCGCCATCGCGGCGAGCGTGGCCGTCGCGACGACCTGCACCCCGGCGGACCGCACCCCGGTCATGATCAGCGGGTACGCGAGCGGCAGCTCGACCCCCACGAACAACTGGCCGCCGCTCATGCCCATCCCGCGCGCGGCCTCCACGACCGCCCGGTCCACCTCGCGCATCCCGAGGTAGGCGTTGGTCAGCAGCGGCGGCACCGCGAAGAGGACCAGCGCGATCAGCGTCGGGGCGTCGCCGTGCTCACCGAGCGGGGTGAGCGTGAGCAGGATCAGCAGGGCCAGCGTGGGCACGGCGCGGCCGACGTTGGAGATGTTGACCGCGAGGGCGCCGCCCTTGCCGATGTGCCCGAGCCACAGCGCGAGGGGCAGCGCGATCAGGCAGGCGACGGCGAGGCAGACCCCGCTGAAGTAGAGGTGCTCGGCGAGGCGGTGCCACACGCCCTTCTCGCCCTGCCAGTTGGCGCCCGTGGTCAGCCAGTCGTACGCACCGGTGATCGCGTTCATGCGGGTTCAGCCACCTTGGCCGCGGCCGCGTCGCGCGCGGTGCGGTTCGTCCGTATGCGATGGACCCGCGTCCACGGCGTCAGCCAGCGCTGGAGTCCGAGCAGCAGCAGATCGGCGACGACGGCGAGGAGCACGCACAGCACGGAGGCCGTGAGCACCTGGGCCTTGAAGGTCGTGTCGAGGCCGTCGAGGATGAGGGTGCCGAGCCCGCCGTAGTCCACGATGGCGCCGACCGTGGTCAGCGCGACCGTGGAGACCGTGGTGATGCGGACGCCGGCCAGCAGCGCGGGCAGCGCGAGCGGCAGTTCCACCTCCCACAGCAGGCGCAGCGGGCCGTACCCCATTCCCCTGGCGGCGTCACGCGCCTCGTCGGGGACGGCTTCCAGGCCGGCCAGGATGTTGCGCACGAGGACCGTGAGGGAGTACAGCACCAGGCCCGTGACGACCAGCGAGGCGGAGAGGCCGAAGAACGGCAGCAGCAGCGAGAACATCGCGAGCGAGGGGACCGAGTACAGCACGGTCGTCACGCCGAGGATCGGGCCCGTCAGGAAGCGCCAGCGCCGGGCGAGGAGCGCCAGCGGCAGCGACACGGCGAGGCCGATCGCCACCGAGGCGAGCGTGATGCCCACGTGCTGGAGGGTCGCGTCGGTCAGCTCCTGGCTGCGGGTGCGCAGGTACTCCCCGCAGATCCAGTCGTTCGTCACGAGACAGTTCCGCTCGGCCACGCGCCCACACCTCCCCCGAATCCGCGAACGTATGCCGCACACACGTCCCCCCGTGTCTGGCGACCCTAACGCGCGGCACCGACAATCGCCGAGAGTCGTTGTACGGCCGCAACACCGCCGTCACGCGCAGCCCGCCGCCGCCCGCCACAATGGGGAAACATGATCCGGTTCGAGCACGTCACCAAGCGCTATGCGGACGGCACCACCGCCGTCGACGATCTGTCCTTCGAGGTCGCCGAGGGCGAACTGGTCACCCTCGTCGGCCCTTCGGGGTGCGGCAAGACGACCACGATGAAGATGGTGAACCGGCTCATCGAGCCGAGTGAGGGCCGGATATCCGTCGACGGCGACGACATATCCGCGATCGACCCCGTGCGGCTGAGGCGCCGCATCGGCTATGTCATCCAGCAGGTGGGCCTCTTCCCGCACAAGACCGTCCTGGAGAACACGGCGACCGTCCCGCACCTCCTGGGCGTCAAGCGCGGCAAGGCCCGCGAGCGCGCCGCCGAACTCCTCGACCTCGTCGGCCTCGACCCCGCCGTCTTCGGCGACCGCTACCCGGAGCAGCTCTCCGGCGGCCAGCGCCAGCGCGTCGGCGTGGCCCGCGCCCTGGCGGCCGATCCGCCGGTGCTGTTGATGGACGAGCCGTTCGGCGCGGTCGACCCGGTGGTGCGCGAGCACCTGCAGAACGAGTTCCTGCGGCTCCAGCAGGCCGTGCGCAAGACCGTGCTCTTCGTCACGCACGACATCGAGGAGGCGGTCCGCCTCGGCGACCGCATCGCCGTCTACGGCCAGGGCCGCATCGAGCAGTTCGACACCCCCTCGACGGTCCTCGGCGCCCCGGCGAACGCGTACGTGGCCGACTTCGTCGGCGCGGACCGGGGTCTGAAGCGGCTCTCCGTGACGCCCATCGAGGAGGGCGACCTGGAACAGCCCCCCGTCGTGCATCTGGACGACGTGCTGCCCAGGGAACTCGACGCCCGCTGGGCGGTCGTCCTGGACGGTGCCGACAACCTGCACGGCTGGATCTCCGCCGAGCACGCGCGCGCGGGCAAGGGCACGGTCCGCGAACACGCCCGCCGCATGGAGGCGTGGCTGCCGGTGGGCGCGAGCCTGAAGCAGGCGTTCGCGACGATGCTCCAGCACGACGCGGGCTGGATCGCGGTCATCGACAAGGACAGCGAGGGCCGCTTCCTCGGGGTGCTCACCCCGGCCCGGCTGCACGAGGCGCTGCGCCGCTCGACGGCGGCGGACGCGCGGGACATCGCGCGGGCGGAGGTGGAACTGGAGACGGTCGCGGCCATCGCCGCCGACTGACCGCCGCTCACCTCGGCCGCCCGGTGCGTCAGTTGTCGTTCAGGCGCCCGCTCAGCCACTGCAGGGTGGCGGGGATCTCCCTGCGCCAGGTGTTGAAGTTGTGCCCGCCGCTGTTGAGCGTGATCGACGACACGCGCGTGGGCGCCTTCACCTTGTCGATGAACCTCAGGGTGTCGCGGTAGTTGTCCTCGCCCTTCTTACTGCTGGTCACCAGGAGGGACGTCTTGGGCGCCGGCTTGTGGTCGAGGTACCACATGAGGTCGGCGTCGCGCTCCAACTGCTCGTCACCGTGGAAGAGATCACCGGTGGTGACGTCGATGGGCGCCTTGTAGTACGCGGACAGGCCCGCGGCGGCGCCGTACCGGTCGGGGTGGTGGATGGCGAGCTTCAGGGCGCAGTAGCCGCCGGTGGAGTCACCGATGACGCCCCAGTTCTGGGCCTTGGTGCCCACCCTGTAGTGCTGCGAGATCGCGTCGGGCAGGTCCTTGGCGAAGAACGTCTCGGTCTGCGGGCCGCCGGGGATGTTCACGCACTCCGTGTCACGCGGCGGTGCCACGGTGGGCCGCATCATGATCAGGATCATCGGCTGCATCCTGCCCTCGCCGGCCAGCCGGTGGGCGGTCTGGGGGTAGTGCAGCCCTTTGATGAGCGCCTCGGCGGTGCCCGGGTAGCCGGTCAGGGCCACGGTCGCGGGGAACGTGCGGTTGCGGTACTGCGGCTGGAAGTACTCGGGGGGCAGGTAGACGTAGGCGGGGCTGCCTATCTTCGACTCCCTGCCGCCCACCTCGATCTTCTGGATCTGGCCCCCGGTGACGGGCCGGCCGCCCCCGGGCACGTTCACGGTCTGGGTGTCGACGACCTTCACGGGCCCCGAACCCCCTTTGGCCGGATCGTGGTCCACCACTATCCCCGGACTCGTCTCCTGCCCGAAGAGGTCGGCCCACGTGGCGTAGAAGCCGAAGGCCTGGTTGGCCGCGAGGCCCACCGCGGCGAAGACCATGACCTGGGTGGCCAGGAGCAGGCCGACACGGCCCGTGACCGCCTTCCAGGTACGGCCGGCGAGCCGCGGCCAGAGCCAGATGGTGCCGACGAAGAGCACTACGGCCAGCAAGACCGCAAGGGCGAGGACCTTGTTGCTCGTGAGACCCATGGGGTGTTCCTGCCTGCGCTTTCTACGTGCCGTCGCCCCGGGCGGACCGCGGCGTCACTTACCGTCGCCACGGACGTGCCGCGGCGTCACCTATCATTGCCCCGGGCCTGCCGCGGCTTCTCCTCACGTTGCCCCGGGCCTGCCGTGGCGCGACCGACCGGAGCCGAGGCCTCGTCGGCACCCGCCGAAGGCCGTGCCCTACTTTTCCAGCGGTTTCCGGTCGGGAATGAACCCGTTCCCCTGAAGGACCGTCCTAGAGGGCGCAATGGTGCCGGATGCCGCTTTGGCACCGGATTCAAGCTCTCTCGCACAACTACGGGATGCGATGTCTGTCAGGATAGATGGGGAAATGTCGGGTGGGGTTCCGGGCGGTGACGTCCGCCACCGCGACGGCCGCCTCCACCGGATCACGCGCGGCCCGCGCCCCGAGGCCGTGCCGACCCTCGTCGCCAGAGCCTGCACGCTCGTAGGCCTGCTGAACGTCGCGGCGGGTGTCTTCCCGCGGTTCAGGTACAGCCGCATGCACGCCCTCGCCGAGGTGCTCCCCGGGGCGCTCGGCCCCTTCGCGGCCGCGCTCGCGCTCAGCTCCGGCATCCTGCTGCTGCTGCTCGCGCACGGCCTGCGCCGCCACAAGCGCCGCGCCTGGCGGGCCGCCGTGGTGCTGCTGCCCGCGGGCGCCGTGGCGCAGTTCGCGTACCGGCACTCGGTGATCGGCGTGCTGATCTCACTGGCGCTCCTCGCCCTGCTGCTGCGCCACCGGAGTGAGTTCACGGCCCTGCCCGACCCGCGCAGCCGCTGGCGGGCGCTCGCCAACTTCGTTCTCCTCGGCGCCGGATCGATCCTGCTCGGCCTGGTGATCGTAAGCGTCCACCCCGGCAAGGTCATCGGGGACCCCAGCATCACGGAGCGCCTGGAGCACGTCCTGTACGGCCTCTTCGGCTTCGAGGGCCCGGTCGGCTACTACGGCAGCACCTCCTGGACCGTCGGCTTCTCGCTGGGCGCCCTCGGCATGCTCACCGCCCTCACCACCATCTACCTGGCCTTCCGCCCGGAACACCCGGCCGCGCGCCTCACCGAGGACGACGAGGCGAAGCTGCGCGCGCTGCTCGACAAGCACGGCGCGCGCGACTCGCTCGGCCACTTCGCGCTCCGCCGCGACAAGGGCGTCGTCTTCTCCCCGAGCGGCAAGGCCGCCGTCACCTACCGCGTCGTCTCCGGGGTGATGCTCGCCAGCGGCGACCCCATCGGGGACGTCGAGGCCTGGCCCGGCGCCATCGAGCGCTTCATGGACGAGGCGAAGGCCCACTCCTGGACGCCCGCCGTCATGGGCTGCTCCGAGACGGGCGGCGAGGTCTGGACCCGCGAGACCGGTCTGGACGCCCTCGAACTGGGCGACGAGGCGGTGGTGGACGTCGCGGATTTCTCCCTGTCCGGGCGTGCGATGCGCAACGTACGCCAGATGGTCAAGCGGATCGAGCGCAATGGCTACGAGACGCGCGTACGGCGCATCCGTGACCTCGGTGAGCGGGAACTCGCCAAGATCCAGCGGGCCGCCGACGACTGGCGCGGCACCGACACCGAGCGCGGCTTCTCCATGGCGCTCGGCCGCATCGGCGACCCGAACGACGGCGACTGCCTGATCGCCACCGCCCACAAGGCGGACGAGGAGCCGGGGGCCTACGGAGACCTCAAGGCCGTCCTCCACTTCGTCCCCTGGGGCAAGGACGGCGTCTCCCTGGACCTCATGCGCCGCGACCGCTCCGCCGACCCCGGCATGAACGAACTGCTCATCGTGGCCGCCCTCCAGGCCGCCCCGAAACTGGGCATCACGCGCGTGTCCCTCAACTTCGCGATGTTCCGCGCGGCCCTCGCCCGCGGCGAGAAGATCGGCGCGGGACCGGTGCTGCGCGCCTGGCGCGGCCTGCTCGTCTTCCTCTCCCGCTGGTTCCAGATCGAGTCCCTGTACAAGTTCAACGCGAAGTTCCGCCCCCGCTGGGAGCCTCGCTTCGTCGTCTACCGCTCCAGCAAGGACCTGCCCCGCATCGGCTTCGCCGCCATGCAGGCCGAGGGCTTCGTGACCCTCGCGCTGCCCCGCTTCCTGCGCCGGGGCACCCCGCAGCGCCGTCCATGCTCGCACCAGAGCGCCGAACGCGAGATGCAGGCGGCGTAACCCGCCGCCGTCCGGGCCTACGCTGGAGGCATGAGTACGTTGCGCGGGCGGGGAACGGTCCAGGGGCTTCCGGGGTGGGACCGCTGTGCGGTCATGGGCGTCGTGAACGTCACGCCCGACTCCTTCTCCGACGGCGGCCGCTGGTTCGACACCACGGCCGCCGTCAAGCACGGGGTCGACCTCGTCGCCCAGGGCGCCGACCTGGTCGACGTCGGCGGCGAGTCGACCCGTCCCGGCGCCACCCGCGTCGACGAGGACGAGGAGCTCAAGCGCGTCGTCCCCGTGGTGCGGGGCCTGGCCGCCGAGGGCGTCACCGTCTCCGTGGACACCATGCGCGCCACCGTCGCCGAGCAGGCGCTCGCCGCGGGCGCCGTCCTCGTCAACGACGTCAGCGGCGGCCTCGCCGACCCGCACATGGTCCCCGCGGTCGCCGCCGCGGGCGCCCCCTTCGTCGTCATGCACTGGCGCGGCTTCCTCACCGACATCCACGCCGAGCCGGTGTACGAGGACGTGGTCCGCGAAGTCGTCGACGAGCTGCACGCGCGCGTGGCGGCCGCCATCGAGGGCGGCATCGCCCCCGAGCACATCGTGGTGGACCCCGGCCTCGGCTTCTCCAAGGAGGCCGAACACGACCTCGCGCTCCTGGCCGGCCTGGACCGGCTGCGCGGGCTCGGCCACCCCGTCCTGGTCGCCGCCTCCCGCAAGAGGTTCCTCGGCCGTGTCCTCGCGGGCCCCGAGGGCGCCCCGCCCCCGGCCCGCGAACGGGACGCCGCCACCGCCGCCGTCTCGGCCATCGCCGCCCACCAGGGCGCCTGGGCGGTCCGCGTGCACGAGGTGCGGGCCACGGCGGACGCTGTGCGCGTCGCCCAGGCCGTGACGGACGCCGGCGGCCACCGGTGACCGGGACGGCGCGAACCGACGTCGAGCAGGTCGAGCTGGCCAACACCGCCTTCTACGAAGCGCTGGAGCGCGGTGACTTCGACAAGGTCTCCGAGCTGTGGCTGGACTCCGCGCCGGACCTCGGGGCCGACGCCCCCTCGGCGGACGACATCGCCGACGAGAGCGCGGACGACGGCGAGGGGGACGCGGTCTCCTGCGTCCACCCCGGCTGGCCGGTCCTCACCGGCCGCGGCGAGGTCCTCAGGTCGTACGCGCTGATCATGGCGAACACCGAGTACATCCAGTTCTTCCTCACCGACCTGCGGGTCGGCGTGTTCGGTGACACCGCCCTGGTGACCTGCACCGAGAACATCTTGAGCGGCGGCCCGCCCCCGGCGGGCGGCGGCGAGCTGGGCCCGCTCGTGGGGCAGCTCGTGGTCGCCACGAACGTGTTCCGCCGCACCCCCGACGGCTGGAAGCTGTGGTCGCACCACGCCTCGCCCGTCCTGGCCGAAAACGACGACGAGGAGAGTGACGAGACTCCCTCCTGAATGGGTAGGGGCGAGAGGGAGAGCGGGGACGAGGGGGCCGGCGGGCCCCGTCGCGAGGCCCCGCGGGCGGGCGCTGTCAGTGCCCGCAGGTAGATTCCATCGAGGCCGGTGTGCCGACCGCACTCGGCGCAGGCCTGCCGATACCGACGATTGCAGGAGTGATTCGCGTGGATCGTGTCGCGCTGCGCGGCCTCAAGGCCCGCGGGCACCACGGTGTCTATCCGCGGGAGCGCGAAGAGGGTCAGACCTTCATCGTGGACCTGGTTCTCGGCCTGGACACGCGAGCGGCCGCGGCCGACGACGACCTGGCGAAGACCGTGCACTACGGCATCGTGGCCGAGGAGGTGGTGGCCGTCGTCGAGGGCGAGCCCGTCGACCTCATCGAGACCCTCGCCGAGCGCATCGCCCAGACGTGTCTGAAGCACGAGGGGGTCCTGGAGGTCGAGGTGTGCGTGCACAAGCCGGACGCCCCGATCACCGTGCCCTTCGACGATGTGACCGTCACCATCACCCGGAGCCGAGTATGACCGCGCCTTTCCCGGGTCAGAGCGACCCGACCGTCCAGCCGGTGCCGACCTCCGTGGTCGAGCAGGTGGACGCCGCGGACAGCACCCTGTCCAACCCCCACCGTGCCGTGATCGCCCTCGGCAGCAATCTCGGCAACCGCCTGGAGACGCTCCAGGGCGCCGTCGACGCCCTGGAGGACACCCCCGGCCTGCGGGTCAAGGCGGTCTCCCCGGTGTACGAGACCGAGCCGTGGGGCGTCGACCCCGGCACCCAGCCCTCGTACTTCAACGCCGTCGTCGTGGTGAAGACGACCCTGCCGCCCGCCTCGCTCCTGGAGCGCGCGCAGGCCGTCGAGGAGGCCTTCCACCGCGTCCGCGACGAGCGCTGGGGCCCGCGCACGCTCGACGTGGACATCGTGGCGTACGCCGACGTCGTCTCCGACGACCCGGCGCTCACGCTCCCCCACCCCCGCGCGCACGAGCGCGCCTTCGTCCTCGCCCCCTGGCACGACGTCGAGCCCGAGGCCCGGCTGGCCGGCCGCGGCCCGGTGGCCGAGCTGCTCGCCACGCTCACGCGCGAGGGCGTCGCGCCGCGCGCCGACCTGGAACTCCGGCTGCCCGAATAGTCGTTAGGGTCTACAAGATCCGTACGACGATGAAGGCGCCGAAGGCAATGAAGGGTCACCCGTGAAGCAACTGCGCATCAGGACACTGGCCGGCCTCTTCGTCGTGGCCGGAGTGCTGTCCTGGTCGGGCGCCCGGCTGTGGGACTCCGTCGGCACACTGCCCCGGGTCCCGCTGGCCGCGCCCGTCGTGCTCGCGGTGATCGCCGCGGTGCTCCTGGCGACGGCGCTCTCGCTGCGCTCGCGCCTGCGCGCCCAGCGTGAGCGCCGCCCCGGCGCGAAGGGCGTGGAGCCGCTGATGGCGGCCCGCGCCGTCGTCTTCGGCCAGGCCAGCGCCCTGGTCGTGGCGCTCGTCGCGGGGATGTACGGCGGCGTGGGGGCGTTCCTGCTGGAGTTCCTCGACCTGCCGCCCCGCCGCGACCAGGCGATCTACGCCGGGCTCTCGGTCCTGACGGGCATCGCGGTGATAGCGGCGGCCCTGTTCCTGGAGCGGGTCTGCCGACTCCCCGAGGACGACGACGAGAGCGGCGGCGGCCAGGCGGCCCCGGCGGCCTGAAGCCACCGAGGACCGCCCTGGGGGCCGTGGGCGCGGATCAGAGCAGCGTTCCGCCCTCGACCTCGTATCCGAGCGCGGAGACCTCCAGGCCGCCGAGCATGCGGGTGGGCAGCGGACGCTCGCCGGCGGGCGACTGTGTGTTCGCATTCGTCATGCGCACAGTCTTTCGGCAGGAGCCGATGGGCGTCCGGGCATTCCCCGACAACGTCCGGTCACCCGGGGGAAGTCGAGAGGATCAGCCGAATCCGGGGGATGCTCAGCGGGCCATGATCAGGCTCATCGCCTCATTGCGGGTGGCGAGGTCCCTGAGCTGACCGCGCACCGCCGAGGTGATCGTCTTCGCGCCGGGCTTGCGCACCCCGCGCATCGTCATGCACATGTGTTCGCACTCCACGACCACGATCACCCCGCGCGGTTCCAGTATCCGCATCAGGGAGTCCGCGATCTGCGTGGTCAGCCGCTCCTGCACCTGCGGGCGCCGGGCGTAGACGTCCACGAGCCTGGCCAGCTTCGACAGGCCGGTGATCTTGCCGTCGGTGGACGGGATGTACCCGACGTGGGCGACGCCGACGAAGGGGACCAGGTGATGCTCGCAGGAGCTCATGACCTCGATGTCCTTCACCAGGACCATCTCGTCGTGCCCGAGGTCGAAGGTCGTCGTCAGCACCTCCTCCGCCGTCTGCCGCAGCCCGGAGAATATTTCGCGGTACGCCCGCGCGACGCGCGCCGGGGTCTCCCGAAGACCTTCCCGGTCGGGGTCCTCCCCCACGGCGATCAGCAGCTCGCGCACGGCGTTCTCGGCCCGCTTCTCGTCGAACTCGCCGATCGAGTGCCCGCCGTCCAACGTCACCGGGTCGGTCATGTTGTGCCTCGTTCCTGTGCGTCCCACGCGGGAGTACGAAAGTGCCGCGCCCCCCAAGGCTAAAACCTGGGGGGCGCGGCGTTCATTCCGGGCCTGACGAGGCACTCGGATCAGCTCTCGGGGCGGTCCTCCGGGGCCACCTCGAGGGACTTCTCCGGGCCACTCGGCGTCACCGAAGGGGTGGCGCCGTTCGCACCGTTCGTCAGTGACAGCTCCTTGGGGGAGAGCACCGGCGGGCGGGTCGAGGGCGTGCGCCGCGAGGAGCCGGTCCACGCCGGGCGGGCCGGGCGCTTCACGATCCCCGCGAAGACCTCGGCGATCTGCTCCTTGCCGAGGGTCTCCTTCTCCAGGAGCTGGAGCACCAGGTTGTCGAGGATGTCGCGGTTCTCGACGAGGATCTCCCACGCTTCGTTGTGCGCGGTCTCGATGAGCTTCTTGACCTCTTCGTCGACCAGCGCGGCGACCTCTTCCGAGTAGTCCCGCTGGTGCGCCATCTCGCGCCCGAGGAACGGCTCGGTGTTGTCCCCGCCGAACTTGATCGCGCCAAGGCGCTCGGTCATGCCGTACTGCGTGACCATCGCGCGAGCGGTGGCCGTGGCCTTCTCGATGTCGTTCGCCGCGCCCGTCGTCGGGTCGTGGAAGACGAGCTCCTCGGCCGCGCGCCCGCCCAGCATGTACGCCAGCTGGTCGAGCATCTCGTTGCGCGTGGTGGAGTACTTGTCCTCTTCGGGCAGGACCATGGTGTAACCCAGGGCCCGGCCGCGGGACAGGATCGTGATCTTGTGGACCGGGTCCGAGTTCGGCAAGGCCGCCGCGACCAGGGCGTGTCCGCCCTCGTGGTACGCGGTGATCTTCTTCTCCTTGTCGGACATGATCCGGGTCCGCTTCTGCGGGCCCGCCACGACGCGGTCGATCGCCTCGTCCAGCGCGTGGTTGTCGATCAGCTTCTTGTCGCCGCGCGCCGTCAGGAGCGCCGCTTCGTTCAGCACGTTCGACAGGTCGGCGCCGGTGAAGCCCGGCGTGCGACGGGCCACCGCGCCGAGGTCCACGTCCGGGGCGACCGGCTTGCCCTTCTGGTGGACCTTGAGGATCTCCAGACGGCCCTGCATGTCCGGGCGGTCGACGGCGATCTGCCGGTCGAAGCGGCCGGGGCGCAGGAGCGCGGGGTCGAGGATGTCGGGGCGGTTCGTGGCGGCGATCAGGATGACGCCACCCTTCACGTCGAAGCCGTCCATCTCGACGAGCAGCTGGTTCAGCGTCTGCTCGCGCTCGTCGTGACCGCCGCCGAGGCCGGCGCCGCGGTGACGGCCGACCGCGTCGATCTCGTCCACGAAGACGATCGCCGGGGCGTTCGCCTTGGCCTGCTCGAAGAGGTCGCGCACCCGGGAGGCGCCGACACCGACGAACATCTCGACGAAGTCGGAACCGGAGATCGAGTAGAACGGCACCCCGGCCTCACCGGCGACGGCGCGGGCGAGGAGGGTCTTGCCCGTGCCGGGCGGGCCGTACAGGAGCACACCCTTGGGGATCTTGGCGCCGACGGCCTGGAACTTCGCCGGCTCCTGGAGGAACTCCTTGATCTCGTGGAGCTCCTCGACGGCCTCGTCCGAACCGGCCACATCGGAGAACGTCGTCTTCGGGGTGTCCTTGGTGATGAGCTTGGCCTTGGACTTGCCGAAGTTCATGACCCGGGAGCCGCCGCCCTGCATCTGATTCATCAGGAACAGGAAGACGACGACGATGAGGACGAAGGGGAGGAGGGAGAGCAGGATGCCGACGAAGGGATTCTGCTTCGACGGGGAGACGGTGTACCCGTCCTTGATCTGCTTGTTCTCGAACTTGGCCTGCAACAGCTTGGCGAGGTCGACGCCCTGGTCGCCGATGTAGCTCGCCTGGATCTTGCTGCTGTCCTTGACCTTCTGGCCGTCCTTGAGCTCGACCTTGACGATCTCCTCGTCACCGGTGGTGAGCTTGGCCGATTCGACCTTGTTGTCGTTGATCGCCTGGACGACCTCGCTGGTGTCCACCGTCTTGTAGCCACCGGACGAGCCGACGACCTGCATCAACACGACCACGGC
Organism: Streptomyces sp. NPDC031466; assembly: GCF_055581265.1. Classification (NCBI taxonomy): domain Bacteria; kingdom Bacillati; phylum Actinomycetota; class Actinomycetes; order Kitasatosporales; family Streptomycetaceae; genus Streptomyces; species Streptomyces sp. NPDC031466. The sequence continues at coordinate 71,917 of NZ_JBVIJT010000005.1, forward strand.
AAGGACGGCCAGCACGATCCACATGACTGGCCCACGGAAGTATCGCTTCACGTCCATCCATACGGAGCGAAGACGCCCCGTCCCTCCTGCCATAGTGAGTTTGATAAAGACTGTTCTTCGGACGGTACCCCAGCATTGTGACCCGAAGCCGCACGGGACGGCTGGCAAACCCGCCTTCGCAGTGTTCAACGGCGGGAAACGGGTGAGGGTTCCCCACCGCCGTACGCAGTCCCGCGGCTTGCGGCCCCGAAGGGGTCAGCCGCCGTAGACGTGCGGGGCCAGCGTGCCGACGAAGGGGAGGTTGCGGTACTTCTCCGCGAAGTCCAGGCCATAGCCCACGACGAACTCGTTGGGGATGTCGAAACCGATCCACTTCACGTCGATCGCGACCTTCGCCGCCTCCGGCTTGCGCAGCAGCGTGCACACCTCCAGGGAGGCGGGCTCGCGCGAGCCGAGGTTGGACAGCAGCCAGGACAGCGTCAGACCGGAGTCGATGATGTCCTCGACGATCAGGACGTGCTTGCCCTTGATGTCCGTGTCCAGGTCCTTGAGGATCCGGACCACGCCGGAGGACTGGGTGCCCGCGCCGTACGACGACACTGCCATCCAGTCCATCGTGACGGGGGTGGACAGCGCACGCGCCAGGTCCGCCATGACCATCACGGCGCCCTTGAGCACACCGACGATCAAAAGGTCCTTGCCCGCGTACTCCGCGTCGATCTTCGCGGCCAGCTCGGCCAGCTTCGCGTCGATCTCTTCCTTGGTGATGAGCACCGACTTGAGGTCGGTGCCCATGTCTTTCGCGTCCACCCGCATCACTTTCGGTCGTCCCACCGGCCGACCGGCCCGCGATGAGCACGGGCCTCCGGTCAGCCTTGCCGGATCACCAGTCTGCCACCCTGGCGCCGAGCCACGACTTTGCCCGGGAGATTGATGGCTCCCTGGCCCCGCCAGCCGGTGATCAGACGGTCGACCTCTTCGATGTGCCGGGCGAAGAGCGAACCGGCGGGCGCCCCCGCCTCGATGGCGGCTCTGCGCACGATGCGGCGACGCACGGCGGGCGGCAGGGCGTAGAGCTTGGCGCACTCCAGGCCGCCGGTCTCGTCCCGTACGGACGCCTCGGCCCGGGCGGCCCAGGCGTCCAGGGCGTCGGCGTCGTCCCGGGAGAGCTGGGCCGTGCGGGCGAGGGCTTCGACGACGCCCTTGCCCAGCGCCTTCTCCAGGGCGGGCAGCCCTTCGTGGCGCAGCCGGGAGCGGGTGTACGCCGGGTCGGCGTTGTGCGGGTCGTCCCACACGGGCAGCGACTGGACCATGCACGCCTTGCGGGCGGTCTGGCGGTCGATGTGCAGGAAGGGGCGGCGGTAACGGCCCGCGACCCCCGAGGTCGCGGCCATTCCGGACAGGGAGCGGATGCCGGAGCCGCGGGCGAGGCCGAGCAGGACGGTCTCCGCCTGGTCGTCGCGGGTGTGCCCGAGCAGGACGGCGGCCGCCGCGTGCCGTTCGGCGGCGGCGTCCAGGGCCGCGTAGCGGGCGTCGCGGGCGGCGGCCTCGGGGCCGCCGTCACGGCCCACGCGCACGGTGACGGCCTCGACCGGTTCGAGGCCGAGGGCCGTCATGCGCACGGCGACCTCGGCGGCGCGCAGGTCGGAGCCGGGCTGCAGGCCGTGGTCGACGGTGACGCCGCCGGCGCGGATGCCGAGCTTGGGGGCTTCGAAGGCGAGGGCGGAGGCGAGCGCCATGGAGTCGGCGCCGCCGGAGCAGGCGACGAGCACGAGCGGCGCCTGGGGGTGCTCGCTCGCGGCACGCGGGGGGACGTGCTCGGAGCTGCGCTGTACGTCGGTCAGAACGTCATGGAGTACGCGGCGGACCGCCAGGCGTATCGCCGCGACCGCAGGATGGGGACCCATGTCCGGTTCCCTTCGTGAATTTCGGGGGGTGAGCCTCGGACCAATCACTCAGGACCCACTCCGGAGACCGGGTCCGGTCACCCGGACCCCGGAAACCCGAGCGTTCAGTCACTCAGAGTGTGTCGATGGTGACAGAGCCGAGCCGTTCCCCGAGCATTGCACGCCTACCCCTCGCCCACGGTCCCTCGGACGGGTGATTACGGGGGCGTCCTCCTGCCATCGGCCGCATCCGGCCCCTCAGTCTCCCTTACGGTGCACCCTCGCGACCCAGTCCGCCGGTTTGGCGATCTCCGCCTTCGTGGGCAGGGTGTTCGGCGAAGTCCACACCCGGTTGAAGCCGTCCATCCCGACCTCCCGCACGACCGCTCGCACGAAGCGCTCGCCGTCGCGGTATTGGCGCAATTTCGCGTCGAGGCCGAGGAGCTTGCGCAGGGCCTGGTCGAGGCGGCCCGCACCGCGCGCCCTGCGCTCCGCGAACTTCTCCCGGATCTCCGCGACGGAGGGCACCACGTCGGGGCCGACGCCGTCCATCACGAAGTCCGCGTGGCCCTCCAGGAGGGACATCACGGCTGTCAGACGGGCGAGGATCTCGCGCTGGGCGGGGGTCTGCACCAGCTCCACGAGGGAACGGCCCCCCTCGTCGGCCTCCTCGTCCTGCGCCTCGGACCGTCCGCCGGCGAACGTCTGGGCGGCCTCCCTGACGCGCTCCAGGACCGTCATCGGATCGACCTCGGTCTCACCGAGGAACGACTGGATCTCGCCTTCGAGGTGGTCGCGCAGCCAGGGCACGGCGGTGAACTGGGTGCGGTGGGTCTCCTCGTGCAGGCAGACCCAGAGCCGGAAGTCGTGGGGGTCCACTTCCAGTTCGCGCTCGACGTGCACGATGTTCGGCGCGACGAGCAGGAGCCTGCCGCCGCCGTTCTCCCCGGCGGGCAGGTCGCGGGTGGCCGGGGCGAAGGTCTCGTACTGCCCGAGGACGCGGGAGGCGAGGAAGGACAGGAGCATCCCCAGCTCCACACCCGTCACCTTGCCGCCGACCGCGCCGAGGACCGCGCCGCCGGGGCCGGAGCCCCGCTTGTCCTGCATCTTCTCCAGGAGGGGCTTGAGGATCTCGCGGAAGCCCGCGACGTTCGCCTTGATCCAGCCCGCTCTGTCCACGACGAGCACAGGGGTGTCGTGGGTCTGCTCCGTGCCCATTCCCGTGAAGGAACGGACGTGCTCCTGCGAGGACTTGGCATGCCGTCGCAGCTCGGCGACGACGGCGCGCGCCTCGTCCCGGCTCACCTCTGGGCCCGGCCGCACGAGCCGGGTCGCGGTCGCCACCGCGAGATTCCAGTCGACCATCTCCGCACCACCGATGCTCGTCATGCGTCAACGGTACGTGCTCCCCCTCCCGTGCGGAGGGTGTTGACCCCCCAGATTGCCCCGGTCCCGGCCCCTAGGGGGCCGCCGGTCTCAGCGGCAGCCGCAGTTCGCCACCGTCGAGGCCATCTGGTCCAGGGCCTTCTGGGCCCCCTGGGCGTCCGTGGTGCCGGTGGTCATGAAGGCGAAGAGCAACAGGCGGCCGTCCGCGTCGACGACCGTGCCGGCGAGGGTGTTCACGCCGGTGAGGGTGCCCGTCTTGGCGCGCACGAGGCCGGTACCCGGGGAGTCCTTGGGGTAGCGGTCGACGAGTGTGCCGGTGAAGCCCGCGACGGGCAGGCCCGTCACCACGGAGCGCAGCTCGGGGTGGGAGGGGTCCGCGGCGCGCTCCAGGAGGGCGGCCAGGAGTCCGGCGGAGACGCGGTCGGCGCGGTCCAGGCCGCTGCCGTCGGCGAATCGGGTGCTCGAAAGCGGCAGGTCCAGCTTGCCGAGCCGGGCGGCGACGGCCCGTCCGGCGCCGTCGAAGCTGGCCGGCTCCTTCGCGGCGAGGGCCGTCTGGCGGGCCAGGGCCTCGGCGATGTCGTTGTCGCTGTGCGTCAGCATCCGCTCGACCAGGGCGGACAGGGGCGGCGACTCGACCTTGGCGAGGGTCCGGGCGCGCGGGGAGGCCTTGGTGGGGCCGACGGCGTCGGCCGCCGCGGTGATGCCGTGGTCCTTCAGGAGGTCCGCGAACTTCCGCGCCGCGTCGCCCGCCGGGTCCCCCGCGCGCGGGGCGGGGCCGCTGGTGGAGTCGTCGAGGCGGCCCTCGTCGATCATCAGGGCGCTGACCTGGGTGATGTTCTCGTTCGGGCCGATGGGGTGCTGCGGCGGCCCGGAGTACAGCGAGGTGTCGTAGGAGAGCGTCACCTTGTCGATGTCGCGGGCCTTGAGGGCCCGCGCGGTGTCGGCGGCCAGCGTGCGCAGGCCGGCGGCGGTGTCGGTGTAGCGGCCGTCCTTGCGGGCGGTCAGGGTCGGGTCGCCGCCGCCGACCAGGACGACGTCCTCGGAGTCCGGCTCGACGACCGCCTTGGTGGCGATGCGGTGGTCGGGGCCGAGCGCCGACAGCGCGGCGACGGCAGTGGCGATCTTGATCGTGGACGCCGGCGTCAGGCCGTCGCCCGCGCCCTTGCCGTAGACCCGCTTCCCGGAGGTCGCGTCGAGGACGACGGCCGAGCGCTGCGGGCCGAGGGCCGGGTCCGCGAGGAGCGGATCGAGTACGTCGGCCAGGGCGCGGTCCGTCGGTCTCGGGGCCGTCCCGGCGGGCGCGCCGAGTCCGGCGAGCACGGAAGGGGCGCTCGGGGCGGCCTCGGGGCCCTGTCCGGACGTGCGGCCTCCGTGATCTGCGCCACCTGCGGCCTCCTGGGCGGCGGCCCGGTCCCGCTCCGCCGTACGCTGGCCGGAGGAGTCCCAAGGGCCGGCCGCGGCCACCGCCCCGGCCGAGATCACCAGGCCGATGGCGGCGGCACCCGCCGTGAGCTGCCAGGTCGTGAGCTTCCCCGACATCCGGGGGAGCTTGCCGGCGGAGGGCTTGGGCAGCTGTTCCCACAGCTGCCGAGGCCGCCGCCAAGGCTTGAGCTCCGGCATGACGACCAGCCCCTTTCGCGATCACACATGTGCGTGAGGGACACTTAATCACCCGAAGTATGTGCTGATCATGGAGGAGCCACCCGTGGAGTTCGACGTCACCATCGAGATTCCGAAGGGTTCGCGGAACAAGTACGAGGTGGACCACGAGACCGGTCGGATCCGTCTGGACCGTCGCCTCTTCACGTCGACCAGCTACCCCGCGGACTACGGCTTCGTCGAGAACACCCTCGGCGAGGACGGTGACCCGCTGGACGCCCTGGTCATCCTGGACGAGCCGACCTTCCCCGGCTGCCTCATCAAGTGCCGCGCGATCGGCATGTTCCGGATGACCGACGAGGCGGGCGGCGACGACAAGCTGCTGTGCGTCCCGGCGTCGGACCCGCGGGTGGAGCACCTGCGTGACATCCACCACGTCTCGGAGTTCGACCGCCTGGAGATCCAGCACTTCTTCGAGGTCTACAAGGACCTGGAGCCCGGCAAGTCCGTCGAGGGCGCCGACTGGGTCGGCCGCGCGGACGCCGAGGCCGAGATCGAGAAGTCGTACAAGCGCTTCGAGGCGCAGGGCGGCCACTGAGCCTGCCGCCTCGAACGGGCCGCGCGATCCGATCACCGGGCCGCGCGGCCCATTCGTGTATCTGTGCCCATACTGGCCATACGGGAGGGTGCGTAAGAGTCGTTTGAGAAGTGAGGGCAGTAGTGGCCGAGCACGAGGCCGAGGACCAAAAGCCTCAGTCGGACGAGGCCCGCAGCGCGTTCGTGCAGCCCAGCGGGGTGGCGACGCAGCCGGTGGCGTCCGAGGAGGAGTCCCAGACCACCTCTGAGTTCGCCCTCCCGACCGGTCTGGCCGCCCCCTCGCCCTCGACGACGCAGGAGACGGAGAGGTCGGCGAAGTCGGCCTTCACGACCCCGAACACCTACAGCGCCCGCAACGCGCCGCCGGCCTTCACGCCCGCCCAGGGCATCCCCCTGGTGAAGCTCACCAAGGAAGCGCCCTGGCAGGACCAGATGCGCACGATGCTGCGGATGCCGGTCACGGAGCGGCCCGCTCCGGAGCCCGCGCAGAAGCAGGAGGACGAGAGCGGGCCCGCCGTGCCGCGCGTCCTGGACCTGACGCTGCGTATCGGGGAGCTGCTGCTGGCCGGCGGGGAGGGCGCCGAGGACGTGGAGGCGGCGATGTTCGCCGTCTGCCGGTCCTACGGGCTCGACCGCTGCGAGCCGAACGTGACGTTCACGCTGCTGTCCATCTCCCACCAGCCCTCGCTGGTGGAGGACCCCGTGACGGCCTCGCGGACCGTGCGCCGCCGCGGCACCGACTACACCCGCCTCGCGGCGGTCTTCCATCTGGTGGACGACATCAGCGACCCGGAGCTGGAGGTCTCCCTGGAGGAGGCCTACCGCCGCCTCGCGGGCATCCGGCGCAACCGCCACCCCTACCCGGGCTGGGCCCTCACGGCCGCCGGCGGGCTGCTGGCGGGCTCCGCGTCCGTCCTGGTGGGCGGCGGGGCCCTGGTCTTCGTGGTGGCCGCTGTGGGCGCGATGCTCGGCGACCGCCTGGCGTGGCTGTGCGCGGGGCGCGGGTTGCCGGAGTTCTACCAGTTCGTGGGGGCCGCGATGCCGCCGGCCGCGATGGGCGTCGCGCTGAGCTTCGCGCACACCGAGGCGACGATGGCCTCCGCGGTCATCACCGGTGGGCTCTTCGCGCTGATTCCCGGTAGAGCCCTGGTGGCGGGCGTGCAGGACGGGCTGACCGGTTACTACATCACCGCGGCCGCCCGCCTGCTGGAGGTCATGTACCTGATCGTGGGGATCGTCTGCGGTGTGCTGTTCGTGCTCTCGCTCGGCGTGATGCTGGACGCGACGAACCTGACGCCGGAGACGGCCTTCGGGGTCTCGTCCTCGCGCCCGGTCATCCAGATCCTGGCGTCGATGGCGCTCAGTCTCGCCTTCGCGATACTGCTCCAGCAGGAGCGCAACACCGTCCTGATCGTGACGCTCAACGGCGGCATCGCCTGGGTGATGTTCGGGGCCCTCGCGCACACTCCGCTGGGGCTGTCGCCGGTCGCGGCGACCGCCGTGGCCGCCGGTCTGGTCGGCCTGTTCGGGCAGCTCTTCTCGCGCTACCGCTTCGCGTCCTCGCTGCCGTACGTGACGGCCGCGATCGGGCCGCTGCTGCCCGGCAGCGCGACGTACTTCGGGCTGCTCGCGCTCGCGCAGAACGACCTGAACACCGGCATCAACTCGCTCACCAAGGCCGTCGCGACGGCGCTGGCCATCGCGATCGGCGTGAACCTGGGGAGCGAGGTGTCCCGGCTGATCCTGAAGGTGCCCGGGGCCGCCAGCGCGGCCAATCGCCGGGCGGCGAAGCGGACCAGGGGGTTCTGAGCCCGGGGCCCGGCCGGCTTCTCAGCGCTTCGCGTGCCGGCCGCGCTGGCCCTGGGGGGCGCCTTCCGCCGACGCCGCCTTCTTGGACTTGCCGCGCGCCCGCAGGAACTCGATGGCGATCGGGATCACCGAGATCAGGACGATCAGGATCAGGATCGCCTCGATGTTCTTGTGGACGACGTCGATGTTGCCCAGCCAGGCGCCGAGCAGCGTGACGCCGGCGCCCCACAGGACGCCGCCGATGATGTTGAACGTGATGAACGAGCGGTACCGCATGCCGGAGACGCCGGCGATGATCGGCGTGAACGTCCGGACGATCGGCACGAAGCGGGCGAGGACCAGGGACTTCGGGCCGTACTTCTCGAAGAAGTCGTGCGCCTTGACCACGTTCTCCTGTTTGAAGAGCTTGGAGTCCGGGCGGTTGAAGAGCGAGGGGCCGACCTTCTTGCCGAAGAGATAGCCCGCCTGGTCGCCGAGGACGGCCGCGAGGCAGATGAGCAGGCAGGCCAGCCACAGCGGGGTGTCCAGCTTGTGGGTGGTGATCAGCAGGCCCGTGGTGAACAGCAGCGAGTCGCCCGGCAGGAAGAAGCCGATGAGCAGGCCCGACTCGGCGAAGACGATCACCAGCAGGCCCCAGAGACCGAACTGGTTGAGCAGGTGGTCCGGATCCAGCCAGCTTGGTCCGAGCGCAAGCGTCGTCACGGTTCCGGGCTCCTGAGGGTGAGGGGGCGGTGCGGCGGCGGGGTGCAGCCGCCCAAAGTTATCAACGCCAGGCGGCCCGGCCGGGTTCCACCGTGCGCGAAGGCACCGCGGTAAGGGGCGCTTTCCCCTGAAAACGCCCCTTACCGGTCACCTGTTCCGTGCCGCGTTCGCCAGGATCGCGTCCCGCGTGTACACCGCGAGCCCCGGCCGGATGGCCTCGTAGAACGCGGTGAACCGCTCGTCGTCCACGTACATCCGCCCGAGGCAGGCGTGCATCTCGTGCGGGCACTCGTAGTGGTGCCGGCAGATGTGGCGGCGGTGCTCCTCGGCGCCGTCCATGGCCGCCACGGAGTCCGCCGCGACGCCCTGGGCCAGCAGGTCCGCCAGGTGGGCGTGGACCGCCGCCAGCTCGTCGTTGATCCGCTTCCAGTCGTCCTTGGTGTACGAGGCGGACCTGCGCCGCGACTCGCGGTAGGCCTCGGTGTCGCCCCAGCGCTCCTCGACCTCCTGCGCGTACTGGTCGGGGTCGTGGTCCCCGAAGACCTCGAACTTCTCCTCGGGGGTGAGGTTGATGCCCATCTTCTTCGCCTCCATGGCGCTCTCGACGGCGGCGGCCATCTTCTGGAGCCTCGCGATGCGGGAGGTCAGCAGCTCGTGCTGACGGCGCAGGTGCGCGCGCGGGTCCGCGTCCGGGTCGTCCAGGAGGGCCGCCACCTCGTCGAGGGGGAAGCCGAGCTCGCGGTAGAACAGGATCTGCTGCAACCGGTCCAGGTCCGCGTCGCCGTAGCGCCGGTGTCCCGCGTGGCTGCGCTCGCCGGGCACGAGCAGGCCGATCTCGTCGTAGTGGTGCAGCGTGCGCACCGTCACCTTGGCGAAACCGGCGACCTGTCCCACGGAGTAGCTCATGGCTGCCGCCCCTCTCTTCTCGGTACGCGGATCAGCCTGGGCCCTCACGTCGCGTGAGGTGCAAGCCCGGCTCGTGGGACCGCCCCCTCAGCCGTGGTCCCCCGCGTGCCGCTCGCCGGTCGCGTACGGGTTCTGTTCGCCGTCCGCGAGCACCGCGACGAACGGTTCGCCCTCACCGGCGAAGGTGTACGCGCCGCCCCGGATCCGCTCGATCAGGCCGCGCGTCCATTGGGCGCCGCCGTCGGCCTGGTGCACCCAGAGGTTCATGATCTCGCCGATGTGCCCGAGCTGCCCGGGGCCCCCCTCGGGCGTGTAGTACTCCGTGACGGACGCGCGCCACGCCTCGATGCGCTCCACCCGCTCCGTCAGGAGGGCGACCGCCTCCTCGCGCGGCAGGTCGACGATGAAGCCGAGGGCGGCCGTGAGCATGTCCGGCTTCTGGCCGTGTTCGACGAGGGCGCCGCGCAGCAGCGTCAGATACTCCTCGGTGCCCCGGTCCGTCACCTCGTACTCGGTGCGCGGGGGGCCGCCCGCCGTGGACGGGGCGATCTCGTGGGCCAGCAGGAGGCCTTGCTTGGCGAGCTGCTTCAGCGCGTGGTAGATCGAGCCGGGCTTGGCGTTGGACCACTCGTGGGCGCCCCAGTACTCCAGGTCGTTGCGGACCTGGTAGCCGTGGGCGCGGCCGTGCTGGCGCACGGCCCCGAGAACCAGTAGCCGGATCGCTGACATGTACCGCGCCCTTCGCCAGTCCCCCAGTCATCAATTTTGACTAGGGTAGCCCCGTTCCTGCGCCACCAGCTCGAAAGCCGTCTTTCCGTCCAGGGACTCGCGGATGATGTCGGCGTGGCCCGCGTGCCGGGCGATCTCCTCGACCAGGTGCAGCATCAGCCAGCGCATGGACACCTCGCCGTCCTTGGGGAACCACGGCGCCTCGGGCAGCGGGAAGGTGTCGTCCAGGCTCGGCACCGCGCGCAGGAACTCCTCGGTCTCGTGGGCGACCCGGTCCCAGAAGGCCAGGGTCTCGGCGAGCGTCTCGCCCTCCACCAGCCGGAAGCTCTCCCGCCAGGTCTCCTGGGTGCGGGCCTTCTCGTTGGGCTTGCGCTGTGCCATGCGCAGCCAGTTCAGCTCCATCTCGGCGACGTGCTTCACCAGGCCGGACAGGGACAGTTCGCTGGCGCTCGGCCGCCGGCCGGCCTGCTCGTCGGTGAGCCCGAGCACCGAGCGGCGGATGCCGCCGCGCTGGGCCTCGACGAAGGCGAGGAGGGCGCCGCGCTCGTCGCCGCGGGCCTCCGAACTGACGTGGGTGACCATCTGATCCGCCTCTCTTGGGCCTGCTGTTCGCAGGCTGCCCTCGCGGGCCTTTCCCCGACACCTCACACGCTACGGACCCTTGCGGTCAGGTTCTGTCCGCAAGGGTCCGGGGAAGCACCGTGGAATCCGAGAGGGGGCGGGCGGTTCAGAACGGGAAGCGGGAGCGCCCGTGCTGCACCGAGATCCACTTCTGGGTGGTGAAGGCGTCCACCGTCGCCTCGCCGTTCAGCCGGCCCACGCCGGAGCTCTTCTCGCCGCCGAAGGGCACGATCGCCTCGTCGTGCACCGTGCCGTCGTTCACGTGGATCATGCCGGTCCTGATGCGCTTGGCGATCCGCACACCGCGCTCGATGTCGCCCGTGTGCACGGCGCCGCTCAAGCCGTACGGGGTGTCGTTGGCGATGCGCACCGCCTCGTCCTCGCCGTCGAAGGGCAGCAGGAGGGCCACGGGGCCGAAGATCTCCTGGGCGAGGACCGGGGAGTCGGCCGGCAGGCCGGTCAGGACGGAGGGGGCGACGACGTTGCCCTCGGTGCGGCCGTGCAGGAGCGCCGTGGCGCCCGCGGCGACGGCCTGCTCGACGACGGCCGTCACGGCGTCCGCCTGCGAGGAGTTGATGAGCGGGCCGATGTGCGTGCCGGGCTCGGCCGGGTCGCCGACCTTGAGCGAGGCGGCCTTGGCGACGAACTTCTCGGTGAACTCCGCCTCCACCGACCGGTCCACGAGGATGCGGTTGGCGGCCATGCAGACCTGGCCCTGGTGCACGAAGCGGCTGAAGACCGCCGCGTCCACCGCGTAGTCGAGGTCGGCGTCGTCCAGGACGATCAGCGCGCTGTTGCCGCCCAGTTCCAGGATCGAGCGCTTGAAGTGCGAGGCGCAGACGGTGGCGACGTGCCGTCCTACGCGGTCCGAGCCGGTGAAGGAGATGAGGCTCGGCACCGGGTGTTCGAGCAGCGCGTCGCCGATCTCGGCTATGTCGGTGATGACGACGTTCAGCAGGCCGGCCGGGAGTCCGGCGTCCTCGAAGACCTTGGCCACCAGGCTGCCGCCGAGTACCGGCGCGTTCTGGTGGGGCTTGAGGACGACCGCGTTGCCGAGGGCGAGCGCCGGGGCGACGGACTTGATCGACAGCAGGAACGGGAAGTTGAAGGGGCTGATGACGCCGACCACGCCCACCGGGACGCGGTAGAGGCGGTTCTCCTTGCCGTCGTCCGGGGAGGGCAGGATGCGGCCCTCGGCCCGCAGCGCGAGGTGCACGGCCTCGCGCAGGAACTCCTTGGTGAGGTGCAGCTCGAAGGCCGCCTTCAGCCGGGTGCCGCCCAGTTCGGCGACGATCGCGTCGGCGATCTCCTCCTCGCGGTCCTCGATGATCCGCAGGGCGCGCTCGAAGACGGTACGCCTGGCGTAGGGGTTGGTGTCGGCCCATTCCCGCTGGGCGCGCTCGGCGGCGCGGTAGGCCTGGTCGACCTCGTCGGCCGTGGCGACGGTGATGGACGCCAGCTTCTCGCCGTTGTACGGGTTGAAGTCGATGATGTCCCAGGAGCCCGATCCGGCCTTCCACTCCCCGTCGATGTACTGGTGAGCCAGATCAGTGAAGAAGGACATCAGACGGACCCCTTGCCGCGGCAGCAGACGGAAGCAGATATCCGAACGGCATCAGACACCTGAGGTCACGTCATAGTACTTATGTTTCAGGTGAGTTGAAGGGGCGTACCGCGGGTGAATTGACGGCGTCCGGTGCGGGTGGGGCGCAGGGGCACGCTTCAGGTGAGTTGCAGGAGTCCGCGCAGCAGGTCCCGGCTGTCCGCCGGGTCCGGGCTGTCCTGGTGCAGCTGCGCGGCCACACGCTCGTACTGAGCGACCTCCTCGGCCTTGTCGAGGTAGAGGGCGCCGGTGAGCTGCTCCACGTACACGACGTCGGAGAGGTCCGACTCCGGGAAGCTCAGCATGGTGAAGGCGCCGCTCTCGCCCGCGTGGCCGCCGAAGCTGAACGGCATCACCTGGAGCGTGACGTTGGGCCGCTCGGAGATGTCGATGAGGTGCTGGATCTGGCCCCGCATCACCTCGCGGTCGCCGTACGGGCGGCGCAGCGCGGCCTCGTCCAGGACACAGTGGAAGCGGGGCGCGTGTTCGGAGGCGAGCAGTTTCTGGCGCTCCAGGCGCAGGGCGACGCGGCGGTCGATCTCGGCCTTGCTCGCGCCCTTCATGCCGCGCGCGACGACCGCGTGGGCGTAGTCCTCGGTCTGCAACAGGCCGTTGACGAACTGCACTTCGTAGACCCGGATGAGCGAGGCCGCGCCCTCCAGGCCGATGTAGGTCTGGAACCAGCCCGGCAGGACGTCGGAGTAACTGTGCCACCAGCCCGTGAGGTTGGCCTCCTTGGCGAGCGAGAGGAGAGCGCCGCGCTCGGCCTCGTCCGTGACGCCGTACAGCGTCAGAAGATCCTCGATGTCCCTGGACTTGAAGCTCACCCGTCCCAACTCCATGCGGCTGATCTTCGATTCGGAGGCGCGGATCGAGTAGCCGGCCGCTTCGCGGGTGATGCCCCGGGATTCTCTGAGGCGCCTCAGCTGCGAGCCCAGCAGGATGCGCCGTACCACCGAGCCACTCGACTCCCCTGCGGTCACTTCGCTCAATCCTCCCCATCGACTGGAAGCCAGCAGTCTGCCATTAAACGCTTCGGCCCGTACACGCCCGGTTACAGAAACGGAAAGCCTCCGAAAGCTCCTCACAAGAAGTCCGGGGAAGAAATGGGCGAGAAGTGGCACGGGAGGCAACAAGTCGGTCTCGTGCACGTGCATCTGCCCTTGCATCTGCTGTGCGCATTCGGAACCATGGTCCGCGCGCCACCGCTGTACCGACCGCGTACCACCGCACCATCGGCGACCGACCGCGCCACCGCTCCATCGCTATGTACCGCGAAACCGGGGAGTGCCTCGCATGGGGACGAATGGATCGACCATGCTCGAGCCGTTGAGGCAGGGCCTTCCTCCACTCGACCCCTCGGCGGTCTCCAGCACGGCCTCCTGTGCGCTGCCCGCCCGCTACGAAGCGGTCGGCAGCGCCCGGCAGTTCACCCGCAAGACGCTCGGGCAGTGGGATCTGGACGAGCGCTTCGACGACGTGGCGCTCGTCGTCTCCGAACTCGTCACCAACGCCCTGCGGCACGCGCTGCCCGCCGACACCCCGCGCGAGCCGCTCGACCCGCCCGTGCGGCTCCATCTGATGCGGTGGGCGTCGCGTCTGGTGTGCGCGGTGCGCGACCCCAGCGACGACAGTCCGGTGGCGCGCGACGCCGACGACGACTTCTCCGCCGAGTCGGGCCGGGGTCTGTTCCTGGTGGAGTCCTTCAGCGACGGCTGGGGCTGGCACCCGCTCGCCGGCGCGCTGCGCGGCAAGGTGGTCTGGGCGCTGTTCCAGCTGCGCTGAGCCGGGGGCGGGGGCGCCCAGGGCGCGGACGCGGGCGGCGCGTTCGCGTACTCAACCGGCTATCAGGTGGTCGAACTCCCCGTCCTTCATCCCGAGGAGCATCGCCTCTATCTCCGCGCGCGTGTAGACGAGCGCGGGACCGTCCGGGAAACGCGAATTGCGCACGGCGACATCGCCGCCCGGCAGTTTCGCGAACTCCACGCAGTTGCCCTGCGAGTTGCTGTGTCTGCTCTTCTGCCAGACCACCCCGTGAAGCTCCGTGGCCGCCATGCCGTTAAACGCGTGGTGCACAGATCGCTCCCCGGTGGTGCAGTGCCTGTAGTGGCCCTAGAGGCAGTAGCTCTAGATGCAGTGGTCAACTGTCCCGGATCATAGCTGTGTTCACATGCAAGTGCATGGGCAGATGCACGTGCACGCGCGGTGGTGCCTTGATTACAGCTCTGCCGGTCCGCCATGTGCCAGGTCGTGCTCTAAGAACAGACGCGCACCGCGCCGGATGTGTTCCGTCCGAAAGGCGGAAAACAACCGGCGCGGTGCGGTCCGGGGAGCGGGGAGGGAGAAGTGGTGCGGGTGCGGAAGAAGAGGTTTCAGCGCCCGGCGCCGTAGGGCAGGAGCGCCATTTCACGCGCATTCTTGATCGCCGCGGCGATCTGCCGCTGCTGCCGCGCGGTCACCCGCGTGACCCGCCGGGCGCGGATCTTTCCGCGGTCCGAGATGAATTTCCCGAGCAGATCCGTGTCCTTGTAGTCGATGGAGTCGATGTAAGTGACGCCGCTCCGGTCCAGCGGGTTGGGGCGCGGCTTCGGCGCACGGGACGGGGGCTTGCGGGGGGGGGACAAGGGTCAGACCTCCAGGAGGGCGTCGAAGGCGGGCGGCAGATTTCGCCAGGCGGCGCGCCCGGCGGCGTACTCCTCGTCGGTCAGCAGGCAGGACTCCAGGAGCTGCCGGAGGTTTTCGCGGTCCAGGCCGGGCGAGGTGAACCGTCCACGGAGAGCATGCCGGTGCCGTCGCGCACGGTGCGTACGACCGTGCCCCGCTCGGCACTCGACAGGTCGTGGTGGAGGGCGACGCTGCCGGGGACGGCGGCCAGGAGGTGGGCGACGGCCGCTCTGCGGGCGTCCGCGTGGAGGCCGCCGACGATCACGGTGTCCATCGGGCGGGCGGTGCGCCCGCCGTGCCGGTCGTCCATCAGCGCTTGCCGAAGCGTCGCTCGAAGCGCTCGACGCGGCCGGCGGTGTCCATGACGCGGGCGGTCCCCGTGTAGAAGGGGTGGCTCGCGGAGGAGACCTCGACGTCGATGACGGGGTACGTGCGCCCGTCCTCCCACTCGACCGTCTTCCCGCCGGTCGCGGTGGACCGGGTGAGGAAGGCGAAGCCGGCGGCCTTGTCGCGGAAGACGACGGGGGCGTACGGGGGGTGGATGTCCTTGCGCATGGGGGTCAGCGCTCCTCTCGGAAGTCGACGTGGCGGCCAGCCATCGGGTCGTACTTGCGCAGCGTCAGGCGGTCGGGGTCGTTGCGGCGGTTCTTGCGGGTCACGTACGTGTAACCCGTTCCGGCTGTGGAGCGGAGCTTGACGATCGGGCGGAGTTCGTTGCGGGCCATGTGGGTAGTATATGAAAACGACTCCCGTTTTCAATAGGGATCCCCTTCCGTCGACCGAGAGGTGCGTCACCATGTCCGCCCACTGCCAGCTGACCGGGGCCGGGCCCGGCTTCGGCAACCACGTCTCCCACTCCCACCGGCGGACCTCCCGCCGCTTCGACCCCAACGTCCAGCGCAAGCGGTACTGGCTGCCGAGCGAGGGGCGGTACGTCCGGCTGCGGCTCGCCACGAAGGGGATCAGGACCGTGGACACCCTCGGGATCGAGGCGGCCGTCGCGAGGATCCGGGCGCGCGGCGGGAAGGTCTGACCGATGGCGAAGAAGAGCAAGATCGCGAAGAACGGGAAGCGGCGCGAGATCGTCGCGCGGTTCGCCGAGCGGCGGGCCGAGCTGACGGAGATCGTGCGCAGGCCGGGCATCGGTGCCGCCGAACGGGCCACTGCCCAGCGGGAGTTGGCGCGGCAGCCGCGTGACGCGAGTGCCACGCGGGTGCGGAACCGGGACAGTGTCGACGGGCGCCCGCGCGGCTATGTGGGGGCGTTCGGCCTGTCGCGGGTGAAGTTGCGCGAGCAAGCGCACGCCGGGTTCCTTCCCGGGGTGCGCAAGTCATCCTGGTAGCTCGGCGCGGCTGCGCCGGGGGTCCTTGGTTGTCCGGGGGCCGCAGTCCTGGCGGCCGGCGTCGGGCCGCCACCGCGCCTGTCAGCGGGCCGGAGGGCCTTCTTGGCTGCTCGGTCGGCTCGGGCCGTTCGGGCCGTTCGGCCGGTTAGATCCGCTCGGCGTCTGTGAGCCGTCCACGAGCATCGGGGGCGGGGTCGTGTCGAGGGCGTCGGAGAGTTCTTCGAGGGTGTCGAGGAGCAGGCCCGCACCCCTGCGGACGACGCGGTCGGGGACGCCCTCGCCGTCCCACTCCTCCAGGGCCTCGCGGACCGCGTCCCAGCGCGGGACGCGGCGTTCGCGCAACGCCTTCGCGCCCTGTTCCGTCGACTTGCGCAGCGCCTCGGCCAGGCGGGCCGCCGCGGGGACGGGCGTCGCGTCCCGCTCCGGCAGATGCGCCTCCATCAGCATGGCCACGCGGCCCAGCTGGGCCAGGGCGTCCTCCGCGTCGGCGGCCACGGCGCGGGACAGGCCCCGGTGGCGCACCGGCTCGTTCGTCGCGCGGGCCGTGGCCTCCTGCCAGGCGACGCGCGCGTCCCGGGCCGCGAGCAGCGCCTCGCGCACGTCGGGGCAGGCCTTGCCGGCCGGATGCGCGTAATGGTCGACGACGGCGGCCGCGTACCGGCCGTCCTCGATCAGCCAGTCCGCGAGGCGGGTGCGCAGGCGCGGGGTCTCCCAGGCCGGGTACACCGCGTACGCGATCATCGCGAGGACTCCGCCGATGAGCGTCAGGACGACGCGCTCGGGGACCGTCTGCGTCCACTGCTGGCCGCCCATGCCGAGCAGGAACACGACGTACGCCGCCACGCAGGCCTGCGCGGCCACCTGGCCGGTGCGCATCAGCAGGTACATCATCCCGGCGCAGAGCACGGCGAGGGCGGCGGACAGGCCGGTGCGGGGGTGCACCACCTGCACCAGGCCGGTGGCGAGCGCGACGCCGACGAGGGTGCCGCCGAAGCGGGCGACGGCGCGGGAGTACGTCTGGGAGAAGTCCGGACGCATCACCATGACCGCGGCCATGGGCGCCCAGTAGCCGTGGCCGAACGGCAGCCAGGTCCCGAGCAGGTAGCCGGCGGCCGCCACGCAGGTGACCCGGATCGCGTGCCGCGTGACGGGGGACTCGTGCCGCAGGGCGGCGCGCATGGCACGCAGGCCGGCGGGGACGAGGGCGGGGAAGGTGGGGCGGAGGCGGGGGTTGGGGGTGGGCTTCAGGGACGGCTGGGGGGTCTGGGAGTCCCGGGAGTCCTGGTCGTCCTGGGGGCTCTGGGAGCCCTGGGGGCTCTGGGAGCCCTGGGGGCCCTGAGAGCCCTGGGAGCCCTGGGAGCCCTGGGGGCCGCCCGCTGTTTCCAGGACGTCTTTCAGGAGGGCGCCGAGGCGGGTGGCCGCGCGGTGGGCGGGGCCCGTGAGGATCGCGTCGGTGTCCGGGGGGCTGAGGGCCGCGAGGGCCGCCGAGGGGATTCGCACCGGCTCCCCGTGGCGGATCGCCCGCGCCGCCGCGTCCAGGACCGCGCCCGCCGCGGCGAGCAGCTCGCGCACCCGGTCGCGTTCCTTGCCCTCCGGCGGGACGCCGACCGCCGGGTCGGCCAGGGAGGCGAGGACCGGGCGGATGCGTTCGGCGATGCCCCGCGCGCCGTGCAGTTCCGCCGGGCGGCGGCGGGCCTGGCGCGGGGTGATCGCCGCCGCGTCGCGGGCCGCCATCAGGGGCGAGGGGTCGAAGGGGGCGACGGGGTCGTGCCGGAGCCTGCGGGCGTAGTCCGCCTCGGCGGCCAGCGCGTCGGCGAGGGCGTCCCGGTGCGCGCCCCATCTGCGCACCGGGAGCAGGATCACCAGGCCCGCCTGGACGCAGCCACCGACGACCATCATCGCCGCGTGGCCGGCGGCCGCGGCGACCGAGCCCGGGATGGTGACCGTCACCAGCATGATCGCGACGTTCGAGGAGGCGATGATGCCGACGGTGGGGCCCGCGGCCCAGCTCAGGCCCGCCAGGAACGTCCATAGGCACAGGAGGGCGAGGAAGAGGAGGAGATGGGAGCCGGTGAGGTAGCCGAGGAAGGTGGAGACGGCGAGGCTCGTGCCTGAGGCGAGGGCGAGCTCGGGGCGGGGGCGCCAGCTGCGCTGGAACGTGGCGATGGCCGCCTGGAAGGCGCCGAACGCGGAACTCGCGGCGACCGCGGGTCCGAAGAGGGTGAGGCTGAGACCGATGACGAGGGCCAGACCCGCGGCACCGCGGGCGGCCACCAGGGGTTCAAGCCGCTTGCGCTCGACGGTCAGGCCTGAGCGGGCTGTCTCTTTCAGCGCGCGAAGCCAGGTCACTCTGTGATGATACGGGGCATATGGGGCGGTCTGGCTTCGGGGCCGGGCTCGGGGGCACGTTCGCCACACCCCCCGGGGCGGACGCGGCAGGGGCTCCACCCAAGGCCCGGCGCGGGTCGATCTCGGTGTGGCGCCGTCATACGGGGCATCGGCCCCGGACCGCTGCGGGGCGCGTCCGCCGTGTCCCCCAGGGCGGACCGCGGCGGGGGTTCCGCCCGGCGGCCGGTGCAGGGCGGTCTCGGTGGGGCGCGGGGCCGTACGTACGTCAGGGCAGCGCCGGGCCCCGGTTCCAGGGTGGCAGGTGGGCGCGGTCGGCCGCCGCCGTGCCGTGGGTCCAGCCCTCGCCGTCCGTCGCGCCGCGCACGCGGGTCGTGGTCGTCTCCGGGAACATCCGCTCCGCCCGCTCGGTGACGGCGACGTCGCGTGCCGCGAGGACGGGAAGCAGCGAGTCCTTCGCCGCCACGCCCTGCGCCGCCGCCTCGGTCACCGCGTGCTCCCCCGCCTGCGCCAGCCGCGCGCCGATCCGGTGCGCGTACGCCAGCAGGAACGTCTGCCGGAACGTCTTCGTGCGCTTGCGGCCCGCCGCCCGCTGCCCCGCCTCCGCCTTCGTCATCGCCGCCGTGCCCTGCACGAGCAGCGAGGTGTACAGCAGTTCCACGGCCTCCAGGTCGGCCGCGAAACCGACGACCGTCGAGAAACCGTACGCCTCGTTCCACACCGCGCGGCAGCGGTTCGCGGCGGCGACGGAGTCCAGCAGGATCGCCTTCGCCGTCTCGTACGGGGCGTCGACGCCGACGCGGCACGCCCCCGGGGTGTCCCGCGCGTGCGTCCGGGCGGCCAGCAGCGCCTCGTCGAGCGAGTGCCGCGCCATCAGCTCCTGCGCCTTCGCGGTGAGCGCCTCCGCCTCCTCGGGATAGCCGGTCGCCTCGGCCTTGGCCAGCAGGGCACGGATGCGGGTGAGCGTGCGGGGCTCGCCCTCGACCGGGCCCGGCACGGTGTCACCGGGCGGCGGACCCACCGGCTCGATCCGGGGCAGGCGCAGGAGCAGGCGGTACAGCTCAAGGTGGACGGTGGCGTCCGAGAAACGGTCCCGGGGGCGGGGCGGGGCCGCGCCGGCCGGGGCGAGGTCGGCCAGCTGGGCCGCCCAGCGGGGCGGCAGGTGGGCGTAGCCGGCGGTCTCGGCGCGGATCAGGGAGACGGCCAGCCGGACGTGGGGCTCTTCCAGGTCGCGGCGGACCAGCCGTACGACGTCGGCGGGCTGCCAGCCGTCGCGCCAGGCCCTGCGCAGGTACTCCTCGCCTCTGCGGCGCAGCTCGGGGTCCGCGCCGGGCGCGGCCGCGAGGAGGGAGGCGCCGGTGTCCAGGCCCTCGTGGCCGTCGCCGTACAGCGCCGCCGCGAACGCCTTGTCGATCACCGAATCCATGGGGAAAGGGTATGTGCGTCGCCGAACGGGCGGGCGGCGGGACCGCGGCGCGGTCGCCCCCGGTCGCCCAGGGCAGAGCTTCCTGATCTTCGGCATCTTCGGCCGAATCCTTTGTGGCGTCCCGATCCTCTTATGTACGTGCCGTCGGACGTCGCCGGCACGGGATATGGAGGTAGTCGTGGTCATCGGAATCGTTGGCGCGGTCGTCGTCCTGGTGCTGCTCTGCACCTGCCTGCTCGTCGTGAAGCGCAGGCGGGCCGGACGTGGCTGACTTCGCCTGGCCGGACGAGCGACTGGTCACCGCCGCGCGCGGCGGTGACCTCGACTCGATCACCGCGTTGGTGTCGGGCTCGCACCCGAATGTGCAGCGGTTCGCCCACTCCCTGTGCGCCACCCCGCAGGACGCGGAGGACGCGGCGCAGGAGGCCCTGATCATCCTGTACCGGAAGATCGGGATGCTGCGGGCCTCCGGCGCCCTGGCGTCGTGGATGTTCCGCGTCGTCCGCAACGAGTGCGTCCGGCGCGCGCGGGCCCGGCTGCGGGACCACGCCGCGCCGTTGCGGCAGGACACCCCCGTGGCCTCGGCCGAGGACGAGGTCATCCAGCGCCTGGAGGCGGGCAGGGTGGCGGCCGCGATCGCCGCGCTGCCGCCCGACCAGCGTCGCGTGCTGATCATGCGGGACGTCCAGGGCCTCAGCGGCCGGATGGTCGCCGACGCGCTGGGCGTCAGTACGGCGGCGATGAAGTCCCGCCTGCACCGGGCCCGCGCCTCGGTCCAACGGGCCCTGCGGGAGACCCCCGCACCGGCCCCCGCACCAGCCCCTGTGTCAGTTCCTGGAGGCAACGATGATTGAGACAGGACCCCGCGCCGGCACCGCTCCAAGCGGCCCCGACTTCGCGAGCAAGTCCCTGCCCGAGCACATCGCGCGCGGCGTGGTGGGATTCGCCTCGCTGGTCGCCTCGGTCGCGCTCATCCCGGTGGTCGGCCTGGTCAGCCTGGCGCTGCTGCCGCTCGGCCTGCTCGCCCTGCGCGGCTGCCCGACGTGTTGGGCGGTCGGCCTGGTGCAGACCATCTCGCGGGGCCGCCTGCGACGCTCCTGCGAGGACGGCCGGTGCAGTCTGACCGTGGGGCCGGGCGCCTGAGGGCTCCTCCGCGGTCGATACGGGTGCTCGTACGGGCGAACCGGGCAGCACCCCGGCCCTTGGGGCAAGGCCCCCATGG
The DNA here is from genome assembly GCF_055581265.1 of Streptomyces sp. NPDC031466. NCBI lineage: Bacteria > Bacillati > Actinomycetota > Actinomycetes > Kitasatosporales > Streptomycetaceae > Streptomyces > Streptomyces sp. NPDC031466. The sequence goes on from NZ_JBVIJT010000005.1 coordinate 92,755, forward strand.
CGCCCCCGCCCGATTGTCGGTGCCGGATGCGAGACTCCCCGCATGACCGAGCGCTGGGCCATCGCCGCAGCCGAGGGGGGCGGGGCCGACCTCGTGCCCCTCGGGGGCGACGGGCTGCCCGCGGGACCCGTCGTCCACGAGGCGGACCTGGCCGGGGCCGTGCGCGAGCGGGGGCACGTCGACCGCTGGGTGTGGCGCTCCACCCCCGACCTGTACCCCCGCCTGCTCGCCGCGGGCGCCCGCGTGGAGCGGTGTTACGACGTCGAGGCCGCGGAGCTGCTCCTCCTCGGTCACGAGGGGCGTCTCGGCGAGCCCCGTTCGGCGGCCGCCGCCCTGGCCCGGCTCCGCGACGCCCCCGTACCCCCCGATCCGCCACCCCGCGCCGCCGAGCCCGGCTCGCAGGACTCACTCTTCGAGCCGCGCCCGGGCGGCGCCCCGGTCACACTCGAAGAGCTGGCCGAGGTGTACGCGCGCCAGCAGCGCAGACATGACGCCACCGCCCACCCCGGCCGCATGCGCCTGCTCACCGCGTCGGAATCGGCGGGCATGCTGGTGGCCGCCGAGATGAACGCCGCCGGCCTGCCCTGGCGCGCCGACGTGCACCGCGCGCTCCTGACGGAGCTGCTCGGCGAGCGGTACGCGGGCGGTGGCGAGCCCCGCCGCCTGGCCGAGCTGGCCGACGAGGTGTCGGCGGCGTTCGGCCGCCGCGTCCGCCCGGACCTGGCCGCCGACGTGGTGAAGGCCTTCGCGCAGGCCGGCATCAGGGTGAAGTCGACGCGGCGCTGGGCGCTGGAGGAGATCGACCATCCGGCGGTGCGGCCCCTCATCGAGTACAAGAAGCTGTACCGGATCTGGACGGCGCACGGCTGGAGCTGGCTCCAGGCCTGGGTCCGCGACGGCCGCTTCCGGCCCGAGTACACCCCGGGCGGTTCGGTCAGCGGCCGCTGGACGACCAACGGGGGCGGGGCGCTGCAGATCCCGAAGGTGATCCGCCGGGCGGTGGTCGCCGATCCGGGGTGGCGGCTGGTGGTGGCGGACGCCGACCAGATGGAGCCGAGGGTGCTGGCCGCGATCTCCCGGGACCCGGGGCTGATGGAGGTGGCGGGCAGCGAGGAGGACCTCTACACCCGGCTTTCGGACCGCGCGTTCGCCGGCGACCGCGACCACGCCAAGCTCGCACTGCTGGGCGCGGTGTACGGCCAGACGTCCGGCGACGGCCTGAAGAACCTGGCGGCGCTGCGGCGCCGTTTCCCGCTGGCCGTCGCCTACGTGGACGACGCGGCGAAGGCGGGCGAGGAGGGGCGGCTCGTACGGACCTGGCTGGGGCGGACGAGTCCGCCGGCGGCGGGCGCCGGGGAGGACGACGAGGCGGGCATCCCCCAGGAGGACCCGGCCGCGCCGCCCGGACTCGCCTCGCCGGGCGCGGAGTTCACTCCGGGGTACGCCTCGTCGGACGCGCGGGCCCGCGGCCGGTTCACGCGGAACTTCGTGGTGCAGGGCAGCGCGGCGGACTGGGCGCTGCTGATGCTGGCCGCGCTGCGCCGGACGCTCTCCGAGGCCGGGATGCGGGCCGAGCTGGTCTTCTTCCAGCACGACGAGGTCATCGTGCACTGCCCCGCCGAGGAGGCGGAGACCGTGGCCCGGGCGGTGCGCGCGGCGGGTGACCTGGCGGGGCGGATCGCCTTCGGGGAGACGCCGGTCAGGTTCCCGTTCACGACGGCCGTGGTGGAGTGCTACGCGGACGCGAAATAGTGGACGCGAAATAAGGGGCGGTCCTGAGGGTGTACCGGGGCCGGGGCCGGGGCCGGGCTTTCAGCCTGGCGGGAGCAGGGTGCGCAGTTCGTCGGCCACCTTGCTGTCGGTGCCGTCCAGGGCGTCCAGCGCCGCCCTCCACTGTTCGTACGCCTCCTCCTCGCGCCCCTCGTCCCGCAGGAGCAGCCCCCGCTGGTGGCGGGCCAGGCCCGTCGTATGGGTGTCGCCGCGGTGTTCGGCGCGCTCCAGGAGGCCGGCGCACTCGCGGGTCGCGTCCTGCGCGCGGGCGAGGCCGCGCAGCGCCCGGACCAGGCCGAGGCGCGCCTGGGACTCGCCGTGCCAGTCCTCGTACTCGCCGTGGATGCGCAGGCTCTCCTGGAAGTGCGCCAGGGCGGCGGCCGGTTCGCCGAGGGTGAGGTGGGCGTAGCCGATGTTGCAGTGGGCGGACTGACGGACGATGGCGTGCCCGAGGACCTCGCCGATCGCGAGGCTGCGTTCGTGGTGGTCGATGGCGGCACGGGCGTCCGTGTGTTCGTAGAGGTTGCCGAGGTGGCTGAGGGTGATGGCCTCGCTGAGCGGGTCGGCGAGGTCCTCGGCCAGCGCGAGGCTCTGCCGCAGGGCCTCGGCGGACTCCTCGTGGTGGCCGAGCCCTTCGAGGAGGAGGCCGCGGTTGTTAAGGCCGCGCCGTACGCAGGAGACGAGGCCGAGGTCGCGCCAGAGGGCGAGGGCCCGGTCGTTGAGGGCGAGCGCCTCGCGGCTGCGGCCGGACATGAAGTGCATGCCGGCGAGGTCGTTGAGGGCCTGCGCCTCGGCGGCGCTGTCGCCCTCGTGGCGGGCGGCGTCCAGGGCGAGGGCGCCGAGGACGGCCAGTTCGGTGAGGCGGCCCCGGCGCTGGAGGTAGGGGAAGAGGCAGCGGACCAGTACGGGCAGCAGCTCGTGGGCGCCGCCGTGCCGTTCGGCGAGGGCGACGACATTCGCCAACTCGGCGTCGCCCCAGGCGAAAGCGGCGTCCAGGGAGAAGGCGGCGTCCGGCGAGAGGGGCGGGGCGTGCCGGCGGGCCGGGGTGGTTCCGCGCCTTCCGGGGCGGGCCAGGCGGGGCTCCACTCCCCGGAGGCGGTCCGCCCTGTCGAGGCCCTCCGGAAGGATCGCCAGCAGGGTGCGGCGGGCGGACTCCGCGTACCAGAGCAGGGCCTCTTCCACGATGTCCGCGACGTCCACTGCGTCCATGTGGTCCACGACATCCGCGTCGTCCATGTCGTCGCCGGTGGCCGAACCGGTGACCGTCACGGCGGCCCCCTCCGCGTCGGCGGCAGCCGTCTCGCGGGCGAAGTCGCGTACGAGGTCGTGGGGGGTGTAGCGGCCGTAGGCCGTCTCTTCGAGGAGGGCGACGTCGACGAGGCGGTCGAGGGCCGCGCCGGCGCGCAGTTCGTCGACGCCCAACAGGCGGGCCAGGAGCGGCACTCCGTACGTGGGGAGGTCGAGCGCGCCGATCCTGGCGAGGGCGCGGGCGGCGTCGCGGTCGGCGCGGCGCTCCGAGGTGCGCAGGGCCTCCAGGGCGACGGCGAGGGAGCGGCGCACGCTCAGGTCGTCGTACTCCAGGTGGTGCAGCCGGCCGCCGCTGACGGTGAGGAGTTCGGCGAGGGCGTCCGGGGTGAGGGCGCGGCGCGCGGCGAGGCGGGCGGCGATGATGCGCAGCGCCAGCGGGAGGCGGCCCGCCAGTTCGACCAGGGGGTGCCCGGCGTCGAGTCCGTCGCGTCCGGAGACGGCACGCAGGAGCGCGGCGCTGTCCCCGTCGGAGAGGGGCTCCAGCGGGAAGCGGGCCGCGCCGTCGAGGGTCGTCAGCGGCGAACGGCTGGTGACGACGACCGCGCAGCCGGGGCCCGCGGGCAGCAGGGGGCGCACCTGCGCGGCGGTGGCGGCGTCGTCCAGGACCATGAGGGTGCGGGTGGGCGCGAGCAGGGTGCGCAGCAGGGCGGCGGCCGCCGAGGGGTCCTCGCGGGTCCCGGGGGCGGGGCACGGTTCGGCGCCGAGGTCGCGCAGGAGCGACGTGAGGGCCTGGCCGGGGGTGAGCGGGGTCATGCCCGGTGTCGCGCCGTGCAGATTGACGTGGAGCTGGCCGTCCGGGAACTGCTCGCGCAGGTCGTGCGCCACGTGCAGCGCGAGGGCGCTCTTGCCGACGCCGGCCATCCCGGAGACGACGGCGACGCGGGGTCCCGCGCGCAGGGCGTCCCGCAGGGCCCGCACGGTTGCCTCCCGGCCGGTGAAGTGGGCGGGGCCGGGCGGCAACTGGGCGGGCGAGACGCCTCGCGGCCCTGACACGGGCCCCTCGCGTCCCGCGTCTCCGCAGCCACCGTCGGCGTCGGCGTCACTGTGCCGGTCCTGGCCGCCGGCCCCCTCGCTGCCGTCACCGTCTCGGTGCCGGTCCCGGTCACCGGCCCGACCACCCGCCCCCTCGCTGCCCTCACCGTCGCCGTACCCGTTGGGGTCCACGTCCCCGCCCCGGGCGCCGATCCCCTCGCGGACCGGGTGTCCCTCACGGACCAGGTGTCCCTCGCGGACCGGGCGTACGTTATCGCGGACCCGGTGTACGTCATCGCGCCCGGAGACCCCCGTGACACGAGGCTCCCGTACGGCCCCGGGCCGTTCCGTGGTGCCGGACGTCAGGTCCGCGGCGCTCGGCCGCCCCGCAGATCCGGCGGGGTCTGCCATGGCCTCGGGACGCGCCGCGGCCTCCGGAGTCCGCAGTACTTCCTGGTGCGCATGCCGGATGGCCGTCCCCGGTTCCACGCCCAGCTCCTCCACCAGCCTGCGCCGCAGTTCCCGGTGGAGGGCGAGGGCCTCCGCCTGACGGCCCGTGCGGTGGAGCACGAGCATCAGCTGCCGGTGGAACGCCTCGCGCAGCGGATGCTCGGCGACCAGCGCCGCCAGTTCGGGGGCGAGCGCGGCGAGATCGGCGCCGAGTTCCAGTTCGGCGTCGTACCGCCACTCCAGGGCGAGCAGTCGGGCCTCTTCCAGGCGCGGTACGAGGAAATGGTCCGCCAGCGGCTCCGGAAGGCCGCTCAACGGCCTCCCGCGCCACAGCGCGAGCGCCTGCGAGGCGCAGTGGACGACGCGCTGCCAGTCCCGCTCGGCGTGCGCCGCCCGCGTCCGCGCCACCCGGCGTTCGAAGACGCGGACGTCCACCTCGTCCTCGCGGGCCCGCAGCCGGTACCCCGGCGGTACCGCGTGCAGCCGCTCCGGGTCGTCGAGCAGCCGGCGCAACCGTGTCACGTGGTTCTGGAGGGACGCCTGCGCCGACGGGGGCACGGCGTCACCCCACAGCGCGTCCTTGAGGGCGTCGAGCGAGACGACCCCGTCCGGTTCCAGGAGGAGCGCGGCCAGCAGCGCACGCCCCTTGGCGCCGCGCACGGGACGCGGCTCGCCCGTGGCGTCGTACAGCGCGGGCGCCCCCAACAGCCCGAACCGCAGGCCGCCGCACGCCCCGGACCGCAGCCCCGACCGCCGCTCGTCCCGCTCACTCAACGCCGTCTCCCCGTGCCGACCGTCGCTTATCAGCCGACCGTTGGCCATATGTTAGCGATCTGTTGGCAACGCCTGATGTGATCACTACATCGGACCTGACCCGCCGGTACTCGCGCACAGCGCGTAGCTCGGGGGAGTGTCGCCGCCGCGGTCGGGTCCGGGGGCAAAGAGAGAGCCCCGGTCGGCCGAGGTGACCGACCGGGGCTTTTGTCCTGCCCGGGCCCCTCAGGCCGCAGGCAGGCCCTGCCACGGCGCAAGCTTCTCGGGGTTCCGGACCGCCCAGAGGTGTGTGATCCGGCCGCCGACGACGTGGAACGCCAGCACGGTCCGGGTGACACCACCCTGCCGCACCACCAGCCCCGGCCGGCCGTTGACCGTACGCTCCAGGATCGTCATGCCGGCCACCCTGCTCGCGACGGTGACCAGGTGGCGCGCGATCTCCTCGCTCCCGCCGGTCGGCGGGCCGGCGTTCACCAGGCCGCCGCCGTCGGCGAGTCCCCTGGCGTCCGGATCGAGGATGCTCACCAGGGCCTCGATGTCCATGGCCTCCCACGCCCGCTTGAAGTCCCGCACGACCTCGGCCCGTTGAGCGGCGGGCGACCCGTCCGTCGTACGCGTGTCCGCGCTCGCCCCCCGTCCCACCCCCGGCCCGGGAGCCCGCGACGCCCGGACCCGGCGGCGGCCCGAGGAGGCCAGCTGACGGCACGCCCCCTGGGTGCGGCCGACGACCTCGGCCACTTCCGCGAAGGAGTAGTGGAAGACGTCGTGCAGGATGAACGCGACGCGCTCGGCCGGGGTCATCGATTCGAGGACGACGAGGAAGGCCATGTCGACCGACTCGTCCAGCGTGATCTGGTCGGCCGGATCGGCCGCCTCGCCGCCCGTCCGCCCGCTCACCCACTCCGTACGGTCGGGCAGCGGCTCCGGGAGCCATGGACCGACGTAACTCTCCCTGCGGGCCCGCGCCGAGCGGAGCAGGTCGAGGCAGATGCGGCCGGCGACGGTCGTCAGCCAGGCGCCGGGCGACGCGACCGCCCGTCGCCGCTGCGGGGACATGGCGTACCAGCGGGTGTACGTCTCCTGCACGACGTCCTCGGCGTCGGTGAGGGAGCCCATGAGCCGGTAGGCGACGTTGATCAGTTGCCGCCGCTCACGCGTGATCGTGCCCGGGTCCGACCCGGCGTCCGGCCCCCGCCCCGGCTCCGGCTCCGACTCCGGTCGCCCGTCCTCCTCCGCCGCCGCCACGCAGTAGGTGTTCATGGATTCGCCGCTCCCCCTTGGCCATCGGCCGTCGGCCGTGTCCGACGTCACCCGTACGACGAGACGGGCCGGCCGGGATGTGACATGAGCGGCGCCGCCACTCCGGGACCTGGCCCTCCCCCGGCCCCCCGGTCCCTTCGCCGCCCGGAGTCCGGCCGCCGCCTGACATTCCGGCGGCCCGTCTCGTCGTACAGCTGGGAGGGACGCACTCGCTTCCCCACGAGCACCACTACTCGAACGCCACCACTCGAACGCCACCACTCGAACACCGTCTGACCCAACGCTCGGACATCCGCTGATCCAACGAAGGGGATCGCCATGGAAACCCGTCTCGACTTCCACACCAACCCCGTCGCCGCGAAGGTCGTAAAGGTCCTCGCCTCGGCGGCGAAGCCGATCGTGGAGTCGTCCCTCCCGGCGAAGACGCGGGAGTTGGTGCTGCTCCGCTCGAGCCAGATCAACGGCTGCGGCTACTGCGTCGACATGCACACCAAAGAGGCCGTCCACGCGGGGGAGGACCAGGTCCGCCTCAACCTGGTGGCGGCCTGGCGCGAGGCCACCGTGTACACCGACGCCGAGCGGGCCGCCCTGGAGCTGGCGGAGCAGGGCGCCCGCATCGCCGACGCGGCCGGGGGCGTTCCCGACGACGTCTGGGCCAACGCGGCCAAGCACTTCGACGAGGGTCAACTCGGCGCCCTGGTGGCCCTCATCGCCCTGATCAACGCCATGAACCGGCTGAACGTCATCACCCAGCGCCCGGCCGGCGACTACCAGCCCGGCCAGTTCGGGTGACGGCGTCCGCGTCCCGCCGCGGACCTCACCACGGGAGCACCACGCCAGGTACTCGCCCTGAGTGACCCGTCTCCCGGTGACCTCCTCCGGACAGGCCGCCACGGGTCAGGCGCCCCGAGGCGGCCCCTCCGCAGCGAGCGCGGCGAGCGTGTCCAGCGCCGCCGCGAGGACGTCCGTCGGCGGGGACGCGAGGCCGATCCGCACCGCGTCGGCCGCGCGGTACCCGCCGACGGCGAAGGCCGGGCCCGGCGTCACAGCGATGCCCCGGGCGGTGGCCGCCGCGACGAAGGTCTCGGCGCGCCAGGGCGGCGGCAGCTCCCACCAGCAGTAATAGGAGCGGGGGTCGGTACGGATGCGCCCCTTGACCCCCGCCGAGGCGAGGCGCTCCCGCAGGGCCCGTACGAGCGCGTGCCGCGCGGCCGCGTCGGCCCGTTTGGCGGCGACCAGCGTCTCCACGGTCCCGTCGCCCGCCCACCGCACGGCCGCCTCCAGGCCGAAGGCCCCCGCCGCCCAGCCCCCCGACCGCAGGGCACGCGCGAGGGTGTCCCGGTGCGCGGGCGGCACGGCGAGCATGCCGAGGGTCAGCCCCGGGGCGAGACGCTTGGAGAGGCTGTCGATGAAGACGACGCGCTCGGGCAGCAGGGCGGCGAGCGGCGCGGGGGCGTCGTCGGCGAGAAACCCCCAGATGCCGTCCTCGACGACCCAGCACCCCACTTCCCCCATGGTCCGCGCGAGTTGGGCCAACCGTTCCTGGCCGGCCGTGACGGACAGCGGGTTCTGCAGGGTCGGCTGTACGTAGACGGCGGCGAGGGAGGCGCGGCGGTGGGCGTCCGCCAGCGCGCCGGGCAGCATGCCCTCCTCGTCCATGGCGATCGGCACGAGCCGGATGCCGAGCTGTTCGGCGATGGCTCCCACCAGCGGGTACGTGACTTCCTCGACGCCGACGCGGCCGCCCGGGCGGACCAGCGAGGAGAGCGCGGCGGCGATGGCCTGCCGGCCGTTCCCGGCGAAGAGCAGCCGGTCCGGGTCCGGGCGCCAGCCGCCGCGGGCGACGACCGAGGCGGCGGCCTCACGCGCCGCGGCGGTACCGTCCGGCGCGGCCGCCCGGGTGGCCTCCAGCAACACGTCGGCCCGCGACAGCGGCCCGAGCGCCCGCGCCATCAGCTCGGCCTGGCCGTCCACCACGGGGTAGTTGAGCTCAAGGTTGACGGCGGGCGGCCGGGGGAGGTCGTGCCCCTCCTGCCCTCCCGGCTCTCTCCGCTCCGTCAGCGCGGCGCCGCCGGTGTGCGGCGCGGCCGCCCGGACGAAGGTGCCGCGCCCGACCTCGCCGACGACCAGACCCCGTCGCGCCAGCTCCCCGTACACGCGGATGGCCGTGGAGTTGGCGATGCCCCGGCGCCGGGCGAAGGCGCGCTGGGTGGGCAGCCGTTCGCCGCCCCGCAGGGTTCCCGCCTCGATCTCCCGGGCCACCGCGTCGGCCACCTGCCGATAGTCGCTCCGCCGCACCACGCCCCACCACCCCCGCCGTACGCTCCCTCGACATTGCACCGAGAGCAAAGATCCTATTGCACCGAGGAGTTGCCTCGACCTAGCCTCCCCTCATGGCAACCGCACAGCTCAACGGCGTCACCCTCGGCTACGACGACACGGGCGAGGCCGACGCCTCGAACCGGTCCCGCCCCGTCCTCGTACTGCTCCACGGCCACCCCTTCGACCGCTCCATGTGGACCCCGCAGCGGGAGGCGTTCGCCGCGACCCACCGCGTCGTCACGCCCGACCTGCGCGGGTACGGCGCTTCGAGCGTCGTCCCCGGGACCACGGACTTCGCCGCGTTCGCCGAGGACCTGACAGCGCTGATGGACCACTTGGGCGTGGGGCGATTCGCGCTGGGCGGCCTCTCCATGGGCGGGCAGATCGTGATGGAGTGCTACCGCCTCTTCCCCGAACGCCTCACGGGGCTCCTCCTCGCGGACACCTTCCCCGCGGCCGAGACCCCGGAGGGCAAGGCAGGGCGCAACGCCCTCGCGGACCGCCTCCTGGCCGAGGGCATGCAGGGGTACGCGGACGAGGTACGGGACAAGATGGTCGCCCCGTACAACAAGGAGGCGTCCGCCCACGTGCACCGGATGATGCTCGCCGCCCCGCCCGAGGGCGCCGCGGCGGCGCTGCGGGGACGGGCCGAACGTCCCGACTACCGCGCCCTGTTGACCCGGGTCTCCGTGCCGACCCTCGTCGTCGTGGGCCGCGACGACACGTACACGCCGGTCACCGACGCGGAGGCCATGCACGCCGCGCTCCCCGACTCCACGCTGAGCGTCATCGAATCGGCGGCGCACCTGCCGAACGTGGAACGCCCGGCCGAGTTCAACGCGGCGGTCCGGAACTGGCTGAACCGGGTGGGCACGGGAGGGGCGTGAACGGCGCGCTGTCGAGCGGGCGGCGTGCTGGGAGGCGCGGTTCGCTCGGCGCCGGGGCGTGCCTCGCATCCCGCGCCCCGCGCCCCGCACCCGGCACCCCGCACCCGGCACCCGGCACCCCGCACCCCGCACTCCGCACCCCACACCGAAAGGACAGGCGGTTCTCCCCCGCCCCCAGGCCCAGCCCGGCAGGCCCGTCCTTGGGCTCCGGCCCCCTACCAAGCCGGCCCCGCCCCCACCCCGCCGTCCACCACCAGATCCGTCCCGGTGATCCAGGACGCCGCGTCGGACGCGAGGAACACGCAGGCGTCGCCGATGTCCTCGGGCCGGCCGAGCCGGCCGAGCGGCGCCGCGCCCTGCCACCGCTCCACGCCCTCGGGCCACTCCTCGGCCAGCCCCGGCCGGTCGATGAGGCCGGGCGAGACACTGTTGACGCGGATGCCGCGCGGCCCGTACTCCAGGGCGGCCGAGCGGGCGAACATGATCAGGGCGGCCTTGGATGCGCTGTAGTGGGCATGACCGGCGGCGGGACGCGAGCCCTCGATGGACGCGATCTGCGTGATCGTGCCACCGCCCTCCTGCCGCGCCATGAGCGCCGCGGCGGCCTGCGTGCAGCAGAACGCGCTCGTGACGTTCGCCTCGGAGAGCCGCCGCCAGTCCGCGGCCGTCATCTCCGCGAGGTCCTGCACCGGCTGGATCCCGGCGCTGTTGACGAGCGCGTCCAGGCGCCCCTTCCAGTCGTACGCGGCTTCGACCAGCCGATGGCACCGCTCCTCCCGGGACAGGTCCGCCGACAGGGCGACGGCCTCGCCGCCCGCCTCCTCGATCCCCGCGACCAGCTCCCGGGCCCACGCCTCGCCCCGCCGGAAGTGCACGACGACCGCCGCACCGGCCCGCGCGAACCGCCGCACGATCCCGGCCCCGATCCCCCCGCTCCCCCCGACCACCAGCACCACCCGCCCCCGCAGGGACAGCACGTCCGTCCTCTCCCCGTCACTCACTTCCGTCCCTCACTCCCGTCGCCCTCGGCCGGCATCCGCACCGGCTCGCCCGGCCTGCACAGCCGGCGGATGAGCCGCGCTCGTGCCGGATGGCGCGCGGCCAGTTCGTCCGGGTCGGCGCCCTCGTAGTCCTCGGGCAGGAAACCCGGCGCCATCGTCGTGCCGAACAGCGACCACCCGTACCGGCCGCCGCTCGCGACCCGCGCGCCCATCCACGTCCCGGCGGGGACGACGAACTGGACGCACCCGGTCCGCCCGAGCGCGACCAGGCGGTCCGTGCCGTCGGGGGCGAGGAGGAGCAGGTCCAGGGCGTCCCCCTCGTAGAAGTGCCAGACCTCGTCCGTGGGCAGCCGGTGCAGGGCGGAGAAATCCCCCGGGGCATCCGTGAGCAGCACGATGATCGCCGAACCGGCGGGGCGGCCGTCCGCGCCCGGCGGCCCCACCCACGTCCGCCGGAACAGTCCGCCCTCCACCGGCAGCGGCCGCAGCCCGTACCGCGCGGCCACTTCCTCCGCTGTCCCGCCCGTCTCGACCATGGTTCCAACGCTCCCCGGCAAAGCCGCGTCGTAACCGCGCGGCCCGCCGGCCCACCCCCCGTCAGGGCGTGAGCGACCGCCAGATCCGCTCCGGCAGCACGCGCGCCGCCCGGTCGAGGTCGACGTCGTCGATGCCGGACAGGCGGCGGCGCGCGGTCGCGACGATCGGTCCCATGACCAGCGCCTCGATCAGGGGCGCGTCCAGATCGGCGATCTCCCCGGACTCCACGTGCAGCCGCACCCAGGCGGTCAGCGGCGACAGCCTGGCCTCCTGCGTGTCACGGAGCTGCCTGCCCCGCGCCATGCCGAGGCGGTCGGCGTAGGAGGAGTGCAGGAGCCGGGAGGCGTCCGGATGCTCCTGGATGAACGTGAGATACGTCCGTACGAGCGCGCGGACCCCGCCGCGCGCGGTACGGGAACGCTCCACGGCGGCGGCCAGCTCGCCAAGGAGACGGTCGAGCCAGCGCAGCAGCAGAGCACCCATGAGGCCGTCGACGCTGCCGAAGTGATGGTAGAGACTGCCGAGGCTGACGCCGCTGTTCCTGGTGAGGGCGCTGACGGTGACGCCCTGCTCGCCGGACTCGGCGTACACCTGGAGGGCGGCGTCAAGAAGGCGCTCGACGGTTTCCGCGCCGCGTTGTTGCTTGGGGCTCATGGTGCCCACCAGCGTAGACCCACATCCGGAACCCAAGATTTCTGGAGAATGGAACGCTTTTCTAGAAAGATCTTCCAACCGGAAGGACCGATGGTCCACACTGGTCACCGGCCCGGCCGGGGCCGGTGACCGTCCGCGCGGACGGGGGTGCGCACGGGAGCGGCACAGGTCCGGCCGGGAGGCCGGTGAACGGGGAGACGGTGGACGGGGCAGGCGGACAGGGCGCGTTCGACCTCACGGGCAGCGGCGCCGAGCCACTGCGCGAGCGGGACCCGCGGTGGATCGGGACGATCCCGCTGGTGGGCCGGCTCGGGGCCGGCGGCATGGGACGGGTGTATCTCGGCGTCGTCGAGGGGCGGTACGCCGCCGTCAAGCAGATGCTGGCATCCGTCGTCGCCGAGGACGAGGGGTTCCTGCGCCGCTTCGGTCAGGAGATGGACAACCTCGCGCGCCTGCCGGCCGAGGCCACCGCACCGCTGCTGGCCAGCGACCGGGACGCCGAACCACCGTGGTTCGCCACGGCGTACGTCCCCGGCATCACGCTCGCCGAGGCCGTCGAGCCGCACGGCGGCCCGTTGCCCGCCGGCGCCCTCTGGCGGCTCCTGCGGGGAGTGGCCGGCGGGCTCGTCCCGGTCCACGCCCTCGGCATGGTGCACCGGGACCTCAAACCGTCGAACGTCATGCTGACCCTCGACGGCGTCACCCTCATCGACTTCGGCATCGCGCGCGCCGCCGAACAGAGCCACCTGACCCAGACCGGTCTGATCGTCGGCACGCCCGCGTACATGTCGCCCGAACAGGCGTCGGGCAAGCGGCGGTTGGGCAGCGCCTCCGACGTGTTCACGCTGGGGCTGCTGGTCGCCTACGGGGCGAGCGGCCGCTGGCCGTTCAAGGACGGCGCGGAGGGCAGCCCGCTCTACCGCATCGTCCACGACTTCCCGGACCTCGGCCCGCTGCGGGCCCTGGACCCGCGCCTCGCCGAGACCGTCACCGCCTGCCTGGACAAGGACCCCGAGGGCCGCCCGACGGCCGCGGAACTCTTCGCCGCGGCGGCGGAGCACGCCCCCACGCCCCCCAGCGGCCGGCAGGGCGCGGGCTGGCCGCCCCACATCACGGACCGCCTGGCGGGCCGCGCGGCCTTCGCGGCGAAGACGCCCCCGACGTTCGCCCCACCCGCACCGACCCAGGTGCCGACCGCGCCCGCCCCCGTGCCGACGCCCGCACCGGCCACCCCCGAGACCAGCCCCGACGCGACGTCCCGCCCTCCGGAACGCCACCGCCGCACACGCGTCCTGATGGCGGTGGTCCCGGTCGTCGTGATCGCTGCCGGGACGACGCTGGCCCTGCAGAACCTCCCGTACATCACCGACGCGGACCGCGCGACGGACACGCCCCCCTCCGCCTCGACCCCACTGGACCCAGCCGCGTCCCCGGATGCGAAGGGCCCGACGGAGGCATCGGACAAGGCGAAGAAGAAGAAACGGAAGAAGCAGAACGACAAAGACGGCGCGAAGCCGGACAAGGACGACGCCACCAAAGACGACGCCAAGAACGGTCCCGGAACCAACGACGGCGACGGCACAACGGACGGGGACTCATCCGGGTCCGACACCGAGGCCGACTCCGGCAAAGACACCGGCACGGGTACGGGTACGGGTACGGGCTCCGGGTCGTCCGGCGACAAGGATGACGCCGGCCACGGCAACGGAAGCGACGACGACAAGGGCGACGACGACTCCCCCGCGGGGTCCACCACCGGCCCGTTCCGCCTGAAGAACGCCGACAACGGCTCCTGCCTGATCCAGGTCTACGGCTCCGCGGACGACGGCTCGTGCGGCGACCCCAGCGCCTCATGGAAGACGGTGAGCGCCGAGAACAACAGCTTCAAGGTCGTCAACAGGCAGTCCGGCTCCTGCCTGGTCGCCAACATGCTCGGCCAGGCGGTCTTCGTGGGCGACTGCACCCAAGGCGCCGCCCGCCTCTGGCGCTGGGGCTCGAACGCCACCCTGAAGAGCACATCGAACGGCGGCTGCCTGGACCTGGCCTACGGCGGAGGAGTGGCCGCCGCCACCTGCCAGTCCGGCAAGGCATCCCAGAAGTGGACCCGATAACCGAATCGTCTCCCCGTCTCACTCACGCACGTCGCCCAACAATGCGGCGATGTCTCGCGCCGACCAGTGGCCATCGGCCCCCGGACACGCGGCGACGTAGGACGAGACCGCTTCGGCATCCCACATACCGGCGGAAAGCAGGCCGTTGGCCAGGAAGCGTACGTAGGCCATGGACGGCGGAACCCAACGCACATCGTTCATTCCCCATGGGGCCGTGAACGTGAGCACGGGCAAGCCATCGACTCGTCCGGCACAGATCAACGTCTCGTAGCGCCCTCTCCCCAGCACGGCCCGCCCGTGCGTGAGCACCTCGGTCAGGTCGAGGTCGGCGCCCGGCTCCTTGTACATCTCCTGAGCCGCGATGTCCGCGAACTGTTGCGCGGTCACCAGATGCGCCCTGGCCATGACGCGCCCCGGCGCCAGCGGATCGTAGAAGGCCCTGCCTCCTCCCCACACCGGCGACTCAGTGGCGAAGTACATCGCTCCCGTGAGTTCCAACGGAATGGACCGAGCCGGCATAGCGGGGTCGCGGCACCCCGGATACTCCTTCGCCGCCCCTGGCGGACGCCCGCCCTGGATGTACGCGGCGAGCCGCCCCAGATGCATGTTCGACCCGTACGACGTGTACCAAACCCGCTCGGGGCGCGGCTCATGCGGCAGGGACATGACGGTCTCCCGGCACCGACGCCATCCGGTAAAAGCAAAAGCCCCAGGTCACGGCGAGTGAGTCCTGAGGCTTCGGCAGAGCCGCCTTCGGGATTCGAACCCGAGACCTACGCATTACGAGTGCGTTGCTCTGGCCATCTGAGCTAAGGCGGCGCGCTGTCCGCACCATCGTGCGATCAGCAACGCGGCCAAGTCTACACAGTTTCCGGGGGTGCTCCGCACACCCCTCTCGGGGCGGGGGTTCAGCCCTGCGAGCAGCGCTTTCCGTCCGGTGGGGCCTTGCCCTCCAGGAGGTACGCGTTGATCGTCGCGTCGACGCAGCGGCTGCCCCTGCCGTACGCCGTGTGGCCGTCGCCCTCGTAGGTGAGGAGGCGGCCCGAGGAGAGCTGGGAGGCCAGGGCCCGCGCCCAGCGGTAGGGGGTGGCGGGGTCGCGGGTCGTGCCCACGACCACGATGGGCGCCGCGCCCTTCGCCTCGATGCGGTGCGGCTTCCCCGTGGCCTTCACCGGCCAGTACGCGCAGTTCAGCGAGGACCAGGCGAGGCCCTCGCCGAAGACGGGGGAGGCCTTCTCGAAGTCCGGGACGGCCTTCTCGACCTCGGCCGGCGATGTGAAGGCGGGTGGCAGGTCCAGGCAGTTCACGGCGGCGTTGGCGAACATGAGGTTCGCGTACGTGCCGTCGGAGTCCCGCTCGTAGTAACTGTCGGAGAGCGCGAGCAGCGCCGAGCCGTCCTTGTCCTTCATCGCCGAGGTCAGCGCGTCCCGCAGCTGGGGCCAGGCCCCCTCGTCGTACATCGCGGCGATCACGCCGGTCGTCGCGAGGGCCTCGCCGAGTCTGCGGCCGGAGGTGTCGCCGGCCGGCAGCGGCGCGCGGTCCAGCTCGCCGAAGAACGCCTTCAGGCGCCTGCCCGCCGCGGCGGAGTTCCCGGAGCCGAGCGGGCACTCCGCGCCGAGCGCCACGCAGTCCTTGGCGAACGACTGGAACGCCGTCTCGAAGCCCGCCGTCTGGTCGCGGTTCATGCGGCGCGCCGGCAAGGAGGGGTCCATCGCGCCGTCCAGCACCAGGCGCCCCACGCGCTGCGGGTAGAGGTCGGCGTACGTCGCGCCGAGGAACGTCCCGTACGAGGCGCCCACATACGACAGCTTGTCGTCGCCCAGCGCGGCTCGCACGACGTCCATGTCGCGCGCCGCCTCCACGGTCGAGACATGCGGCAGGACGGCCGCCGACCGCTTCTCGCAGCCGGCCGCGAACTCCTCGAAGGAGGTGCGCAGCTGCTCGGTCTCCCGCCTGTCGTCGGGGGTGACGTCGGTCTGCGTGTACGCGTCCATGCTCTTGCCGTCGAGGCAGGTGACGGGCTCGCTGCGGGCCACGCCGCGCGGGTCGACGGCGACCATGTCGTAGCGGGCGCGCACCTCCTCGGGGTAGCCGAGCGCCGCGTACGACTGGAGATAGCCGATCGCCGAGCCGCCGGGCCCGCCGGGGTTCACCAGGAGGGAGCCGAGCCGTCCGCTCCTCTTGGTGGCCTTCTTGCGGGCCACCGCCAGCTTGATGTCGCCCGCCGCGGGCTTGTCGTAGTCGAGCGGGACCTTCAGCGAGGCGCACTCGAAGCCGGCGACACCGCACTCGCGCCAGCCGAGCTTCTGGTCGTAATAGGGGGCCAGCCCCGCAGGCGTCGAACTGGCCAGCGCGGCCATGGAGGTGTCCGCCGTCGAACTTCCCGACGAGCACCCGGAGACGAGCAGCCCGGCGGTCACGAGCAGCGTGCCGCACATGCGGAAGGAGAGCTGGCGGCCGCGGCTGGGTCCGGGGCGGCCGTGACGGCTGATGTCCATCACGCGAGCCTAACTCTCCGAGAGCGGGCGATCACACGTCGTACTCGGCCCTTACTCGTACGGGTGACGCCGTCCAACGGCCGACAACTCGCTGGGCTCCCCGTCGCCGTCAGCCCGCCCGGAGCGCCACCGTCATCGCCTCGACCGCGAGCAGCGGCGCCACGTTGCGGTCGAGGGCCGTGCGGCAGGCGCCGATCGCCTCGATGCGGCGCAGCGTGGACTCGGGCGAGGACGCCAGGGCCAGGCGCTCCAGCATGTCCTGCACCTCGGTGTTGGCGATGGCCACGCGCGAGCCCAGCTGCAGGGCGAGGACATCGCGGTAGACCCCTATGAGGTCGATGAGCGCGAGGTCGAGGCTGTCGCGCTGCGTACGCGTCTTGCGGCGCTTCTGCCGGTCCTCCAGCTCCTTCATCACGCCCGCGGTGCCGCGCGGCATCCGGCCGCCCTGCGACGCGCCGAGCGCGTTCTTCAGGTCCTCGGTCTCCTTGGTGTCGACGTCCTCCGCGACCTGCTTCGCGTCGTCGGACGCGGTGTCGATCAACTCCTGCGCCGCCTTGAGGCAGCCGCCGATGTCCTGCACCCGCAACGGCAGCTTCAGGACCGCGGCCCTGCGCTCACGCGCGCGTGGATCGGTGGCGAGCCGCCGGGCGCGGCCGATGTGCCCCTGCGTGGCGCGGGCGACCGCCGCCGCGACGTCCGGCGCGATGCCGTCCCGTCGTACGAGCACGTCGGCGACGGCCTCCACCGGCGGCGTACGCAGGGTCAGGTGCCGGCAGCGGGACCGGATCGTCGGCAGCACGTCCTCCAGGGAGGGCGCGCAGAGCAGCCACACGGTGCGGGGGGCGGGCTCCTCCACGGCCTTCAGCAGGACGTTGCCCGCGCCTTCGGTGAGGCGGTCGGCGTCCTCCAGGACGATCACCTGCCAGCGACCCACGGCGGGCGACAGCTGCGCCCGGCGCACCAGCTCGCGGGTCTCCTTGACGCCGATGGACAGCAGGTCCGTACGGACCACCTCCACGTCGGCATGCGTGCCGATGAGGCTGGTGTGGCAGCCGTCGCAGAACCCGCATCCGGGGACCCCGCCGAGGGCGCGGTCCGGGCTGGTGCACTGCAGGGCGGCGGCGAAGGCGCGCGCGGCGGTGGACCGCCCGGAGCCCGGCGGGCCCGTGAACAGCCAGGCATGCGTCATCTTCGACGAGTCCGGCACGGGGGTGTGGGCGGCGACCGCGGTCACCTGCGCGTCGGCGTCCCGGGCGGCGGCGCTCAGCTGCTCGCCCACCCGCTCCTGGCCCACCAGGTCGTCCCAGACGCTCACGAGGCCACCACCGAGTCGTCCCACACGCTCATGGGGTCCACCGCCTTACGCCGCGCGCCGCTCCGCGCCGCTCTGTCCGCTCTGCTTGCTCTTGCCGGATTCCCGGATTGCCCATTGTGGGACACGCCACTGACAATCCGGACCGCCCGCCTTCCGGACCGCCCGCTTCCGGGCCGCGCGCCTTCCGGGCGACCCGCCTCCTGCTGCTCGCGGGTGCCTCCGCGCTCAACGCCGACGGCCGCCGCGACGGCCGCGCCCGCCTTGGCCATCAGCGCCACCGGCGTCTCCCGGGTGGCCCTCGGCGTCCTCGGCGTCCTCGCGCGAGCCGAGCAGTTCGTCGGCCAGCGTCGGCAGGTCGTCCGACGGCGTCTCCTCCGCCCAGCGGGACTCCGAGCGCCGCGGCGTGCCCCGCTCGTCGATCTGGGGCAGCTCACGGGTGCGTTCGTTGTCCCCCTCGGGAGCGGGGGCCGCGGCGGGGGCCGCCGGACGCTCGTCCCTGAAGTACCCCGGCGGCACCTTGTCCTCGGTGATGGCGGGCAGCACGGCCGTCTCGTCGGCAGCACCCGGGACCGGCGGCTGCGGCAGCACCGCGGTGTCCTCCGGGCCGGGCCCGTCGGGCCGCACCTGCGGCAGTACGGCGGTCTCGTCGGCCGCCCCGGGAGGCGTCACGACGGGAGTCGGCACCGTGGTCTCGTTGTCCGGCACGGACGGGGTGGACGGCGCAGAAGGCACGGACGGCGCGGACGGGGCGGAACGCTTCGCCGACCCGGCACCCCCAGAAGGCCTGGCCGCCCCGGAGGACTTGGCCGCCCCCGGGGACTTCGCGGGCGCGGAGGGCCTCACCGACGCCCCCGGCACCGCGCCGGAACCGGACGCGGAAGCCGACGTAGAGGACGGCGCAGACGTAGAGGCCGACGTAGAGGCCGCCTCCGCCGCAGCCGCCGCCGCGGAAGCCGCGGACGCCGCCGCGAGCCGCCGCGCCTCCTCGGCACGCAGCAGCGCCTCCTCGGCCTTGCGCTGCTTCTCCCGCCGCCGCTCCTCCGCCTCGGCGCGCAGCCGGGCCTCTTCCTCGGCCTCCCGGCGGCGCCGGGCCTCCTCGGCGGCCCTGAGCTGCTCCTCGGCGAGCAGCCTGGCCTTCTCCTCCTCGGCCTTGCGGCGCGCCTCCTCGGCACGCTTGCGGGCCTCCTCGGCCTGCCGCTCGGCCTCGCGGCGCTGGGCCTCCTCCAGCTCGCGCCGCTTGCGCTCCTCCTCCTCGGCCCGGAGCTTGGCGAGCTGCGCCTGGCGCTCGCGCTCCAGGCGCTCCTCCTCGGCCTTGCGCGCGGCCTCTTCCTCGGCCTTGCGCCGCGCCGCCTCCTCGGCGGCCTTGCGGGCCTCCTCCTGTGCCTTCACCTCGGCCTCGGAGAGCGGCAGGACCATGTCGAGCCGGTGCCGGATCACGGTCGTGACGGCCTCGGGCTCCTTAGAGGCGTCGACGACGAGGTAGCGGCCGGGGTCGGCCGCGGCGAGCGTGAGGAAACCGGACCGCACGCGCGCGTGGAACTCGGCGGGCTCCGACTCGAGCCGGTCGGGCGCCTCCGTGAACCGCTCGCGGGCGGCCTCGGGCGCCACGTCGAGCAGGCACGTCAGGTTCGGTACGAGGCCACCGGTGGCCCAGCGGTTGATGCGGGCGACCTCGGTCGGCGACAGGTCGCGGCCCGCGCCCTGGTAGGCGACGGACGAGTCGATGTACCGGTCGGAGATGACGATGGCGCCGCGCTCCAGGGCGGGCCGTACGACGGTGTCGACGTGCTCCGCGCGGTCGGCGGCGTACAGCAGGGCCTCGGCACGGTGCGAGAGACCGGCCGACGACACGTCGAGCAGGATCGACCGCAGCCGCTTGCCGACGGGCGTCGCGCCCGGCTCGCGGGTGACGACGACCTCGTGCCCCTTGGCGCGGATCCACTCGGCGAGCGCCTCGGCCTGGGTGGACTTGCCGGCGCCGTCGCCGCCCTCCAGGGCGATGAAGAAGCCGGTGGCGCAGGGCGCCTGCGTGGGGTCGTCGCCGCCGCGCAGGGCGTCCCGCAGGTCGTGCCGCAGGGGGACGCCCTGCCGGTCGTCGGCCTTGGCGAGGACCAGCGCGGCCACGGGCAGGAGCAGCGCGCCGACGAGCATCAGGGTGAAGGCGGCGCCTCCGTGGTCGAAGACGAACTTGCCGTTGACCATGCGGTGCGGGCCGATGACGGCGGCGAGCGCGGGGGCCACCAGAGCACCCAGCGCGACGCTCAGCCGGGCGACGGCCTGGAGGTGCTCCGCGGTGCGCGTCCGGCGGTAGTCCTCGACCTCCTGGTCGAGCAGGGCGTGCCCGATGTTCGCGGCGACGCCCGCGCCGATCCCGGCGAGGGCCAGGAGCAGCAGCACGGTCGTCACGTCCGGCACGAGGCCCGCGGCGAGCAGCGCGACGCCGGTGAGGGCGATCGCCAGGGCGAGCAGCCGGCGGCGCGAGAGCGTCCTCAGCAGGGAGGGCGCGGTACGGATGCCGACGACGGAGCCGCCGGTCAGCGCGAGGACGATCAGGCCGTACGTGGCGGGCCCGCCGCCCAGGTCCTTGGCGTGCAGCAGGGCGACGGCGACGGCCGCGGCGATGGCGGCCGCGACGGCGGCGCAGGCGGCGACGAACAGCGGGATCGCGCCCGTGCGCCCCTTGTCGGCGCCGCTGCCGGTGCGCGGCCTGCGCAGCCCTTCGAGCGGGCTCCGCGCGCGGGGCGTCTGCGCGGCGGGCAGTTCGAGGAGGTAGACGATGGAGAGCGACGCGGCGAACAGCCCGGCCGCGAGGAACGAGGCGAGCCCCGCCTGGTGGGACTGGAACCAGTCGAGGCCGGCGCCCAGCAGATTGCTGATGAGCGTGATGCCGACGAGCGCGGCGGCCGCGAGGGGCAGCGCCACGAATCCCGTACGGAGCGACAGGCGCCGCAGCGCGTCCATGTGGTCCGGCAGCGGCCGTACGGTCGCCCCCTCCAGGGGCGGCGCGGGCAGCAGCGCGGGCGCCGCGCTCTCCCGGGCGACCGTCCAGAACCGCTCGGCGACACCGACCACGAAGGACGTCACCAGGATCACCGCGAGGGCGTTGTCCGGCGTCCAGTCGATCCACAGCGGGGCGACGATCAGCAGCGCGGCGCGCACGCCGTCGGCGCCGACCATGGTCCAGCGCCGGTCGAGCGGCCCGTCCGGTGAGGTGAGGGAGGTGAGGGGGCCCAGGAGCACCGCTCCGAAGAGCAGCGTCGCGAGGACGCGTGCTCCGAAGACCGCGGTGATGGCGAAGGCCACGCCGCGGTAGCCGCCTCCGAAGGCGCCTTCCACGATGGCCGACTGGAGCGCGAGAATCACCAGCACGAGAAGGGCGAGCGCGTCGCCGACACTGCCGACGAGTTGCGCGCTCCACAACCGCTTCAGCTGCGGTACGCGCAGCAGAGCGCGGACCGCACGCTCTCGGGAATCTGCGACCAGGGCGTCGTCGGGGGCCGGGATTCCGGCCGTTGGCTGCTCGGCACGCGTCATCCGTCCAGCCTATCTGGACGCGCCGCTTCCCCGTATGCCCACCCGAACATGCGCGCGGCCCGCCCGCCCGAGGCCAAGGGCCTGCTCAGGACGTGCCGGTGCCGGGTGCCTCGTCATGGGGCACCCGGCGAGGGCGGGAGGTCACTCCTCCGTCGAAGCCGCCTTGCTGGAAGCCGCCGTCTTCTTGGCAGCGGTCTTCGTGGCCGTGGTCTTCGTGGCGGCCGTCTTCTTGGCCGTGGTCTTCTTGGCGGCCGTTTTCTTGACGGTCGTCTTCTTGGCGGCGGCCTTCTTGGCGGGGGCCTTCTTGGCGGGGGCCTTCTTCGCCGTCTTCTTGGCCGGCCCCTTCGCCCGCTTCTCCGCGAGCAGCTCGTAGCCCCGCTCGGGGGTGATGTCCTCGACGGAGTCGGCCGCCCGCAGCGTCGCGTTGGTCTCGCCGTCGGTCACGTACGCCCCGAAGCGGCCGTCCTTGACGACGACCGGCTTTCCGCTGACCGGGTCCTCGCCCAGCTCCTTGAGCGGCGGCTTCGCGGCCGCACGGCCCCGCTGCTTGGGCTGGGCGTAGATAGCCAGGGCCTCTTCGAGCGTGATCGTGAAGAGCTGCTCCTCGCTCTCGATGGAGCGCGAGTCGGTGCCCTTCTTCAGATACGGGCCGTACCGGCCGTTCTGCGCGGTGATCTCGACGCCCTCGGCGTCCGTGCCGACCACGCGCGGCAGCGACATCAGCTTCAGCGCGTCCTGGAGGGTGACCGTGTCGAGCGACATGGACTTGAAGAGCGAGGCCGTGCGCGGCTTGACCGCGTTCTTGCCGGTCTTCGGGGTGCCCTCGGGCAGGACCTCGGTGACGTACGGGCCGTAGCGCCCGTCCTTGGCGATGATCTGGCGGCCGGTCTCCGGGTCCGCGCCCAGCTCGAAGTCGCCGCTCGGCTTGGCGAGCAGTTCCTCCGCGTACTCGACGGTCAGCTCGTCGGGCGCCAGGTCATCGGGGACGTCCGCGCGCTGGTGGTTCTCGGAGTCGCGCTCGCCGCGCTCGATGTAGGGGCCGTAGCGCCCCACGCGCAGCATGATGCCGTCGCCGACCGGGAAGGACGACACCTCGCGGGCGTCGATCGCGCCGAGGTCGGTGACGAGTTCCTTGAGGCCGCCGAGGTGGTCGCCGTCGCCGTTGCCCGCGTCGGCCGCGCCGCCGGCGGCCTCGCCGCCGCCCTCGCCGAAGTAGAAGCGCCGCAGCCACGGCACGGCCTGCGCCTCACCGCGCGCGATGCGGTCGAGGTCGTCCTCCATCCTGGCGGTGAAGTCGTAGTCGACGAGTCGCCCGAAGTGCTTCTCCAGGAGATTGACGACGGCGAACGACAGGAAGGAGGGGACGAGCGCCGTCCCCTTCTTGAAGACGTATCCGCGGTCGAGGATCGTGCCGAGGATCGACGCGTACGTAGAGGGGCGGCCGATCTCGCGCTCTTCGAGCTCCTTGACCAGCGAGGCCTCGGTGTAGCGGGCCGGGGGCTTGGTGGCGTGGCCGTCGACCGACAGCTCGTCGGCGGTCAGCGCGTCGCCCTCGGCGACCTGCGGGAGCCTGCGCTCGCGGTCGTCCAGCTCGGCGTTGGGGTCGTCGGCGCCTTCGACGTAGGCCTTGAGGAAGCCGTGGAAGGTGATGGTCTTGCCGGACGCGCTGAACTCGGCGTCGCGGCCGTCGGCGGCACGGCCACCGATCTTGACCGTGACGGAGTTGCCGGTCGCGTCCTTCATCTGGGAGGCGACGGTCCGCTTCCAGATCAGCTCGTAGAGCCGGAACTGATCACCGGTCAGGCCGGTCTCGGCGGGCGTGCGGAAACGATCACCCGAGGGACGGATCGCCTCGTGCGCCTCCTGCGCGTTCTTCACCTTCCCGGCGTACGTACGCGGCTTGTCCGGCAGGTAGTCGCCGCCGTAGAGCTGGGTGACCTGTGCGCGGGCGGCGGTGACCGCCGTGTCGGACAGGGTCGTGGAGTCCGTACGCATGTAGGTGATGAAGCCGTTCTCGTACAGCTTCTGGGCCACCTGCATGGTCGCCTTCGCACCGAAGCCGAGCTTGCGCGAGGCCTCCTGCTGCAGCGTCGTCGTACGGAACGGGGCGTAGGGCGAGCGGCGGTAGGGCTTGGACTCGACGGACCGTACGGAGAAGGCCGTCTCCTGGAGGGCGGCGGCCAGGGAGCGGGCGCCCGCCTCGTCCAGGTGCAGGGTGTCGGACTTGAGCCGGCCGACGGAGTTGAAGTCACGGCCCTGCGCGACGCGCTTGCCGTCGACCGCGGCGAGCCGGGCGACCAGCTGCGAGGGGTCGGAGGCGTCACCGGCGCGGCCGGTGCCGAACGTGCCGGTCAGGTCCCAGTACTCGGCGGAGCGGAAGGCGATGCGCTCGCGCTCCCGCTCGACGACGAGGCGGGTGGCCACCGACTGGACGCGGCCGGCCGACAGGCGCGGCATGACCTTCTTCCACAGGACCGGCGAGACCTCGTAGCCGTAGAGGCGGTCGAGGATGCGGCGGGTCTCCTGGGCGTCGACCATGCGCTTGTTGAGCTCGCGCGGGTTGGCGACGGCGCTGCGGATCGCGTCCTTGGTGATCTCGTGGAAGACCATCCGGTGGACGGGGACCTTGGGCTTGAGGACTTCGAGGAGGTGCCACGCGATGGCTTCGCCCTCGCGGTCCTCATCGGTGGCCAGGAAGAGCTCGTCGGAGTCCTTCAGCAGGTCCTTGAGCTTCTTGACCTGGGCCTTCTTGTCGGCGTTGACGACATAGATGGGCGCGAAGTCATGCTCGACGTCCACGCCGAGGCGGCGCACCTCGCCGGTGTACTGGTCGGGTACCTCCGCGGCACCGTTGGGGAGGTCGCGGATGTGCCCGACGCTGGCCTCGACTACGTAGCCGGGGCCGAGGTAGCTCTTGATCGTCTTCGCCTTGGCAGGCGACTCGACGATGACGAGTCGGCGGCCGCCCTGTGCGGTCTCGCTGGTCGGGGACAACTTCGCTCTTCTCTCCGGTCGACGCTCGGTGGCAGTGCGCGGTGGCATCGCTTGGTCGCGGTGCTCGTGACAGTGCGGTGGCAGTGCCCGCATGGCTTGCGTTGCGCTGTCGCTGCGGAGTGTGACGGTACATCCCGCCCCCGTGTCAAACGGGAAAAGCCCGCAACGGCCACTCGAACGGTAACCCGACTACCGCCATTCCTGCCGCCCGGAGTGGCGACCCGCTGTTTCGGCGCCCGGCCCGGCCGTGGCGCGGGACGCGGCCCGGCGCCGTCCCCGCGATCACCGGAGCGATCCCTTCCGGTCCACCGGATCACGGCCGTCCGGCCGCCCCGGCGCGGCGCCCCGACCCTGCTGGAACCCGAGGTTCCGGCCCACCGGAAGGAAGCGGTCCGGGGCTGCGGCCCGGCGGTTTCACAGCCGCGTGAAACACCACACGCCGAGCAGCAGGGCGACGAGGCCCACGAGCGCGGCGAGCGTCGCCGATGCGACGGGGCTCACACCCTGGGCGACGGGCGCGCGGTGCGCGACCCGGGCCCCGGTCCACAGCAGCAGTCCGGCGCCGAACAGCGCGAACACCGTCCCCGCGAAGATCGCTGGTGCGCTCTCCATGGTCTTTGCCTCCCCGTACAGCCTCGCCCGACGCTTGTGGTGCGGCCGTGCGCGTGCTGGTGCGCGGCCGTGGCCTGGAGGCTGGCACGCGCGGGAATCGGGGGCGCGAAATCGGGGTGAACGGCGGAGGGCCGCCGCGCGCCCCTACGCCTGGACCGGCAGCAGGAAGCCCTGCTCCACCAGGAGCCTGATCTGCGCGGGCGTGCGGTCCCGCAGCAACACCGGGTCCTCGCCGACCAGTTGGGCGATGGCGTCCAGGATCCGTCCGGCGCTCAGCGATCCGTCGCACACGCCGGCGAACCCGGCGCCGACCGTGTCCACCTTGGTGGCCCGGCGCATGCCCCGGTGCTGGCGCAGCACGACGTGCTCGGGGTCCTCGGCGCCCGGCAGCCCCACCTGCTCCTGCACCACCTCGTCGGCGAGCTTGAAGTGCGCGCCGAGCAGGGCGGCGTCGTCGTGGGCGCGCAGGTAGTCCTGGCGGTCGAAGAACTCCCGCACCGTCTCGCCGAGCGGCTGCTCGACGGGGTGCGGCCACTCCTCGATGGTCACGCTCGGCTCGGCCGCCCCGGTCTTGCGCAGCGTGATCCAGCCGAATCCGACGGCCCGCGTCCCGCGCGCCTCGAACTCGTCCAGCCACGCCTCGTACCGCTCCGCGTACGACGTGGGGTCCTGGCGGTGGTCCCCCGCGTCCCGCAGCCACAGCTCGGCGTACTGCGTGATGTCCTGCACCTCGCGCTGCACGATCCAGGCGTCGCAGTCACGCGGCACCCAGGAGCGCAACCGGTCCTGCCACTCCTCGCCGTCCACGTGCTGCCAGTTGGCCAGGAAGTGCGCGTACCCCCCTTCGTTCAACCGCTCCCCCGCCTCCTGAACGAGCGACCGGCACAGATCGTCCCCGCCCATCCCGCCGTCCCGGTAGGTGAGCCGGGCGCCGGGCGAGATCACGAAGGGCGGGTTCGACACGATCAGGTCGTACGTCTCCTCGCCCACCGGCTCGAAGAGCGAGCCCTCCCGCAGATCGGCCTCCGGGGCGGCGGAGAGCGCCAGCGTGAGCCGGGTGAACCGCAGCGCCCGGGGATTGAGGTCGGTCGCCGTCACGCGCGTGGCGTGCTGCGCGGCGTGCAGCGCCTGGATGCCGGAGCCGGTACCGAGGTCGAGCGCGCTGTCGACCGGCATCCGCACGGTGATCCCGGCGAGCGTGGTGGAGGCGCCGCCGACGCCGAGGACGACGCCTTCGTCGTGGTTCCCGATGCCGCCGGCGCCGCCGACCGCGCAGCCCAGGTCGGAGACGATGAACCAGTCCTCGCCGCCGGGTCCGCCATAGGGCCGTACGTCCACCGTCGCCCGCAGCCCCGCGTCCTGCCCAGCCAGCCAACCGCTCTCCAGGAGCGCGTCGACGGGCAGAACGTCGGCCACGCGCGCGTGAGGGACGGTTTCCTGGAGCAGGAAGAGGCGCACGAGGGCCGCGAGGGCGCCGTCCGCGCGCGTGGCCCGCAGGGCGGGCACGGTCTCGCCGCGGGCCAGCGCGGTGTAGGCGGGCGCGCCGAGCAGTTCGAGCAGCCCGTCGGCGGTGAAGTCGGCGGCGAGCAGGGCCCTCCGCAGGGAGGCGGCTGCGTCGGCGCGATCGGGCGAGGGCAGGGGGAGGCTGGCGTTACTCACCCCCCCATTGTGGCCCGCGGGGGGACACCGGCGCCCTCGGCGCCGCCATGGGCGCCGAGGGCGTGGCAAAGAACGTACGGCCGGAAGGGGTCAGTTCTTGGCCGACGGCGTGGCGGACGCGCTCTTGCAGCTGTCCTGCTTGCCCATCGCCTCGCCGACCTCCCCCTCCTGGAGCTTCTCCAGTGCTTCGTTGCCGCTCTTGCTCAGCTTGTCCAGCTCGCCCGCGACGTCCTTGAGGCCGTCGGCGAAGTCCGCCTGGTTCTTGGTGTCCAGGCCGTCGACCTGCTTCTTCAGGCCGTCGTACGACTTGGAGATGGCGTTGAGC
This sequence comes from Streptomyces sp. NPDC031466, assembly GCF_055581265.1. Taxonomy (NCBI): domain Bacteria; kingdom Bacillati; phylum Actinomycetota; class Actinomycetes; order Kitasatosporales; family Streptomycetaceae; genus Streptomyces; species Streptomyces sp. NPDC031466. The sequence continues at coordinate 119,738 of NZ_JBVIJT010000005.1, forward strand.
TCCTTGACGGCGTCGTCCGTCTTCTTCTTGCCGTCGTCGACCGGCGGGGCGCCCGCGCCCTTCACGGAGTCGCCCATCGCCTTGTAGGCGTCGGACATGTCCTGGAACGCCTTGGAGTCGGTCTTCTGGACGGCGGCCGGGGAGCTGTTGTCGGAGGTCTCCTTCTGGATCGCGGCGTTGGCGGCCGCGATCTTCTTCGACTGCGGCTGGACGCCGTCACAGACCTTCTTGGCCCAGCCGTCCAGTTCCTCATTGCCGTCGTCACTGCTGCTGCACCCTGAGATCGCGAGTACCAGTACCGCACCGCCGGACAGTGCGGCTGCAAGCTTCTTGTTCACCGGATTGGTCCCTTCCGTGGCTCTCGGCCCCGGAACTTACACGCCAAACGAGCGACAAACGCATGTCCGGGGTCCGACGCATCCCCTATTGCAGCCATTTGCACCAAGGGGAGCACGGGAACCGGGAGAGAAGGCTCACGGACCGTCCGGGTCAGGTCCGGTGTCCGGGGGCGGGGGCCCGCACGCCGACGGGCGGACGGCGCGTCAGAATGCGCCGGCCGCCCGCGTGTTGGACGCGTCCTTCCCGCGTTACGAAACGACCGCCGGATCAGCCGACTTGGCCGCCCGTCCGGCGTTGCCCTCGTCCCCGACGGCGATGCCCCGCCGCTTGGAGACGTAGACCGCGCCGATGATGACCGCGATGGAGAGCACCGCGATCAGTACCCGCATGCCGACGCTGGCGTCGTCCCCGTAGCTGAACTTGATGACGGCGGGCGCGATGAGCAGCGCCACCAGGTTCATCACCTTCAGCAGAGGGTTGATCGCCGGGCCGGCGGTGTCCTTGAACGGGTCGCCCACGGTGTCGCCGATGACGACCGCGGCGTGGGCCTCGCTGCCCTTGCCGCCGTGGTGGCCGTCCTCGACGAGCTTCTTCGCGTTGTCCCAGGCGCCGCCGGAGTTGGCGAGGAAGACCGCCATCAGCGTGCCCGTGCCGATCGCGCCGGCGAGGAACGAGCCGAGCGCGCCGACGCCGAGCGAGAAGCCGACCGCGATCGGCGTGAGCACGGCGAGCAGACCTGGTGTGGCCAGCTCGCGCAGCGCGTCCTTGGTGCAGATGTCGACGACGCGCCCGTACTCCGGCTGCTCGGTGTAGTCCATGATCCCGGGGTGTTCGCGGAACTGCCGCCGCACCTCGTAGACCACGGCCCCGGCCGACCGCGACACCGCGTTGATCGCCAGCCCCGAGAAGAGGAAGACGACCGCGGCGCCGAGGATCAGGCCCACCAGGTTGTTGGGCTGTGAGATGTCCATCACCAGGTTCATCGGGGCGCCGTCGCCGAGTTTCTCGCCGACGTCCTTGGCCGCGGTCGCGATGGCGTCGCGATACGACCCGAAGAGCGCCGATGCCGCGAGGACCGCGGTGGCGATGGCGATGCCCTTGGTGATGGCCTTGGTGGTGTTGCCGACGGCGTCCAGGTCGGTGAGCACCTGCGCGCCCGCGCCCTCGACGTCACCGGACATCTCGGCGATGCCCTGCGCGTTGTCGGAGACGGGTCCGAAGGTGTCCATGGCGACGATGACGCCGACCGTGGTCAGCAGGCCCGTGCCGGCCAGGGCGACCGCGAAGAGGGCGAGCATGATCGACGTACCGCCGAGCAGGAACGCCCCGTACACGCCGAGCCCGATCAGCAGCGCGGTGTAGACGGCCGATTCCAGGCCGAGCGAGATGCCGGCCAGGACGACGGTCGCCGGGCCCGTCAGCGAGGTCTTGCCGATGTCCCTGACGGGGCGCCGGTTGGTCTCGGTGAAGTAGCCGGTGAGCTGCTGGATGAGGGCCGCCAGGACGATGCCGATGGCCACGGCGACGAGGGCGAGGACCCGGGGGTCGCCGCCGTGGCCGGCGATCGCCGTGTCCGTGACGCCTTCCAGCTCCGCGTACGAGGACGGGAGGTAGACGTACACGGCCGCGGCGACGAGCAGCAGCGAGATCACCGCGGAGATGAAGAAGCCGCGGTTGATGGCGCTCATGCCGCTGCGGTCGGCGCGCCGCGGTGCCACCGCGAAGATGCCGATCATCGCCGTCACGACGCCGATGGCCGGAACGATCAGCGGGAAGGCGAGCCCGGAGTCGCCGAACGCCACCTTGCCGAGGATCAGCGCGGCGACGAGCGTGACGGCGTACGACTCGAAGAGGTCGGCGGCCATGCCGGCGCAGTCGCCGACGTTGTCGCCCACGTTGTCGGCGATGGTCGCGGCATTGCGCGGATCGTCCTCCGGAATGCCCTGCTCGACCTTGCCGACCAGGTCGGCGCCGACGTCGGCGGCCTTGGTGAAGATGCCGCCGCCGACACGCATGAACATCGCGATCAGCGCGGCACCGAGTCCGAATCCTTCGAGCACCTTCGGCGCGTCGGCCGCGTAGACGAGCACCACACAGGAGGCGCCCAGCAGACCGAGCCCCACCGTGAACATGCCGACGACGCCACCCGTGCGGAAAGCGATCTTCATGGCTTTGTGCGAGACGGCGGTGAGATCCTTTTCCGGCTCGCCTTGTGCCGGGGTGGCCTCTCGGGCCGCGGCCGCCACGCGCACATTGCTGCGCACCGCGAGCCACATACCGATATAGCCGGTGGTCGCCGAGAACGCCGCTCCGATCAAGAAGAAGACCGATCGTCCGGCGCGCTGATTCCAGTCGTCCGCGGGCAACAGCATGAGCAGGAAGAACACGACGACGGCGAATACGCCGAGCGTGCGGAGCTGGCGGCCCAGATAGGCATTCGCGCCTTCCTGGATCGCCCTGGCGATCTTCTTCATGCTGTCGGTGCCCTCGCCGGCCGCGAGCACCTGGCGCACCAGGACCCCGGCGACGACGAGCGCCGCGAGCGCGACGGCCGCGATGACCATCACGATAAGACGATTGTCGTCCGTCAGGACTGCGGCTGCGAAGGTTGAGGGGTGGTCAAACTGATGAGGGGTAGAAAGCCCCGCCATTCGTCCTCCTTGACGCTTGGGCTGAGCTCAAGATGTGGACGGATTGTAGGGAGCGGAACCTGATCAAAACAGAGCGCCACTAACGCAATTGGCCTGAGATTGCTTCTCAGCAAACGATCGCGGCCAAAGTTTGGCCCCAAAAGCGGTAATGCCTCAAAACCGTTGACGACGGATCATTGATCTAGAACGATAAATGATCAGAATAAGAAAAGGCCCTGTTCACCGTGGTGATGACAAGGCCTGTCGGGGCGGCCCGCGCGGCTCAGGAGCGGCGTGGATGCGTCGCGGGAGCGCTCCGGGCGCGGGCGGAGAGGCGGGCGGAATCACGCCGCGAGCGGCGACGGCACAATCAGGTCACGAGCGGCGCGGGCGACACGGGCGGAATCACGTGATGAGCGGCGCGCGGGCAGGATCGCGGCGCGAGTGGTACCGGCCGGAACGGGCGCGATCGGCGTCGGCCGAGTCAGGGCACGATCGGCGTCGGCCGAGTCAGGGCACGAGTGGCGTCGGCCGAGTCAGGGCACGAGTGGCGCGGGGGTCGTAGGCCAGGTCATGCGGATCAGGCCGCCGGATTCACCCGCGGTGACCTCGACGTCGTCCACGAGGCCGCTGATGACGGCGAGACCCATCTCGTCCTCGCCCTCGGCCTCCAGCTCGTCACCCCGGCCGGGCCGCCCGCCGGGCGCCCGGTCACCAGGAGCCGAACGGGGCGCCTCGTCGCCGACCTCGATGGAGAACTGCTTCTCGTCCTCGGTCAGCGCGACCCGCACCGGGGCCGTGACGCCATTGCTCTGGTGCAGCCCGACCGCGCGCGTGCAGGCCTCGCCGACGGCGAGCCGGACCTCGTCGAGAACGGCCTCGTCCACTCCGGCCCTGCGCGCGACCGCGGCCGCCACCAGGCGAGCCGTCCTGACGTGCTCGGGCAGCGCGCTGAAACGAAGCTCAACGGTGGCCATGCATCCCCCTCGGACGTACGCGCGTGCTGTCAGGGGACCGGGCCGCAGGCCCGATCCCCTGCTGTACTGCCACCCCCGGCGTCAGTCGGTGGCGGCGACTGCTTCCTCGACCGAGGTGTGAATGGGGAACACCTTGGTCAGGCCGGTGATGCGGAAGATCTTGAGAATGCGCTCCTGGTTGCAGACCAGGCGCAGCGAGCCCTCATGGGCACGCACGCGCTTCAGGCCGCCGACCAGCACGCCGAGCCCGGTGGAGTCGAGGAAGTCCACGCCCTCCATGTCGACGACAAGGTGGAAGCTGCCGTCGTTCACCAACTCGACCAACTGCTCGCGCAACTTGGGCGCGGTATATACATCGATTTCGCCACCGACCTCGACGACCGTACGATCGCCGACGGTACGGGTCGACAGGGACAGGTCCACGGATCCTCCAGCACCTTGCTATCGAGCGGTCATCCCTCGGGACACCTCGGCAGAGCCCCCAGGACGGATAGCCAGCCGCGATGGCATTCAATCACTTACCGGCAGGCGTGCACGACGCCTTTGGACCATTGTCCATCCCGCCAGTGACACACTCGATGCCGATGGCCGAAATTTCTTCCTCCGGAGGAGCCTCTGTGGGCACCCCGGCACAGACGTCCCCGCAGGTGGTCCTCGACCGGCTCACCGCGGGGCCGAGCCGTGCGTCGCGCGTCACTCATACGGAGCACTTGCCCCCACGTGCGGCTCGGTATGCAGTCTGGCCCGACCGCATCCGTCCGGAGGTCATATCCGCCGTTCGGGCGGCAGGCATCGAGCGCCCCTGGGCCCATCAGGCGCTGGCGGCGGAGCACGCGCTGGACGGCGAGTCCGTGGTCGTCGCCACCGGAACCGCCTCCGGCAAGTCCCTGGCCTACCTCGCGCCCGTCCTCTCCGCGCTCGTCGACGGCTCCGAGGCGCCGAACGGGCGGGGCGCCACCGCCCTGTACCTGGCCCCCACCAAGGCCCTGGCGGCCGACCAGCGCCGCGCCGTCCGGGAACTCGCCGCCCCTCTCGGCAACGCCGTACGCCCCGCCGTGTACGACGGCGACACCCCCTTCGAAGAGCGCGAATGGGTGCGTCAGTACGCCAACTACGTCCTGACCAACCCCGACATGCTGCACCGCGGGATCCTCCCCTCCCATCCCCGTTGGTCCTCGTTCCTGCGCGCCCTGCGCTACGTCGTCATCGACGAGTGCCACACCTACCGCGGTGTCTTCGGCTCGCACGTCGCCCAGGTGCTGCGCCGGCTGCGCCGCCTCTGTGCCCGCTACGGTGCCGAGCCCGTCTTCCTGCTGGCCTCCGCCACCTCCGCCGAACCCGCCGTCTCCGCGGAGCGCCTCATCGGGCTGCCCGTGAAGGAGGTCGCCGACGACGCCTCACCGCGCGGCGACCTCGTCTTCGCCCTGTGGGAGCCGCCGCTCACCGACCTGCACGGCGAGAAGGGCGCCCCCGTGCGCCGCACCGCCACGGCCGAGACCGCCGACCTCCTCACCGACCTGACCGTCCAGGGCGTCCGCTCGGTCGCCTTCGTGCGCTCCCGGCGCGGCGCCGAGCTGATCGCGGTGATCGCGCAGGAACGTCTCGCCGAGGTCGACCGCTCCCTGGCCCGCCGTGTCGCGGCCTATCGCGGCGGCTACCTGCCCGAGGAGCGCCGCGCCCTGGAGCGCGCCCTGCACTCCGGCGAACTCCTCGGCCTCGCCGCCACCACCGCCCTGGAACTCGGCGTGGACGTGTCGGGTCTGGACGCCGTCGTCATCGCGGGCTATCCCGGCACACGAGCCTCCCTGTGGCAGCAGGCCGGGCGTGCGGGGCGCTCCGGGCAAGGGGCCCTGGCCGTGCTGGTCGCCCGGGACGACCCGCTGGACACGTATCTCGTCCACCACCCCAAGGCGCTGTTCCAGCAGCCCGTCGAGTCCACCGTCCTCGACCCCGACAATCCGTACGTCCTCGCTCCCCACCTGTGCGCCGCCGCCTCTGAACTGCCGCTCGTCGACGACGACTTGGCTCTCTTCGGTCCGGCCGCCGAGGAGCTGCTACCACAGCTGGAGGCCGCGAAACTGCTGCGCCGCCGGGCGCGGGCCTGGCACTGGACCCGCCGGGAGCGGGCCGCCGACCTGACCGACATCCGCGGCGAGGGCGGCAGGCCCGTGCAGATCGTCGAGGAGGGCACGGGCCGGCTCCTTGGCACCGTCGACGCGTCCGCCGCGCACACCACCGTGCACGAAGGCGCCGTCCACCTCCATCAGGGCCTCACGTATCTCGTGCGCCACCTCGACCTGGAGGACTCCGTCGCCCTGGTCGAGGAGGCCGCGCCGCCGTACTCGACGACCGCGCGCGACACCACGGCGATCTCCATCCTGGAGACGGATGTGGAGGTCCCCTGGGGCGAGGGCCGCCTGTGCTACGGCTCCGTCGAGGTGACCAATCAGGTCGTCTCCTTCCTGCGCAGGAAACTCATCACGGGCGAGGTCCTCGGCGAGACCAAGCTGGAACTCCCTCCTCGTACGCTGCGGACGCGCGCCGTCTGGTGGACGGTCACCGAGGATCAGCTGGACGCCGCCCGCGTCCATCCCGAGATCCTCGGCGGCGCCCTGCACGCCGCCGAGCACGCCTCCATCGGCATGCTGCCGCTGTTCGCCACGTGCGACCGCTGGGACATCGGCGGCGTCTCCGTGCCGCTGCATCCGGACACTCTCCTTCCCACGGTGTTCGTGTACGACGGTCATCCGGGCGGGGCGGGGTTCGCCGAGCGGGCTTTCCACACGGCGCGGGAGTGGCTGACGGCGACGCGGCAGGCGATCGCGTCCTGCGAGTGCGAGGCCGGATGCCCCTCGTGCATCCAGTCACCCAAGTGCGGCAACGGCAACGAGCCGTTGCACAAGCGGGGGGCCGTTCGGTTGCTTTCCGTGTTGCTGCGCGATGCGGAGGCCGGCCCCGGGGCCTAGGGGCGGGCCTCTGGGGCTGAGGGTGCGGGTCGGGGCGGGGTTGGGGCTGGGGGCACTTTGTCCCCGGGGACGTCGTCGGAGTGCGGCTGCTCACGGCATTAGATCCGCTGCTCACCGCAGTGGGCCCGCTGGGCCCGCGCGGGAGCGGGCGTGGGTCGAGAAGGGGCCGACGGAGGCGCCCGCCGTGACGTCGGAGACATCGCCCCGCACAGCGCAGCGCAGGAGGCGCGCACCCTGCGCGGAGACCACCCGGTCGGCCGCCGCGCAGGCCCCCGAGGGGCCCGCCGCCCAGTGGTCCGCCGCCGCCAGCGCCGCGAGGTCCGCCGCACCGCCCGCCCGGTGCCGGGCCACGACCGCCTGACCCATCGCGAACACGCCCCCGCAGATCACACAGAGCGCCGCCAGCACCACCGTCACCCACACCGTGGCTGCCCCACGATCGCGCGCCGCGCCACGCCAGTGCCCGCCTCCGAGCTGCCGTCCCCACCGGAGCCTCCTCCCCCGGCGTCCGTCCCGCGCGAACCCGCCCCTCTGGTGTCCGCCCAACGAACGGCCGCCCCACATGTGCCCGACCCGCGCGAACCCGCCCCCCTGGTGCCCATCCAACGAACGGCCGCCCCACATCTGCCCGACCCACAGGCGTCGACCCCACAAGCACCCGTCCCAGACGTGCCCGCCCCGCAGGTGCCGACGACCCCACAGGCAGCCGCCCCCTATGCGCCGACCCCTCGTACGCCCTCCCCGCATGCGCCCACCCCGCGCCCGCCGACTCCCCACACACCCGCCCCTCATACGCCCACCCCCACCGTCTCCTCCGCCAACGCCACCGCCTCGGCCCGCAGGCGCAGGCCGAGGTCCAGTGCCTTCGGCCCCGGCGCGGCGGCGACCACCTCGACCCGCACCAGGTCGCCGTCGCGCCGCACGGTCACCCGCGCTCCACGCGGCGCCGCCTGCCGGGCCGCCGCCACGGCCACCGTCTCGGGGTCCTGCCGCGCCGCCGCGCGAGCGCCGGCCCTCGCCGCGTCCACGCACTGGATCTGCGCGCACACCGCCAGCAGCGTCCACACCAGCGCCATGGTGAACAGCACCAGCGTCGGCAGCACCACCGCCGCCTCCGCCGTCACGAACCCCTGGTCCCTCGCGCGCGGTTCCCGCCTCCGATCAGAACGGCGCATCGAGTGCCTTCCCCACCAGCGCCTGCAAGGCCGCCCTGACCTGGTCGCTCGTCACCACCTTGTAGAGCAGCCCGGCGAATCCCACCGCCGCGATCAGCCCCATCGCGTACTCGGACGTCACCATGCCCGCGTCCTTGCCGGTCGCCCGGGCCCGCCGCAGCAGCGCCCGCGCGTAGTCGTGTCCACGCATCTCAACCCCCGTGAGTGTTCCGTTCGGCGCCTCGGCCCTGTAATGGCCGGGGCAGTCGTCGTCGTGTCCGTCTTTTCCAGTTCGCCGCTTCTTCCCGGCGCTTCTTCACCTCGCTGCTTCAGTTCGCTTTCAGCAGTCCCTCCGCGAGGCCGATCACCACCGGCAGCACCCCGACCGCGATGAACGCCGGGAGGAAGCACAGGCCCACGGGCATCGTCATCAGGACCGCCGCCCTGCGCGCTGTCGCCAGGGCTGCCCGGCCTCGCGCGGCCCGGGCCTCCGCCGCGAGGCGGGCCACCGGCTCGGCGGCCGGCGCTCCTGACTCGTCGGCGCGCTCCAGCAGCCGGGCCAGTGGAGCGGCGCCCGGTATCGCCGCCAAGTGGCTCCAGGCATCGGCCGGTTCGCCGCCCAGGCGCATCTCGGCCGCTCCCCGCGCGAGCCGCTCGCCCACCGGACCTCGCAGCGAGTCCCCGACGGCTCCGGCAGCCGCGACAGGGCTCGCGCCCGCGGCGACGCAGGCCGCCAAGAGATCAGCGGCCAGCGGGAGTTGGCGTACCCCCTCAGCGGTGTCGTCGGCGTCTTCCTGGTCCAGGGGCGGGGCGTGGGATCGCAACCGACGCCATGTGCCGTAGCCGACGGCCGCTCCCGCCAGGAGGCCGAGCACGCCGCCAAGCAGGACGCAGGCCGCGCTCGCCGCCCCGGCCACGGTGAGCCAGACACGTACTCGCGGCCTAAGGCCCGGCCACCGCCCCTGAAGCCGCGCAGCCGGCCTCTCGGCGCCCAGCGCCGCCCGGGCCCGCCGCCGCACCGCCCTTTCACGCCGTGCGGCCAGCACCGTCAGTGCCAGCCACAGCACCGCCCCACCTACCCATACCGCCATCCCCAGCCTGTGGACAGCACTCATCACCCCTCCGCCCTTCGCACGATCCGCAGCGCCCACCACGCCCCGACGCCCTCGAGCACCCCGCCCACCGCCAGGCAGCCGAGCCCCGCCCCGGTGTGCAGCAGCACCCGCAGCGGCTCGGCTCCCAGCGCGCCGCCCATCAGCAGCCCAAGGACCGGCAGACCCGCGAGCATCACTGCGGTCGACCGCGCGCCGGCCAGCTGCGCCCGCAGGTCCGCCCGTTGGTCGCGCTCGGCGCGCAGCGCGCCCTCCAGGCGTTCCAGCCCCGACGCGAGCCCCGCACCCCGGTCCACGGCGACCCGCCAGCACGCCGCGAGGCCCAGCAGGCCCTCCGCACCCGGCTCCCGCGCCGCCTCGCCCAGCGCTCCCGGCACGTCCCCGCCGAACCGCGCCGCCGCCAACAGCGCGCTCCGCCCCGCCCCGGCCCCATCGGCCGACCCGCCACAAGCACCGGCGGCTCTCTCGCCAGAGCCGGCCTCGGCAAGTGCCGATCGCAACGCCTCCCCCGGCTGGCGCCCCGCCCGCACCTCGCCGGCGAGCGCCCCGCACAGCGCGATCACCGCGTCACCGCGCCGCTCCCTCTCCCGGCGCGCATCCCGGACCCGCCTCGCCCGCCCCGCCAGCGGCACCCCCGCCGCACCCGCGACGAGCGGCAGCAAGGAGGCCCCAAGGAGGCCCACCACCGCCCCGGCCACCAGGCACCACCACTCATGCCGCACCCGCCCCCGCCCAACGGCGACAGCCCGCCGCCAGGACCAACCGCCTGCCCCATCAGGCACATCGGGGGCGAGCACCGCCCGGACCCGCTGAGCCGTGCGGTCCTTGCCGCCCATCAGGCAGGCCGCGCCTCCCGCGCACACGGCCGCCGTCCACATCGACGTACTCACACCGGATCACCCCGCTCGTCGCCACCCAGCAGGCCGTACAGCCGCTCCCAGCCGGGCCCTTCGGTGAACGCCTCTTCGCCCCATCGCAGCGCGGGCACCGTCACGACCAGGCCGGATGCGGCACGCTCCAGGACATGCACCTCGGCGACGCGGCGGCGGCCGGTCCGGTCGCGGACGAGATGGATCACCACCGACAGGGCGGCCGCCAACTGGCTGTGCAGGGCCGCCCGGTCGAGCCCCGCGGCCGTCCCCAGGGCCTCCAGGCGGGCGGGCACGTCCGCGGCGGCGTTGGCATGGACCGTGCCGCAGCCTCTGTCGGACGCGAGAAAAGAGTTCAGTCCCCAAGGCTTCTACCTGGGAACTGAACTCTTTCCTGCGCATCTGAGATCGTCTATCTGCGCACTGATCAGTTCAGTGCGCAGATCAGCTACAGGGTGTCGCGGATCACTCCGCGATCCGTGAGCATCTCGAACAGCCGTGGAGGCAGTAGCTGTCTCTGGTGCCATTGCAGGTATTCGGGTTCAGGCCCCCATGTCCGCCCCTGCTCAACGATCTTGGCGTGTGCAAGCTCGACGAACAGTTCCGACGCGGCGTGACGACTCTCCCCGGTAACGAGACGGAGTCCGAGGTGCATGGCACCTGCGACCAGCAGCGGGTGAGCCGTGGGACCGCGGCTGAGAGATGGACTCTGGGATGCTCCCTCGTCGTTCGCACTGGCGATGGCAGGGTCCGCGTCGTGAAACATGTCCGGTGAGCGGTACATGAGGATGAGATCGACGAGCAGCGGGAAGAGGAACAGTCGTAGTGCCGATCTGACGCCAGGTTGTACGGACGGGCTGTGCCCGAAGCCGTAGTCGATCGACTTCTGGATACTGAGCAGTACGGGATCGGTGACCGGGGTGGAGGGGACTTCGGTGAGCGGGTGGTTGCAGCGAGGGCCATAACGTTTGGTGGAACTGGTGTTGTGGGGGCGCCGCCCTGGGCAAAAGAGGCGCCTGTCTGCCGGCCCACCCCTGATCCAGTCCTGGGGCTCGTAGCAAGTGGGGCAGACGGCCGACAGAAAGACCTCGTGGTCGGTGCAGGCGTACGACCACGCGACCTTCCAACGTAGGTACCAGCGGCCGTTGTTCTCTTTGATGCACAGCGGGCACCAGCGGGAGTGATCGCGCAGTAGGAAACGGTCGCGGATGAAGCTGAGCGCTCGTGCATGCCCATCGTCATGCGGGTCAGAGAGTGCCGGTAGCGGCTGTTCGGTGTAGCGAGTCAGACGCATGCCGTTCAGCACCTGTGCTCGGATGCCGGTAGCAGCCTGGATCTGCCGCAGTTCCCGGTCAGTCAGCGTTGCCTCCAGCCGGGCCATCGAAGCGGTCGCCGATTTCCGGAGCCGCCAAGCCTCGACTACCAGTCGGTTTGGGTAGCAGCGGCTGTCACGAGCGACGGCGTCCAGCCAGCTGGTGAAGGATTCTCCCGTCACCGGGACGGGCACGCGAGGCATCCGTCGGGGCTGGCTGACCGCCGGAGGCGGCACCGTCTCCACCGTCGAAGGCACTGCCTGGAGACGAGGTGCCTCAACGGCGCGCTCAGGGCCAGGCTCACCGTCGTATGGCTGGCGCACCGAGCCCTGATGCACCGGGTACGCGGTGCCCATCGTCAGCTCGCTGCCGACTTCGTTCCTACGGGTGCCGCCTTACGGCGCTGTCGGACGACATGCCGGTACGCGGCCTGGGCGTATTCACTGATCTCGACCCGGTCCATGAGCTTGCGTGTGATCGCCTCCTCTTCGCTCATGACGGCTTCGATTGCGGATTCGCGAAGCAGGTCGGTCAGGGCGCAAATACTGCCGTCCGTCCTGTCGTAGAGGTACTGCGACAGTTTCACCAGCTGGCCGGGCTTGTGCCGGTAGAGCACGAGGGTGTCTTCGAGGGCCTTAACGGTCTGTGCCCATTCCAGCTTGTCCTTGTCGGTCGTGCAGCCGAACTTGCGGACCGCGTGGTGTGTGTATCGCCCCGAGGTCTGGGTGGCGCGTGAAGCGGCTTGTCCTTCGAGGTACAGTCCGGACTTCTTGAGGTCGACTCCGGTGTAGACGAAGGTCGCTGCGGTCTTGTTGGCGATGTACTTCAAGTGGTCGTTGACCACTCTTCCTTCCTTCGCTGACAGGTCGAGGAAGTGCACGTCGTCAATGATCACAAGTTCGGTGCCGACGTCCGCCAGCACGGAGAGAACATGGTTGGTGATGTCTGTCTGGGTGCCCCTGCCGCGCTGCACCATGCCGAGGTAGTCGGCCAGGAGGACGGACAGGTCCTTGGGGGTGGCTCGGGCCGGGATGCTGAGGTAGACGACCGGGGTGTAGTCGATGACCATTCCGTTGGCCTCGTAGCCCTCTTGGAACTTCTCCGGATGCTTTCGGCGCAGTCGGTTCTCGAAGCGCGCGGCGAAGAGCTTGACCAGGGTGGACTTGCCGACAGTCGGCGGCCCGTCAAAGACAAGGCCCGCTCTGGCGCCGGCGGGTCGCTTGGCGTTGGCCTTCATCCTGCGCTTCATCAGGTAGTGCAGGCGCTTGACCTGCTCGGTGTCGATGATCGCGAGTGCGCTGTGGTAGATGTCGCGATCCTCGTTCAGGTCGTCCTTGTCGTCCTGCGACAGCCTTGAATAAACCTGGTACGGCGGCATGGTGGGACGCTCGGGGGGCCGGTTGTCGCGGTAGCGCCGCCACTCTTCCTTGGTGTGGGGTTCGGCCAGGCCGGGGTGCCGGAAGATGCTCATGACGGGCTCCTAGAGGGCGTCGGGGTCCCAGACCTCTGCGGCCGTGACCTTGCTGAGATCGATCTCGCCCCACTCGCTGGGCGCCTCGTCCTCTTCTGGTGTGTCGGGGACAACGGTCAAGGGCGGGTGGTTATCCACGGGGGCTTCGCCGCGTTGCATGTCGCGGCTTTGTGCCGTGCCGCGGTGTTCGTCGCGGGTGTGGCGCTTGCGGTCGGTGCGCGTCCATGTCTCGGAGGCGTCTGTGCGGTTCTGTAGGTCGGTGAGTGCCTGGGCCACCGCTTCCTGGTCCTCAGGGGTGCGGCCGCGCAGGGTGATGAGCCGTTTGGCTTCCCGCAGGGTGATGTCGGTGAACGGCTGGTGTTCTCCGAGCGCGTGAGTCCAGCGCAGGACGTGCCAGCGGCCATCCGCAGGGTCGAGGAAGTAGGCGTGCAGCAGGTTTCGGGGGTCGTAGCGGATGGGCCACAGGCCGTCGGGATACGGCGCCTTGGCCTTTCGGTAGCGGTAGAGGATGTCCGCGTTGTAGGTCAGGTGGTTCAGTTCGACGCCGTAGGGGTGGATGACGCGCGGGGCGATCGGTAGCAGTTCGAAGTACACGTTGGGTTCGCGGGGGCAGTCGACGTATCCGGCCGAGCCGAGCGCCATGGTGTACGCCTCATTTGGGGAGACCCGCAGGTCCGGAAACCCGTGCAGGGTGAGCCCGCGGTGGTGCTTTCGTTGGTAGACGGCGATGACGTATTCGGCGAAGAACTCGGTCAACTCGTCGATGGTCCAGCGGGCTTGGTCCTCGACGGTGCGGCCGCGGTGGGCGACGTTGAAGCCCTTGTAGCCGGCGACGTGTTCGGCGAATTGTTCGCGGATGGTCTTGAAGAGCCGTTCCACGTGCGGCTTGTCGGTGGGCTGAAGCTTGCGGGCGTCCTGGAGGTCGATCTTCCAGCGGGTGCAGGCGCGCTGGACGACGTCGGACTTGTAGGGCTTGCCGTGGTCGTACAGCAGCGTCTCGGGGTAGATCACGGGCCGGGCGGCGGCTTCGGCCAGGCGTTCGTCCACGCTCAGCAGGCGCTCGTAGGGGACGCGCAGCATGCGGTAGCGCAGGGCGTCGGACCAGTCGGGTCGCATGATTTCCGGCGTCATGACGTCGGCCAGGAGTAGGCCGATGTCGATGGCTTTGGTGCCTTCGGGGGTCAGTCGCCAGGCGAGGATGGAGCGGGTGGCCACGTCGAGGGCGACGGTGAGTTCCACGCGGATGGTGGTCGCGGTGCCGGGGTCGTAGGCGAGGACGTCGAGTGGGGTGGTGTCGAGCATGACGACTTCGCCGGGGCGAGTGGCGATCACGTTGCCGAAGGGCCGGTCGGGCTGGTTGGCGGCCGAGGCGCGCTGGTAAGCGGGGGCGGAGGGGCTGATGTCCAGCAGGTAAGCGACCGCGCGGCGGAAGGTGTCCCGGCCGGGCAGCGGGACGGTGCCGGGGCTGTGTTCGGCATCCAGGCGGTTTTGGGTGCGGCGGTAGAAGCGGTTGCCGATGGTCGCGGAGCTGTCGGCGCGTTCAGCGGCTGCCTGGTCGCGGATGGCCTGGATCACGCGTGCGTCGAGGTTCTTCAGGGGGTTGCGGACGCGGGCCTTGCGTTTGTCCACCAGCCCCCACAGGCCGTTTTCCGTGCGCCGTTTCCACAGTTTCCACAGCCAGCGTTCGGTCACGCCCAGTTCCTCGGCTTTGGCCTGGATGCGGACGACTTGGGGCAGGGTGGGGTCGTAGGGCGGGCGGGGTTCATCCGGCCTGGCGCTGAGCGGGTCACCGGAGCTGTACCCCGTCATGGCCTCCAGGAGATGCCCCTCCAGTTCCAGGGCCGCCTGCTTTGCGGCGTCGTCTAGACCCTCCAGGATCCCGGCAGGATCAAGGTTGCCGAAGTCGGCGTCCCCCGGTGTCTTGGGCGGGGGTTCGACGGCAGCGCGGAAGGTAGCGTCGGCGAGGAGGACGGTGAGCATGATGGTCTGTATCCGTCCGTTCTCCGAGCGCAGCCGTGCGGTGGCACCGTTGAGTCCGGCGACTTGGTGACGTTCTTCCTCGAACTCGATCCAGTCGGTGACGGCGAGACGGTGGCTGGTCATGCGCTCCTCCGGGCGGTGGCGGCCTGCACGCGGGTGTGGTCGCGCAGCGGGCGGGTCTGGTCGAAGGTGAGCTGGTGGTGCCACATCAGGTGGTAGACCACGGCACGTGCCAACTCGGGTACGGGCTGGAAGCTCACCAGTTCGCCGATCGGCACGGGGCTTTGGGCAAGTTGCAGCAAGGGGCTGGTCAGGGGCTTCCCTGCGCGCAGGGGGCGGCGGTATCCGGCGAGCCAGGAGACGGTGGCCCAGCGCAGCGGATCGGGTGTGCCCACCATGTCGTAATCCCAGCCGAGCTGTTGACACAGCTCGTCGGTGCGCCGGGCCTGGTGTACGACCTTGGGCTCCCCGATGCGGCTGTCGTCCTTGACGTCCAACAAGAGCACCGAGCCGTCGCGTCGGCGGACGAAGAGGTCGGGGGTGTGCTGCCAGGCTCCCTCGGCGTCTTGGGCCTCGATGGTGAAGGGCTGAGCGCTGAATGCGTCCACCGCAGGGTCGAAGTCGAGCAGCTTCATCCACTTCGATTCGAGGTAGGACTCGTAGCCCACCATGCGGTCGGTGGTGGCCGCCCAGTAGTGGCCGGGGGTGTGCCGCTGTCCCGCGTAGGAGGGGATCTCCCGGGCGGGCAGTGCGTTCTCGAAGGCCACTGAGGCAGCCCGGCTCGCGGGAATGAGGCGTTCAGTGCCGCTGGGGTCGAGGTAGTGGATGTGGGCCCGGTCGGACGCCATGCGGATGGGGCGCAGGGTGCGAGGCCGGGGCGGGGTCATGCAGTTCCTTTCCGAGTCAGGCAGGCCCTTCCCCAGATGGTGAGGGCGTCGGCGGCGGGGGCGGGCAGGCGGGTGTGAAAGCGCCGCCAGCCCTCGCGTATCGACTCGGTGCTTGTGCCGTTCTCCCAGCCCAGGACGTAGGCGGGTGCTTCGCGGACGTCGCCGTTGGTGAGGTGCTGCCACACCCATGCGGCGGCGTGCCGCTGGCTCTGCCAGGTCACAACGCGGCCCAACGGGTGGAAGATCGGGGCCAAGTCGCGGTGGGGGACCTCGCGCAGGTCACAAAGTGCGGCCCGGCGGGCTGCGTAGTTGGTCAGGCCCCGCTCCTGCATGCGGTCAGCCGCTGTGCGGACCGCTGTCCAGAAGGCGTCGGGGTCGGCGATCCGCTGGACGAGGGTGTCGGCGGCGCGGGCGGCTTTGCGTTCGTCCATGCCGAGCACGGTGGCGGCCTCGGTCCAACTGCCTGCCCCTGCCAGGCGGGCGAGCGCGAGTGCGGTCAGCCGTCGTCCCGATGCTTCGGCGGTGCCGGGCAGATGGGCGGCCATCAGCGACTGGTAGTCGTCCCGATCGGCCAGGTGCGGGATGTGCCGGGGCTTGAGGGCCGACGGCTCCATGGCGGGCAGGGCTCCGGCGACGCGGGAGGTCCGACGGCCGACGGCGGCCGCCACGCGGTCGAGGACGGCAGGGCAGGGCATGTGCCGCAGCGGGTCGGTTCCCCCCAGGGTCCGCCGCAGGGCGGTCAGCCTCTCTGCCCACGGAGCGAGCCGGCGGGCACCGGATTCCGCAGTGGGGGCGTCCAGCACCGGGGAGGCGAGTGCCAGCGCGGCCAGTGCCTGGGCGGAAGCCGCGGGCATTGCCCCCAGCTGGCTGCCACCGCCCCCGCGTGGCCTGCTCGTACGCCGCTGCTGATCTTGAATGAATGCTTCGGCCACGAAGCCGGGAAGGTGCGCGAAGTCGTCCTCGCCGGCGGCGAGCCGGGCGAGGGCAGCGAGATAGCGCAGCGCGGCGAACCAGTCGGTGCCGCGAACGGGTTCGCCCACCAGAGAGGCCGGCGCGCCTTCGGCGATGGCCAGTGCGCGCCGTTGAAGGGCCACCAGGCCCTCCGGGACGGCGGTAGTGGGAATGGCGGCCAGCGGCTGACGACACAGGCCCGCACGGCCCTTGGGGCCATGCGGGGGCCGGTTGGCACACTCGCCCGGCTCGGGCAGCGGCGGGCGGGTCAGCAGCCCGCGAGGGAGACGTTCGTTTCCGCGCAGCAGCCGTACTCCGCACGCCGGGCACACGTCGATGAGCAGGCACCGATGGACCGGGCATACCGCTGCGATGCCCAACCGCCACCACAGCGGCCACACCGGGCTTTCCGCCAGACAGGACGGGCAGGCCCGGCTCCAGGTCAGCAGCATCCATTCGCCGGCCACGGCCCGCACGGACGCCTCTTGGGCCAGGTCGAGGCCAGTCAGGTCCAATGCGGTCCGGTCGTACCGGGCGAGTTGCATCCGGTGCAGTTCACGGGCTGTCAGCCCGGTCGCATCCCGCAGGCCGCCGAGGCTGACAGGGGTGAGCGCGATGCCAAAGAACTTCGGGCGCGTGGTGGACGTACCCTTTCGGCACTCCAGCCCCAGGGCATGAGCAGCCTGCCCCGGAGGGATGTCCAGCTTGGCCGCCACGCGGTCCACCCAGGAGGCGAATGCCTCACCGGGAACCGGCTTGGGGACCACAGGCAGGCGGCGGACACGGGGGACGGCGACGGGACGCGAGAGAGGGCGGGAGGCAGGCATCTCTGTCCGCCCGTGTGCTCCTGCTGTCACTTCACCCTCCCCGCCTGTATGAAATATCATACAGCGCTCAGGGGAGAGTTAAGTTCGTGGCCATGGAGAACCCGGAGGGCGCCACATCGAGCCCGGCCAGCCGTGCGGTCTTCGGGCGACGGCTGCGGGAGCTGCGGGAGCGTGCCGGGCTGACCCAAACCGCCACGGCCGCCGGGGCCGGGCTGAACCGGTCCTTCTATGCGGGAGTGGAGGCCGGGCGGACCAGCATTGCCGTGGACCGGCTGCCGGGCCTGGCCCGGACGTTGGGCGTCGAGATCTCCCAACTGTTCAACGACGAGTGACGTCCCGCGCGACGGCTCAGCTGGTATGCCGCACGAGCCCAGACGACGTCTGCAGCCCAAGGGCGCCGGGGTACAGCAGGGCTTAGCCGCCGCAGGCGAAGAAGGCGCCGCCCGGACCGCCGCATCTGGTGATCCGCGGGGCACAGAGGGCCGACAGCGCGCCGCAGGGCCGCGACCGGTCCCCTGTTCCGGTCGCGGCCCCGCGCGTAGGGGTGCCCAGGTCGGTCACGAGCCGCAGCAGCCGCCCGCCGAAGCCTGGTCAGTAGCCGCCCCGGCCGCGGCAGGGGCGGCGAGCTGGACGAGCTGCGGGGTAGGCGCGCAGCAGCCGCCGTCGGACTGGTCAGGGGCCGGGCTGTCGAAGAGTCCGGCGCCGCCGCACACCCCGGTCTCGGGGAGGGTGAGCTCAACCCGGTCGGCGGATTCGAGATCGCCTGCGATCGCGGCGGTGACGGAGCGGACCTGCTCGTAGCCGGTCATCGCCAGGAACGTCGGGGCGCGGCCGTAGGACTTCATCCCCACCAGGTAGATGCCCTGTTCGGGGTGGGAGAGTTCGCGGTGGCCGTGGGGGTAGACGGTGCCGCAGGAGTGCTGGTTGGGATCGATCAGCGGAGCCAGCTCGACCGGCGCCTGAAGGCGCTCGTCCAGGTTCAGGCGCAGCTCGTCGAGGAAGGACAGGTCGGGCCGGAAGCCGGTCAGGACGATGACCTCGTCGACCGCGTCCAGGCGGCGCCCGTCCTCGCCGACCAGGACCAGGCGGCCCTCGGCGTCGCGCTCGATCTCCTCGGTGCGAAAGCCGGTGACCGCGTCCGCGTGGCCGTCGTCGACGGCGGTCTTCGCCGCCAGCCCGAGTGCGCCGCGCGCGGGGAGCTGGTCGGCTTCGCCGCCACCGAAGGTGGAACCGGAGATGCCCCGGCGCAGGATCCACACCCCCTTTGTCCCTGCGCCGTCGTCGGACTTGGCCAGGTCGGCGAGGTAGGCGAGGGCGGTGAAGGCGGAGGCCCCGGAGCCGATGACGGCGGTGCGCTTGCCCACGTACCGGGCGCGCACGGCGGGGTCCTTGAGGTCGGGGACGCGGTAGGCGATCCGGTCCGCGGCTGCCTTCTCGCCGAGAGCGGGAAGGCCGCTGCCGCCGGCCGGGCTCGGAGTGGCCCAGGTGCCGGAGGCATCGATGACCGCGCGGGCGAAGACGCGCCCCTCGCGGCCGTCGGCCGTGGTGAAGTGCACGACGAAGGGCTGAGCTTCGCGGTCGGCGTCGACAACGCGGTCGCGACCGGTGCGGGAGACGCCGGTGACGGTGGCGCCGAAGCGGACGCGCTCGCCCAGGACATCGGCCAGCGGCTGCAGGTACTGCTCGGCCCAGTCCCCGCCGGAGGGGTACGTGCTCGCGTCGGGCCGCATCCAGCCGGTGGGCGCCAGCAGCTTCTCGGCAGCCGGGTCGGTCACCTCGCCCCAGGTGGAGAACAGCCGCACGTGCGACCACTCGCGCACCGCGGCGCCCGCGGACGCTCCAGCCTCCAAAACCAGCGGCGTGATGCCGCGTTCGGCGAGGTGGGCGGCGGCGGCCAGGCCGGTCGGGCCGGCCCCGACGACCACGACGGGCAGCTCGGTGGTGGTGGGCGCGTTCACGGCGACTCCTTTGTTTCGACGTCCGTCGATGGCTTGCGCCGCCAGGATGCCACCTGCTTCGATAGGCGTCAACATAGACATTCGTCGAATCGAGGGGTCTGGTTCATGGAGTACGTCGATGTCGCAGTCATCGGGGGCGGGCAGTCCGGGTTGGCCGCCGCCCACGTCCTGCGCGAGCGGGGGCTGGCGCCGGTGGTACTGGAAGCCTCCGGGCGGGCGACCGGGTCATGGCCCGGCTGCTACGACAGCCTCACGCTGTTCTCGCCCGCGGGGTTCAGCTCCCTGCCGGGCCTGGCGTTCGGCGGGGACGGGGACCGCTATCCGCACCGCGACGAGGTCGTGGACTACCTCACCCGCTACGCGGACCGGCTGGACGCGGAGATCCGCACCCACGCCCGTGTCGAGAGCGTGGAGAGCGATGGCAGCGGCTTCGTCCTGCACACCGCCGACGGCCGCCGCCTGGGTGCAGCCGGGATCGTCGCCGCGAGTGGAGCCTTCGGCAACCCGCTGCGGCCGGACCTGCCAGGACAGGACGGGTTCACCGGCGAGGTGCTGCATGTCGCCGACTACCGCAGCCCGGAGCCGTATGCGGGCAAGCGGGTCGTGGTGGTGGGCGGCGGCAACTCCGCCGTCCAGGTCGGCTACGAACTGGCCAAGGTGGCCACGGTGACCCTGGCCACCCGCGCCCCGGTCCGCTTCCTGCCGCAGATCCGCGACGGCAAGGACCTGACCCACTGGCTGACGGCCACCGGCTTCGACCACCTCCCGCCGCACTGGCTGATCCACTACGTCGGCGGCACCCTGGTCCTCGACACCGGCCGCTACCAGGACGCTCTGGAGGCGGGACGCCTTCAGCGGCGGCCGATGTTCACCGCCCTGGACGGCGATGAGGTCATATGGGACGACGGGAGCCGGGAGAAGGCCGACGTGGTACTGCTCGCCACCGGCTACCGGCCCCACCTCGACTACCTGGCCAAGCTCGGCGCACTCGACGAGCACGGGGCACCCCTGCACGCGGGGGGCATCTCCCTCACCCATCCCGGCCTGGTCTACCTCGGCCTGGAGTTCCAGCGGTCCTTCGCCTCCAACACGCTGCGCGGCGTCGGCCGCGACGCCGCGTACGTGATCGATCCACTGGCCGCCCATGTCGGCAAGGCCCCGGCCGCCGCCGGCCTGTAACGGCCGAGAGCTGGCCCGCGAGGGGCGGCGATGCGATCGGCTCCGCCCCTCGCTCCCTGATTCGACATGTGTCAACATAGATGTATGCCGAATACGAAGGCGCTGCCGCTGCTGGAGCCGGAAACCACGGTGCCGTGCTGCCCGCCGCTGACCGAGCGGCCGTTCACCGCCGAGGAGGCGGAGCGGACCGCGAAGATGTTCAAGGCGCTCGGCGACCCGGTCCGGCTGAGGCTGTTCTCCGCCGTGGCCTCGCACGAGGGCGGCGAGGCGTGCGTGTGCGACATCTCCGACGTCGGCGTCTCCCAGCCGACCGTCTCCCACCACCTGAAGAAGCTCAAGGAAGCCGGGCTGCTCACCTCCGAGCGGCGTGGCACCTGGGTTTACTACCGGGTGGAGGCGTCCGTGCTGGCCGCGATGGGCAAGCTGCTGACCACTACGCCGACCGCGGCCTGACAGCCACCAAAGAAGCAGGGGGAACAGTGTCCAGCAGTATCGGCCCATCGAGCGTGCTCGTCGGTCCGTTGACCGCAGATCACGCCGAGCAGGTCCTGGCGATCTACCAGGCGGGTATCGACGAGGGCAACGCCACCTTCGAGACCAGCGCACCGACCTGGGAGGCGTTCGATGCGGGCAAGCTGCCCGAGCACCGCTTCGTCGCCGTCGACGAGGACGGCACGGTGCTTGGCTGGGTCGCCGCATCGAAGGTGTCCGACCGATGCGCGTACACGGGCGTGGTGGAGCACTCGGTCTACGTCCACCCCGGTGCCCGGGGCCGCGGCGTTGCCTCCGCGCTGCTCAAGGCGCTCATCGACTCCACGGAGGCGGCCGGGATCTGGACGGTCCAGTCCGGGATCTTCCCCGAGAACACCGCCAGCCTCGCCGTGCACGAGCGGGCCGGTTTCCGTGTCATCGGCACCCGCGAGCGTATTGGGCGGCATCAGGGCCGCTGGCGTGATGTCGTGCTCGTCGAGCGCCGCAGCGCCGCCATCACCTGATCACTGGTGCGGCCAGGGCCGGTTTCGGTGTCAGTGGGGGTGTGGATGATGGCGTGATGAGTCTGGACACTGACTGGGCCCGCGGTGAGCTGGCCCGTTTCCTGGAACTGACCGAGCTGTACCGGCCGCCCGACCCTCCCGGTATGACCATCTTCAGCAGCAGCCTGTCCAACCGCGGTCCGCAGAAAGACATCATCGCCAGCGCACATGTGGTGGAGAAAATTTTCGACCGGGTGCTGCCGCGCTGGAAGAGTGAAGTCCCGGACGACCGCAATGAGAGCGTGAACCGGTGGTGCCAGCACCGGGAAGCCGCGCAGCGCGCCGATGCGGCTCTCCAGCGGGATGCCGAGATACGCGAGCGTCTGGGCGACGATGCTCCCCAGCTCAGTGCCGCCACGATGCACCCGTGGGTGTGGCAGGGGGCGCGGGCGCTGTGGCAGAGCGGCCATTTCCGCGAGGCGGTCACCGCGGCCGCGAGGAAGATCAACGCCGAGACGCAGAACAAGGTCGGACGCCGGGACGCGAGCGAGACCGCGCTGTGCCAGAGCGTTTTCTCCAAGGACGCGCCCAAGCCGGGCCAGCCCCGTCTGCGGCTGATGGCCGACGACGGGAGCGATACCTTCCGCAGTGTCCACCGCGGAGCGGCTGCCTTCGCTGAGGGTTGTTACGCCGGCATCCGCAATCCCAACAGCCATGAAGACGGTCTGCCCGAGCTGCCCGAGCATGAGGCGCTGGAGCAGCTCGCGGTATTCAGTGTCCTGGCGCGATGGGTGGACACCGCGACCGTCGCTCGTTGAACCCGCGCCCGGCGCGGGAGAGGTCAGCGCAGAAGATCCGTGATCTGCCGTGCTGCCTCCCGCGCCGGGCGCCCGACGCCGATGAGGGTGGCGGAGGCGGGGCCGGTCCAGTCGCCGTAGCCGAGCAGGTGCAGACGCGGCTCGCCGAGAGCGCGCGTGCCGTCGGTGGGGATATGGCCGTGCGGGCCGCGCAGGTTCAGCGGGGCGAGGTGGGCCAGAGCGGGCCGAAAGCCCGTGCACCAGATCACCGCGTCCGCGCTGGTCTTGCTGCCGTCGGCCCCCTGGACGCCGTCGGCGGTGAGAGCGGAGAACATCGCCTTCACGTTGAGGAGTCCGGCGTCGCGGGCGGCCCGGATTGGAGGTACGGCGACGATGTCGCCGAGCGAGGCCACCCCTTCGGTGTCGGTGCGGCCTTCTTCGAGGGCGCGGCGGCGGGCGGTGGCGACGTCGAACAGGGCACGCCCGTCGATGTCATCGGCGAGGAACCGGGGCGGGCGCTGGGTCACCCAGGTCACCTCGACGTAGCCGTCCAGGGCGAGGTCGGCGGCGATCTGGGCGCCGGAGTTCCCGCCGCCGACCACGAGGACGCGCTGCCCGGCGAAGTCGGCCGGTGAGCGGTAGTTCACAGTGTGCAGTTGCCGGCCGGTGAACACCTCGCGGCCGGGGGCGGAGGGGAGGAAGGGCCGCGACCAGGTGCCGGTGGCGCTTATGACCGCGCGGGCCTGCCAGGTGCCGGTGTCCGCCTCGACCAGGAGGTGGTCGCCGTCGGGGCGTACTGCGTCCACGCGGGTGCCGTGCTGGACGGGCAGGTTGTAGCGCTTTTCGTAGTCGGTGAGGTAGTCGACCACGTGCCCGGCGTCCGGGTAGGTCTCGCCTGCCTGGGCGGGCATGAGCCACCCGGGCAGCGACGAGTAGGCAGCCGGGGAGAACAGGTGCAGCGAGTCCCACATGTGCTGCCAGGACCCGCCCGGCGCCGGATCGGCGTCCAGGATCACAAAGTCGAGGCCCTGGCGCCGCAGGTGGTAGCCGGCGGCGAGCCCGGCTTGGCCGCCGCCGACCACCACCACATCCGTCTGCGTCACGGGGCCGTCGTTACCGCGTCGGCGGCGAACTTCCGGCGCCAGGCGAGCGCGACGTAGACCAGGCCGATCAGGACCGGGACCTCGATGAGCGGGCCGACGACGCCCGAGAGTGCCTGGCCGGAGGTGACGCCGAAGGTGGCGATGGCGACCGCGATGGCCAGCTCGAAGTTGTTGCCCGCGGCGGTGAACGCCAGGGTCGTGGTGCGGTCATAGGCGAGCCCCAGGCCCTTGCCAAGCAGGAAGGTGCCGAAGAACATGACCGCGAAGTAGACCAGCAGCGGCAGCGCGATCCGGGCGACATCCAGCGGCTGCGAGGTGATCGTCTTCCCCTGGAGGGCGAAGAGGATGACGATCGTGAACAGCAGCCCGTACAGCGCCCACGGTCCGATCTTCGGAAGGAAGTTGGACTCATAGCCCTCGCGGCCCACCCTCT
Source organism: Streptomyces sp. NPDC031466 (assembly GCF_055581265.1). Taxonomy (NCBI): domain Bacteria; kingdom Bacillati; phylum Actinomycetota; class Actinomycetes; order Kitasatosporales; family Streptomycetaceae; genus Streptomyces; species Streptomyces sp. NPDC031466. The sequence goes on from NZ_JBVIJT010000005.1 coordinate 143,658, forward strand.
TCTCCCCGACGCGGCGGGTCAGGAAGCCGGCCAGCAGCGGGACGCCGAGGAAGATGACCACGTTCAGAGCGATCTCCCACATGGAGATGTCCAGGTGCTCGCCGTCGCCCAGGCCCAGCCAGCCGGGCAGCAGGTCGAGGTAGAGCCAGCCCAGCAGACCGAACGCGATCACCTGGAATACGGAGTTGAGGGCCACCAGGACGGCGGCGGCCTCGCGGTCGCCGCAGGCGAGGTCGTTCCAGATGATGACCATGGCGATGCAGCGGGCGAGACCGACGATGATCAGGCCGGTGCGGTACTCGGGCAGGTCCGGCAGGAAGATCCACGCCAGCGCGAACATCACCGCAGGTCCGAGGACCCAGTTGATGACCAGGGAGGAGATCATCAGCTTGCGGTCGCCGGTGACGGAGTCCAGCTTGTCGTAGCGGACCTTCGCCAGCACCGGATACATCATGATCAGCAGGCCGAGCGCGATCGGCAGGGAGATCCCGCCGATCTCCACCTTCGCCAGCGCGTCATTCAGTCCGGGGATCGCGCGCCCGAGCCCGAGGCCGACGGCCATGGCGATCAGGATCCACACGGCGAGGTAGCGGTCGAGGGTGGAGAGCTTCTTGACGATCGAGTCGTCCCCGGCCGGGCCGGCGCCCTGGGGGGAGGCGGTGGTGGGCTCGGTGGAGGTCACGGGCAGGCCCTCTTGTTCTCGGCGGCGCTGCGGGCGGAGGCGGCGAGCTGGGCGAACTGCTCGGAGATCCCGGCCAGGACGTCGGGCTTGAGCTTGTAGTAGGTGAAGCGGCCGCACGGCTCGGTCTCCACCAGCCCGGCCTCGCGCAGCACCTTCAGGTGGTTGGACAGGTTGGTCTGCTTGGCTCCGGTCTCCTCGACCAGGTGCGTCGTACACAGCGTCTCGCGTGCCAGCAGGGTCACGATCTTCAGGCGGAGCGGATCGCCCAGCACCCGGATCACGTCAGGATCGACTGAAGTCAGCATGCACTGATACTCTCACATCATCGCCCGCTGATACCAGCGGGGGCTGAAGTCATTGGCGGCTGGGTTCCGCCATGCGACGAGAGAGAACGATCACCATGGCCGACAAGCCGTCCGTCCTGTTCGTCTGCGTCCACAACGCCGGCCGCTCCCAGATGGCCGCCGCGTGGCTGACCCACCTGGCCGGAGACCGCGTCGAGGTCCGCTCCGCCGGCTCCAACCCGGGCAGCGCCGTCAACCCGGCGGCCGTGGAGGCCATGGCCGAGGTCGGCATCGACATCTCCCAGGAGACGCCGAAGATCCTTACCGTCGATGCGGTCCGCGAGTCGGACGTCTGCATCACCATGGGCTGCGGCGACACCTGCCCGGTCTTCCCCGGCAAGCGCTACCTGGACTGGAAGCTGGAGGACCCGGCCGGACAGGGTGTGGAGGCCGTGCGCCCGATCCGCGACGAGATCAAGACCCTTGTCGAGGGCCTGATCGCCGAGATCGCCCCGGAGAAGCCGGAGGCGACGGCGTGAGCGAGATACGCGACGTCGTCATCATCGGCTCCGGCCCCGCCGGCTACACCGCCGCCCTCTACACCGCCCGCGCCCAGCTGCGGCCCCTGCTGTTCGGCAGCTCCATCTTCGTCGGCGGCTCGCTGACCACCACGACCGAGGTGGAGAACTTCCCCGGATTCCCCGACGGCGTCGACGGCCCGGCCTTGATGGAGAACATGCGGGCCCAGGCCGAGAAGTTCGGCGCCGAGATGATCGACGACGACATCGTGGCCGTCGACCTGGCCGGTGACATCAAGCTCCTCACCGACTCCACCGGTACCGTCCACTGCGCGAAGACGGTGATCATCGCGACCGGCTCCGGCTACCGCAAGCTCGGCCTTCCGAACGAGGACGAACTGTCCGGCCGCGGCGTCTCGTGGTGCGCGACCTGTGACGGGTTCTTCTTCAAGGAGCGCGACATCGTCGTGGTCGGCGGCGGCGACACCGCCATGGAGGAAGCCACCTTCCTCACCCGCTTCGCCAAGTCGGTCACCGTCGTCCACCGCCGCTCTACCCTGCGTGCCTCCAAGGTCATGCAGGAGCGGGCCTTGTCCAACGACAAGATCTCCTTTGCCTTCGACAGCGAGATCGCCGAGATCAAGGAGAGGAACGGCATGCTCGGCGGCGTCGTCCTGCGCGACGTCCTCACCGGCGCCACCCGCGACCTGGACGTGACAGGGCTGTTCATCGCGATCGGGCATGATCCGCGCACCGAACTGTTCATAAGCCAGCTCGACCTCGACGCCGAGGGCTACATCACCGTCGCCGCCCCGACGACACGCACCAGCCTGCCCGGCGTCTTCGCCGCCGGCGACGTCGTCGACCACACCTACCGCCAGGCCGTCACCGCTGCAGGCACTGGAGCAGCGGCCGCCCTGGACGCCGAGCGCTATCTCGCCTCCGGCAACACTGTGCAGGCCGAGCCGGAGGCCGCCGCGATCCCTGCTTGATCAGTGCAACGACGCGTGGGCTCTTCCCAGGCCTTCCTCGTGGAGAGGACAGTGAGGGTGTCGGCGCCCTGGCGGAGCCCGCCGAAGAGACTGGTGACCTGCGATGGCTGAACGAAGCCACGTGCTGATCCTTCTCAGCGTCCGAGCCTCGAACTGAGCCGAACCGGGATGGGGCAGCGGTGCACTTCATCCATCCGCTGAGATCAGGGCCTCGAAGGCGTGCTGGAGGATACGGGCGGAGGGACGGCGGCCGGGACTTGTCTGCAGGCCCGAGGTGAGGATGTCCTCGAACGCGGCGAACGGCCAGGGACGCGTGTCCGTCCAGGGCTTGACCTGGCCCAGGGCGAGTTCCTTGCGCAGTTCGGGGGTGGACTGTGTGGTGTCGCGGGTGCTGATCGGGTAGGTGCCGGTCCAGCAGGCGTAGATCACCGCGCACAGGGACCACACCTCGGAAGCTGTTGTGAGGGGCAGGTCGTCGCCCGGTGTGGTGGTGAGGCGGGCGTGCGCGAGCTCGGGGGACATGAACCAGTCGTAGGCGCCCCGGTAGACGACTGGCCCGGTGCCGGGCCGACGGTCGGGGGCGTGGGCCATGGCGAAGTCCAGCAGCGTGGCGCCGTGATCGTTGAGGATGAAGTGGACCTCTTGGAGATCTCCGTGGCGCCAGCCGCCCATATGGAGGTCGGCGACGGCCTTGCACATGGCCGCCGCGTACGCGGCGGCCAAGGCAGCATCAGGGGTCTGGCGGAGCTTGGCGAAGGCCGTTTCGGCGTCATCGCCGCCCACCCACTTCAGGGCCAGCCAGGAGCCCTCGCCGTCATCGAGGGTGCCGTGGGCTTCGTAGAGGCCGGTGAGGGTGCCGTCAGCGGCCAGGGCGAGCAGGATCTCGGCCTCGACGAGGGCGAGCCGCTCGGAGTCCACATGTCCTTGCGGGTCCGCGCACGGGACGGTGATCTTCAGCGCGTACGGGCCGTGTACGGTCTCCACACGCCACAGGCAGGTTCCGCGCCGCTCGGCGACGAGGACTGGGCCGGGCTGGGCTGCCTCCCCCCACACAGAAGCGATCAGACGGTGGGCGGTGGTGTAAGAGGAGGCGGTCACTCAAGATCCCGTTCGGCTGGTGCGTCAGCGTTCGTCCGAAGGGTCGAGAGTGTAGAGCGTCAGATGCCGGGTCGAGTCGCCTTTGAAGGGACCGCCCTGCCAGGTGCCGTAGCGGGCCTGGCGGTGCATCCCGGCGAGCCGGGCCATCAGATCCAGCTCGGACGGCCACGCGTAACGGGTGACCAAGGGAAGCATCGTCACCCCCTGGGGGGTGGTGAGAACCTCCTGGGAATGCACGGTCTGGGCCACCGGGTCGTGCTGCATCGCCGACCACCGCACATGCTCGTCGCCGACCTCGCGCACGCTCGTGCCCTGCACCTGGCCCGGCTGCCAGTCCGAGACGCGTGCCTCTACGACGAACATGCCGCCGGGTGCCAGATGGCGGGCGACGGCCCTGAAGCACGCCACCTGGTCCTCCTGAGTGGTGAGGGTGAACAGGGTCGAGGCCACCACGAAGATCAGCGCGAAGCGCTGGTCCAGGTCGATCCGCCTCATGTCGCCGACCAGAGCGCGGGCCGGGAGAGCGCCGATCTTGGCGTTGAACGCCTCGACCATCTTCGGGGAGGCGTCCAGGCCCGTGACGTCGGTGCCGAGCCGGGCCAGCTCGATAGCCACCAGGCCAGTGCCACACCCCAGTTCAAGAGCAGGGCCGGGCGGGGCCAGCTCCCGCAGGCGGCTGGCATCGTGCTGCGGGTCACGGCCGGTGGACAACGCGTCATAGTGCGGGGCCCACTGGTCCCACCGCTCGGCTTGTCGGTCGATCTCTTCCACGCTCAGCCTCCATCGCATGGTGCGGTCGGATACCAAGGGGCAGGGCCCGGCCATGCCGGGCCCTGCCTTCGGCGTTGCGGTCAGGCAGCGAGTTCCACCGGCCGCCAGTGCGTCACGTCCACGGCGCCGGGATCGATACCCAGGGCCTTGAACATGTGCTGGTGCATGTCGTTGCCGAACGCCTGTGACTTGCTGGTGAAGAACGACTCGTCGTACCAGGCGACACCGAACAGAACCCGACCCTGCTGCGGCTGCTGCGGGTCGATCTCGACGTAGGTGCTCTGCCAGTCGTAGAACTTCTCCGACTCGGGGCGGGCCTTGAGCTGCTCGTCAGAGGAGCGCAGGGCAGCGATGGCACGGGTGACGCTGTCCATGTCCGGGCAGGCCAGCGCGCACTGGGAGAGGGCGATGGGTGTCTTGGCACCCCGGCGTCCGGGGTCGTCGTCCTCGCCGGTCAGGACGCGGAAGCGGGTGAGCTGTCCGCCGGGGTGGAGGAGGAGATCCATGATCTTTCACCTTCCTGTTGGGTTGTGTGGTGCGACATCCCCGCCCGCCCGTGTCGTGGGACACCGGCCGCGGAGGTGGCTCAGGGGGCCGCTGGCCGCGCCGTGGCGTCAGCGTCCGGCTCGGATTGGACGGGCGCGGGGGCCTGGCTGTTGAGTTCGGTCTCGGCGGCCGCACCGAGCAGGACCACGCCCGCGACGGTGCAGGCCGCACCGAAGACCCCCATGAACGCGGCGACAAGGTCCCGGTCGCGGCCCGTCTGCGGGCGGGCACGGTGGTGACCCTGGCCGCTCACTTCTGGCCCCAGCGCTGGTCACGGTCGCCGAGCATGCGGCCGATTTGGGCATACAGGCGTTCCATGTCGGCGGGGGTGAGGATCAGGGCGGTCTCGCTCTGAGTGCCGTCCTCGAAGTGGGTCAGTATCCGCAGGGAGCCCTGGCTCGCCCGCGCGTCGTAGACGGCGTCCAAGGACTCCATGAGGGTGGCGCAGGTCGCCTTGGCCGGCACAGGAGCGAGCGCGCTCCCATCAGCGGGTGCGGCCCATTCCTCGCTGCCTGCGGGCGCACGGAGCTGGTAGTCGGTGCGACCCTCGCCGGGCAGGGCCACCACGACGCCGATGCGGCCGCCCTCCCGGCGGTCGGCGGCCAGTTCGCCGGCGCGGGGGTGGAACGGGGCCGCCGTGCCCAACCCGGCTCCCTGGGCGGGCAGATGGGATGTCGTCCTTCCGGTCATGATCATCTCCGTGTGTGGCGGTAACAACGGATCAGCCCCAACCTGGTGCCGTAAAGGCGGGGTTGGCCGGGGTGATGTTCAGTCAACGACCGGTCAAAGGCCCTGGGGAGGTGGCAGGGTGTAACCCCGCGTAGTCCCGCGTAACCCCAGCTGGAAGGGGGCACCGGAGAGTGGAGAGAGTCCAGCCCATCGCCGAGCTGATCCAGCAGGCATGCGCCGAACGCGGCTGGGGTCCGGCGAAACTGGCCCGTGAGCTGGGCATCGCCGAAGGGCGGGGCCCGACGGGGATGAGCCGCCAGTACGCCCGGAAACTGATGATCGGGGAGCGTAACCCCGACTACTGGCTGCCCTACCTGATCCAGGTCTTAGATCTTGATGTCGCCCCGTCCCGGCAGATGACCATGCCGGGTGCGGCACACGCCGATACCGTGGCAGATGTCCTGGCCCTTGGGAGGAGTGACGCAGTGGACCGACGGGGCTTTTTGACCGCATCCGGCGGTGCCACCCTCTCCCTTCTCGGTGTCCCCGACGCCGAGGCCATCACCCGCCGCGTCCAGAGTGCGCCCGCGGGTGCGGTCCGGGTCGGGCAGGGCGAGGTCTCCGCGATTTTGACCATGGTCAAGACGCTCGGCGACTCCGCTGCCGAGTACGGCGGCAGCCACGTTCGCCGCCTTGCCGAGTCCTACCTCACCGACAACGCCGGGCCCTGGCTGAATGGCCGCTACAGCCTCACCACCGGTCGCGAGTTGTGGGCCGCTACATCCCAACTCGCCCACCTCATCGGCTGGATGTACCAGGACGAGGGCGACAAGGACCAAGGCCAGGACAACGGCATCGACCCCCAGGCCCTGGCCAAGCACTACTACGCCTATGCCTACCGACTGGCTGCCGAAGCCGAGGAGCCCGAGCTCGCCGCAACCGCACTGCGCGGCATGACGGTCCAGTCCATCGGCCTTGGCCCCCGCCACCGCGCCGAGGCGTTCGCGCTGGCGGAGAAATGCGTCGAGCACTCCAAGGGCCTCGCCGACCCGCGCGCGGTCGCCTATTACGAGTCGACCTTCGCCGAAGCCGCCGCCCTGGACGGCAATCACCGCCTGGCCACCCAGGCCCTGGCCGCTTCACAGTCCGCCATCGAACGCACGGCCACCGAACCGCCGGGCCAATCGTGGGCATCGCACTTCACCATCGGCCGGTGGGCCCACGCCTCAGGGATGATCCTGGCCAAGATGGGCGACCTCACCGGCGCCCGCGAACAACTCCACCAATCCCTGGAAGTACACGGCTTGGACCGCCGCCGTAGCCGTGCGAGCGTGCTCGGAAACCTCGGCGAGATCCACCTCCAACAAGGCGACCTCGACGGTGCACTGAGCGTGTGGTCCGAATTCCTCGACTGCGCCGAGGGAGTTAAGTCCGTCCGCGTACGCGACGCGGCTACCGACATGCGCGTCCGCCTGACCCGCTACCAAGGCGTGTCCGGAGTGAGCACACTCGACCGCCGGGCCGCCGTCCTCCTCGCTAACCAGTAGCCACTGCGGGCGCCACTTTCCCTGCTCAGGATGGCTTTTGTCCTGATACTTGGCGGTTCACACCCGCGGATGTCTTTCGCTCTTTGCCTGTGGAAGCAGGCGCGCACACTGCACTCACAATCCGGGACAGGCGGGCCGTCGTGTTCTGCGGCGGGCGCTTGAGCCACGATTGATGCAGCAGCCGGACTGGCCGTTTGAGCGGGCGGACCGTGAAATCCGCCAGTTCCAAAGCAGCGCTCCATGGGTCCTTGCTGAACACGATCTGCGCGGCGATCCGTAGGCACGCCGTGCGAACAAACATCTCCGGGGCGTCACGCTCCTTCCTGGGCATCAGCCTGCCGGAGGCAGCCGAGTACCTGCGTGAGAACACCGCGAAGCGCTCCAGCACCACGAGGTCGGCCCCGCTCAAGTGATCCGGAGTCGCCAGGAACAGCGCCAAGTCAGCCATGGCCGCGAGGTCGGACAGGTCAGCACGTGCTGTGTCGGGGCACGGCTCCAGATCGGCCAGGTGAGCGTTGAGCCGTTCTTGCAGCTTGGCGAGCAATGGATCTCGCAGGAGTGGCGCCGTCATGTCGCGATACGCCACCGCGCACGGCCGCACCTCTCTTCGGACAGGGTCTCGCACGCTGCCGCGGCAGGCACCGTGAGCGAGGTCGATCTCACCTGCACGAACGGTCTGACGGCAGACAGGGCAGCCAGACAGCAGGTAGCACTGGTGTCTCAGGCATGCGAAGACCCACGGAGTGGACCACGCCAGGGGCCACCGGCCACCCCGCTCGTCTAGGCACCGCGGGCAGAAGCGGAGTTCACTGGGATCGATCCAACTCGATTTGACCATGCGGTAGTTATCCGCTCCCGCAGCGGTTCGCACCCTCTCCGGAAGAGCGCTGCCAGCGAAGCGCGCCCACGTCATCCGGCGCACCGCCGCAGGCGTAAGCCCGGTAGCGGCCCTGATCCTACGGAAGTCATCTTCACTCATTCCGAAGACGACGGATTGTGCGCTGGACGCCGAGACTCTTACGGCATTGTCGTGTGAGCGCGTGGCGCCACAAGCCTGGGCCGCGATGGCGCGACTGACGCCGTACACCGTGGACAAGTGGTCCAACCAGCTCAGCAGGGATTCATCCGGCAACGGAACTGGCACTACGGGGAGCCGCCGAGGCAGACCGATGGAGGCGGAGACGGTCACCCGCGTAACCTATGGCACTGAACAGTTCACTGCGTTACTGAACTACTCACTGAACTGTTTCGTGCGCGACTGAACTCTTCGGTGCTATTCAACAGCCTCCCTCGTGCCCTGTGTTCAGCGCGGCCAGCAGGTGAAGCACCTCGGCGCCCCGGACCTCACCGACGACCAGCCGGTCCGGCCGCATCCGCAGCGCCTGGCGAACCAGGTCGTCCAGACCGACGAGGCCGGCCCCCTCCTGGTTAGCGGGCCGGGACTCCAGGCGCACCACGTGAGGGTGCTCGGGCCGCAACTCCGCCGAGTCCTCGGCCAGCACGATCCGCTCCTTGGGCCCGACCAGGCCGAGCAGCGCGCTCAGCAGCGTCGTCTTGCCGCTGCCCGTGCCCCCGCTGATCAGGAAGGAGAGGCGGGCGTCGAGGAGGGCCCGCAGGACCCGGTCGCCGCCGGGTGGCACCGTCCCCGCGGCGACCAGTTCCGCCAGGGTGAAGGCGCGGGGGCGCACGACCCGCAGCGAGAGGCAGGTGGAGCCGACGGCGACGGGCGGCAACACGGCATGCAACCGGGTTCCGTCCGGGAGGCGAGCGTCCACCCAGGGTCTGGCGTCGTCCAGACGCCGCCCCGCCACGGCCGCGAGGCGCTGTGCGAGGCGCCGCAGCGCCGCCGCGTCCCGGAAGGTGACCCCGGTGAGTTCCAGACCGCCGCCACGGTCCACCCACACCCGGTCGGGCGCGCAGACCAGCACATCGGTCACCGAGGGGTCCGCGAGCAACGGCTCCAAGGGGCCCGCACCGACCAGCTCCGACCGCAACTGTGCGGCGGCGCCGAGCACTTCGGTGTCCCCGAGGACCCGTCCCTGGGCACGCAGCGCCTCGGCGACGCGGGCCGGCGTCGGTTCCGTGCCGCTCTCCGCGAGCCATTGGCGCACCCCGTCCAGCATGCGGGCCCCGACGACCGCGCTCATACGCCCCCTCCCGGGGCATCGGCGGGCACCCGGTCCCAGAAGGCGGCGCAGAACCTCGCCAGCGGGCCGCGCGCGGCGCCGCCGGGCGGTACCCCTGCCGCCTGGGCCGCCGACAGCCCCGATTCCCAGGGCAGCACACCGGCGAGCGGCAGTCCGAGCAGCCCGGCGACCTCCTCGGGATCGAGTACTCCCGTGCCGGGCGGGGCCGCGCCGGCGGGAACCACCACCCGAAGATCGCGCTGCACCATCCCCACTGCCGACGCCACCCGGCGCGCTCCCGCCACCGCGCGCAGCTCGGGCGGCACGACCAGCAGCCCGAGATCCACCTGTGCCAGCGCCTCGGCGACCGTCTCGTCCACCCGGCGGGGCAGGTCCACGACGACCACGCCACCGCGCCTGCGGGCCGCGGAGACGACCGCCCGCACCGCTTCAGGAGCCACCGCGACCGCCTCACCCCGGTCCCAGCTCAGGACTCGCAGCGCGTGCAGCTCGGGAAGGGACTCCTCCAGTGCTTCCCCGCCGACCCTGCCGCGTGAGTCGGCGAAGGCCGGCCAGCGCAGTCCCTCGGCCGTCTCGCCCCCGAGAAGGACGTCAAGGCCGCCGCCCAGAGGGTCGGCGTCGACGAGCATGGTGCGCCGCCCCTCGCGGGCCGCGGTGACCGCGAGGGCGCAGGCCAGCGTGGAGGCCCCCGCACCACCGCGCCCGCCGATCACCCCGACGGTGAGCGCCGACCGCCCCACGCCCTCGGCGACGTCCGCGATCCTGTCCACCAGCCACTGCTCGCCGTCCGGCAGGAGCAGCACATGTTCGGCACCGATCTCCACGGCCCGTCTCCAGACCCCGGGCTCGTCCTGATCCCGCCCGACCAGCACGACTCCGCGCCGATGGGTGGCGCCACGGACCCGGTCCGCCGCGTCATCCCCGACCAGGACGAGCGGGGCCGAGTCCCAGCCCTGCTCGCGCTCGGGCCCGCCGTGGTGCACCTCGGGCCTGGCCCCGGCCGCGGCGCACAGCCTCAGCAGGTCGTCGAGGAGCTCCACGTCCTCCGTGAGGATCAGCGGTCCGCCCCGGCCGCCCTCGGGCGGCGCGGTCCCACCCCATGAAATAGCTGCACCCACGATCTCCGTCCCCCTCTCGCACATCCCTCTGTGAATGCCGCGCTCCGCTCGGGCGAAGAACCGGGCAAAGCAATCCGGCCATGAACTTCGCGAGCGGAACGAGCGGAATCAGCGTGCAGCGATCCGGGAAATCGTGTGGATCTTGGTCAATAACTGTGGACAAGGCGATGCCTGTGCATATTCGCGTCACCCGAACCGGTGACATCGCCCCCGACCCCACGTCGGCTTCACGCCATGTTCCGGCCCCTTCTGGGCCTCTTCTGGGCCCCTTCCGGGCCTCTTCCCGTCGACTTCCCGGCAGCTTCCCGACCCGTTCTCGAAGGCTTCCAGAGAGCAGCGCGACAACTACACACAGTGATGAGTTCTGGGCAGGCCCCAAGAACGCCGAAGAGGCGCAGAGGGGGCCGAGAAGGTCGGAAGATGATCGACGGCGGGCCCAAAAACCCATCCGGACATGCGACGACCCCCGCCGGGGGGGAGAGCGGGGGTCGTCCCCACGGTCCGACTCGGGGGGGGAGGAGCCAGACCGGGTTAGCACGGTCGCGAACGATCCGTGACTTCCATGGTGTACCCGAGAGCCTTCTCAGGCAAACCCACGCGCCTCAGCTTACGCCGAATGGTGGGCGCCTATGCTCGGGCTCGTGGAAAACCACTCCCTGCCCCGCGCGGCCGCCTTCTTTGACCTGGACAAGACGGTCATTGCGAAGTCGAGCACGCTCACGTTCAGCAAGTCGTTCTACCAAGGCGGCCTGATCAACCGCAGGGCGGTCCTGCGCACCGCGTACGCGCAGTTCGTCTTCCTCGCGGGTGGCGCCGACCACGACCAGATGGAGCGGATGCGCGAGTATCTGTCCGCCCTGTGCCGCGGCTGGAACGTGCGACAGGTCAAGGAAATCGTCGCCGAGACCCTGCACGACCTGATCGACCCGATCATCTACGACGAGGCCGCCTCCCTCATCGAGGAGCACCACGCGGCGGGCCGTGACGTCGTCATCGTCTCCACCTCGGGCGCCGAGGTCGTCGAGCCGATCGGTGAACTGCTGGGCGCGGACCGGGTGGTGGCCACCCGCATGGTGGTCGGCGAGGACGGCTGCTTCACGGGTGAGGTGGAGTACTACGCGTACGGCCCCACCAAAGCGGAGGCGATCAAGGAGCTGGCCCGGTCCGAGGGGTACGACCTCGACCGCTGCTACGCCTACAGCGACTCGGCGACCGACCTGCCCATGCTCGGGTCGGTCGGGCACCCCTATGCCGTCAACCCCGATCGCGCACTGCGCCGCGAGGCCCTCGCGCGCGGGTGGCCGATCCTCGACTTCCACCGGCCGGTGCGCCTCAAGCAGCGCCTGCCCGCCCCACCGAGGCCGGCGCTCGTGGCGGCGGCCGCGGTGGGCGCGGCGGCGGCCACCGCGGGGCTCGTCTGGTTCGCCAGCCGTCGCCGTACGACCGTCGGCTGACCGGTTCAGGCGGCGGCGGAACCACCGGTTCGGGCATCGGCGGACCGCGGGAGAACCACGGCGGGACCGCACCGGAAAGCACGCCCGATTCACACCTGTTTGAACCTAAAAGTAAAGAAGTACGGCCAGGACTACCGCTCACCCCAGGACTGGAGTACAAAGGAGTCAACGGCCCGCGAGACCAAGGACATCCGAGAGGATCACCTTAAAACGCATTCACGGCCCCACGGACCGAAGCATGAACACCGGGCACCCACGCGACGTCGACCCGTCGATTACGGGCCAGCCGCACCAGGTGACGGGCGAAGTCCCCGACCTGATGGGCAACCTTCGAGGACGCTTGGTAACCCGGTGGACATGCCAGCGGCGGTACGGATTCCCGTACCGCCGCAACCCTGTTGTCACCACGCCTGTGTTCGGGCCCCCTGGGGCGGCCCGCCCTACGCCGCTCCGCGCTGAAGCGCCTCGCAGACGGCGGTCGACTCCCTGACGCCGAGTTCAACGGCCTTGCCGCAGTGGGCGATCCAGGCCGCCATCCCGTCCGGCGTACCGGACGTGTAGCCGTCCAGCGCCGCCACGTAGGCCGCCCGGCCCAGTTCCGCGTGGCCCGCCTCCGCGGGGCAGATCGACTTCGGGTCGAGGCCACTGCCCACCAGGACGATGCGCTCGGCGGCCCGCGCGACCAGGCCGTTGCACGAGCCGAACGGCCGCAGGCTGAGCAGCTCACCGTGGACCACGGCGGCCATCACGAGGGCCGGCGCCGAGCTGCCCGCGATGATCAGCTGCGACAGCCCCTCCAGGCGACCCGCCACCTCGTCGGCGTCGGGCACGGGAAGCTCGATGAGCGGCTCATCGACGGCCTCGCCCGCCAGCCGGGGCCGCCCCGCCCCCTCCGCCGAGTCAGCGGCGGCGACCAGGTGCAGCCGCGCGAGAACACGCAGTGGCGACTGGCGCCAGATGGACAGGAGCTGGCCCGCCTCGGCGGTGAGCCGCAGGGCCCCACCGACCGTGCGCGCCTGCGCGTCGCCGCTGAAGTCGCTGCGCCGGCGCACTTCCTCAAGGGCCCATTCGGCCCCGGAGAGCGCGGCGGAACCCCGGGCTCCGCGCAAGGCGGCCTCGGAGGTGATCTCGTTGCTGCGGCGCCGCATGATCCGGTGCCCGTAGACCCGGTCCACGGCCTTGCGCACGGAATCCACGGAGTCGGCCACGCCGGGAAGGGCCCCCAGGGCGGCGATCGGATCGGGTGTCGTACTCATGAGTACGACCCTACGTACTCCAGGCGCCCGCTCCACGAAGGAGTGGTCTTCTTCACCCACATCCCGCACCGCCCGTGAGCGACCCACTACGCTTGGTGGTCATGAAAATCGCTTTCGTGGGGAAGGGCGGCAGTGGCAAGACCACACTGTCCTCACTCTTCATCCGCCACCTCGCCGCCAGCGGCGCGCCCGTCATCGCGATGGACGCCGACATCAACCAGCACCTGGGGCCGGCCCTCGGTCTCGATGAGACGGATGCCGCCCGGCTGCCCGCCCTGGGGGAGCACCTGCCCCTGATCAAGGACTATCTGCGCGGCTCCAACCCGCGGATCGCCTCCGCCGACACGATGATCAAGACGACGCCGCCGGGTGAGGGCTCACGGCTGCTGCGGGTGCGCGAGGACAACCCCGTGTACGACGCGTGCGCCCGCCCCGTGGAACTCGATGACGCCACCGTGCGTTTGATGGTCACCGGGCCGTTCACCGAAGCCGACCTCGGTGTCGCCTGCTACCACTCCAAGACCGGAGCGGTGGAGCTGTGCCTGAACCACCTGGTCGACGGCCGCGACGAATACGCGGTCGTGGACATGACCGCGGGCTCGGACTCCTTCGCCTCCGGCATGTTCACCCGCTTCGACATGACGTTCCTGGTGGCCGAGCCGACGAGGAAGGGGGTCTCCGTCTATCGCCAGTACAAGGAGTACGCACGCGACTTCGGCGTCGACCTCAAGGTCGTCGGCAACAAGGTGCAGGGCCAGGACGACATCGACTTCCTGCGCGAGCAGGTCGGCGAGGACCTCCTGGTGACCGTCGGGCACTCGGACTGGGTGCGTGCCATGGAGAAGGGCCGCCCGCCCCGCTTCGAGCACCTGGAAGAGGCCAACCGCCGTTCCCTGCAGACACTTCGGGCCACCGTCGACGCGTCGTACGAGCGCCGGGACTGGGACCGCTACACCCGCCAGATGGTGCACTTCCATCTGAAGAACGCGCGGAGTTGGGGCAACGAGCGGACGGGGGTCGACCTGGCCGCCCAGGTCGACCCCGGCTTCCTCCTGTGCGAGCAGGCCGTCACCCCCGCCTGACCGACCGCGCCTCCGGGAGCTACGGCTTGACGGCCGGAGCTCCCGGGACGCCCTTCGGGGCCGGCGCGGGCGAGGCGGACAGGAACGCGTCCCAGCCCTCCTTCGGCGCCTTGCCGACCCGCAACTTCGTCAGCCGGGCCAGCACCTTGGGGTCCTGCGCGTCGAGCCAGTCGGCGAGCTGCCGGAAGGACACGCAGCGCACCTCCGGCTTGGTGCAGACCCCCTCGATCGTCTCCTCGATGGCACGCATGTACGTGCCGCCGTTCCACGACTCGAAGTGGTTGCCGATGATCAGCGGCGCGCGGTTGCCCTTGTACGCGCGCCGGAAGCCCTGGAGCAACCCGTCACGCATCTGGTCGCCCCAGTACTCGTGCTTGGCGGGGTCGCCGTTCGAGGTGGAGCCGGACTGGTTGACCATGAAGTTGTAGTCCATGGTGAGCGTCTCGAAGCCACGGCCGGGCACCGGGACGAGCTGCATGGACAGGTCCCAGAGCCCTTCCTTCTTCTTGGGCCAGACCTGGTTGTTGACGCCGCTGGTGTCATAGCGGAAGCCCAGCTGCCGCGCCGCCCGCATGAAGTTCTTCTGGCCCTCCAGGCAGGGGGTGCGGGCGCCGATCAGTTCCTTGTCGTAGTCGAAGGGCAGGGGCTGCGCCTTCTTCATGCCGGTGTTGGTCTTCCAGGCCTTGACGAAGGACTTGGCCTGACGGATCTCGCTCTTCCAGTCCGCGACGGACCACTCACCGACCCCGCGGCCCGCGCCGCAGAAGTGGCCGTTGAAGTGGGTGCCGATCTCGTTGCCCTCCAGCCAGGCGCCGCGGAGCTGCTCCACGGTGTTCTTGATGCCCTTGCGGTCGTTGAAGCCGATGTCCGAGCTGCCGGCCAGGTGCTGCGGCGGCTTGTAGAGGCCGCGCTTGCCCTCGGGGAGCATGTACACGCCGCTGAGGAAGTACGTCATCGTGGCGTCGTTGCGCTTGGCCACCTTGCGGAAGTGGGAGAACAGCTTCTGGCCGTCCTCGCCGGCGCCGTCCCAGGAGAAGACCACGAACTGCGGCGGCCTCTGACCCGGCTTCAGGCGGGCCGGTCTCGGCAGGTTCGGCTGCTTGCCCGTGAACGCCGTCGAGCCGTCCCCGATCAGCCGGACGGCACTCTTGGGAGCCGGGGCCCCGGGCGCTTTCTTCGCGCCGGGGGCGCCTTCCTTGGTACCGGCGTCCGCGGCGTTGTCGCCGCCCGCGCAGCCGGCCAGCGCCGCAGCGCAGGCCACGAGGGCGGTGAAGCTCGCGGTGATCCTCCGGGTGGCGATCCTCCGGGTGGCGGTGATCCTCCGGGTGGCGGCCATCTTCCGCCCACCTCTTTCCGTGCAAGTCGGGACATAACGGTCAGCAACTTCGCACAGGTGTCGGAATGGTCCGGTATGACAAGCCGACAAATATTTTTATTCATTCGTCCGGGTGATTGGTTGCCCCATTTGCCCGGAAAGTCTATCGAAAGTCTTTACTCTGCATTACTGTTCGTTTACCGAGAGTTGAGATCTCCCGCCGCTGCACGCCGTGACCCACGGCCGCGACCCGCTTTCCGAAGGCTTTTCGGAGGCCCCCATGTCCCGCGACCGCGCTGCCCCGGAGGAGACGGGAAATATGTCTGCCTGCGTCCCTGCTCGCCCCACCGACTCGGCCCCCACACCCGAAGCCCACAAGCCGCACGCCCCACCGCCCCGCAAGGGGTTCCGCATCGCGGGCGCCGATCTTTCGGCGTCGGTGGCCGTGTTCCTGATCGCCCTGCCGCTCTCCCTCGGCATCGCCCTGGCCACCGGGGCACCGCTCCAGGCGGGCCTCGTCGCGGCGGCAGTCGGCGGCATCGTCGTCGGACGGCTCGGCGGATCACCGCTTCAGGTCAGCGGCCCCGCCGCCGGGCTCACCGTCGTCACCGCCGACCTCATCCACCGGTATGGCTGGCGCACCACCTGCGCCATCACCGTCCTGGCCGGCGTCGCCCAACTGGGCCTGGGCTGCCTGCGCGTGGCCCGCGGTGCGCTCGCCGTCAGCCCCGCCGTGGTGCACGGCATGCTGGCCGGCATCGGCGTGACCATCGCCGTCGCCCAGCTGCACATCGTGCTCGGCGGCACACCGCAGAGCGCCGTGCTCGCCAATCTCCGCGCGCTGCCCGCCCAGTTGGCCGACCTGCATCCGGCCGCCCTGTCGATCAGCCTGCTCACCCTCGCCGTCCTGCTGCTGTGGCCGCGCATCCCCGGCCGGGCCGGGCGCATGGCCCGCGCCGTGCCCGCGGCCCTGGTATCGGTGGCCCTCGCGACGGGCGTGGCGGCGGCGGCACATCTGCGGCTCGACAAGGTCGAACTGCCCTCGTGGCGCAGCCACGCGCTGGCCGGCCTGCCCGAGGGACCGGCGCTCGGACTGGTCGCCGCCGTCCTCACCATCACGCTGGTGTGCAGCGTGCAGTCATTGCTGGGCGCGGTGGCCGTCGACAAGCTCGCCGCCAAGCAGCGCGACCTGCGTGCGGGCGTGCGCCGCTCCGACCTCAACCGCGAGCTGCTCGGCCAGGGCAGCGCCAACATCGTCTCGGGCGCGCTCGGCGGCCTGCCCGTCGCCGGGGTCGCCGTGCGCAGTGTGGCCAATGTGCGCGCGGGGGCCGTCAGTGGGAACTCCACGATGTTGCACGGCGTTTGGGTGGTGGTGGCCGCCCTGCTCCTGGTCCCCGTCCTGGAGCTGATCCCCCTCGCGGCTCTCGCCGCCCTTGTCATGGCCGTCGGCATCCAGATGGTCAGCCTGAACCACATCCGTACGATCACCCGCCACCGCGAGATCGTCGTCTACGCCGTGACGACCGTCGGCGTCGTCTTCCTCAACGTCCTCCAGGGCGTCGCGCTCGGCATCGCCGTGGCCGTGGCGGTGTCACTGCACCGCCTCGCCCGCACCCGGATCACGCACGAGGTGCGGGACGGCGTGCACCATGTGCGCGCACGCGGCCAGTTGACGTTCCTCGCGGTGCCGAGGCTCAGCAGGACGCTGCACCTCGTGCCCCACGGCGAAGACGTCATCGTGGAGCTGGACGGCTCCTTCATGGATCACGCGGCGTACGAATCACTGCAGTGCTGGCAGGACGAGCACACCGCGCACGGCGCCCGCGTCGAGATCACCGGGCGCGCCGGGACCCGTATCGCCGAGCCCGCGAGCGCCTCGCACTCCTGTTGCCGGCCGTGGACGCCGTGGCGCAATCACCACTGCGACCGGCCTCAGGAGGAGCAGGGAACCGGGATGCCCCGGGTCCACCAACTGGCCAGTGGCATCAGCGCCTTCCAGCGGAACACCGCGCCGCATGTGCGGGAGGAGCTGGCCCGGCTCGCCCGCGAGGGTCAGCGGCCCTCGCAGCTGTTCCTGACGTGTGCGGACTCCCGGGTCGTCACGTCGATGATCACCTCCAGTGGTCCCGGTGACCTCTTCGTCGTGCGCAATGTCGGCAATCTGGTGCCCTTGCCCGGCGCCGAGAGTGGCGACGACTCGGTGGCAGCCGCGATCGAGTACGCGGTCGAGGTGCTCAAGGTGCGGTCGATCACCGTGTGCGGGCACTCCGGGTGCGGTGCGATGCAGGCGCTGCTCAACACCCCGCCGGGAGGCGCCCAGACGCCGCTGCGGCGCTGGCTGCGGCACGGTCTGCCGAGCCTTGAGCGGTTGGGCGCGCAGGACAGGGCGTGGGCGCGACTCTCCGGGGGAGCGCCGGCCGACGCGGTCGAGCAGCTCTGTCTCACCAATGTGGTCCAGCAGTTGGAGCACCTGAAGGCGCACGAGGTGGTGGCCCGCCGCCTCGCCGAGGGTGAGCTCGAACTGCACGGCATGTACTTCCATGTCGGTGAGGCGCAGGCCTATCTCCTGACGGAGGGCAGCGGTGCCGAGCACCTTCCCGACGAGGTCTTCGACCAGGTGGCGCCCACCGCGCTGGTCAAGGTGGAAGGGGCGGGGACGCGGGGGTGAGCGCGTGATGCCGTATTCACCAAGGCGCCGACACGCCCCGGCACTACAGTGAAACGGTGACTTCTCCGCCGCCGGAAGACCCGCTGTCACTGGCCCGGCAAGACAGGGCCTCGCCGCCTCAAGACATGCGGTCACCCTTCCCGGGCGAGCGCCCATCCTCCCAAGGCGCGCACCCCTCGCCCCGAGACGTGGACCGGCCGGCCCAGGACGCGGACCGGCCGGTCCAAGACCTGGACCCGCCCGTCCAGGAGGGCGAGCGCGACACGGCCTTGCAGCAGTTGCAGGACGCGTACGCCGAAGGCCACCTCTCGCACGAGGAGATGGACGCCCGCCTCGACCGGGTGCTCACGGCCGACACGCGCAGCCGGCTCGGGTCGGCCCTGGCCTCGCTCCCGGCGCGGAGTGCGGGGACCACGTCCACCATCACCGCCGCCAGTGGTCGGATCCGGCGGCGCGGGGCGTGGCGGGTGCCCCGCACCCTCAAGGTGGAATCCGCCTTCGCCGGTGTGCGCCTCGACCTCTCGCGGGCGGTGATCGAACACGCGGTGACGGACATCGAGCTGCAACTGGGCACCGGCACGGCGAAGATCATCGTCCCGCGCGACGCACTGGTGGACATCGAAGGGCTGTACACCGGGTGGAAGGACTCGCCCTACACCGCCCCGCGACGGGCCCGCCCCGGCGGCCCCCGGATCCGCATCTCCGGAAGCATGGGTTTCGGCCGGTTGAAGATCCGCCACGCGTGGCGCTGACGTCCGCCCGCCGCGGTCCGCGACGCACCGCGGCGGGCGCCCCTGTATTTGGCGACCGTCGAGTGCCAGGATCGGAGGGGGGTTGACCTACTCCCGCAGGGCTTGAAGAATCCGACCGATCACGTTATTGGTCTAAACCACGCGGGGCCGGTGTGTCGTCCGCATGTTGGGAGCTTGCACATGAGCGAACGTCCGTCCATCGCCAACATGTTGAAGGAGGAGCGTCGCTTCGCGCCGCCGGCGGAGCTGGCGTCCGACGCCAACGTCACCGCCGAGGCGTACGAGCAGGCCGAGGCCGACCGGCTCGGCTTCTGGGCCGAGCAGGCCCGCCGGCTGACCTGGGCCACGGAGCCGACCGAGACGCTCGACTGGTCCAACCCGCCATTCGCCAAGTGGTTCGCCGACGGCAAGCTCAACGTCGCGTACAACTGCGTCGACCGGCACGTCGAGGCGGGCCACGGCGAGCGCGTCGCGATCCACTTCGAGGGGGAGCCCGGCGACAGCAGGGCCATCACCTACGCCGAGCTGAAGGACGAGGTCAGCCGGGCGGCGAACGCCCTGGTCGAGCTGGGCGTGCAGAAGGGCGACCGGGTCGCCGTCTACCTGCCGATGATTCCCGAGGCCGTCGTCGCGATGCTGGCGTGTGCCCGTATCGGCGCCACGCACTCCGTGGTCTTCGGCGGCTTCTCCGCGGACGCCATCGCCACCCGCATCGAGGACGCCGACGCCAAGGTCGTCATCACCGCCGACGGCGGCTACCGCCGGGGCAAGCCGTCCGCGCTGAAGCCCGCCGTGGACGAGGCCGTCGGCCGCGTCGAGGGTGTGCGCAGCGTCCTGGTGGTGCGCCGCACCGGGCAGGACGTGGCGTGGACCGAGGGCCGCGACGTGTGGTGGCACGAGATCACGGGGAGGCAGTCCGCCGAACACACCCCCGAGGCCTTCGAGGCCGAGCACCCGCTGTTCATCCTCTACACCTCGGGCACCACGGGTAGGCCGAAGGGCATCCTGCACACCTCCGGCGGCTACCTCACGCAGACGGCGTACACCCACCACGCCGTCTTCGACCTCAAGCCTTCGAGCGACGTCTACTGGTGCACGGCCGACGTCGGCTGGGTCACCGGCCACTCGTACATCACGTACGGCCCGCTGGCGAACGGCGCGACGCAGGTGATGTACGAGGGCACCCCCGACACCCCGCACCAGGGCCGCTTCTGGGAGATCGTCCAGAAGTACGGGGTCACGATCCTCTACACCGCGCCGACGGCGATCCGTACGTTCATGAAGTGGGGCGACGACATCCCCGCGAAGTTCGACCTGAGCAGCCTGCGGGTCCTCGGTTCGGTCGGTGAGCCGATCAACCCCGAGGCGTGGATGTGGTACCGGAAGAACATCGGCGCCGACAAGTGCCCCATCGTGGACACCTGGTGGCAGACCGAGACCGGCGCCATGATGATCTCGCCGCTGCCGGGGGTGACCGAGACCAAGCCGGGCAGCGCCCAGCGCGCGCTGCCGGGCATCTCGGCCACCGTCGTCGACGACGAGGCGAACGAAGTGCCGGACGGCGGCGGTGGCTACCTCGTCCTGACCGAGCCGTGGCCGGCGATGCTGCGCACGATCTGGGGCGACGACCAGCGGTTCCTCGACACGTACTGGTCGCGTTTCCAGGACCGGTACTTCGCCGGGGACGGGGCCAAGAAGGACGAGGACGGCGACATCTGGCTGCTCGGCCGTGTGGACGACGTGATGCTCGTGTCCGGGCACAACATCTCCACCACCGAGGTCGAGTCGGCGCTCGTCTCGCACCCCTCGGTCGCCGAGGCGGCGGTCGTGGGCGCGGCCGACGAGACGACCGGGCAGGCCATCGTCGCGTTCGTCATCCTGCGCGGCACGGCGAACGCCGAGGACGAGGGCCTGGTGGCGGACCTGCGCAACCACGTGGGCGCCACGCTCGGCCCGATCGCCAAGCCCAAGCGGATCCTGCCGGTGGCGGAGCTGCCGAAGACACGGTCGGGCAAGATCATGCGGCGTCTCCTGCGGGACGTCGCGGAGAACCGCGAGCTGGGTGACGTCACGACGCTCACGGACTCCTCCGTGATGGAACTGATCCAGTCACGGCTCCCGGCCACGCCGAGCGAGGACTGACAGCCACCCCTACAGGGGCGCGTACAGAAGTACGTACAGGAGTTCGGGGAGGGCACCCGGCGACACGCCGGGTGCCCTCCCCGTGTGCCGGATGCCCTCCCCGTGTCCGTATGCGGAGCGAAGACCTCCGGATGCGCCCGCGCGTACGTTGGGTACGCTGAAAAGCGCGTCAACGCCGCGACGCCGCGACGAGAAGTACCAAGGTGCGCCGGGAAGTCTGGTCGGCAAGTGCTCAGTCCTGCCCACCAACCGGAGGTCGACTCACGTGACCGCGCCCGCCCCCGAGCCCCGCCGCAAGGTCCTCGGCCGTCTCTCACTGCCCGAGCGGAACTTCGTCGCCGAGGCACTGCGCGCCGAGACGGTCGGCGGGGTCCTGCTGCTCGTCGCCGCCGTCACCGCACTGATCTGGGCGAACACCGCCGGCGGCGCGTACGAGTCCCTACGCGGCTTCCACCTCGGCCCGGCCTCGCTGGGGCTCGACCTGTCCATCCAGCACTGGGCGGCCGACGGGCTGCTCGCCGTCTTCTTCTTCGTGGCTGGCATCGAACTCAAGCGCGAACTGGTCGCAGGCGACCTGCGCGATCCCAAGGCCGCCGCGCTGCCCGTCGTCGCGGCGCTCTGCGGCATGGCCGCGCCCGCGCTCGTCTACGTCCTGTCCAACACCCTCGGCGGCGGCTCGCTGGACGGCTGGGCCGTGCCGACCGCCACCGACATCGCCTTCGCGCTCGCGGTCCTCGCGGTCATCGGCACCTCGCTGCCGTCCGCGCTGCGCGCCTTCCTGCTCACCCTCGCGGTCGTCGACGACCTCTTCGCGATCCTGATCATCGCGGTCTTCTTCACCAGCGACCTGAACTTCGCCGCGCTCGGCGGCGCGGTGCTCGGCCTCGCCGTCTTCTGGCTGCTGCTGAGGAAGCGGGTGCGCGGCTGGTACCTCTACGTCCCGCTGGCGCTCGCCATCTGGGGCCTGATGTACAACAGCGGCATCCACGCCACCATCGCCGGTGTCGCCATGGGCCTGATGCTGCGCTGCCACAGGGAGGACGACAGCGAGCGGCACTCCCCCGGCGAGCACATCGAACACCTCGTGCGCCCGCTCTCGGCGGGCCTGGCCGTGCCGCTGTTCGCCCTGTTCAGCGCGGGTGTCTCCGTCTCGGGCGGCGTGCTCGGCGACGTCTTCACCACGCCGGAGACGCTCGGTGTGGTGCTCGGCCTCGTGGTCGGCAAGGCGGTCGGCATCTTCGGCGGCACCTGGCTCGCGGCCCGCTTCACCAAGGCGGAGCTCAACGACGACCTGGCCTGGCCCGACGTGTTCGCGGTGGCCTCGCTGGCCGGCATCGGCTTCACCGTCTCCCTGCTGATCGGCGAACTCGCCTTCACCGAGGACCCGCTGCTCACCGACGAGGTCAAGGCCGCCGTCCTGATGGGCTCGCTCATCGCGGCCGTGCTCTCCGGAATCCTGCTGAAGATACGGAACGCCAAGTACCGCAGGCTGTGGGAGGAGGAGGAACGCGACGACGACCTCAGCGGCGTACCCGACATCTACGAGATGGACGACCCGGAGTACCACCTCCGGATGGCCGCCATCTACGAGAAGAAAGCGGCCGAGCACCGCAGGCTTGCCGAAGTGTCGGGTGGGGAACGCGAGGATGGCAACGGTCCGGCATGATCTGAGCAGACATGATCTGAGCAGACCCATCTCAGAAGAGATCAGATCCATCAAAAGATCAGCAGAGAAAAAGGGGAGAACGCGATGAGCTCACCCGACGGCCCCGTCGGCGCCGAACGCAGCCTCGGCCAGCTGGTCGCCTCGGCGACCGGTGAGATGTCCGCGCTGGTGCACGACGAGATCGCACTGGCCAAGGCCCAGCTGCGCCAGGACGTCAAGCGCGGCGCGATCGGCGGTGGCGCGTTCGCCGCGGCCGGAGCGGTCCTCATCTTCTCGCTGCCGATGCTGAGCTTCGCGCTCGCGTACGGCATCCACACCTGGAGCGGCTGGAACCTCGCCGTCTGCTTCCTGCTGTCCTTCGCCGCCAACGTCCTGGTGGCCGGACTGCTCGCGCTGGTCGGCGTGGTCTTCGCCAAGAAGGCGAAGAAGGGCAAGGGCCCCCAGAAGGTCGCCGCCTCGGTTAAGCAGACGGCCGCCGTACTGGGGAACGTCAAGCCACACCCCCGTGCGGTGCAGCCCGCGGGCACCGTTGACGTCCGAATCGGTGAGACGGGGGCCACTGTGGCACGCTCGTCCTCATGACGGACCCCGCCCATCAGGACCACGCCCGCACCGGCACCACGCCCCATGGCCCCACGCTCGGTGCCACCGCCCATTCGGCGCAACCGGCCTCGGCCGTACGCGTCGAGGGGCCGTGGACCCACCGGGACGTGGCCGCCAACGGCGCGCGCTTCCACATCGCCGAGATGGGCGATGGGCCGCTGGTCCTGCTCCTGCACGGCTTCCCGCAGTTCTGGTGGACGTGGCGGCACCAGCTGGTGGCGCTCGCCGACGCCGGGTTCCGGGCCGTCGCGATGGACCTGCGGGGCGTGGGCGGCAGCGACCGCACACCGCGCGGCTACGACCCGGCGAACCTCGCGCTCGACATCACCGGTGTCGTGCGCTCGCTCGGCGAGCCCGACGCCGCGCTCGTCGGGCACGACCTGGGCGGATATCTCGCGTGGACGGCGGCCGTGATGCGGCCCAAGCTGGTGCGCCGGCTCGCGGTGTCCTCGATGCCCCATCCGCGGCGCTGGCGCTCGGCGATGCTGTCCGACAGGAAGCAGACCGCCGCGGGCTCCTACGTCTGGGGTTTCCAGCGGCCGTGGCTGCCGGAGCGTCAGCTGGTGGCCGACGGCGGCGCCCTGGTGGGCCGTCTGGTCCGGGACTGGTCGGGGCCCCGGCTGCCGGAGGACGAGGCGGTGGAGATGTACCAGCGGGCCATGTGCATCCCCTCGACGGCACACTGTTCGATCGAGCCGTACCGCTGGCTGGTCCGGTCGCTGGCCCGCCCCGACGGCATCCAGTTCAACCGCCGGATGAAGCGGCCGGTACGGGTGCCGACACTGCATCTGCACGGCTCGCTGGACCCCGTGATGCGCACCAGGAGCGCGGCCGGATCCGGTGAGTACGTCGAAGCCCCCTACCGCTGGCGGCTGTTCGACGGCCTCGGGCACTTCCCGCACGAGGAGGACCCGGTGGCGTTCTCCACGGAGCTGGTGAACTGGCTGAAGGACCCCGAACCGGACCGCTGAGCCGCGCCCGGTCACGAGCCCCGGGGAACACCTGTCCTACGAACGCCAATTGCCCGGCGCATAGGCCAATTGGGGTCGTTGGACACGGTTACCGACCATGAGGCCCGGGCAAACGTCGGGGTATGGGCTGGACGCACGACTACAGTGACGTAGCACGCAATCGCCGCTCGGCCGCAGCGCTGAACAGCCACGAGAGGGGCGGGGCACAGAAGTCGGGCCGACACGGCCCCCCTCAAGGCATGGGCATCCCCCGCATCCTCCGCCGCAGGGCCCGCTGGGTCTCCGCGCGGCTGCGGCACACCCGCCACTGACCCGGCTCCTCCGGCCTCCCGGACGCGCAAGGCGCCCACAAGGCCCCGCGAGAGCCCCGCAAGGCCCCCGCGAGACCCGTCGGCCTGCCCACCGGCCCGCTCCGGAGCGCCTTCGGAGCGGCTAGAGCGCGCAGCCCTGGCTGTCGACCTCCTGGTTGGCGGTGCGGCCCCGCTCGATGTCCTCGCGCACCTCGTCCACCGTCAGGGCGTAACCCGTTTCCGGGTTGTCGAGGGACTTGGCGAAGACCACGCCGTAGACCTCGCCGCCGGGCGTGAGCAGCGGGCCGCCGGAGTTGCCCTGGCGGACGGTCGCGAAGAGCGAGTAGACGTCACGGCGCACGGTGCCGCGGTGGTAGATGTCCGGCCCCTTGGCCGTGATGCGGCCACGCACGCGCGCGGGGCGGACGTCGTAGGGCCCGTCCTCCGGGAAGCCGGCGACGATGGCGCCCTCACCGCTGGTCGCGTCCTTGGACGTGAACTTCAGCGGCGGTGCCTTCAGCGTGGGCACGTCCAGTACGGCGATGTCCCGCTCCCAGTCGTAGAGCACGACCTTCGCGTCGTACGTCTGGTTCTGGCCGCCTATCTGGACGGTCGGGTCGTCCACGCCGCCGACCACGTGCGCGTTGGTCATCACCCGGCGGTCGGCGAAGACGAAGCCGGTGCCTTCCAGGACCTTGCCGCAGCTGCGGGCCTCGCCGCGCACCTTCACGATGGAGCGCTTGGCGGTCGTGGCGACCTTGCTCCTGGCGAGCTTGGGGTCGGGCGGCCGGACCTCCGTGATCGGCTCGTTCGCGAAGGGGCTGAAGACCTGCGGGAAGCCGTTCTGCGCGAGGACCGAGGAGAAGTCGTCGAACCACGTGTCGGCGTGGCCCGGCAGCGCGCGGGAGACACCGAGGAGCACCTTGGAGTTGCGCACTTCCTTGCCGACCGTGGGCAGCGTCGTACCGGCGAGGAGGGAGCCGATCATCCACGCGACGAGGAGCATCGCCACCACGTTCACCAGCGCGCCGCCCGTCGCGTCCAGGGCGCGGGCAGGCTGCCAGGTGATGTATCTGCGCAGCTTGTTGCCCAGGTGGGTGGTGAAGGCCTGGCCGATCGAGGCACAGACGATCACGATGACGACGGCGACCACCGCGGCGGTCGTACTCACCGTGGCCGCGTCGTCCTTCGTCACGGCGTCCCAGATGACCGGCAGCAGATAGACGGCGACGAGACCGCCGCCGAGGAACCCGATCACCGAGAGGATGCCGACCACGAAGCCCTGGCGATAGCCCACCACCGCGAACCACACGGCGGCGAGCAGCAGCAGGACGTCCAGCACGTTCACCGATTCAATCCTCGCCTCGCATCGCGGCCGCCACGTCCCCGCAACCTTGTCATGCGCGCCAATCGAGCGGGACCTGCCTCTCGCGGTCCCAGGGACGCTCCCAGCCCGCGAAGTGCAGCACTCTATCGATGACTCCGGCGGTAAAACCCCAGACCAGAGCGGATTCAACGAGGAAAGCGGGGCCGTGGTGACCGCTCGGGTGGACCGCCGTCGCCCGATTCGCCGGGTCCGTGAGATCGGCCACGGGGACCGTGAAGACCCGGGCCGTCTCGTTCGGATCGACGACGCCGACGGGGGTCGGGGTGCGCCACCAGCCGAGCACGGGCGTCACGACGAAGTCGCTCACCGGGATGAACAGGCGCGGCAGCACGCCGAAGAGCTGGACGCCCCGCGGGTCGAGGCCGGTCTCCTCCTCGGCCTCGCGCAGGGCGGCGCGCAGCGGTCCGTCCGTCTTCGGGTCGCCGTCCCCCGGATCGAGGGCGCCGCCCGGGAAGGACGGCTGCCCCGCGTGGGACCGCAGGGAGCCCGCGCGCTCCATCAGGAGCAGCTCGGGGCCTCGCTCGCCCTCTCCGAAGAGGACGAGGACCGCGGACTGGCGTCCCGTGCCGTTCTCCGGGGGGAGGAAGCGGCTCAGCTGGAGCGGCTGGATCGTCCTCGCGGCGCGGGCGACGGGCGTCAGCCAGGCGGGCAGGCCGTCGGAGCTGAGCAGCGGGTGCGCCCCGGACGGCGGCCGGGCACCGCTGCCCGTCGGGTCGGCCGCGCCCTCCGTGCCGACGCCGGCCCTGTCGTTCGTCCTGCTCGCCGTGTCCGTCGTGTCAGTCGTGTCGCTCACGTGCGTCATCTGCACCCCCGTCCGTCTCTGGCCAACGCTCTTTGCCCCCGCGTTCGTTCCGTCCTGCTTCCGGTTCACCCCGCGGCCAGCGGCGGCGCGGGCTTTCCGGGGTAGTCCGCCGGGGGCTTGAGGCGCTGGCCCGGGAAGCCGCCCATCTCGTACTTCAGGAGCTTCTTCGCCTTCTCCGGGTCCGTCTCGCCTTCTCCGTACGAGGGGCAGAGCGGGGCGATGGGGCAGGCACCGCAGGCGGGCTTGCGGGAGTGGCAGATGCGGCGGCCGTGGAAGATCACGCGGTGGGAGAGCATCGTCCACTCGCTCTTCGGGAAGAGCGTGGCGACGGCCGCCTCGACCTTCACCGGATCGGTCTCCTCCGTCCACTTCCAGCGGCGGACGAGCCGGCCGAAGTGGGTGTCCACGGTGATGCCGGGCACTCCGAAGGCGTTGCCGAGGACGACGAACGCGGTCTTGCGGCCCACACCGGGCAGCGTGACCAGGTCGTCGAGGCGTCCGGGCACCTCGCCTCCGAAGTCGTCCCGCAGGGCCTTGGCCAGGCCCATGATCGACTTCGTCTTGGCACGGAAGAACCCGGTCGGCCTGATCAGCTCCTCGACCTCCTCGGGGACGGCCGCGGCCAGGTCCTCCGGGGTCGGGTACGCGGCGAACAGCCTCGGCGTCGTCTGGTTCACCCGCAGGTCGGTGGTCTGCGCGGAGAGGACCGTGGCGACCAGGAGCTCGAAGGGGTTCTCGAAGTCCAGCTCGGGGTGGGCGTACGAATACACCTCGGCCAGCTCGCGGTTGATCCGCCGGGCCCGGCGGACGAGGGCGGCGCGGGACTCCTGCGGGGGGACGGCCGGCGCCTTGACGGCGGCGGGCGCGGCGTCCCCGGCGGCGCGCCGCCCGGCGCCGGGAGCGGCCTTCTTGGCGGGGTCCTTCTTAGCGGTGGCCTTCTTAGCGGTGGCCTTCTTGGCGGCGGCCTTCTTGGCCGTGACCTTTTTGACCGCGGCCTTCTTCGCGGGGGCCTTCTCGGCGTCGGTCATCTTGGCGCCGGGTGCCGCCTTCTTCGCCGCGGCCTTCTCGGCACCGGGCGCGGTCTGCTCGGCCGCACTCGCCGCCGGCGTTGTCTTCTTCACTGGAGGTGCCTTCTTCGGGGAGGTCGGTTGCCTCGCGGGTGCCGTTCGCTTCTCGGGTGCCGTTCGCTTCTTTTGGTGCCGTTCACTTGTCGGGGGGGCGTCCGCTTCTCGGGGGACGCCTGCCCTACCGCAGCTGCCCGCTCCGGCGGGGTGTACCCACCGAACGCGCCACGCCTGTCCGATTTGCCGGATTATCCGATCCCCCGGACGTCTGTTCGCCCACAGCGGAATCGGGGGGTGCGGCCACCTTCCCGGCCCCCTTGGCCTGTGAGTTCACCGGCTTTTTGGATACCCGGTCAGCCTAGAGGCCGACACCGACATCCGTCGTCGGCCTCGTGGATCGGCCCCCAATTGGCCCCCTCCCGCACAGCACGCCACGTCGGTGCGGCAGACTTGTGACTGATCACACTGTTTGGACCGTCCGGCAAACTGGGGAACACGGTCCCCTGATGCAGGTCGACAAGGAGAGAACTCGTGGACGACGTTCTGCGGCGCGCCCCGCTCTTCGCGGCGCTCGATGACGAGCAGGCCGCGGAGCTCCGCGCCTCCATGAGTGAGGTGACGCTCGCGCGCGGGGATGCGCTTTTCCATGAGGGCGACCCCGGAGACCGCCTGTACGTGGTCACCGAGGGCAAGGTGAAGCTCCACCGCACCTCGCCCGACGGCCGCGAGAACATGCTCGCGGTGCTCGGCCCCGGTGAGCTGATCGGTGAGCTGTCGCTCTTCGACCCGGGTCCGCGGACGGCCACGGCCTCCGCCCTCACCGAGGTGAAGCTGCTCGGCCTCGGCCACGGCGACCTCCAGCCCTGGCTGAACGCCCGGCCCGAGGTGGCCGCCGCGCTGCTGCGCGCCGTCGCCCGGCGCCTGCGCAAGACCAACGACCAGATGTCCGACCTGGTCTTCTCCGACGTGCCGGGCCGCGTGGCCCGCGCGCTCCTCGACCTGTCGCGCCGCTTCGGCGTGCAGTCCGAGGAGGGCATCCACGTCGTGCACGACCTCACGCAGGAGGAGCTGGCCCAGCTGGTCGGCGCCTCCCGCGAGACGGTCAACAAGGCGCTGGCGGACTTCGCGGGCCGCGGCTGGCTGCGCCTGGAGGCCCGCGCGGTCATCCTGCTGGACGTGGAGCGGCTCGCCAAGCGCTCGCGCTGACGCCCGAGTCCGTACGAAGATGGGCCCCGCCTCTCAGGAGGCGGGGCCCATCGGCGTACCCGGCGGCATGGGGACCACGGTCAGATCAGGCCGTGTTCCCGCAGGTAGTCCAGCTGTGCCCGGACCGAGAGCTCCGCGGCCGGCCACAGGGAGCGGTCCACGTCCGCGTAGACGTGCGCCACGACCTCCGCCGCCTCGACGTGACCGTTCTCCACGGCCGTCTCGACCTGGGCCAGACGGTTCGCCCTGTGCGCGAGGTAGAACTCGACGGCTCCCTGGGCGTCGTCGAGGACCGGTCCGTGGCCCGGCAGGACCGTGTGGACGCCGTCGTCGACCGTCAGGGAGCGCAGCCGGCGCAGGGAGTCGAGGTAGTCGCCCAGGCGCCCGTCCGGGTGCGCCACGACCGTCGTGCCGCGGCCCAGGACCGTGTCCCCCGTCAGCACCGCCCGGTCGGCGGGCAGATGGAAGCAGAGCGAGTCCGCGGTGTGTCCGGGCGTGGCGACCACCCGCAGCTCCAGGCCGCCGGTGGTGATGACGTCGCCGGGGCCGAGGCCCTCGTCGCCCAGGCGCAGGGCGGGGTCGAGGGCGCGTACGTGAGTCCGGGTCAGCTCGGCGAAGCGGGCGGCGCCCTCCGCGTGGTCGGGGTGGCCGTGGGTCAGGAGGGTCAGGGCCACGCGCTTGCCCATCTTCCCGGCCGTCTCGACGACACGGCTCAGATGGGCGTCGTCGAGCGGACCCGGGTCGATGACCACCGCGAGGGGCGAGTCCGGCTCCGAGACGATCCAGGTGTTGGTGCCGTCCAGCGTCATGGCGGACGGGTTGGGCGCGAGGACGTTGACCGCGCGGGCGGTGGCGGGGCCGCTCAGGACCGCGCCACGCGGCTGGCCCGGGAGGGCTGCGGCTTCGGTCATACGGGGGTGACTCCCGTCGGGATCGGGGTGGGCGCGGGGCACGGCAGCGGGGCACGTGCGGGACGCGCACGGGGTCGGTCCTGAGTCATTTCGCGGCGTCCGGGGTGATCCGTTTGGTGAACTCGCCGTGGCCCGGCCATGAGAGCACCAGTTCGCCGCCCTCCAGGCGCGCCTCAGCGAGCACCGGGGCCATATCCTGCCCCGCGGCCGCGTCGAGCGCCTCGGAGGGCGCCACGTAGGCGCTCAGCGCCCGCAGCGTCGCGATCGTCGGCGGCATCATCAGCAGCTCGCCCTTGTCGTAGCGGGCGGCCGCCTCCACGGGGCGGATCCAGACGGTGCGGTCCGCCTCCGTGGAGGCGTTCCGCGTGCGCTGCCCCTCGGGGAGCGCCGCCACGAAGAAGAACGTGTCGTAGCGCTTGGGCTCGAACTCCGGAGTGATCCACCGGGCCCAGGCGGCGAGCAGGTCGCTGCGCAGGAAGAGCCCCCTGCGGTCCAGGAAGTCCGCGAAGGACAGGTCGCGGGCGACCAGGGCCGCACGGTCCGCCTCCCAGTCCTCCCCCGTGGTGTCGCCGACGACGGTCTCCGTAGAGGGCCCGGCGAGCAGCACGCCCGCCTCCTCGTACGTCTCGCGGACCGCCGCGCAGACGATCGCCTGGGCGGTGGCCTCGTCGTCGACGCCGAGCCGGGCGGCCCAGGACGCGCGCGTGGGGCCCGCCCAGCGCACCAGGTGGGCGTCGTCGCGCGGGTCGACGCCGCCGCCCGGATACGCGTACGCGCCTCCGGCGAAGGCCATGGAGGCGCGTCTGCGCAGCATGTGTACTTCAGGCGCCCCGCCGGCCGCCGCGCCCCGCCCGTCCCTGAGCAACATGACGGTGGCGGCGCGGCGCGGGGTCGCCGGGATCAGCTCGCCGCTCGCGAGGGCGCGGATGCGGTCGGGCCACTCCGGGGGGTACCACTGCCCATTTGCCATGGGCGGAGGCTATCCCCTGGTGAGCGGATGTTCGAGAGGCAGTGATGGGGTCCGGCGGGACCCCGCCACGGCTCAGGCCTCGGTCAGCTCCACCTGGAACTCGACCTCTACCGGAGCGTCCAACGGGAGCACGGCCACGCCGACGGCACTGCGCGCGTGCACGCCCTTGTCGCCGAGCACCTCGCCGAGCAGTTCGCTCGCGCCGTTGATCACGCCGGGCTGGCCCGTGAAGTCCGGGGCGGACGCCACGAAGCCGACGACCTTCACGACGCGCGCGATGCGGTCGAGGTCACCGGCGACGGACTTCACCGCGGCCAGGCCGTTCAGCGCGCAGGTGCGGGCCAGGTCCTTGGCCTCCTCCGGGGTGACCTCGGCGCCGACCTTGCCGGTCACGGCGAGCTTGCCCTCCACCATGGGGAGCTGCCCCGCGGTGTAGACGTAGACGCCGGACTGGACGGCCGGCTGGTACGAGGCCAGCGGCGGCACGACCTCCGGGAGCGTCAGGCCCAGCTCGGCGAGGCGGGCCTCGACGGCCGAGCCGCTTCGCGCCGCCCCGCTCATGCCTGCTTCTCGCGCTTCAGGTAGGCCACGAGCTGCTCGGGGTTGTTCGGCCCGGGCACGACCTGGACCAGCTCCCAGCCGTCCTCGCCCCAGGTGTCCAGAATCTGCTTCGTGGCGTGGACGAGCAGAGGCACGGTTGCGTATTCCCACTTGGTCATGTGGCCGACTGTAGTCGGTGTCAGGGGATGCTCAGGCTGGGCATGGGGGAAGCCTCGGGGTGGGTATCGGGGAACGCTCAGGGTGGGCTCCTGCGTAGGCGGGGCGGCGACTGGTTAGGCTCAATGGCGTGAGCAGGCTCCAGGTCGTCAGTGGCAAGGGCGGTACCGGCAAGACCACGGTGGCCGCCGCCCTCGCGCTCGCCCTCGCGACGGAGGGTCGACGCACCCTCCTCGTCGAGGTCGAGGGCAGGCAGGGCATCGCGCAGCTCTTCGAGACGGAGGCGCTGCCTTATGAGGAGCGGAAGATCGCCGTCGCTCCCGGGGGCGGGGAGGTGTACGCCCTCGCCATCGACCCCGAGCTGGCACTGCTCGACTACCTCCAGATGTTCTACAAACTGGGGGGCGCGGGGCGGGCCCTGAAGAAGCTCGGCGCCATCGACTTCGCGACCACCATCGCGCCGGGCCTGCGGGACGTCCTGCTGACCGGCAAGGCCTGCGAGGCGGTGCGCAGGAAGGACAAGAGCGGCCGGTTCGCCTACGACTGCGTGGTGATGGACGCCCCGCCGACGGGCCGCATCACCCGCTTCTTGAACGTGAACGACGAGGTGGCGGGCCTCGCGAAGATCGGCCCGATACACAATCAGGCGCAGGCCGTGATGCGGGTCCTCAAGTCGTCCGAGACGGCGGTGCACCTGGTGACCCTCCTCGAGGAGATGCCCGTGCAGGAGACCGCGGACGGCATCGCCGAGCTGCGGGCCGCGGGGCTGCCGGTCGGGCGCGTCATCGTGAACATGGTGCGCTCGGCCCTGCTGGACGACGCCGAGCTGGAGCTGGGCCTGGGGCAGGCCCCGCGCACGGCCATCGCCGAGTCGCTCTCGGCGGCGGGGCTCGGTGGCGCGCGGCGCGGCGGCAACGCCGAGCGGCTGGTGGACCCGCTCCTGGAGCAGGCCGCGGAGTACGCCGAGCGGCACGCCCTGGAGCGCGATCAGCGCTCCGTCCTCGCGGAGTTCGGCCGGCCGCTGCACGAACTCCCGTTGCTGGCGGGCGGGATGGACCTCGCGGGCCTGTACGAGCTCGCCACGGCACTGCGGAAGCAAGGGATCGCATGACCCCGGAACCGGCACGGACCTCGGACCCGGCGCGGGCCGCCGACTCGGCGCGGCCCCTGGACGCCGCCCGCGCGCTGGACGTCGACGCCCTGATCGACGACCCGAAGACCCGCATCGTGGTGTGCTGCGGTTCCGGGGGCGTCGGCAAGACGACCACGGCGGCCGCCATAGGCCTGCGCGCGGCCGAGCGGGGCCGCAAGGTCGTCGTGCTCACCATCGACCCGGCGCGCAGGCTCGCCCAGTCCATGGGCATCGACCGGCTCGACAACGTGCCGCGGCGGGTCAAGGACATCGACGGGGACGGCGACGGCGAGCTGCACGCCATGATGCTCGACATGAAGCGGACCTTCGACGAGATCGTCGAGGCGCACGCGGACAAGGAGCGGGCCGCCGCGATCCTCACCAACCCCTTCTACCAGTCGCTCTCGGCGGGCTTCGCGGGCACGCAGGAGTACATGGCGATGGAGAAGCTGGGCCAGCTGCGCTCGCGGGACGAGTGGGACCTCATCGTCGTCGACACCCCGCCCTCGCGTTCGGCGCTGGACTTCCTGGACGCGCCCAAGCGCCTCGGGTCCTTCTTGGACGGGAAGTTGATCCGGCTGCTCATGGCGCCGGCGAAGGTGGGCGGCCGGGCCGGGATGAAGTTCCTGAACGTCGGCATGTCGATGATGACGGGGGCGCTGGGCAAGCTGCTCGGCGGGCCGCTGCTGCGTGACGTACAGACGTTCGTGGCGGCGATGGACACCATGTTCGGCGGGTTCCGTACGCGGGCGGACGCCACGTACCGGCTGTTGCAGGCGCCCGGCACGGCGTTCCTCGTGGTGGCCTCGCCGGAGCGGGACGCGCTGCGGGAGGCCGCGTACTTCGTGGAGCGCCTCGCCGCCGACGCCATGCCGCTGGCGGGTCTGGTGCTGAACCGCGTGCACGGCAGCGGGGCCGCTCAGCTGTCCGCCGAGCGGGCGCTCGCCGCCGCGGAAAATCTTGAGGAGAGCGGCATTGTGGATCAGGAGGGCGGGAAGGTTGCTGGTCGTAACTCCCCTGTGAACAAGGCGACTTCAGAGCCCTCCGCGGTGCACGCGCCGATGACCGACCAGCCGCTGACCGACCCACCCGGGACCGACCCCTCCGGAACCAACCCGCCCGAGGCCGACCACTCCGCGACCGACCCCGAGTCCGCCGACCCGTCGGTCGAGAAGTTGACTGTTGGACTGTTGCGTCTG
This sequence comes from Streptomyces sp. NPDC031466, assembly GCF_055581265.1. Taxonomy (NCBI): domain Bacteria; kingdom Bacillati; phylum Actinomycetota; class Actinomycetes; order Kitasatosporales; family Streptomycetaceae; genus Streptomyces; species Streptomyces sp. NPDC031466. The sequence goes on from NZ_JBVIJT010000005.1 coordinate 177,617, forward strand.
CATGCCGAACGCATGCAGCTGCTCGCGCGTGAGCAGCGCACGCGGGACCGCTTCACCGCGCTCCACCCGGAGGTGGCGGTGGCCGAAGTGGCCGCGCTGCCGGGCGATGTGCACGACCTCGCGGGGCTCCGGGCCATCGGTGACCGCCTGGCGAGCTGAGCGATCGGCGAAATGACCGCCTGGCGGGTCCAGCGGTCGATCAGGACCGCTCGACAGGTCCAGCGGTCGATGAGGACCGCTCGGCAGGTCCAGCGGTCGGCGAGCTGACCGCCCGGCGAGTCGAGGCGCCGACGGGCCGACTCCGTGGGAGCCAGAAGTGCGTCGACCCAGGGGCCCTACCCCACCGCGGCGTAGCTCTCGTACGTCTCCTCGTCCTCCAAGTCCACGGGCAGCAGGCCCGCGCCGCGCTCGTACTCGGAGCGCGCCGTCTCCAGGAGCCTGCGCCATGAGGTGACGGTGGGTCGCCTGCGCAGCAACGCGCGGCGCTCACGCTCCGTCATGCCACCCCACACGCCGAACTCGACGCGGTTGTCGAGCGCGTCGGCCAGGCACTCGGTCCGCACCGGGCATCCGGTGCACACCGCCTTGGCCCTGTTCTGCGCTGCTCCTTGAACGAACAGTTCATCTGGATCGGTAGTGCGGCAGGCCGCCTGCGCACTCCAGTCGGTTACCCAGCCCATACCGGCGCCGTCCTCTCCCGAATCGAGGCTCCCCCACGGCGGCAGCGGCATATTCACCGCCGCCAGTTGAGGACGTTACGGAAGGTGGGCACAGCGCAACACCCCCTTCGGGCCCAATCTTGAATGGCCCGAACGGACTATGGGTAAGCGGCAGATCACCCGACGGAGTGAGCGGGCGACATATGGGGAGAACCCGGCACATCGGGAGAGTTCAGTTGTGTCACGGCGGGCACTCGACGCCACATAAGGGAAAGTCGGGCAGGAATCCGTCGGAATCGGGAGGGACGGAGGCTTGTTGCCGCACCGCACTGCTGTGACAGTTGAGAACAGCTTAGGCCAAGGCCTTCCTCCCTGTCCGGCGATTGGCAACCTCCGTGGAGTGGTGCCCGACCGCTCCTGGCGGCGGGGCGGGCGGCCCGGATGTCACGATCCGGCACTCGAACATCCCGAGGAACACTTGCTCCCTCGGAACGCCGTTGCGTACGGATTAGGCTGCCCCCATGGGAAAGAAGCGCTCCGGCGGTGGTCTGTCACCAATTCAACAGGCCGCGAAGTTCCTAGGTGTCAGCGTGCTGGCGGGTGCGGTGCTGGCCGGGATCGCCCTGCCCGCGGCCGGAGCGCTGGGCCTGGCGGCCAAGGGTTCCGTCGAGGGATTCGACGAGATCCCCGCCAATCTGAAGCAGCCGCCGCTCAGCCAGCGCACCAGCATCCTGGACAGCAAGGGCGGCCACATCGCCACGGTCTACTCGCGTGACCGCACGGTGGTGCCGCTCAAGAACATCTCGCCGTACATGCAGAAGGCGATCGTCGCGATCGAGGACGCCCGGTTCTACGAACACGGCGCGGTCGACCTCAAGGGCATCCTGCGCGCGCTCAATCAGAACGCGCAGAGCGGCGGCGTGTCGCAGGGCGCCTCGACGCTCACCCAGCAGTACGTGAAGAACGTCTTCGTCGAGGAGGCGGGCGACGACCCGACGAAGGTCGCCGAGGCCACGCAGCAGACCCTCGGCCGCAAGATCCGCGAGCTGAAGTACGCGATCCAGGTCGAGGAGAAGCTGGGCAAGAAGCGCATCCTCAAGAACTACCTGAACATCACCTACTTCGGTCAGCAGGCCTACGGCATCGAGGCCGCCTCGCAGCGCTACTTCTCCAAGCCCGCCAAGGAGCTGAAGCTCCAGGAGGCCGCGCTCCTGGCGGGCATCGTGCAGTCGCCCAGCCGGTACGACCCGGTCAACGACGCCACGGAGGCCACCCAGCGGCGCAACGTGGTGCTGCAGCGCATGGCCGACACGCACGACATCTCGCAGCAGGAGGCCGACAAGGCCAAGAAGACGGAGCTCGGTCTGAAGGTGAGCCGCCCCAAGAACGGCTGCATCACCGCCGTCAGCGGCGCCGGTTTCTTCTGCGACTACGTGCGCGAGATCTTCCTCAACGACCCGGTCTTCGGCAAGACGAAGGAGGAGCGGGCCAAGATCTGGAACCGCGGCGGTCTGAAGATCCGTACGACGCTCGACCCGCAGTCGCAGGAGTCGGTGCAGGCGTCCATCAAGGAGCACGTGAACAAGGCCGACGACGTGGCGACCGCCGCCACCCTCGTCGAGCCGGGCACGGGCAAGATCCTCGGCATGGGCCAGTCGCGGCCCTACGGCTTCCGCAAGGACGAGACGACGATCAACCTCTCCGTCGACAGCGACATGGGCGGCGGCGCGGGCTACCAGCCCGGTTCGACGTTCAAGCCGATCGTCGCGGCGGCGGCCCTGGAGGGCGGCAAGTCCGCCGGGCAGAGCTATGCGTCGCCGTACGAGATGCCGTATCCGGAGCGGGTCCCGACCTGTAGCGGCAAGGACTGGGTGAACGTCAACAACGAGAAGCTCACCAACGAGAACGAGTCCGAGGTCGGCCCGTACGGCATGCGGGAGGCGACCGCCAAGTCGGTCAACACCTACTACGTGCAGCTGATCGGCGACGTCGGCATCTGCCCCGTGACGAAGCTGGCCGCCAAGATGGGCGTCGAGCGGGCCGACGGCAAGGAACTGGCGCAGGCGCCGTCGATCGCCCTCGGCACGCAGGAGATGTCGCCGCTGACGATGGCGAGCGCGTACGCGACCTTCGCCTCGCGCGGCACGTACTGCTCGCCGGTGGCCATCGAGTCGATCACCACGCTCGCCGGCAAGTCGCTGCCGGTCCCGAAGACGACGTGCTCGCGCGCGATGTCGGAGAAGACGGCCGACACGATCAACACCCTCCTGAAGGGCGTGGTCGAGGACGGCACCGGCCAGAAGGCGGGGCTCGGCTCCCGGGCGAGCGCGGGCAAGACGGGTACGACGGACTTCCGTTACGCCGCCTGGTTCGTGGGCTACACCCCGAACATGTCGGGCGCGGTCTGGGTCGGCGACCCGCAGCACAAGCGGCAGATGGTCGACATCACCATCGGCGGAGTCCCGTACGACAAGGTCTTCGGTGGCGAGGTGCCGGGCCCGATCTGGCGCGACGCGATGAGCGGCGCGCTGGCGAACAAGCCGGCGCCGAACTTCAGCTCCGTGCGGCTTCCCGGGGGCGACAAGGGCCGCGACAGGGGTGGTGACGGTTCCGGCGACGGCGCGGGTACCGGTACCGGTACCGGCGACGAGGGTGATGGCGGTGTCGGAGGCGGCGACGGTGGCGGTGGCGGTGGCGGGGATGACGGCAAGCCGGGCACCGGCGGGGGTGGCGACGGCGACCCGTGGCCGGGTATCTCGATCCCGCCGGACATGCTCGGTGGCCTCGGGAACGGTGGCGGCCACGGCGGGGGTCACGGCAATGGTGGCGGGACCGGTGGGGGCTGGCGGCGGTAGCGGTAGCGATAGCCGCTGACGGCAGGTGAGTAGTACGAAGATGAGGGCGCCCCCTGGTGCAGGGGGCGCCCTCATCGGCGTACGAGGTGCCGGGAATCGGGGTCCGCGTACGGCGGGAGCCGGAACCGGAGCCGAGTCGTGAGCGCTGCTGAAGCCGGGACCGGAGGCGTAAGCGCCGCTGGAGCCGGAACCGGAGTCGTAAGCGCTGCCGGAGTCAGGGGCCGGCGGGCCGAAAGCGGGAGCCCTCGGGCCGAACGCGGCGAACGGAGAGCGGTGGGGCGGCGGACGGGGAGCGGTGGGGCGGGGTCAGCCCGCGAGGAGCTTCTTGACCGTGGCGGCGACGCGGCCACCCTCGGCGAGCCCCGCGACCTTCGGGTTCACGATCTTCATGACCTGGCCCATGGCGCGCGGCCCCTCCGCCCCGGCGGCCCTGGCCTCCTCGACGGCCTGCGCGACGATCGCCTGGAGCTCGTCGTCGGAGAGCTGCTTGGGGAGGTACTCGGCGAGGACCTCGCCCTCCGCCTTCTCCCGCTCCGCCTGCTCGGTGCGCCCGGCCTGCCCGAACGCCTCCGCGGCCTCCCGGCGCTTCTTCGCCTCGCGGGCGATCACCTTCCGCACGTCGTCGTCGGAGAGTTCGCGCGCCTGCGTGCCCGCGACCTCTTCCTTCGTGACGGCGGTGAGGGTCAGCCGGAGCGTCGAGGAGCGCAGCTCGTCGCGCCCCCGGATCGCGGCGGTGAGGTCTTCCTGCAGCTTCGACTTGAGCGTGGTCATGGGGTGATTGTGGCAGGTGCGGGGCGTTTCCTGCCCACTGATTTCCCCGGGGCGCGGGCAGGTTGGCCGCCGGCTCCCTCGCGTCGGAGGGGCGTCGGCATCTGACACGATGGGAGGATGCGCGCGCGATACGCAGTACCCCTGGGCATCACGGCGACGGCCGCGGCCGGTCTCGCCTACTCCGTGGGCTTCGAAGCCCGTTCGTTCCGGCTGCGGCGGATCACGATCCCCGTCCTGCCGGCGGGGATGCGCCCCTTGCGGGTCCTCCAGGTCTCCGACATCCACATGGTGTCCGGGCAGCGCAAGAAGCAGCGGTGGCTGCGCTCGCTCGCGGGCCTGCGCCCCGACTTCGTGATCAACACGGGCGACAACCTCTCCGACCCGCAGGGCGTTCCGGAGACGCTGGACGCGCTGGGCCCGCTGATGGAGTTCCCCGGGGCGTACGTCTTCGGGTCGAACGACTACTACGGGCCGAAGCCGCGCAACCCCGCCCGCTATCTCGTCGAGAAGGTCCAGGGCAAGCACGGCCTCAACGGCAACGCGCCCGCCGTCGGCGTCATCCACAACCCCTGGGAAGACCTGCGCGACGGTTTCGACGAGGCGGGCTGGGTGAACCTCACGAACACCCGCGGCTCGCTGAAGGTCGACGGCTATGAGATCGGCCTCACCGGCGTGGACGACCCGCACATCAAACGCGACCGGTACGCGCGCGTGGCGGGCGGTCCGGACGCGGCGGCCGACTTCTCGATCGGCATCGTGCACGCGCCGTACCTGCGGTCCCTCGACGCGTTCACGGCGGACGGCTACCCGCTGATCCTCGCCGGCCACACCCACGGCGGCCAGGTCTGCATCCCCTTCTACGGCGCCCTGGTCACCAACTGCGACCTGGACACGGACCGCGTGAAGGGTCTCTCCACGCATACGGCGCAGGGCCGGACGTCGTTCATGCACGTGTCCGCGGGGTGCGGGGCGAACCGGTATACGCCGATGCGGTTCGCCTGTCCTCCGGAGGCGTCGTTGTTGACGTTGGTGGGGCGGGGGTAGGGGGGCGGGCTCGGGGGCCTTGGGGGTCTCGGAGACCCCGGGGGGCCGGGGGCCCGGGGAACCCGGAGATCTCGGTGAGCCTTCTGAAGGGCGGCCCGTGCGGATCACTGGCATACGTGTCCGCCGCCACCACCCCTACGGTGGAATGCATGATCACACCGACCCCCTCGGGCCGCTTGAGCCGCTCGGGCCGCCTGGGCCGCTCGGGCTACTCGGGCCGCTCAGGCCGCTCGCGGGCCTCGCGTGCGGCCGGCGCCGCGAGTGTCCCCGCGGAGGCAGTCGTGCCACCGGTACGCCGCCCCCGCGTGGCCGCCCTGCGTGCCCTGATCGCGCTGGCCGCGGTGACCGGAGTCGTGATCGACCTGGTCACCGGCAGCCCCTTCCGCGTCCTCAGCTACTTCACCGTCCAGAGCAATGTGCTGGTGGCGGTGGTCCTCGGCCTCTCCGCCTGGCGGGCGAGGCGGGCCCGGCGCCCCCTCCCGCCATGGCTGACCGGGGCCACGGTCTTCTTCATCGCCCTCACGGGCCTCGTCTACCACCTGGTCCTGGCGAACGGTTCCAGCGGCTTCTCCATGACGGACGTGGGGCCGACGGCCGACTGGCACGCCCTCGCCAACCATCTCCTGCACACCGTGACCCCGCTCGGGGTGGCCCTCGACTGGCTGCTGCTCACGAGGCCGGGCGGCCTGCGCCCCCGCCACGCGGCCCTCTGGCTGCTCTACCCGCTGACGTACCTGGCCTTCGCCCTGACCCGCGGCGCCCTGCTGCCACCGGGCTCGACGGCCCGCTACCCCTACCCGTTCCTGGACGTGGCCGCCCACGGCTACGCCGACATCCTCGGCAACGCGATCATCTTCGGCACGGCCTTCTACGCACTGGCCCTGCTGACCGTCGCCCTGGACCGCTTCCGCCCCGGCCCACGAAGCCCGAAGAACCGGATTTCGCCTCAGGCCGCCGGTCCGCTAAAGTAATCGATGTCGCCACGGGCCTGCAGCAATGCGGGGCGGTGGAACAACGACATCGGGGTGTAGCGCAGCTTGGCAGCGCGCTTCGTTCGGGACGAAGAGGTCGTGGGTTCAAATCCCGCCACCCCGACAGCCGAAATATCAGGTCGGGCGCCTGATCCGCATCGCGGGTCAGGCGCCCGACCTGCGCCAGGGGTCGTTTGGGAGAAATACGGGAGAAGATCTTGGTCGGCTTCTCCCGGGCGGGGCGACGACCACGGTGCGAGGTGCGTCAGACCCTGGCGCCACACTGCTGCGCCTCCGCAAATTCGGGTCAGGGCTCATGGACGCGCCGTCCGTCGGCGCCGCTCTCGGACCCGCCCGCGCCCGTGGTCGCACAGCGGTCCACGGGCCAAGTCGCCCCCACCCAATCGGTTGCCATCTGCGGGGTGCCGAAGTGAGCCCAACAAGGGCATGGGATGACCTTGAGCCCCTTCCTTTCAGCGTTCCCACTCCAAGGTGAGTACGGCCGCGGTGATAGACGACACTCGATTCGGTCTGCACCGAACTCTGCGGAAGAGTCACCAAGACTTAGGCGGGCCGCACCCCGCTCCGCCGGAGTCCGCGCTGCTGAGGTTGCGCGGCTGACTGTGCGCTGAGTCCACGACAAGGTGCCCTTGGGCGGGCGTTTGACCGGTGTAATCGCCCATGGACCAGCGTCCAGATAGGCGCGCTCGGCGAAAACGGGGATGCCCTGACGCTCGCAGACCCAGGGACGTGGTGGATGCGGGTCGCGGCGAAGTCGTGGGCGCGGCCGGGCAGTGGGTGAGATCCACCACCGCGGCCGTGTAGGCGTGGGCAGTGTCGACGGCGATGCCAAGCCGGCAGCGATCTGGGCGAGGGTGTCGCGCCGACGCAGGCACAAAAATTCGGCCAGGGCACGGCTGGTGCGGCGGGAGTTTGCAGCGGCGGTCATTCCCGCGGGTAACGAAAGACTGATCACCCGCTCCACCAGGGCATGAGACAGGTCGAGGCAGGATAGACCGCCAACCAGGCTCCTGCACCGATGGGTTGAGACTTCAACACCTTCTCCACGGCACGGGAGCCTTGTGCGCTGCGGGCACTACCACCATCTCCCGATCAGTGACCAGGCTGAAACATTCCAGTGAACACCGAGAACTCGATAATTGTTACCCTCGACTGTTCAAGCAAGGCCAACGGGGAAATATCTGTGACAAATGAACTGAGCTCGCTGGACCATCTCTCCACACTGGTGAAGGGCTGGCGCAAACGCCTCACACGGGATCAGATCCCGGAATTGAGGCAGAGCCGTCACGGGAGATCGAAGCTGGTCAGCCAGGAGGACATGGCGCAGCTGACCGGTGTCAGTAGCGTCTGGTACGGAAAGTTCGAGCGGGGCGGAGCGGCGCAGTATTCGGAGGACTTTCTGAACCGGGTCTCCTGTGCTCTGAGACTCGACGAGGCCGAAAGAAAGCTGCTGTTCCTTCACGCGGTTGGCTGGGAGCCGACGAGCCCGGCGCATTGCAAGGACAGCGGCATCACCGACGGAGTCCGACAACTGCTTGAACTCCAGCCGTGGCCCGCCTACGCATCCGACACTGCATGGGATGTCCTTTACCAGAACCGAGCCTTCAGTGAATGGTTCCCCTGTGGGGTCGCCGGTCAGAACGTCGTCAAGGAGGTGTTCGCCCACGACGCCGACAAGCGGATCCGCCTGCACAACTGGGAGCAGGACTGGGCCGGGCCGATGCTGGCCCAGATGCGGATGGCGCAGGCCCGCCACCCCGATAACACCCGCCTGAGCACGGTTATCGAGGAGATTCTCGAAATCAGCGCCTGTGCTCGCCGGCTATGGCGCGAGCACCGGGTCGTCGAGCATGCCCATGGGAACCGGCGCGGTGTGCTCCTGGCGGGCCAAGAGACGCCGACGACCATCGAGATCGTCATGACCTCCCCGCTGAGCAACGGGGAGCTGCGGCTGGTCTCGCTCATCCCAGTGCAGCCGCCGGAGGGATCCAGGTAGCAGACGGCATCGACTGGCGTTGCCCCAGCCGACGGCCGGGGCAACGCCAGATCGATGGGGCAGCACCTTCCGGTTCACCAGGAGGGAGTCTTCGGGAGCGGTTCGCCGTACCAGCATTCGATCATCGAGCGGGCGATCGACACGCCGGAAGGCAACGCCACCACTCCCTCAACCATCGCCTCCCCAAGCTGAGCCCGGGAGAACCAGCACGCCTGGGCGATCTCCTTGCCGTCCACCATGATCCCTGGATTCGTGGTCCGCGCGAAGAAGCCGAGCATCAGACTGGCGGGGAACGGCCACGCCTGGCTGCCGGTGTACTCGACCGAGTCCGCCCGGACGCCCACCTCCTCCAGCACCTCTCGGCGGACTGCCTGCTCCAGTGACTCACCGGGGTCCACGAACCCCGCCAGCACGGACCAACGCCCCACCTCCCACGCCGCGTTCCGAGCCAGCAGGCAGCGGTCCTCGGTATCAGTGACCAGCATGATCACCGCCGGGTCCGTACGCGGGAAGTGCTCCGTCCGGCAGGAGAGACAGCGCCTCATATGCCCGCCGAAGGCAATTTCGGTGGGATTCGCGCAACGAGGGCAGAAGGGGTGGGTCCGGTGCCAGGCGTCCAAAGCCACGGCGTGGACCAGCAGCCCGACGTCCCGGGGCGTCAGAAGCGTCCCGATCTCGCGAAGCCCGGACTCGCGTGCTCCGGGGGTCCGGTAGGGCTTCAGGTCGGGCACCGAGACGGCGAAGTAGTCCACCCCCGCAGTGTCCGAGCCGAGGAAGTACCGCATCCCGTCAGGTGCCGACGAGGCCGGCAGCAGGACGATCCCGACCTGCCCGGTTCCATCTGCGGCCACCAGGGTGCGGTCCTGAGCCACCAGTACCGCCCGGGTACTCTCCCGGTCCCAGGCCGCACTCAGCCAGGTCTCGTCCGTCCGGTGCTCCCCGGCACGGTCCACCGCGGCCCGGGACAGGGCCGGCTCCGGCATTTCGGCAGCTGCGGCCCGCACTAGGACTCAGTCCCCGAAGTGAGTATCTCCACCGTGAGTTCAGCCACCCGTGCCGCCGAGGCGGGATTCTGACCGGTCACCAGGCGGTTGTCCACCACGGTGTGCTCAGCCCACATCGGACCCGGGCGGACCTTGGCCCCACGCTCCGTCAGCCGCGTCTGCAGCAGGAACGGAACCACCTCGGCCAGCTCCATCGACTCCTCCTCGTCATGGGTGAAGACCGCGACCTCCTTGCCGTCGACCAGGTAAGTCCCGTCGGACAGCCGCAGGTTCACCAGCGCCGACGGGCCGTGGCAGACCGCCGCCACCACACCGCCCCGCTCGTACACCGCTGCCGCGAAGGCGGTCAGCTCGGTGGCATTGGGGAAGTCCCACATGGCCCCGTGTCCGCCGACGAAGTACACGGCGGCGTACTCCGCGGGATCGAGCCGGTCCGCAGTGGGCGTGTCGGCGAGCTTCGCGGCCACCGCCGGATCGGCAAGGAACCGGGCCGAGTCCTCGTCATCGGGTGCGACACCGTCCAACGGCGGCGAACCGCCGCGCACGGAGACGAAGCCGACCTGGTACCCGGCCTGGGTGAACACCTCGTAGGGGTGCGCCGCCTCAGGCACGTAGAACCCGGTGCTGCGGCCCGTGTCTCCCAGCTCACCATGGCTGGTGAGAGCGAGAAGGATCTTCGCGGAAGCGGAAGCGGAAGCGGAGGTGGACGAAGACATGGACATGGCTTACCTCTCGGAGGGGACGGTGGGGGTGCGGCCGGAGCGCTGTGCACCCCGTGGGCCACGCCGTGGAGCCGAAAGAGGCGAGGACGTGTCGGCCCACCGGGAGGCCAGGGACCGCCTCGTGGTCGTCGGTGCAGCCGAAGACCACGAGGCGGCAGCGGGGCTCCCCGCCGGCGTCCGCCGACGGATGGCATCGGGCCGCACCGACGGCGTCCGCCGGCGACCGGCAGTGGCAACCGAGCCCTCCAGTCGGCCGTTCGCGGCCGGTGACCGCAGGACGCGGTCCGCGCTGGCCGGGTTCAGTGCCATCGGGATGTCCTGCAGAACCGCCAGCCGCACGAGCGCCTGCACATCGGGGCTGTGCGGGTGTAGTCCCATCGGGTCCCAGAAAAAAATCATCAGGTCCACCTGCTGATCGACGATCATGGCGCCGATCTGTAGGTCCCCGCCGAGCGGACCGCTGGCCACCTGTTGGACGGCCAGCCCGAACCGCTCTGCCAGCAAGGCGCCGGTGGACTCGGTCGCCACCAGCTCGTGCTCGGCAAGTTCGCGGTACTGACGGCCGACCCAGTCGACCATCACCGCCTTCATGCCGTCATGGGCTATCAGCGCGATGCGCATGTCACTTACCCCCGTTGTGAAGTCGGCGCTGTGCGCCACGACCGTGTCCGTTGTCGTCACAGCCCCGACAAGTAATCGCCGTGGTCATCGGTATTCCGTCTGCTGCGGCGCCCACCGCCTACACCGCGTAGCCGTACGGGTCGGGCCAGTGCGGCTCGCCGCCGAGCTTGGCCGCGGCGTAGTGCGGCCAATAGGGGTTGCGCAGCAGTTCCCGGCCGAGCAGCACGACGTCGGCCCTGCCCTGCTCCACGATCTCCTCCGCCTGCCACGGCTCGGTGATCTTGCCGACCGCGCCGACCAGCATGGAGGTCTCGTCGCGCACCTGCTCGGCCAACGGAACCTGGTAGCCGGGGCCCACCGGGATCCGGGCGTCTGGGGCGATGCCACCGCTGGACACGTCGAGCAGGTCGATGCCGTGCTCCATCAGATGCCTCGCCAGCCGCACGGTGTCCTCTCCGGTCCAGCCCTCACGGTCGTCCCGGGTGTCCTCGCTCAGCCAGTCCGTGGCCGACGTGCGGAAGAACATTGGGAGGTCATCCGGCCAGACCTCGCCCACCGCGTCCACGATCTCCAGAGCCAGCCGGATGCGGTTCTCAAAGGAACCGCCGTAAGCGTCCGTCCGCTTGTTGCTGTACGGAGAAAGGAACGAGTTGATCAGGAAGCCGTGTGCCCCGTGTACCTCGACGGCCTGGAAACCAGCCCGCAGCGCCCGCCTGGCGGCGGCGGCGAAGTCCTTGACAATTCCGCTGATCTCACGAACCGTCAGCTCGGTCGGGGACGGATAGTCGCCGAACGGTACCGTGCTCGGCCCCACCGTCTGCCATCCTCCGTCGACCGGGGCGACCGGCTTCCCGCCGCGGAAGGGCGCCGCCGTCGACGCCTTGCGCCCGGCATGGGCCAGCTGGATCGCCGGAACGGTGCCGTGCTCGAGCAGAGAGTCGTTGATCTTCCGGAACGCCTCCTGCTGGCGATCGTTCCACAGTCCGAGACAGCCGGGAGTGATCCGGCCCTCCGGGTTGACCGCAGTGGCCTCGACCAAGATCAGGCCGACCCCGCCCACCGCACGAGTGGTCAGGTGCGTGGTGTGCCAGTCGTTGGGTACGCCGAGCTCAGGGCCGCTGGATGCCGCCGAGTACTGACACATGGGGGCCATCCACACACGGTTGGGGATGGTCAGAGCGCGAAGTCTGATGGGCTCGAAGAGTTTGCTCATGTCTGGTTTCCTTGGAGTGGCGCTGAACGAGATCTGAAGGCGACCGGGCCGGGGCTCAATGCCCCATGCCAAGGCCGCCGTCGACGGGAATGACCGCGCCGGTGATGTAGGCGGCCTCCGGTGAGGCGATGAACCGTACGACCGGGGCGATCTCGCCCGGCTCCGCCATCCGCCGCAGTGGGACGTGCGCACGGATCTCGTCCCTGCGCTCCTGGGAGAGCACGGCTGTCATGTCTGTCGCCACGATGCCCGGCGCCACGATGTTCACCGTGATTCCGCGACTGCCCAACTCTCGCGCCAGCGAACGACCAAAGCCGATCAGCCCCGCTTTGGCCGCCGCATAGTTGCACTGACCTGCCTCCCCCGACAGGCCGACCACCGACGAGATCAACACGATCCGCCCCGACCTGGCCCTCAGCATCCCTCGGCCGGCGCGCTTCACGACCCTGAAAACTCCGCCGAGGTTGGTCTCCAACACGGCACCGAAGTCGTCTTCGTCCATCCTGAGCAGCAGCCCGTCTCGGGTGATCCCGGCATTGGCCACCACCACCTCAACCGGCCCGTGCTCCGCCTCGACCTCGGTAAAGGCGTGTTCCACGTCCGCCGCCGACGTCACATCGCAGCGGACCCCGAAAAGGCCCTCCGGCGGTTCGCCCGAGCGGTACGTGATGGCAACCCGGTCACCTGCAGCGGCGAACTCCCGGGCGATCGACAGCCCGATCCCCCGATTCCCGCCGGTGATGAGAACTGAACGTCCCACAGACTTCTCCTTGCTGTCGCGCGCGGCATCCATCCATTCGGATGGCTCCCCCGTTGGCGCCGACAGATCAGAGAGTAGAAACAAAGATCAACAACTCGCACTTCCGAAAGTCCTGGTTGCCTACCGGGCCTGGTAGAAGTTCATTTGGCTGAGTAGGGACGCGAGTTGACAACCCCGGCGGTGGTCTCTTTCACTGGCCTCCTGATTCCGGGGGCGCATGAAACCGCGATGACAGTGCCGCGCTTCAGCCGAGTGACCGTTCCCGAGCTACACACCGCCCCGAATTCGGCAGGGCGTATCACGGATGACTACCCACACGACCAAAGGAACAGCGCATATGAAGTTCTGGCTCGTTGCAGGCGGCGCCGGCTACATCGGTGGACACGTCGTGAAGGCAATGCACGACGCCGGGGAGCACGTGCTCGTCGTGGATGATCTCTCCACCGGTGCGAAGTCCAACGTGCCCGAGGGAGTCCCCCTTGTCATCGCCGACGTTCGCGATGAACGGGCCTTGGAGCGGGTTTTCCAGGCATACCAGGTGGAAGGCGTCGTCAACCTGGTCGCTCGCACACAGGTCGGCGAATCCGTCGAACTCCCCTTGGCGCACTACCACCAGAACGTCGAGGGTTTCCGCGTTCTATTGTCCGCGATGAACACCGCCGGGGTGCGGAAGCTGGTGTACTCCTCCAGCGCCTCCGTCTACGGGATGCCGGATGTGAACCTGGTCACCGAGGAAACCTCGTGTGCACCGATGAGCCCGTACGGCCAGACCAAACTCATCGGCGAATGGCTCGGCATGGCGGCCCACCAGGCTCACGGCGTGGACGTGATCAACCTGCGCTACTTCAACGTCGCCGGGGCCGCCACCCCGGCCATGGCCGACAAGCGCGTGCTGAACCTCGTCCCGATGGTCTTCGAGAAGCTCACCGCCGGTGAGGCGCCTCAGATCTTCGGTGACGACTACGCCACGCCGGACGGCACCTGCGTGCGCGACTACATCCATGTGGTCGACATCGCCTCCGCACACCTGGCCGCCACTCGCTACCTGCGCGAGCACGACGGCGTCGCACGGACCTTCAACGTCGGTCAGGGCGAGGGCCTTTCGGTGCGTGAACTGATCGAGGTCGTTACCAGGGTGACCGGCCACGGCATCGAGCCGGTCGTGGTCGAGCGGCGTCCGGGAGACCCGGCGAAGGTCGTCGCGGACGCCACTCCCATCAAGCAGCACCTGGGCTGGTCCGCCCGGTACAACGTGACCGACATGGTCTCCTCAGCCTGGGAAGGCTGGTGCCTGCGCCACCCCGAGGCGCGCAGGACCGCCTGACCGCCTGACCGCCTGACCGCCTTCCGTACGCATGCTCTACAGGTCGAGACGACGACCCGCCGCGCCGCGCCCACCCGAGTGTGCCCGAGTACGGACTGTGGCTGAGCAGGGTGTACAACGCCTGGCTCGCCCGGTCCGAGTACGGGCACAGCGTCCGGATGCTGGAGGACATCGTGGCCCTCAGCTCTGGCGTGCGTGGCTCGGTGGAGACGCTCGGCCTGGCCCCGCCGACCAGCGTCGTGATCGAGTCCGACGGCTCCATCGAGGCTGTGGACACCCTGCGGTCGGTCGAGGAGGGTGCCACCCGACTCGGGCTCGACGTCCTCCGCCACTCCTTTGACGAAGCTCTGTCCCATCCAAAGCTGTTGCACCGGCAGCACGGCAAGGAAGCGCTCGCCGAGCAGTGCCGCGCCTGTCCACTCGTGGACGTGTGCGGCGGTGGCTACCTCCCACACCGCTTCAGCGAGGCCCAGGGCTACCGGAATCCGTCTGTCAACTGCGCGGACCTGGAGTACCTCCAAGGCGGCGGGCCGTGCGACGGTGCACCACCTGTGAGGCGAACCTCGCGCAGGGCTGACCATCGCGCTGCGACGACGCTCTGTTCTCGCTTGGATGGGCGCGGCCTCACTCGTCCATGGCCGCGCCCACCTGCATCCGGATCAGTAGGCGATGACGAGCCACACGGAGGGCCGGTCAATCGCGGCTCCGCCGGCGACATCACCGGTGCCGGTCACGGTCGCCGAGGGCGAGGCCGGCGAGTTGCGACGCGAGCGATGCCGGGGGTGCCGTCGCCCCGGACGGGCGTCTCGGTGCTGGGCGAGGAGCCATCGGGCTCTGCGGAGGCTGTTCCGCTCTGCAGCGGTTGAGGGCTTCGGGGGAGGCCCGGGTGGCGGGTATGGCGGCGTTCATCGTGGTCGGAGGCCCCGCAGGAGTAGGGTCGAAGGTGCCGAGAGGGATGTGGGATCGGCTTCCGTGTCGGTTTCTCGTTCGGCTTTAGCGCACCGGGCCGGCACCACTGCCCGGGGACAGGTCGACACCATGACGGTGCTCACCGTAGGACCCTCGCAGAACACGCTGCCCGTCGCGCCTTCCGACCGTTCGGGCTTGCGGTTGTCCCTCAGGCCTCCGGGCCCGCAGGCAGGGCTGCTCGACGGTGCCTGGTGGCCGCGCTCCCGTGACCTCGGGCGTGAACTGCCCGCGCTGACCGCGTTGCTGGACCCCCTGTGGGGACGTATCACTCGGGTCGCCGTCAATCCGGAGTACTGGGCCGGCGTACCGCGCGACGTGCCCGTCAAGGGCCATGTGGTCAAGGTGGGCGGGTTCCGTACCGAGCAGGACCCCCACCAGCTCCTGTTGCTCTCCTACCGCGTCGGTCGCTGGGACCTGTTGGTCGTTCCTCCCGAGGCCGATCCGGCCGTCGCCGCACGGCTCATGGCCGCCGCCTGCGATCCCCGGATCGTCCGCACCGCCAGCGCGCTCATCGCCGCGGAGGCGGGACAGTCGGGCCGCACACAGGCGACGGCGGCCGCAGCGGCAGCGGTAGCGGTGTGGGAAGTCGAGGGGGGCGCCACGGCCGCCCGCCTCAGCGTTCCCGGTGAAGGAAAGTGACAGCCATGGGTATCGGCATCGGCATCACCATCGTCGGCATCCTCCTGTCGATCGCTCTCACGGCGCTCCTCATCCGTCTTCGCGAGGGTCGGCACTCCTCTCGTCGGCTTCCCGTACGCCCTGACGGCCATGACCGGGACGGTCATGGCCACGCCCCGCAGCAGCCCGATGCGAGGGGTACGGCCGCCGGGCACGTCGAGGTCCGCCTCATCTCCGCCGACCCCGACGCGGCGCGGCAGGTCACCCAGCTCCTCAGCCGGTTCTTCGTCTCCGACGAACCCCGCAGCTACCCCACGGGCAGCGAGGGAGGCGGCAGCCGCTTGCACATGACCGTCAACACCCGGCTCACCCGGGAAGCCGAGCCGCCGGCCACGTCCTGGCTCGCCGGCAGCCGCTCGCAGGCCCGGCGCACCCACGTCGGTGAGACGGTCTGACCCCGAGTCTCCGTTTCCCTCCAAGCCACCCCCGTCACCGTCCGAGTCGCCCCGTCGCCGCCCGGTGTGCCGCTTCGTTTTCGCGGCAGGAAAATTCGTGATCTGTGTTCGCGAAGTGAGAGTTTAATGATCCGGGCAGGAAGGGTTTTTGGTGGAACGGGTGGAGGGGAATTATCCGGCGCGCATCGGCCGAGATGTCGTGCTACTGTCTTCATCAGTTGCAGTTGTGGTTCCCGAAAAACTTCAAGTGCTCCTGGTCGAATACTGCGATCGGAGCGCTTTTGTATGACCGGTCTTTTCCGGCGGGGTAATCATCGCGGCGACACGGTGTCCGCGCAGCGCGGATCCCGATGTACTGCCCCAAAGGAGATAGACATGGCTACTGGCACTGTGAAGTGGTTCAACGCGGAAAAGGGCTTCGGCTTCATCGAGCAGGACGGCGGCGGCGCCGACGTCTTCGCCCACTACTCGAACATCGCCGCCCAGGGCTTCCGCGAGCTGCTCGAAGGCCAGAAGGTGAGCTTCGACATCGCGCAGGGCCAGAAGGGCCCGACGGCCGAGAACATCGTTCCCGCCTGACGCGTACGCGCACACTTGCAGCTGGGGCCCGCATCCTTCGGGGTGCGGGCCCCAGCTGCATGCATTTCCCGCACGTCCTGGGGCCCGCCCCTGGTCACGGTCCGGCCGGTGTCCCGGCCGCACCCGTACGCGGGGATGGGTGTGGGCGTTCCAAGCCCCCCTCCCCCGCCCCACTGAACCCGTCACTCGTCACCCGTGACCCCCTCCGCGCCCTGCGCCCTGCGTCCGCCCGATCAGCGACATCAGTGGCATCAGTGGCCAGTTTCGCCTCCGGCTTCCGATATTGATTTCGGCCCGGTTTCGGCTCGCGTTTGAGTTCGGGTTTGAGTTCAGGTTTCAGTCTCTGTTTTTTCTTCGGTCCATTCTTGTGATTCTCTGCGCTGCTCATCGCTGCGGGAATTCCTTGATATGCGCCGCATCGAGGAAGGTTCCCCGCATGAACCGCACACGTTCGAACGACCGTTTCGCCCGCCCCCGTAGTGGCAGTGGTCACAGCCGTCGGCCCGCCGCCGTGCAGGGTGAGTTCGCTCTCCCCAAGACCATCACCCCGGCGCTTCCCGCCGTGGAGAACTTCGCCGAGCTGGGCATGCCGGCCCCGCTCCTCGCCGAGCTCGGCAGGCAGGGTGTGGCCGTCCCGTTCCCGATCCAGGGCGCGACGCTGCCGAACTCCCTCGCCGGCCGTGACGTCCTCGGCCGCGGCCGCACCGGCTCCGGCAAGACCCTCGCCTTCGGCCTCGCCCTGCTGGCCCGTACGGCGGGGCAGCGCGCCGAGCCCCACCAGCCGCTCGGGCTGATCCTCGTACCCACCCGTGAACTCGCGCAGCAGGTGACCGACGCGCTCACCCCGTACGCCCGTTCCATCCGGCTCCGCATGACCACCGTCGTCGGCGGGATGTCGATCGGCAAGCAGGTCGCCGCGCTGCGCGGCGGGGCCGAGGTCGTCGTCGCCACTCCCGGCCGGCTGAAGGACCTCATCGACCGCGGCGACTGCCGGCTGAACCAGGTCGGCATCACCGTCCTGGACGAGGCCGACCAGATGGCCGACATGGGCTTCATGCCGCAGGTCACCGAGCTGCTCGACCAGGTACGTCCCGAGGGCCAGCGGATGCTCTTCTCCGCCACCCTGGACCGCAACGTCGACCTGCTCGTGCGCCGCTACCTGACGGACCCCGTCGTCCACTCCGTCGACCCCTCGGCCGGCGCCGTCACGACGATGGAGCACCACGTCCTGCACGTCCACGGTGCCGATAAGCACACGGCCACCACCGAGATCGCCGCCCGCGACGGCCGCGTGATCATGTTCCTGGACACCAAGCACGCCGTCGACCGGCTCACCCAGGACCTGCTCAACAGCGGTGTGCGGGCCGCCGCGCTGCACGGCGGGAAGTCGCAGCCCCAGCGCACCCGCACCCTGACGCAGTTCAAGTCCGGGCACGTCACGGTGCTCGTCGCCACGAATGTCGCCGCCCGCGGCATCCACGTCGACAACCTCGACCTCGTGGTCAACGTCGACCCGCCGACCGACCACAAGGACTACCTCCACCGCGGCGGCCGCACCGCCCGCGCCGGTGAGTCCGGCAGCGTCGTCACGCTGGTCACCCCGAACCAGCGCCGCGGCATGGTCCGCCTCATGTCGGACGCCGGGATCAGCCCGCAGATCACCCAGGTCCGCTCCGGCGAGCAGGAGCTGCACCGCATCACCGGCGCCCAGGCCCCCTCGGGGATCCCGGTCGTCATCACCGCGCCGGTGACGCAGCGCCCCAAGCGTGCCGGTGCCGCCCGTGGCCGTCGCCGTCCCGTCTCGGCGGCGCGGCGTGCGCACGTACAGCAGCAGCGGAGCGCCGGTGACGCGCCGGTCGCCGCGGCCGTGGCCGTGACCGCCGCGTAGCTCTCGTTCCCCGAAGCCGTCCCCTCTCCGTAGGAGCACCCTTGACGCTGGTTCAGACGCTGGTCCGCCCCATGAGCGCCGGGTCCGTGCTCACCTCGGAGGACGACACCGCGGAGGAGGCCGAGCCGCGGGTCTGGGCCGACATGACCGTCGAGGACGCCCTGTGCGTCATGGCCGGCGCTCGCGTCAGCCGCCTCGTCGTCTGTGACGAGGACGGCAAGCGCACGGACCTGGTCACGTTGGCGGGGCTCACCGCCGTCCGTTCCGCTTCCGGGTACACGGACCGGGTCCGCCTGCGCGACATCGTCGCCCTCGGGGCTGTCGGTGCTGTCGGTGCCCCAGGGGCTGTCGGCGCCCGCGGCGCCCTCGCCGTCTGAAACAACTCATCGTCGCCACCCTCTCCCTGCGAGGTCTCATGCGCTGTGTCATCGCTCGTTTCCCGTTCGACCTGACCAAGAGCGGCGTGCTCGAGACGATGAAGGGCGTCAAGCCCGAACCCGTCACCGGGCAGTCCGTGATCATCGGGCGGCGCCACTACCCCGTCAAGCAGGTCGGCCAGGTCATCACCCGCCAGGACCCCCGCGACTTCAGCGCGGGCGAGGTGCTCCGCTCCATGGCGCAGCTCGGCTTCACCTGCCGTACGGCGCCTCCTGTCCGGGTGCCGGCCGTCGCCCCCTCGGCCGTCCTCAGCCCGCTCCAGCGGGCGTCCGCCATGCTGGGCGCCCCTGTGTCCGCCATGGCCGCCGTGCCCGCCGTGCCCGCCGTGGCCGTCTGATCGGAACAGCAGCAGCGAGGGCCGGTACTGATTCCAGTACCGGCCCTCGCTGTTTCCGTACCGGCCCACCGGCTTTCCGCCACGAACGGGTGGCGGGCGCCGGGCAGAGTGAAATCATGTGGCCCACGTGGCCCTTGTGGCCTTGAGGTGGTGGGTGGCCCGGGGCCTGGGGGGCGGATGGAGCGCGTCGTTCGGAAGGCGCTGTTGATCGGGGTGGGGGAGAGCCCCGGCGTCGAGCGGTACCTGCGGCCGCTCTCCGCCGCCGTCGACGCCGATCTGCGGGCCATGAGCGCCGCCCTCCGCGGCAGTGACTACGTGGTGGAAGTGCTGCGGGATCCGACGCGCAATGCCATCACCGAGCGCATCACCGCCCTGTCCGCCGAGGCGCCCCCGGACAGCACCCTGCTCCTCTACTTCACCGGGCACGGCGTACGCATCGGCGACACCGACTACCTGGTGCCCGCCGACGCCCGAGCCCCCGCCGCCGATGCCCCCACCCGGGCTGCCACCGATGCCCCCACCGGGGTCGCCGCCGGTGCCGCCGCCGACCGCTGGGACCAGCCGCACGTCCGTGAGTCGCTGCTGGGCGCCGACATCAGCAAGTACCTGGACCGGTGCCGTGCCGACACCGTGCTGTGGCTCGTCGACGCCTGTCGCTCGGCCGGGGACGGCGGGAACACGGCGTTCGGCAGCCGGGTCGTCAAGGGCCCGCCGAACGCCCGCTTCGCGATGATGACCGGGTGCGCCCCCGGCGAGCGCAGCGGCTTCGCCGACACGGGCAGCTTCTTCTCGCTGGCGCTCGCGCACGCCTTCGATCCGCTGACCGAGGCCACCACCGTGGAGCAGGTGTACGAAGTGGCCCGGCGTGAGGCCCGGACGCTGGCACGGCGGGCCCGGGCCGAGCCGCAGCAGGTCCTCGTCCGGTACGGCAGCGACCTTGAGGCCGAGTGCCGTGGCCGGCAGGTCGCCCAGGGCCGGCGGTTGCTGGAGACCTGGCGGGAGGCCGTGCGTACGCCGGCGCTCTGGCAGCACGTGCCGGAGGGCGACGCGGAGACCGTCGACCGTCTCCAGGACTGCCTGGGCGCCCTCGCCGGGGACGTGGCCCGCCATGTGCACCGCGCCCAGGAGCGGCTGCCCGACCCGTGGGCCGACGACGACTGTCCCGTACGACTGCTGCGTGACCGGCTTCCGATGGTGCTGCCGAAGGACGCCGAGCTGTCCGCGCTGGAGGTCACGGCGCTGATCGCGGGCGTACTGCTGCACGAGGCGGCCTGGGCCGAGCGGCTGAGCCAGGCCGCGGAGCTCCGCCCGCACCTCACCGACCGCCGGTCCGACGCGGACGCGCAGCGGCGGCACTACGAGCAGATCGCCGAGCAGCACCCCCAGATCACCGAGAAGCTCGGGGGCTGGCACTGGTGGCGGACCGGCCCCTCGGACGACCGCAACGCCGTCATGCTCTGGCTCGTGCACCGCTGGATCGGTGAGCGGTTCGCCACCGACGAGGAGGCCGTGCCCGCGGCCTGGGCGGACGCGTTCGTCACCCGGCTGCTCCAGCCCCAGGTGGCGCCGTCCGGGCCGGGCGTGCCCGCCGGCGAGGGGAGCGGTCAGGACCGTGCGGGCTCCGGGCCGGGCGTGCCCGCCGGCGAGGGGGCCGGTCAGGACCGTGCGGGCCGGCGCCCCTCGGCTCCGTCCTCGCTCAGCGGTCGGGCCGGCCAGTTGTCCCTCGCTCTGCGGACCGTCGCCGCCGGTCTCGTGCTCGGCGCGCCGCCCGACGAGCAGCGGCTCGCGCTCCCGGACCGCCACGTCCTGCCCGCCTCCTCCAACTCCCCTGCCGAGCAGGCGATGTGTAAGAGTCCGCAGCGCCTGCGCGTACGTCCCCTCGCCGCGCTGTTGCGCCTGGCGGGGCTGCTCGCCCTCGACGCCCGGCGCCTGCCCGAGGTCCTCGCCGAGCATCTCGCCGTCTCCGATCCGGTCGTGCCGCGCGACGTGATCACCGTCTTCCGGGACGCGACATGGGATCTCGAACAGGACGGTGCCGCCCCCGCGTACCTGCACCTGGACGCCGTCTGCCCGCATCCCTCCATCCACGCCGCGCTCGCCTCGGTGGTCGAGGACGCGGACGAGTTCGGGCACGCGCTCAAGGAAGCGGCGGCGCGGCTGTCGGCCGACGACGCCGCGCTGCTGCGGAGCGTGCCCGCCCGGCTGACCGACCACCGGCTGCGTCCGGACGAGGTCGACGGCTTCAGCGCGTACGACATACCGCTCGCGCACTTCTCCCTCGCGCAGACGGAGATCCGCCGGCTGCTCATGGGCGAGCAGCTCTACGACGGCAAACGGTCCCTGGCGCTGCGGGAGTTGTACCAGAACGCCCTGGACGCCTGCCGCTACCGGGAGATGCGGGTCCGCTATCTGCTCGGCTGCGGCAAGGAGCCCAGGCCCTGGGCGGGTCACATCCGCATCAGCACGGGCCGGGACGAGCGCGGGCGCTACGTCGAGTGTGTCGACAACGGCGTCGGCATGACCGTCGACCAGCTCAGGAACACCTTCACCCGGGCGGGGCGCCGGTTCGACCAGTCCCACGCCTTCCGGCGCGAGCAGGCCACCTGGCTACGTCATGACCGGGCCCTGCGTCTCTACCCGAACAGCCGTTTCGGTATCGGGGTGTTCAGTTACTTCATGCTCGCCGACGAGATGACCGTCGTCACCCGGCCCGTCGGCCCCGACGGACGCCCCGCCCGACGGGCCCTGCGCGTGGACATCCCGGTCAGCGGCAGCCTGTTCCGGATCCAGGAGGCCGACGAACGCGAGGGCGCCGTCCTGCCGGAGGGCGGTACCCGCGTACGTCTCCATCTCCGCAGCCCGGGTGCGCTGAGCGACGACGCGTGCCTCGACACCCTGAAGTCCCTGGTGCTGTACAGCGAGTTCACGCTGGAGGTGGGTGGCGGGAGCGGGGACGGTGACGGGGAGCCGCAGACGCATGTCTGGGCGCCGCGGTCGCTCCAGGCGGGCGGGGGCGCGTTCGAGGTCGGGGCGGAGTCGGCGCTCGAAGCGGTGCCGGGAGTCCTGTGGTGGGTTCCGGACGACGGCGCGATCGTGTGCGACGGCATCGTCAGCGACAAGCGCACCTTCGGTCACGTGCTCAATCTGACGGGCGCGCACGCGGGCCGGCTCAGCGTGAACCGGAACAAGCTGGAGGACTACGACTTCCGGTGGAAGTACCGGCAGATCCGGCGGGGCGCGGCCGCCCTCGCCGCGAGTCCCGGGCTGAACCTGCCCTGGCTGCGCAGCATGGAGTCCAGGAACCCCGCGATCGCCCGCATCCTGTGGCAGGAGTGGCGGGGCAAGGGGGTCCGGGCCCTGGCCGACTTCGGCCGTACGGTCGATCTCGACGAGGTCGGCTGGTTCAAGCTGGACGCGTTCCTGGGCGGACGCGCGGGACGGTACGAGGAAGACTGGGTGAGGGAGGCGGTCCGGCCCTGGCGGAACGCGGTCCTGGGGTCCGACGGCGGACCCGGCAGCCCCAACACCCCCGGCCACCCCACGCAGCGCGAAGCGGTCCCCCTGTCCCTCGAAGGTCACCCGGTGCCGTGTCCGGGCTGGTCGGACATCGCGAGCGGCGTCCACGGCGACTGGCGCAACGCCGTGCGGCTCGCCAACATGCACAAGATGACCGTGTCGGAGGCGGTACGCGCGGCCCGGGGCCTGCGCGTCGCCCACCCCCGCCTGGCGGCCCCCGCCGTGCACGCCCCGCACCCTCCCCCAGGTGACGGTCTGGAATGGCGGCCGGGCTTCCTCGACCTGGAGATCGTCGCCGGTCTCCTCGGCCCCGATCCCCACCCCATGGACGCCTCCCCCGGCCCGGGCCCGGGCCGTCGCTCGGCCTCGCGGGAGTCCGTGCGGGAGATCTACTTCCGGCATGAGCCCGACGACCTGAGCGGCATCGTGCGCACGTCCGCCAAGCGGCGCCGGACACTCGGTGAACTGGCGGACGTATGCGCCAAGTTCGCCCCGTTCCTGGCCACCGCACCACCCACCGCCCCCGCCCACCACCGGGAGTACGTCTGCACGGACGACGACCTCGCCCTGCTCTACCTCAAGGTGGACAAGCACAACTGGCGGCCCACCACGACGCCGTGGGACGTGCGGGCGGCGGCGGAGCGGATCGGCTGCGCCCCCGCCGACGCATGGCGGCGGCTGGCGGACTTCGACTGGTTGCGGCCCGTCCCCGACCCCGCCCTGACCAGCCGCTGGGCCGCCGTGCCGGACGACCTCTTCCCCGTGCTGTGGCGCTACGTCGTGGAGGACGACGACGGCAGCGCGACACTCCCGTGGGCGGCCACCATCGCCCTCGCCGCGGAACACGGGCTGCCGCTGCGCAAGGCGGAGCGGATCCTCGCCGAGCAGGCACGGCTCCTCGCCCTGCGCCACCGGCGGCGGTACCGCAAGGGCTCGCCGGGACGCGACGTGGTGCCCTCGCCCGAGGCCGGCGACCTCACGCACTGGCTGCACGACGCCGGCGTACGCGTGGAGGACGGTGTCTCCCTGCGGGACCTGGCCTACGTACAGCCCCACCAGATGTCCCGCGTGGAACTCTCCTGGTACGCCGACGAGTTGCGGGGCGCCGGGGTGGACACCCCCGACGCCGCCCCTCTCCTGGAGGCGTGGGACGACCTGCCGACGCCCAGCCGGTACGCGTTCTCGGGCGTGGACCCGTCCTTCGACGCCGGTGACTATCCGGTGCCGGCCACCTCGGCCGTGTTGTTCGTGGCGAGTCAGCAACTGCGGGAGAAGCTCTCGTACTTGTGGCGGACCGCCCGCCAGGAGGCGAAGCGCCTGGGGCTCGGCCCGGAACTCGTCGCGCCCGCACTCCCCAAGGGGCTGAAGAAGTTCTCCCCCACCTCGGACGAGACGGCGGCCCTGGTCGAGTACGGCTGGGAGGAGGACAGTGACTACGAATGGTGCGAGAGCCCTGTCTGGACGCCCCTCACCGCGCGGCACCTCGTCGCCTACGCCCGCGCCCGCCACCTCGGTGTCCGAGCCGCCTTCGAGGCGCTGGCCCCGCTGCGCGCCATCGGCGCCCTGGTCCCGGAGCTGTCCGCCGAGGCCGTGGCCGCCCTCCCCGAGGGCGTGCCCGGGCCCCACGACGTGGCGGTCGTCGATCCGGGCCACCGTGTCTCCGCGGCCGGGACGCCCCTGGTGCCGCTCGACCTCGTCAGCATCGCGGGCCGGCTCGGCGAGCCCGTACGGGACACCTGGCGCCGGCTCGCCCCGTACCTGCCGCTGGAGGGGACGGCGGCGGCGTTCTCCGGTGTCCCGGACACCGTGCCCCGCTGGCAGGACCTGGCGATCCTCTCCGAGAGGCTCGACGGCCGGCTGCCCGCCCTCGCCGGCCCCGTCGGCCGGGAGCGGCTGGCCGTCTGCGCGGCGGCGGTCGGCGAGACGCCCGACTGGGTGCGCGCCCGACTGACCACGTACGCACGGTTGTTCGGCATCGAACCGCCACCCCCAGACGACCCAGACGACCCCGACGGCCCCGATGGCCCCGATGGCCCCGACAGCCCGGACGACCCCGCCGGTCTCGCCGATCCCACCGATCCCGAGGACCAGCCGCCCCCCGCCGCCCCCGGGAACGACGCCCCTGAAAACGGCGCACGATGACTGCGAGAACGCCATGACGACGCCGCACGGCCCCATCGGCCCTGCCGGTCCCACCGACCCCCCTGGCCCCACCGGCCCCACCGCCGCCAACGCCCCCGCCCACGACCACTCCCTGGCGTACGCCGAAGAAGACCTCGGTGAGATCGACGCCGCCTCGTTCAGCCGGCGTGCCGCGCCCGGCGACGCGGGGGTCCTCGTCACCGGGGCCTGCCCGCGCTGCCACGGCCGTACGCAGACCCTGTTCCCCTGGGGCCTGCCGGGGACGGGCGGAAAGGGCGTACTGCGCCGGTTGCTGGGGGCGGGCCCGGCCGTGAGGCCGGCGGCCGGGGCCGATCCGCTCGTCGACGAGGTGCACTTCTGTGAGTGCGGCCACGCGCACCCCCTGTCCCCTGCGGACACCTCGTACCGAGGGTGCGGGGCGAGCTGGCGGATCGGGCGGTGACCGCGCACCGCGACCGGCGCTGGGCCGAACTGGCGCGCGACCTGGAGTTCACCCGCCTCCCGGAACTGCGCAGACAGGCCGAGGGCTGGCGCACCGGCCTCACCGGGCTGACGGCGCTCCTGGCGGTGCTCGTCCTGCTGAAGGGGCAGGACAGCCTGACGGCCCTGCCGGCCTGGGCCCGCCACACGGCGACCGGGCTGCTGCTGACCGCCTTCGTCCTCCTGGTGGTGGGCTCGCTGCTGGCCGTACGGGCGGCACACGGCGTCCCGGGCGGCGAGATCCTCCTGGGCGGTCAGTCGCTGCGGCGCTGGACCGAGCGGGAGGTCTCGCGGGTCACCCGGGCGCTGGGGTGGGCGTCCCTCTGCTGCGTCCTCGGGGTGGCCCTGGTGGCGGGCGCGCTCGTGCTTGCCTGGGCCACCACGGACCCCGCCCCGACGCATCTGGTCGAGGTCAGGACGGCCGACCGCGTCGCGTGCGGGGAACTCCTCGGCGCCGACCGCCGCCGCCTGTCCCTTCGTACGGAGACGGAAGGCATCCTCCGTCTGCGCCGGGCGACGGTGCTGGACTTGCGCCCGGTCCAGTCCTGCGCCGCCACCACGACCGCGGAGGCCGCCGTCGCTCTGCGGGGGTGAAAACAAGGGGCGGAAGCTGACCCGGGCGTTCCGGGGGACGTTCGTACGTCGTTGGGCTCTGCATGGCGGCTTTCGACGACTCCCCCCGCGACGCTTCCACGCCCACCGCTCAGGGCGGCGCGGTGACCTGGCCCGGCGCGGCGACCTGGCCGGGCGAGCTGGACGCGGCTCTCGACCACTGCGAGTGGTGCGCGCGGCTGCGGCAAGCCGATGGAGCTGCTGCGTCTGACGGATCGGACAGGTCTGACAGGTCTGACGGGCCTCCCGCCACGTTCGCGCTCTTCGCGCATATGCGCGTGGCAAGGAGAAACGATTCCGTGGCCGCCCGTCGGCTGTGGCCCGGCGGGTGGCGCGGGCGCGGGCGGGTCGTCCTGTGGTCCGCCGCGACCGCCGCGCTCGTGTCGGGGGTACTGGCCGTCGCGCTCGGCTGACCAGGGCCCGAGGCGGTGGCCCGAAGCGGCGGCCCGGGACCCGCCCCGCCCGTCATCCGTTCGGTTCGGCCCGAGCGGCCGGTGATCCAACCCGGTGGTAGACACGGACGCAGGAGCGGGCGCCGTTGCGAGAGCCCCGCTCGTGGGGATCCGGACGCCCGCCGCCACCCGCGCGCGGGCCACAGCGAGTGGAGGACCACTCATGTCCCAGGGCATAACCCTTTCCGTGAATTTCACCCGGGGTCTCGACGACGCCTGGTCGAAGGTCGCCCAGTTCGTGCCCAAGCTCATCGGGTTCCTGGTCGTGCTGGCGATCGGCTGGATGGTCTCGAAGCTGATCACACGGGTGCTCGACCGGGTACTGAGAAAGCTGGGCTCGGAGAAGCTCGCCGAGCGCGCCGGGGCCTCCCGGATGCTCGCCGGCTCCAAGTACGACATGACCGCGATCATCTGCAAGGTCGTCTACGCGGCCCTGCTGCTGATCACGCTCCAGCTCGGCTTCGGCGTCTTCGGCCCGAACCCGGTCAGCGCCATGATCGACGGCATCGTCGCCTGGCTGCCGCGCGGCATCGTCGCCGTCGTCCTGATCGTGGTCGCCATGGCCGTGGCGAACCTCGTGCGGGACATCGTCACCAACGCCCTCGCCTCGCTCTCGTACGGCAAGACGGTCGGCACGGTGGTCTGGGCCTGCATCGTGGCGCTCGGCGTGATCGCCGCGCTGGGCCAGGCCGGCATCGCCACCGCCGTCACCCAGCCCGTGCTGTACGCGGTGCTCGCCTCCGTCGCCGGAATCCTGGTCGTCGGTGTCGGCGGCGGCCTCATCGGGCCGATGCGGGAGCGCTGGGAGCGCTGGCTGCACACGGCCGAGCAGGAGACCGCCAAGGCCCGCACCAGCGCCGGCGCCTACCAGGCCGGGCGGGAGGACGCGCTGGCCAACCAGCCCGTACGCGACCGGGAGCCGACCGACCCCTTCTGAGCCGTACCCGCCCCCCTCGGGGACGGATCGTCAGAGCAGACCGTGCCGTCTCACCAGCCAGGAAATGGCGGTGAGGCGGCACACCGCGTAGTCGTGGCCGACCGGCTCGCGCCAGTCCGACTCGGCCAGCGCGTCGAGGAAACCGAGGGCGTAGTCGCTCAGCACCTCGGGGTCGGGAGCCCGCGGCACCAGCCCCGGGCCACCCGCCGCCAGGCGGTCCCGCAGATGGGCCACGTGCTGGTCGACGGCGGCGGTGAACGCCGCCTCGAAGGCGAATTCCGCGAACCGCGGGGTGTACGACGCGGTGATGCGGGCGAGCGGGGACATCCCTCCAAATTAGGGCAGCAGGACCGCCCCTCAGGGGGCATTTCGCCATGCCGTTGGTCACAGGGCGCCCGCCGCCGCGCACCGGGACACGCCGGCCGCGCACAGCGACAGAGGGAAGCACCCGGTGGGTGCTTCCCTCTGTGACCCGCTCTGTTCCGAGGTCGCGGTGCCGCGGTCAGCGGCGCGGGCCCTGCTTCCCCTCGCGCCAGCCCTCGCCCTCGACGCCGCGCTCGCCCTTCATCCCACGCTCGCCCTTCAGGCCGCGCTTGCCCTTCATGCCGCGCTCACCCGTGGCGTCGTCGAACTCGATCTGCTCCTTGCGGACGGTGTCCGAGATCTCGCGGGTCTCGGTGACCTTCTCCGTCTCCAGGTGCACGCGCTCGACCGGCACGGTCTCCTTGCTGACGACGGGCCGCTCGGAGTGCAGGGTCACCTCCGTCTCGGCCTCGCCGATGGTGCCGCGCACCCGGTCGCCCTCGCGGATCGGCTCCCGTACGACACGGACCTCCTCGTGGGAGACGGGCACGGACGTCGTGACGTCCTCGGTCACGACGACCTTCCGCAGCCGGGCGCGCCCGACCTCCTCCTCCTCGGTGCCGACCCGCAGCCGCTCCTCGGAACGCACCATGTCCTGGTCCTTGGAGCGGTCGTCCACCCCGGAGCGCGTGGCGTACTCGCGCTGCCCGGCGCCCGCGCCCACTCCGGTGCCGCCCGCTCCGGCCAGGCCGGCCGACCCGGTGAGCGGGTGCTCAGGGGTGCCCGCCGTGCCGGTGCCGGTGCCGGTCGCCGCCGTGCCGGGCCGGGTCAGCCCGTAGTGGGCGTAGAGCTCGTGCTCCTGGCCAGGGTCGAGGTGCTGGTCGGCGTCCACCCGCGGGGCCTCCTTCACGGCCTCCTTGGTGGCCGTGACATGCAGGTCGTCGCCGCGCAGCCGGGCTCCCGTGAGCGGCACGAAGCTCTCCTTCATGCCGAAGAGGCCGGTCTTGACGGTCACCCACTCGGGACGGCCGCTGCGGTCGTCGAGGTAGACCCGTTCGATGCTGCCGATCTTTTCGCCGGTCCGGTCGTAGGCTGTCAGGCCCTTGAGCGCGTCGGGGTTGGTGAAGGCCTCGCCCTGGGTCATGGATGATCACTCCCTTGGAGCATGCGACGGGCAGGAACCAATCCGCCACGGAACGACGCACGCCTCAAGGTCCATCGCGCTCCGCCAACGTCCGTCGCGCAAGGCGAAGAGTCACGCAGCGTACGGAGAACGCCCCGCGGGCCTGCGCCATCCCGGTCCATGCCGCGATCCGGCCGCCCCGCCCCCGATAGGGCCATTCGGGTGAACGCGTGCGCAGTGCGCCCACCCCCGCCCGGCGTCAGCCCCACGGCCGCCGGCTCTGCAGGGCCCGCGCCAGGCGGGGGCCGAGGCTCTGCTTGAGCCGGCGCAGGGAAGGGAGGCGGCCCACGGTCTGGTCCAGGTGGTAGTAGAGCTGCGGCGGCACATAGGGCAGCAGCGGCGAGTGGCGCTGGCCGAGCAGCGCGAACATCTGCCGGGGCTCCAGGCCGATGTACCGGGGCAGGTTCTCGTACCACTGGGCACTGTGCCGGGCCGCGCTCTGCACCGAGAGCAGGGCCTGCTTGCGTTCCCGCTCGTAGCGCGCGAGCGCGGCGGGCAGCTCGGCCGGGCCGGTGGATTCCAGCGCGCGGGCCAGGCACACGGCGTCCCGCAGCGCGAGGCTGGTGCCGGCCCCGATGGAGTAGTGCGTGGTGTGCGCGGCGTCGCCGATCAGGGCGAGGTTGCCGTGCGACCAGGTCTCGTTGGTGACGGTCGGGAAGGCCTGCCACTGGGCGTGGCTCTCGATGTCGGTACGGCCGAGCAGCGCGTGCCCGTCGAGCATCCCGGCGAAGAGCTTCTCCAGCAGGCGCAAGGCGTCGCCGTGGTCGAGGCGGTCGAGGCCGAGGCCGCTCCAGGTCGCGGCGGAGCACTCCACCACGCAGGTGCTGTGCCCGGAGCTGTAGCCGTAGGCGTAGCACCAGATCCAGCCGTGCTCGCTCTCCACGAAGGAGAAGGTGAACGCGGTGAACACCCGGGTCGTGCCGAGCCAGACGAACCGGTTGGCGCCGTTCGTCACCCGGGTGCCGAAGTGGGCGGCGCTCTCCGTACGGAGCCTGCTGTGGGCGCCGTCGCCCGCGACGACGAGGTCCGCGTCGGGCAGGTCGGCGCGGCCGCGGATCTCCGTGCCGAAGTCGAGGCGGACGCCCAGCTCACGGGCGCGGTCCGCGAGGATGGTCCGCAGGCGGTGGCGTCCGATGGCGTGGCCCACGTCGCCGTCGTGGGCCACGGTCCTGTCGCCCACGTACGCGAAGCCGCCGCGCCAGCACACCGACTGCTCCTCGACGGCGTGCGCGGAGACGGGGTCCTGGGCGCGCAGTTCCGCCAGGAGGTCGGGCCAGAACGTCACGCCCCAGCCGTGGCTCGCGCCGGCCGGATGTCTCTCGTGGACGGTGACCTCGTGGGCCGGATCGCGCAGCTTGGCGAGGATGGCCAGGTACAGGGAGGCGGGTCCCCCACCGACGCAATGGATCTTCACGCCGCCAACGTATGCGCCGTCCGCCGCCCGGCGGCCGACCCACGCCCCTGTGTCGCCGCCCCGGGCCGCCGCCTCCCCCACTCGGACGAGCGCCGCGTTTCCGTCACCGCCAGTGACGGAATAGCGATCATGAGTGACATCTGCGCAGGATCGAGAGGTCTCGGGATACGACGATGACGAGGAGAACGGACGTGTCGGTTCACCTCAGGCTGTTTCTGTCACTGGTCGTGGTGCTGGTGCCGCTGCTCGTGTGCGTCCCCACCGCGGCCGCGCCCACCGGCCCTGCCGCGCCCCGGGTCGGGTCCGTCGGCGGCCAGGTCGAGTGCGACTGGAAGTACGGCAGGTCCTGCGTGGTCGGCGGCGGCATGTCCTTCATGTGACACGCGCCGGCGCAGGTCCCGTGTCCTTCACCTGGCGTAGTCCCGGCGGCCACGGGATGCGTGCCGGGCCCGCCGCTAGTGAGCTGTCGGGCATGGATGACGACATGGCGAAGGCGCTCGCGCCTCCCTCGCGGCGCCACGCCCTGCGCCTCACCGCCGCGGGAATCCTGACCGCGGGAGCGGTCCCGCTGACCGCGCACCGCGCCACCGCGCGATCGGACGACGTCTGTACGGGCGGCTACGACGCGGAGTTCGAACGGGACCTGGCCGAGGCGGACGCCCGCATCGCCCCGGAGGACGACCGGGCCCTGTTCCCCGCCCGGGCCCCCCGCGGCCGGTACACCCTGCCCCTGCGCCGTGACTTCCGGGTCAGCGCGCGCTACGGCGTCCGCGGCGACTGGCTCGCCGGGCACCACACGGGCATCGACCTCGCGGTGCCGCGCGGGACACCGGTGTACGCCGTGGGAGCGGGTGTGGTGGTGCTCGCCCGCTGGTCAGGGGCGTACGGCAACGCGGTGACGGTGCGGATGCGGGACGGTCACTACGCCGTCTACGCCCACCTCTCCCGCATCCGGGTCCACCAGGGGGACGGGATCGGCGCCGGTGCCCGGGTCGGGAGCAGCGGCGCGACGGGCCGGGCCACGGGCCCGCACCTGCACCTGGAGATACGGGTCCGCCGCGGCTACGGCTCGGACATCGACCCGGTCCGCTACCTGGCCGAGCGGGGGGCCCGGCTCCTGTAGGCCTGGGCGGTGGGCCTGTCCGGCGGATCAGGTCGCGTCGCGCGTCCCGGCCCCGGTGCTACTGGACGGACGGCAGGAGGTTGGTGACGGGCGCCACGAGGTCGGTGACCTGCCGCAGCTGGTTGAGCTGGTTCAGGGCACCGAGCTGCTGCTCCAGGGTGGGTACCGCGGCGCGGTGCTCCTCGGGGATGCCGCTCATCTGGATGTCGTCGAGCGTGCCCTGGACGGAGATCATGCCCGGTCCCGGGGCATCCGGGGCGGCGTGGGCCGCCGGGGCGGCCAGGGCCGCGGCTCCGGCGGCCAGCGAGACAGCGGCGATGATTCGGCGTGCTGATGTCATGTCCTCAGAAACGTTCGTGCGGTGCGGAGGACACGGTTTTCGCGGCGCTCTCACTCAGGAGATCCGCAGAATCGCGCATCCGGCGCGTCGACTTGACGCCTTGACGTCTGGGAATGTGCCCTCCGAAAGAGCGTTTCTCTTCTCCTGTCACCTCCCTGCCGACGTGTCGCACGCCGTTACTTCGCCGGGAGAGCGGACGTTAGAAGCATGCGGCTGCGCGGAGCAGTCGCTCTTTCGATCCAAAGGAGAACGTGATGTCTCGCATCGCGAAGGCAGCCGCCATCACCATCGGCACCGGCGCCGTCGTCCTGGCGGGCGCCGGCCTGGCTTCGGCCGATGCCGGTGCGCAGGGCAGCGCCGTCAACTCGCCCGGCGTGCTCTCGGGCAACCTGCTCCAGATCCCGGTCAACGTGCCCGTGAACATCTGCGGCAACACCGTCAACGTCGTCGGCCTGCTGAACCCCGCCTTCGGCAACCAGTGCGTGAACGGCGGCGGCGGCCACCACGGTGGTCACCACCAGGGCGGCCACCACCAGGGTGGTCACCACCAGGGCGGCCACCACCAGGGCGGCCACCACGGCGGCGGTCACCACAAGGGCGGCAACCACGGCGGCGGTCACCACAAGGGCGGCCACCACGGCGGCGGCAACCACAAGGGCGGCTACGGCAGCTGACCCCAGCAGCTCGAAGAAGCCCCCGGGAAGCGTTCCCCCGGGGGCTTCGTGTTGTCCCCGGTTCCCTACGGCTGACGCCCGTACGTGTAGAGGCCTTTGTGGCCCAGCAGGTCGTCCGGGGCGACGTCCCACGGCGGCATCGGCTCGTGCCGGGCGACGATGCGCCGGTGCTGGGACGAGTCGGGGCCGGGGGGCCGCGCGGGAAGGTAGGGGGCCGCGTGGGGGTGGTGGCGCTGCCAGCGGTCCCACAGCAGGTCCACGAAGGCGTGGTTCAGCCAGAACACCGGGTCGTTCACCGAGGCCCCGCCCAGCATGTGCCCGCCGACCCAGCGGTGCACGCGGTTGTGGTTGCGCCAGCGCGCGTCGCCCTTCGCCGACGTCCAGCCCTCCAGCTTGTTGCGGAAGCCCTCGGGGGACCTGGAGTCCCAGGGCGGGACGTCGTAGCGCGGGTCGGCCATGGCCCAGGCCACGTCCCGCGCGGTGGGCAGGGCGATGGGGTCGCGCGAGCGTCCGAGGTCACGGGTGAGGAACTCCCCGTCGGTGATGCTCTCCCTGATGACCCAGTGCCCGCGGCGGTGGGCGAACGGGCCGGTCATGACCTGCCGGTCGGACCGCCGCCCGTTGCCGCCCATCAGGTCCTCGCCCCACAGGGACGCGGCGGGGCTGCGGTCCTTCGTCCAGTCCCAGTAGGGCACGGTGACCCCCGCGTCGAGACGTTGCAGGGCGCGTTCGAAGTCGAGCAGGAAACGGCGGTGCCAGGGGAAGAACGACGGGGCCATGTGCGCCACCCGCAGCCGGTCCTCCCCGTCCGACACGTAGTAGTCGATGTGCGTCCGGACGAATTCGTCGTACTCCCCTCTGCGCTTGAGCTTCAGGACCGCGTCGACGAACCTGCGCCGTTCGGCGCGGCTGAGGCTGCTCTGGTTCCTGCGCGTGGGGGCCATGGCCGTCCGTTCTGCTGTCCGGTGCGGGCGGGGCGGCTCAGTGGCCGCGGCCGCTCAGGGCCTGGAAGGGACCCAGCTCGTCGACGGCGCCGCGGGCGGCGGCGAGCGGTGTCTCGTACGACTGGTAGTGGTCCACCATGCTGAGGTAGCCGCCGTCCGCGCGGCGCATGAGCGCGAGCGGCCGCCCGTCGACGGTGACCCGCCAGCCGCCCGGCGCGTGCCCATGCGGCGCCGTCACGGGCTCGCCCTGGATGCGGCGGCCCCGGTAGGTCTCGTCGAACGGCGGCCCGTTCGGCGCGGCGGCCGGGACGTCCTCGGCGGCCGGCCGTGCGGTACGCGCGACACCGGCGGCGGCGAGCAGCGCCGAGGCCGCGACACCGAGGAGGTGGCGGCGCCGTACGCGCTCGGTCAGCGGCGGGGTGGTGCGGGCCCGGCTCGGGACCGGGCCCGCACAGTTCGGGAGCGGCGGCACGGTCAGGTGAGGCCGAGCTGCGTCATGGGGGCGGCGCTCAGCGTCGGCGCGTCGAGGCCGACGCCGGGCAGCGTCGGGGCGGGCAGCCCCCAGAGGTCGCCGCGCGGGGCGGTCAGGGGCAGACCGGGACTGGCGCCCGGAGTGGCGGCCTCGACGTCCGACGCGTTCACCTCGGCCTCAACGGCGTCGAGGCCGTTGTCACCGAGCAGACCGGACAGCGGGACCGCGGCGCGCACGGACGGCAGGCTGTTGTCGACCGGGACGCGCGGCACCAGGTGGTCGGGCAGCAGCTCGCCCTCCACGTAGTCGGGTCCCTGCGGGCCACCGCTGGGCACGGGTACGGGAACGCCGAGGGTGACCTCGGGGGCCTGCAGGTGCAGGGCGTTCTCGATCCCGTGCAGCGGAACGGTCACCTCGGGCTGCTCGGCCGCCGTCGCCGAGGCGGCGCCACCGGCCGCCGCCGCACAGGCCATGACCGCGGCGAGGGCACCTCTGGTCGACTTCTTCATTGCGGGTTTCGTCCTTTCGCCGTGACGGCCGCTCGGCCGTCACCGAATCAACGATCCTGCGCCGACATCAGCGCGAACTTCCCCCGTATGCAGCAATTCCTCACCCGGTCCAGAAGTCCCACCAGCGCGTCAGTACGAGCATCCCGATGACGCCCAGGTGCGCGAGAGGCAGGACCCAGGTGAATTCGTCGAGGAAAAGGCGTACGCCGCGCGGGACGGGGAGGAATCCGTGGCGCGCGTTGTGCGACGTCACCGACCAGAACATGAGAAGGGTCGCCGCCCACGCCAGACAGCACCACAGGCACAGCGAATTGATGCGGTAAAGGGACTGGAACTGCAGCCATCCGCAGAAGGCGACGCCGAGAGCCGTGCCCGCGTTCAGCGTCAGCCAGTACCAGCGCGGAAAGCGGGCGCCCGCCAGCACGGCCGCCCCGGCACCGGTCACCAGGGCATAACCGACGAGGCCGAGCAGCGGGTTGGGGAAGCCGAACACCGCAGCCTGCTCGCTCTTCATGACGGTGCCGCACGCCACCACCGGGTTGAGGCTGCACCCCGGGACGAAGTCCGGGTCCTTCAGGAGGGCGAGCTTGTCGAGGGTGATGACCCACGACGCGAGCAGCCCCGCCGCGCCGGTGACGACCAGCAGCAGGCCCGACCACCGGCCCCCCTCCTGCCGGTGGGGGCCGTCCCCGGGCGCCGCGGGGGCCGGCCCGGGCGCGGCGGCGCCCTGCCTCGGCACCCGGCGGGGCAGGTCTGTGGTGCTCATCAGCGCAGGCTTCGGGCGGGCAGCAGGCAGTGCGCGGCGTTGAGCAGCGTCTCCCCGGCACCGACGAAACCGCTCAGGCGCTCCTCGTCGACGGGCTCGCCCGGCCTGGCCTCGGGCCACGCGCGCGTGGTGGCCATGAAGTAGGCGTGGCCGCGCTGCTGCACGGCGGTGATCCACTCCGGCGGCACCACGCACTGCGCGTGGAGGTGCGGCATCGTGACGACGGCCTGTTCGCCCTCGACGAGGAGGGTGACCGGCAGGGAGGGGTGGTGGCTGCCGTCGACGACGGGGCCGCCGACGGGCAGGCCCGCGTCATGGAGCAGGACGCCCATGGCCCGGGCGGTGGCCTCGGGTCCCCCCTCGGTGTCCCCGAGGGAGTAGGCGAGCAGGAAGGGCATGTCCTTGTCGTCCTCGGGATGCTCGCCGCTCCAGGCGAGAACAGCCAGAGTTCCGAGATCGGCCGCTTGGAAAGGGCGCTGTTCGCCGGCAGTTGAGGTCATGAGGGGAACCGTATAGACGCGGGGAGCCCCGACCGGCCCCGTTGTCACCCATGTGGCCGAACGCCGGGACGTCATCACACGATGGGGTCATGCGGGCGATGCCTTGACCCTGCTTCCGGGCCCAGGGCAGGTGCCCCGGGTACACGAAAGGAGCCCCCGGGCACACGAAAGGGCCGGCCCGTGGAAGAGGTGGCCGGCCCTTGCGTCATCGTCTGTTCCCGCTTCGCGCCCGGGGCGATACACCGGGCGTCCAGGGGAATTGACCGCAAGTCACCGAGGAGGAAGTGCCGGGGGGACTGCCGGTCACTTGGCGACGGGGAGTCCGCCGAGGAGCTTCGCCGGGCCGCCGTGGGCGTTCAGGCCGTCCGCGGTGTCCTTGACGGTGCTGACGACGGAGTCCTTGTTCTCGGTGTCGAGCATGTTCGTGTTCACCGGCTTGGTGTCGAGCAGGGACTTGCCGGCCAGGCTCTCGAGTCCGCCGTTCAGGCTGGTGGGCGTCAGGTCGCCGGCGAAAGCGGGCGCGGCGGAACCGGCGATGGCGATCGAACCGGCAAGGACAGCGGCAGCCTTCAGGGCCTTCATCATGTTCCTTTCTTTGGCAACGCGTGTCGCCTATGGGAGCACCGTTCAGGCATCGATTGCCTGGCGTCTCACTTCACCGGGGCTAACGAGCACGTGCCGGTACGGAAACCCCTCGGCCTGAAACTTCCCCGAACCCGGAGGAATGAAGAAGGCATCTCGTCATCACATCGACCGACCGATTATCGGGCCGGTGGAAAGCCCCTCCCTCCGGGGTGTTCAGGGTGCCTTGGGCCCCGGCGGCGGGCCCGGCAGGCTGGGGGCGGGCAGGCCGCCGCCGACCATGGTGGCCGCGACCACGTTCACCAGGGCGGAGACCACCTTGGGGGCCTGTGCGGGTACGGCCGCCTTGTCGCCCGCGCCGGTGGCCTTCAGCAGGTCGTCGACCGACTTCTGGAGCGCGGCCAGGGCGTCCGCCTTGGGGTCGAGCGGCACCGCGCCGCGGCCGGGCGCGCCCGCGGCCGGCGGGGGCGCGGCGGGGACCTGCGCCCCGGGCAGGGCGGGGGCCTGCGGCAGCGCCGGCATCTGCGGCAGCCGGACGGCGGGGTCGGCGGGGCCCTTGGCGGTGGCCGGGTCCCTCACGGCCTTGGGGGCCGGGGGCTTGGCCGCCGCGAGTGCCTCCAGCGCCTTCTTCACCGCTTCGGTGTGCTTCTTGACGTCCTCGGGGGACAGCTTGTCGTCCTTGGCCTTGAGCACCGCGGTGAGCAGTTCCGAGACGGCGTTCAGGGCGCCGCCGAGGGCGTGCAGCTGCTGGGTCTGGGCCGCCAGGGTGTTGGCGTCGGGGGCCGGTGCGCGCGGGGCGGTCCTCGGCTCGTCCCGGGAGGCGTCGTCGTGGGCGAGGGCGGGGCCGGCCGCGCCGAGGAGCAACGTGGCGCACAGGGCGCTGGTCGCGAGACGCCGCAGGGGCAGAGCGCGCATGGGGTGGGTCCCTTCCGGTGCTGCGTCGGTTCTTGTGCTCACCGTGGGAGCGGCACACCCCCGCCGCAACCGAGCGCTCCCCTGGGCCGTGCCGTCGGCGGGGCACATCGGCGCAGGTGGGAAGGGAAGGTGACGGCCCGTCGGCCGGGCGTTGTGCCGACCTCCATTCGGGGCACCGCTCTCCGAGGACCCGTCAGAAGAGGACCGGTACGGCGAACGGCCGCCCCCGCCTTCGCGGGGACGGCCGTTCGACGGGACGACGTGTCAGTCGTTGACGCACGTGTTGCCGAACGCCGGGTTCAGCAGGCCGATGATGTCAACGGTGTTGCCGCAGAGGTTGATCGGGATGTGGATCGGCACCTGGACGGCGTTACCGGAGATCACGCCGGGGGAGTTGGTGGCGGCGCCCTGCGCGCCGGCGTCGGCGGTGGCGACGCCCGCGGTTCCGGCCACAGCGGCAGCGGCTACGGCGGAGAGGGCGAGTGCCTTGGTGGTACGCGACATGGAGTGCTGCTCCTAGGTAAGGGTGCGACGTACGGGCCGGGTGCCCGTATACAGGGATCAACTGCCGATCGGGACGGCGAGTTGTGCGCCCAGACGAGTGATGTGTGACGGGCCTCCCCCTGCGCGTAGGTCGATCCACCACGCCCTTCACCGTTCCGACACACGTACTCAGGTTGACGAAGCGGCACCGGACAGCGGCTACAGTTGCCCTTCTATTTAGGGCATTTCAGTCATACGCGCCAGATTCGCGCAATTACTGCGAACCTCTCATATCCGCTGTGGTCAGAGCTCTTCACACGTCGGAAGGCCAACGCCGTCATGCCACGGATCCTGCACGTCAGCCAGCCCGTGGACGGTGGTGTGGCACGGGTCGTCGCCGAGCTGGCCCGTGCCCAGGCGGCGGCGGGCATGGACGTCCACGTCGCCTGCCCGGACGAGGGCCTCCTGCCCCGGGCGCTGAGCGGCGCCGCGGGCGTGCGCACCCACCCCTGGGCGGCGTCCCGCTCCCCCGGCCGGCGGCTGCGCGCCGAGGTGGCGGACCTGCGCCGCGTCATCGACGACGTACGGCCCGCGCTCGTCCACGCCCACAGCGCCAAGGCCGGGCTCGCCGCGCGGCTCGCGCTGCGCGGGCGCATCCCGACCGTCTTCCAGCCGCACGCCTGGTCCTTCGAGGCCGTCGGCGGGACCACCGCCCTCCTGGCCAGGCTCTGGGAGCGCCGCGCGGTCCGCTGGACGACCCGCGTCGTCTGCGTCAGCGAGGCCGAGTGGCTCACCGGCCGCCGCGCGGGCGTCGACGGCTCCTACGCGGTGGTCCCCAACGGCGTGGACGTGGACCACTTCGCGCCCGGCGCCGGGCAGTGGGCCCGCGACCGGCTGCTGCCCGCCTCCTTCGCCCGCGCGCCCCTCGTGGTGTGCGTGGGCAGGCTCTGCCGGCAGAAGGGGCAGGACGTCCTGCTGCGCGCCTGGCCCACCGTCACCTCGCGGGTGCCCGGCGCCCGGCTGGTCCTGGTGGGGGACGGGCCCGACGCCGCCTTCCTGCGCGCGCGGGCGGACGCCTCCGTGCTGTTCGCCGGGGCGGCGCGGGACGCCGCCGACTGGTACCGGGCGGCCGACGTGGTGGTGCTGCCCTCCCGGTGGGAGGGCATGGCGCTGGCACCGCTGGAGGCCATGGCCTGCGCCCGGCCGGTCGTCGTCACCGATGTGAACGGCGCCCGGGAGAGCCTGCCGTCGGCCGCCCGCGCCCACGGACTCGTACCGCCGGAGGACCCCGCCGCGCTGGCCCGGGCCCTGGTCGCCGTGTTGCGGGACGCGCGGTTGCGCGACGCGCTCGGCCGGCGGTGCCGACGGCATGTCCTGGACCACCACGACGCGCGGTACGCCGCGGACGCCATCGACGTGGTGTACCGCGAACTGCTGGACGCGGCGCCCACCGAGTACAGGGAGTGCACCACCACGTGAGTGCGGAACGAACCGTTGCCTCCTCGTCAGGTCAGTCCCGGCAGGGCACCGCCGCCCCGCCCGGAACCTTCGTCATCGCCCCCCGGGGGGAACACGGCGCACCCACCCGGGACCGGACGCGACGCCCCTCCCGGCGGCGGCGCTCGGTCGCCGCGCTGGTGGCCGTCGACACCGCCGCCGCGCTGCTCCCCCTGCTCCTGCTCGACGGACCACGGCGCTACGCCGTCCTCGCGCCCCTACTGCTGGCCGTCGTCGTGGCCCTGAACGCCCAGGGGCGCCTGTACGCGTACACCGCGCTGCCCACGACGCTGGACGAGGTGCCCGCGCTCGCCGGCCGTGCCGCGCTCGGCTGGTCCCTCACCGCCGTCCTCGCCCCCGCCCTGCCCGCGCCCCCGCCGCCGCTCGCCCTGCCGACGCTGCTCGCCCTCGGCGCGGCCCAGTGCCTGCTCGGCGTCGGGGGGCGCGGCCTGGTGCACGGGCACCGGCGGGCGGGCGCGCTGCGCAGACCCCGGCCGGTACTGGTCGCCGGGCCCGTCGCCGACGCGCGCTCGGTGGCCGCGGCCCTGCTGCGGCGGCCGCGCTGCGGCATGCGGCCCGTGGGCGTGGTGAGCGACACCGACCAGCAGAGTGAGGCGGAGGCCCCCGGGCCCACCGTCGAACTGCCGGTGCTCGGCACGGAGGACGAGGTGCACCGGGCCGTGATCCAGAACGACGTACGCACCGTGCT
This sequence comes from Streptomyces sp. NPDC031466, assembly GCF_055581265.1. Lineage (NCBI taxonomy): Bacteria > Bacillati > Actinomycetota > Actinomycetes > Kitasatosporales > Streptomycetaceae > Streptomyces > Streptomyces sp. NPDC031466. Next base: position 217,415 of record NZ_JBVIJT010000005.1, read on the forward strand.
CCTGATCCCCGGCGGCGCCCCCGGGCTCACCGGGCGGCTGCCGACGCTGAGCGGCTGCGAGCTGTGGGAGATCGAGGCGCGCCACGCGGAGCCGGCGCCCGCGCGGGACGGTGTCCGGCAGTACGTGGCCGGGTTCGCCTGCCGCCCCCTCGCTCTCTCGGGGCCGCGCGGGACCAGCGTGGGCAAGCGGGCCCTGGACATCGCGGTGGCCGGGGCGCTGCTGCTGGTGGCCGCTCCGGTGCTGCTGGCCTGCGCGCTGGTGCTGCGCGTCACCGAGGGGCCCGGTGTGATCTTCCGGCAGGAGCGCGTCGGCAAGGACGGGCGGCTGTTCACCCTGTTGAAGTTCCGCACCCACCGGCCCGCGGACCCACAGGAGGCGGCGACGCGCTGGAGCGTGGCCGACGAGCACCGGATGAACCCGTTCTGCCGCTTCCTGCGCAGCACCTCGCTGGACGAGCTGCCGCAGCTGTGGAACGTCCTGCGCGGCGACATGAGCCTGGTCGGACCCCGGCCCGAACGGCCCTTCTTCGTAGCGCAGTTCAGCCAGACCTACCCCGACTACGCGCGGCGGCACCGGATGCCGACCGGCATCACCGGGCTCGCCCAGATCCACGGGCTGCGCGGGGACACCTCCATCGAGGACCGGTGCCGCTTCGACAACGCCTACATCGACAGCTGGTCCTTCTGGCAGGACCTGTGCATCCTGCTGCGCACGCTCGGCTGCCTCGTGCGCCGCACGGGGAGCTGAGCGCCGTGCCCCCACGCGATGCCGTGCTGCGCGAACTGCGGCGCAGCGCACCCGTCCTGCCGGTCGTCCTGCTCATCGCGCTGCTCGCCCTGCCGGTGCCGGCCGGCGGCCAGGCCTCGGGCAGCGGCACCGGTCCCGGCACCGGGACGCTCGCCGACGCGGTCTCCGCCCTGGTCGTCGGCCACTGCGTCGTCCAGCTGGCCCGCACCGGCCGGCGGCCGCTGAGCAGGACCGCCGCGGTACTCCTCGGCCTGCCGGTCGTCGGCGTCACCGTGGCCGCCCTCGGCGCCTCCTCCGCGGCGACCGGTGTCGCCGGCGCCGCGCGCTACCTCCAGATCTTCGTGCTGGTCCCGGCAGCCGTCATGGTCCTCGTCCGCGACGCGCGCGACGTCCGCCTGATCGGCTGGGCGTTCGTCGGGCTCGCCCTGTGGCAGGGCGCCATCGGCGTGCACCAGAACCTGACGGGCACCGGGGCCTCGTACATGGGCGAGGACATCCGCGCGGTGGGCACGTTCGGCTCCACGGACGTGATGGGGATGGCCACGGTCGTCTCGTACGGGCTCGTCTGCGCCCTGGCGCTGGCCTTCCGCCCGCACGCGCCCCGGCAGCGCGCGGCGGCCGGGATCTGCGCGGCCCTGCTGACCGTGCCGCTCGCCCTGTCGTACAGCCGCGGGGCGTGGATCGCCACGGTCGCGGCCTGCCTCGGCGTGCTGCTGCTGGCCGGGGCCCGCCGGGCGGGCCGGGTGCTGCTGGCCGGGGCGGCGGCCGCCGTGGTGCTCGTCGCGGGGCTCGGCGTGGGCTCGGCGATGCTCCAGGAGCGGCTCAGCAGCATCACCCAGGTCACCGACGCCCCCGACCAGTCGGTCACCGACCGGTACACGATGTGGGCGGCCTCCGCGGACATGTGGCGCGAGCGCCCGCTGACCGGCGTGGGCCTCAAGGGCTTCCCCGAACACCGCGACGGCCACGCCTCGCTGGCCCTGTCCTCGGGCAGCGACACCGCCGGGGCGGGCAGCGGCTTCTTGCGCCAGCCCCTGCTGTCCCCGCACAACATGTACCTGCTCGTCCTCGGCGAGCAGGGGTTGCTCGGCCTCGCCTCGCTCGCCGGCGGCTGGGCGGCGCTCCTGGTGTGCGGGCTGCTGCGGTGGCGGCGCCGGTGCATGCGGCCGGGCGGACCCGGCGGCCCGGAGCTGGAGTGCGCGCTGTCGGCCTGCGGGCTGCTGATCTGGCAGCTGACCGACTTCGTCTACGCGGACATCGGCGGCCCCTCCACCGTCCTGACGGCGGTCGCCCTCGGCGTCGCGGCGTGGTGGGCGCTCGGCGCACGGCCCGCGACGGGAGAGGCGGCCACGCGATGACGACCGTGCCGCCGACGGTGGCCCCGCCCCCGCCCTCCGGCGCGCGGGCGGCCGAGGCGGGCCCGGCGCCCGACAGGAGCGGCGGCTCCTTCCTCGCCAAGGCCGCGCTGGTCACGGCCGCGCTGTCGGTGGCCGGTTCGCTCCTCGGGCTCGTCCGGGACCAGGCGCTCGCGCACTTCTTCGGCGCCGGCACCGACACCGACGCCTTCCTGGTGGCGTGGACCGTCCCGGAGCTGGCCGCGACCCTGCTCATCGAGGACGGCCTGGCCTTCTTCCTCGTACCGGCGTTCAGCCTGGCGCTGGCCCGCCGCGCCGCGAACCCCGCCACGGACCCCGTACGCGACCTCGTGCGGGCGTCGCTGCCCTGGATGTCCCTGTGGTTCGCCGCCGCCTCGCTCGTGCTGATGGCGGCGGCGCCGTACGTGGTGGCGCTGCTCGCTCCCGGGCTGCCCGACGCGCACCGGGCCGTGGACTGCACGCGGCTGACCGCCACCTGCGCCTTCACCTTCGGCCTCACCGGCTACTGCAGCGCGGCGCTGCGGGCGCACCACCGGTTCGTCGCCCCCGCGGCCGTGTACGTCGCCTACAACGCGGCCATCATCACCGCCCTGTTCGTGCTGGCCGCACCCTGGGGCGTACGGGCCGCGGCGGCCGGTGTCGCGGTCGGCGGCGCCCTGATGGTGGCCGTCCAGGCGCCGTCCCTGTGGCGGCAGTTGCGGCGGAAGCCGGGCGCGGCACCGGCCGCGGCGGGCCCGGCGGCGGACCGGACGCTGCAGACGGCGATCATCTGGACGGTCCTGCTGTTCGCCCTCTGCCGTCAGTCGCAGGTCCTCATCGAACGGTTCCTCGCCTCGTCGCTGCCCGCCGGCGCCATCTCGCACCTGAACTACGCGCAGAAGGTCGCGCAGATGCCGATGGTCCTCTCCCTCATGCTGTGCACCGTCACCTTCCCGGCGCTCGCCCGCGCGCTGGGCGCCGGGGAGACGGAGCGCGCCCGGGACCGCGTCGAGCGCGACCTCGTCCTGGTGGGCTGCATGGTGCTGGGCGGCACCGCCGCCATCGTCGCCACCGCGCCCCCGCTCATCGAACTGCTCTTCCAGCGCGGTGCCTTCACCGCGCCCGACACCGCCACCACCGCCTCCGTGATGCGCGTGTACGCGCTCGGCCTGCTGGGCCACACGCTGGTGGGCGCGCTCGCCCGCGCCCACTTCGCCGTCGCCCGCACCACCTGGATCCCGCTCTACTCGATGGCCGTCGGCATCGTCATGACGGCCGGGATCGGGTTCCTGAGCGTCGGCACCTGGGGCGTCCACGGCATCGCCGCCGCCAACGCCACCGGCATCTGCGTCACCGCGCTGCTCCTGCTGCGCGGCATGGGCCCGCGCACCGTGCCCATCAGGACGCGGGCCGTCGCCGGGCAACTGGGCCGGCTGGTGCTCGCCGCCGGGGGCGCGAGCGCGCTCGGCGCCCTGTGCGCGGGGCGGGTGGCGCAGCCCGCGCTCGCCGTCGCGGCGGGCTGCGCGGTGGTCACCGTCTCCTTCGTGCTGCTCGGCCTGCTCCTGCGGGCCCAGCCCTGGCCGTCCCTCCTCCGCTCCGTCACAGGAAAGCCGCGCCATGCCCGTTGACACCACCCCGTCCCCGTCCTCCTCCGCCCCCTCTCCCTCCGGCACCGACGCCGAGCCCTTTCTGCGGCTCAAACAGCCCCGTACCGCCGCGTGGATCGCGATGTACCACTCCGTCGCCGACCCCACCGACGACCCGTACCGCGTCACCGTCTCCCCCGACCGCCTCGCCGCCCAGCTGCGCTGGCTGCGCCGCCGGGGCCTGCGCGGGGTGTCGATGCGGCACCTCCTGGACGCGTGCGCGCGCGGCCAGGAGGAGAACCTGGTGGGGCTCACCTTCGACGACGGCTACCAGGACTTCGTCGACCAGGCGCTCCCGCTGCTGCGCCGCCACGACTGCTCCGCCACCCTGTTCGTCCTGCCGGGCCGCCTCGACGGCGACAACGCCTGGGACCCGCTGGGCCCCCGCAAGCCGCTCCTCGGCGCGGACGGCATCCGCCACGCCGCCGAGAGCGGCGTCGAGATCGCCTCGCACGGCCTGACCCACATCGACCTCACCACCGCCGACGACGAGGTGCTGCGCCGCGAGGTCGCCGGCAGCCGGGCGGCGCTGACCGGTCTGACGGGCACCGAGGTGCAGGGCTTCTGCTACCCCTACGGCCACGTCGACCAGCGGGTGATCGCCGCCGTACGGGACGCCGGGTACCGCTACGCCTGCGCCATCTCCCCCGGCCCCCTGACGGGCGTCCTCGCGCTGCCCCGCGTCCACATCGGCCAGCAGGACACGGCCGCGCGCCTGCGGCTGAAGCTGTGGACGAACCGGCTCAGGCACCGCGCCCTGGACCGTCCGGCGGTCGGCGGATGAGGGTGCTGCACGTCATCACCGGACTCGGGGTGGGCGGCGCCGAACTGCAACTGCGCCTGCTGCTGCGCCATCTGCCCGCCGACTGCGACGTGGTCACGCTGACCGACGCGGGCGCGGTGGCGCGGGGCATCGTGGCCGACGGGACGCACGTCACCGACCTCGGGATGGCCGGCAACCGCGATGTGGCGGTGCTGCCCCGGCTGGCCCGGATCATCAGGTCCGGCCGGTACGACGCCGTGCACACCCACCTCTACCGCGCCTGCCTGTACGGGCGCATCGCGGCCCGGGCGGCCGGGGTGCGCGCCGTGGTGGCGACCGAGCACTCGCTCGGCGACTCCCAGATGGAGGGCAGGCCGCTGAGCGCCGGGGTGCGCGCGCTGTACCTCGCCGGGGAGCGCCTCGGCCGGATGACGGTCGCCGTCTCCCCCGCCGTCGGGGAGCGGCTGAACCGCTGGGGCGTGCCCCGCCGGCGCATCCGGGTGGTGCCGAACGGCATCGACGTGGACCGCTTCCGGTACGACCCGGCCGCCCGCGCGAGGACCCGGCGGCGGCTGGGTCTGGCGGAGGGGACGTTCGTCGTGGGGGGCGTGGGTCGGCTGACCGGCGGCAAGCGTTTCGACGTACTGCTGCACGCGGCCGCCCGGCTCCCGACCGACGTCACCGTGCTGCTGATCGGCGCGGGCCCCGAGGAGCCGGGGCTGCGGGTCCTGGCCCGGCGTCTCGGCCTGGCCGAGCGGGTGCGGTTCGCCGGCGAGGCCGCCCACGAGGAAGGCCCCGACCGGGGCGAGGGCGCCGGGAGCGCGCCGGGCCTGCCCGCGCTGCTGTCCGCCATGGACGCGCTGGCCTCCCCCTCCCCCGAGGAGGCCTTCGGGCTCGCCCTCGTCGAGGGCCTGGCCTGCGGACTGCCCGTGCTCTACGCGTCCTGCCCCGCCGTCGACGACCTGCCGGCCGACGCCCGGGGCGCCCCTGCCGCGTACTGCCCGAGCGACCCGGACTCCTTCGCCCAGGCGCTCCACGACCTGCGCGGCACCATCCCCCCGCGCCGCTCGGCACCACCGGCGGCGGCCCAGCACTACAGCATCACCCGCAGCGCCGACCGGCTGATGCGTGTCTACGCGTCCGTCGTCCCCGGCCCGACCCCGGAGGTGAAACCCCGATGAGCGACACCGTGAACGAGCGCCCGCGCGCCGCCGCCCTGCGCGCCCGCCTCGCGCGGCTGCCCCGCTGGTGGCCCCTGCCGGCCTGCGCGGCCCTCGGCCTGCTGGCCGGGGCCGGGTACGGCGCGTTCCAGACACCGCGGTACACGGCCACGAGTTACGTAGTCGCCGTACCGCAGTCCAAGGCCGACCCGGCCACCGCGCTCGGGTTCGCGCAGGCCTACGGACGGGTGGCGACGCAGCTCGCCGTGCTGGGCGACGCGCAGGTGGCGGCCGGGATGTCCGCCGCCGAGCTGCGGGACAGCGTCACGGTGGCCACCTCCCCCGACGCGCCGATGATCGCGATCTCGGCGGCGGACGAGAAACCCGGGACGGCCGCCGTCACCGCCAACGCGGTGGCCCACTCGCTCGCCACGAACGCCAACCACGCCAAGGGCAGCACCCAGGTCAGGCTCCTGTCGTTCTCCCGGGCCCTGGAACCGACCGAGCCGTCCTCGCTCTCCACCGGCGTGACGACCCTGGTCGGCGGATGCGCGGGCGGGCTGCTCGGCGGACTCGCCCTCCTGGTGCGGCCCCGCGCCCGTACGGAGGAGGCACCGGCCGCCGCCTCGGTGCCGGGCCCCGCGTCCGCCCTGGCCAGGAGCGCCCCATGAGTACGGCGACGGGTGAGCGCCTCTTGACGACGCGGCTGTGCGTCGACGAGGACGAGTTCGACGCGCTGGCCGAGCCGTGGGGGCACCTGCACCGGTCCTGCCGGGCGGCCACACCGTTCCAGAGCCACGCGTGGCTTTCGTCCTGGTGGCGTTCCTACGGGCGGCCCGGGCGGCTGCGGGTACTGCTGGTCCGCGACGGGGACCGGCTCGTCGCGGCGGCGCCGCTGATGCGGGTGCACCGCCCGCTGCCCGCCCTCAAGCCGCTCGGCGGCGCCATCTCCGACTTCGCGGACGTGCTGGTGGACGACTCCGTACGCGAGGCCGGCACCGAGGCGCTGGCCGCGGGGCTCGGCGAGCTGGCCGCGACCGCGCTGATCGACTTCGGCGAGGTCCGTCCCGGGGCCTGCCTGGAGGGCGTCCACGCCCGCTGGCGGGGGCCGCGCCGGGCGCTGGCCGACTCGGCCTGCCTGGAGCTGCCCGCCCTGCCCATGGAGGAGTTGCTCCAGCGGATGCCGGCCCCCCGGGCCCAGCGCACCCGGGCCAAGCTGCGCAAGCTGGCCAAACTCGGGGTGGAGAGCCGCGTCGTGCCCCCCGACGAGGTGGAGGCCTCGGTGCGGACCCTGCTGCACCTGCACCAGTTGCAGTGGAGCGGCAGAAAGGTCACCTCGGAGCACCTGCGACCGCGGTTCCGCGAACATCTGCTGCGCGTCATGCGGCCGATGGTCGCGGCCGGGGAGGCGGTGGTGACCGAGTTCCGCCTGGACGGCGAGGTGGTGGCCGCCGACCTGACCCTGCTCTCCGGCACGCTGGCCGGCGGCTATCTGTACGGCGCCCATCCGCGGCTGCGCGAGCGCAAGGTGGACGTGGCGACGATGCTCCTCGACGCGTGCACGCGCCACACCGGCGGCGAACAGCGCCGCGCGCTGAGCCTGCTGCGCGGCAACGAACCGTACAAGCACCACTGGCGCCCCGAACCCGTCACCAACCAGCGCTTCCTACTGGCCCGCGGACGCACGCGGCCGCTGCTGGCCGCCGCGGCCTGGGACGCCTCGGCCCGCCGGTGGGCCAAGGAGCGGCTGCGCGAGCGCGAGGCACGCCGCGAGGGCGGGGGCCCTTCCTGAGGCCCCCGCGGCGTTGACGGCCCGCGACGCGCGACGCTCAGGGGCGCCCCTGCCCCTGCCCCTGCCCCTGCCCCTGCCCCTGCCCCTGCCACCAGTCGAGCCGGAGGCACAGCTTCCCGCCGAGCCAGTGCTCGACCCACTCGCCGAGTTCCAGCGGCGAGCACGCGGGCGGTGTCGCCGGCCGGGTCGGCACCGTCGGGATGTCGTCGCGACCGGAGAGCATCTTCCGGTAGACCTCGGAGGCCCCGGGATTCTCCTTGCACTGCCAGACGCCGTGCGGGCAGTAGTCGGTGACCGTGTTGTACACGGGCTTCTTGTCGTCCATCCATTTCAGCATGCGGCGCATGTACTCCTCGTTGTCGCCGTTGCGGAAAAGGCCCCACTCCGGGTAGGAGATGGGCTTCTTGTGCGCCGCCGCGAAATCGACGTGGTCCTGGAGTCCGTACGGCTCCGTAACCTGCTCGTCGAACGACATTCCGCGCGGCTGGTCGTAGGAGTCCATGCCGATGATGTCGACCACGTCGTCGCCCGGGTAGCACTGCGTCCAGGGAACGGCGTCCCGCCCTCTGCTGGGCGTGAAGTCGAACTGGAACTTCTGTCCGGCCACCGAGCGCATCGTGGTGACGATCCTGTTCCAGTACTTCTTCCAGGCGTCCGGGTCCGGGCCGCAGCGGTGGGTGTACGTCGTGCCGTTCATCTCCCAGCCCGGCACGACCACCGTGTCCGGCACGCCGAGGTCGACGAGGCGCCGGGCGAGCGCCCGGAAGTGGTGGTCGAAGCGGCCGGCGGCGCCCTGCCGCAGCAGGTCCGCCACCTCGCCGTCGCCGAGGCGCTCTTCGTTGCGTTCGAGCATCGGCACGTTGAGCACGAACAAACGGTCGGCCCGCTCCTTGCGCCAGGCCGCCCAGGCCTCCAGGAAGCGGGGGGCGCCCTCGATGTTGCTCCACCGGTCACCGGGGAGGTAGGTGTGCCCGACCCGCAGCTCGGCCCCGCCGAGCCACTGGCTCAGTTCATCGATGCGCTGGACACCGCGCGGCCCGTAATCGAGATAGGCACCAAAGGCGGGAACCTTTTCCGAGGGGGCCGAAGAAGAGGGACCGCCCGGCGGATCGCCGTCGCGTGTGACGCCCGCCGGGTGGGCCGGGGCGGCGGCGAGAACCACCGCCGAGACGACCCCGGCGGCGATGAGGGAAAGTCGCTTTCCCCGCCGCCCGCCCATCGGGCCGGCGAACCTTCGCCGTGCATCCATAGCCGCTCCTCTTTTTCAGCCGCAACTCATCGACGACTTGGCACCTTGACCCCTCGTCATATGTATTCTTATTACGCCAATCGAGTTTCTAATCCCGCGTCAGGACATACCGCCCGTATGGACGATCGAGCGGAGCCGACGCCTTCGCCGCGGGTTCCCGCCCGTGCCGAACGGGTGGAACCGGCCTCCCGCCCGGGTGTGGCAGCCCCGCGTGCGGCACGCGGCTCCTACGCTCGCCCCAGGTGACGCCGAGACGGCACCCGGCCCGGCTTCCGTGCATGCGATGGTCCACGGGAGCCGGGCCACCAACGCCCCACGCCCCTCCCGCGTCCGGCCCCTCTTATGAGTGACACGGCGGGCGAACGGGTGAACCTCGCACCGCGCCGGGCCCCTCAAGTGATGCACTGGAGGGGCTTCGTGGGACAGGCCGGGTCGCTTCCCGCCAGCCGTCGGCAGCCATGCCGTGGGTGAGCGACTTCCCCGACGGGCCGGCCGCCCCTCCTCCCGAGTCGGTGGGGAAGCGATCGCGTCCGGCCTTCCCCACCGGTGACACCGTTGAGCCCCGCTACCCGGCAGGTAGCGGGGCTCAACGGGTTTCTAGCGGCGCGCGGAGGCGGTGCGTCCACGCCGGTAGAGGATCGCGCCGCCGAGCAGCAGGCCGGTGCTCACGGCCGCCGCGCCCAGCAGCTTCTCGTCCGTGCCGGTCTCGGCGAGGCGGACCTCGGGGGCCGCCGCGTGGACCGGCCGGTCCGCCCGGGACTGGTGCGGTACGTGCCCGGGCGCCGTGTGCGGCGGCATCGCCTCGCGCTCCCGCGGGCCGGGCTCGGCGGGCCGGGGCGCGGGGTGCTCCGGTGCGCCCGGCGGACGGGTGCCGGGGTGCTCGTGCTCGTGGGGCTGCCCGCCACAGCGGTTGCCGAAGGTGGGGTTGAGGACCCCGACGGCGTCCACGGAGTTGCCGCAGACGTTGACCGGGACCGACACCGGCGCCTTCGCGCTGTTGCCGGACAGGACACCGGGCGAACCACTCGTGGCGCCCTGAGCGGCGGCGCCCGAACCCCCGTAGGGGCCGGGAGAGGCGTGCTGCGCGCCGGGGGAGCCGGATGCGGCGTGCGGGTGCGGCCGCTCCGGTGGGCCGGGCGCCGGGGCGCGGTGGTCGTGGCCCTGCCGGGCGGACGAGGACGTGTTCGCGCACTTGTTGCCGAAGGCGGGGTTGGCGGCTCCGACGGCGTCCACGGAGTTGCCGCAGACGTTGACCGGGACCTCCACCGGCGCTTGCACGCTGTTGCCCGAGAGGATGCCGGGCGAGTTCAGAGCCGGTCCGTCCGCCCCGGACGCGGCGAGCGCCGAGCCGCCGGACAGGGACAGGATGCTCGTGGCGGCCGCGGCCGAGAGCATGCCTTTACTGAGGGCCTGTCGCAATCTAGTGGTCTTTCTCTGTGCGATGGGGAGCCGGCCCCGGAGACGGGAGGCCTCCGGGGCCGGCCGAGACGCAGCTGGAGCAGCTGGGTCGCCGCGTCAGTCGTTGACGCAGGTGTTGCCGAACGCCGGGTTCAGGAGAGCGATGATGTCGACGGTGTTGCCGCACACGTTGACGGGCACGTGGATGGGCACCTGGACGACGTTCCCGGAGAGAACGCCGGGGGAGTTGGCGGCCACACCGGAGGCTCCGGCGTCGGCGAACGCCGGGGTGCCCATGCCCAGAACCATGACGGCACCAGCGACGAGCGTTGCGCTCTTCTTGAGCTTCACAGCTTTTCCCTTCTTTCGGGTCACGCCTAAGCGGCGGCCGGGGCCGGACGGGGAGTTCCTGTTCCCGCACCGTGACCTGAGCCCTGCTTAACGAGTGACGTGCAGGGAGGAAACCGAGGTGTTGACCGGCCTCGGAAATTCACTCGAATGCGAACCGGGACCAAAAACCGGATTCGGCGGCGGAGCAAAAGAAACTCGGGCCGCCCACCGTGACGACGGGCGGCCCGAGCGGGTCCTACGGCATACCGGATCAGCCGTTGCCGGCGCCGTTGCCCGAGAGGACCGGGATGTCGTCCAGGATGTGCGACAGCGGCTCGTCGCCCTTGGCCTGGGTCGAGTTCTCGGTGCACTGCTGGGTCTGCGGCGCGGACAGGATCGGGATGTCCTGGATGCCGATGTTGACCAGAGCGACGATGTTCTGGATGTTGAGCTTGGCCGGGAGACCGATGCAGGGCTTGTTCAGCGAGCCCTGGACCAGGGAGAGCTGCGGGCTCATGTCGCCCTTGGTGCCGGAGTTGCCGAACGACTGGACGGCGCCGTTGCCGCTCATCGACTGGGTGCCGGTGTCGTCGCCGATCGCCATCGCCGGGGAGCCGATACCGGCCACGGACACGGCGACCGCGGCTGCTGCCGTTGCCATTGCCTTCTTAAGCATTTGCGGTTCCTTTTTCTGGGGCGAACGCTCACGTTACTGCGGCCTGCCCAACTCCCCGCCCCGCGTTTAGTTCCGCCCATTCACTCCATCGGATCTTTCGGGGAACGCCGCGACGACGGATCGCCCGTGAAAACGGCCCACAGAAATGACGGTCTGATTATTCGCAGATCGGCGTTTCACACCCCACGAGAGGTCGCGCATTGGGCCATCGGAGTGAATTTCAGCAACCCCTTCCACTCCACGGCAGTTGCTCAGGGCGCTCCGAGGACGGGGCTAACTCAGAGAGGAATATCTGTGATCAAGAAGGTTATGACCGCGGCTGCGGTCACGGCTTCCGTCGTCGGCATGTCGGCCGCCGCAGCGCCCACGGCGCTCGCCATCGGCAACGACGGCGGCACCGAGACCATGAGCGGCAACAACGCCGTGCAGTCGTTCGGCAACTCCGCCACGTACGGCAACATGAGCCCGCAGATGGCGCTCATCCAGGGCTCGTTCAACAAGCCCTGTATCGCCCTGCCGGCCAAGCTCAACCTCCAGAACATCGTCGGCCTGGTCAACGTCGGCATCCAGGACATCCCGATCCTGTCCGCGCCGCAGACCCAGCAGTGCACCGAGAACTCGACCCAGGCCAAGGGCGACGAGCCGCTGTCGCACATCCTGGACGACATCCCGATCCTCTCGGGCAACGGCGTCGCCAACGACTGACACCGCGCACCGAAAAGCGGGCCGCCGACTTCCTCCTCGGCGGCCCGCTTTTCGGTGTCAGCGGTCAGCCATAGCCCCTCGTCCAAAGTGGCCCATTCAGCACACTTATCCACCGAATGGGCCAATCGCCGCAACCCGAGCCCTGTCACCGAGTTGATGACCATGCGGCTCCGGAGTGGAGCCTCACTCGAAGGGAACCCCTCACCATGAAGAAGCTGCTCGCAACCGCCGCCATCGCCCTGTCGGCCGCCGCGATGTCCGCCACCGCGGTTCCGCAGGCCCTGGCCATCGGCGACGACTCGGGCACCGAGTCCGCCAGCGGGAACGGCGCCCAGCAGTCGTTCGGCAACTCCGGCACCAAGGGCGACATGAGCCCGCAGATGAGCCTGGTCCAGGGCTCGCTGAACAAGCTCTGTGTCGGCCTCCCGGTCAAGGCCAACATCCAGAACATCGTGGCCCTGGTCAACATCGGCATCCAGGACATCCCGATCCTCTCGGCGCCGCAGCTGCAGCAGTGCACCGAGAACTCGACGCAGGCCAAGGAAGACGAGCCGCTGTCGCACATCCTGTCCGACATCCCGGTCCTCTCCGGCAACGGTGCCGCCAACCACTGAACCTGAGTACCGCCAGGGGCCGGTCGGGCACCGGTCGGCCCCTGCGGCCTCGACGGCAACGGAAGGCTACTGATGCAGCGAATCGCGAAGGCGGGCCTCACGGCGACGGTGGCCGTCGTCTCGGCCCTGGCGCCCGCGGTGGCGACCGCCGCCGAGCGGCCCCAGGTGACGCTGGACCCCGCCGCCCGGATCGGCGCCGACCCGTCGGCCGCCGTGGTGTCCGGCACGTACACCTGCCGGGGCGTCAAGGGCGACGCACAGCTGAACGTGACCCTGCGGACCCGGCGCGACCGTACGCCGACGCCCGCCGAGGCCAAGGAGCTCCAGCAGCTCTACGGGCGTCTCGGCCTGGGGAACGCCCCCTCGACCCTGTCGAACATCACGTCCCGGACGCGGACCGTCGCCGTGTCCTGCGACGGAAGCAGCACCGTGCGCCCCTGGAAGCGCTCCTTCACCGGGGAGTGGAAGAAGGGCACCACCGCCGAGGCGTCCGTCACGATGATCTCCGTCGAGCTGCCCCTGCGGATCAACCGGCTCGCCGACACCTCGCGTACCGTGACGTTCTCCTAGCGGGCGCCGGCGGCGCGCTGATCCGCGACGCACCGTTCCGCTGGGCGCTCCGGTGGTGTCACCATGCGGAGTCGGAATGCGGGGGGAGTCGCCCTCTTCAGGCGGCGGAGCGGGAGGCGTGCATGGCGGAAGTGTTCTTGCGGCGGCTGAGCCGTTGGCAGGCGGAGCAGCAGCGAGAGGCCGTCGCCAACCTCTACGTGGAGGCGTATCGGGGCGCGGCCGGAGCCGAGTACCGCGACCGGCAGGGGTTCCTGCGGCGCTTCGAGCACGACGTCCAGCAGCCCGACTTCGACATGGTCGTCGCCGACTCGGGCGGCCTGGTCGGCTGCCTGTACGGGTACCGCGCCGCTCCCACCGGCGAGTGGTGGGAGGGGTTCCGCGGCATCCTGCCGGCCGGCGTCGAGGAACAGACCGCCTCGGGGCGGGTGTTCCTGCTGGGCGAGCTGATGGTGGCGCCCGCCCACCGCGGGACGGGCGTCGCCACCCGGCTGCGGACGCTGCTCATGTCGCGGCACACCGCCGATGTCGTCGTCGCCGTGATCAAGCAGGACGACGATCAGGGGCGGGAGGTCCTGCGGGCCTGGGACTGGGCGAAGCTCGGCGAGTTCGACCCCGGGCGCGAGGGGTGGCTGCGGCCGCCGTCGCCGCTGCCGTGAGCCGGGACGCGGGGGCGGTCCGTCGCTCGCGTGCGGTTATCCACAGGCTGGGGACCCTCGCCAGCGGATTGTCGGCGGGTGCGGGCACTATGGGGGCATGAGCGAGACGGGTGCCGAGAAGGCCACGGGGTCGAAGTCCATGCCCGACTGGGAGAAGCGGTTCAGGGCGCCGAGGGTGTCGCTGCCGGACTGGGCGCAGGACGCGCCGCAGCGCTCCCTGTTCGTGTCGAACGCGACGGGGACGTACGAGCTGTACGCCTGGGACCGGGCGACGGGCGCCCAGCGCCAGGTGACCGACCGGCCGAACGGCACGACGGACGGCGTGCTGTCGCCCGACGGCGAGTGGATCTGGTGGTTCAACGACAAGGACGGCGACGAGTTCGGCGTGTGGATGCGCCAGCCCTTCGCCGGCGGCCCGGACGAGCCCGCCGTGCCGGACCTCGCCGGTTCGTATCCCGCGGGTCTGGCGCTCGGCAGGGACGGCAGGACCGTGGTCGTCGGCCGCTCGACGGACGAGGACGGCTCGACGATCCATGTCGTGGGGCGCGGCCCGACCGGCGGCCCCGACGAGGTGGTCGAGGTGTACCGCCACCGCGAGTCGGCGGGCGTCGGCGACCTCTCGCACGACTGCGCGCTAATCGCCCTGGAGCACACCGAGCACGGTGACGCCATGCACTCGGCGCTCCGCGTGATCAGGCCCGACGGCTCCACCGTCGCCGAACTGGACGACACCGAGGGCGGCACAGTCGAGCTGGGCCTGGAGGTCCTCGGCTTCGCGCCGGTCGACGGGGACACGCGGCTGCTGGTCGGGCATCAGCGGCGCGGACGCTGGGAGCCGATGCTGTGGGACGTCGCGTCCGGCGAGGAGAGCGACCTCGCGCTCGGCCTGCCGGGCGACGTGAGCGCCGAGTGGTACGCGGACGGCTCCGCGCTGCTGATCGCCCACGGCTTCGAGGCGCGGGGCGAGCTGTTCCGCTACGACCTCGCCACCCGCGAGCTGGTCCGCATCGAGACGCCCGCGGGCTCGGTGTCGGGCGCCACGGCGCGCCCCGACGGCACCGTGGAGTACATGTGGTCCTCGGCCGCCGAGCCGCCGGTGGTGCGCTCGACCTCGGGCGATGTGGTCCTGGACCCGCCCGGCATGCGGGCGCCGAAGTCCGTCCCGGTTCAGGACGTGTGGGTCGAGGGTCCCGGCGGCCGCATCCACGCCCTCGTCCAGAAGCCGGCCGGCGCGGTGGGGCCGCTCCCCACCGTCTTCGAGGTGCACGGCGGGCCCACCTGGCACGACAGCGACTCCTTCGCGGCGGGCCCAGCCGCCTGGGTCGACCACGGGTACGCGGTGGTCCGGGTCAACTACCGCGGCTCCACGGGGTACGGCCGCGAGTGGACCGACGCGCTCAAGCACCGCGTCGGCCTCATCGAGCTGGAGGACATCGCGGCGGTCCGCCGGTGGGCGGTCGACTCCGGGCTCGCCGACCCCGACCGGCTGGTCCTCGCGGGCGGCTCCTGGGGCGGGTACCTCACGCTGCTGGGCATCGGTACGCAGCCCGACGCCTGGGCGGTGGGCCTGGCGGCGGTGCCCGTCGCGGACTACGTGACGGCGTACCACGACGAGATGGAGGCCCTCAAGGCGATGGACCGCACGCTGCTGGGCGGCACGCCGGAGGAGGTCCCGGAGCGGTTCGCGGCCTCGTCCCCGCTGACGTACGTCGACCAGGTCAAGGCGCCCGTCTACATCTCGGCGGGTGTCAACGACCCGCGCTGCCCGATCCGCCAGA
Organism: Streptomyces sp. NPDC031466; assembly: GCF_055581265.1. Taxonomy (NCBI): domain Bacteria; kingdom Bacillati; phylum Actinomycetota; class Actinomycetes; order Kitasatosporales; family Streptomycetaceae; genus Streptomyces; species Streptomyces sp. NPDC031466. Next base: position 232,855 of record NZ_JBVIJT010000005.1, read on the forward strand.
TCGACAACTACGTGGACCGGCTGGCCGCGCGCGGCGCGGTGCACGAGGTGTACCGCTATGACGCGGGCCACGGGTCGCTGGTCGTGGACGAGCGCATCAAGCAGGTGGCCCTGGAGCTGGACTTCGTGGCGAGGCACCTGGGGGCGGCGGCGGGGCGGGGCTGAGCCCGTCCGGGAAGGCGCTCGGCGAGGGCGACCCCGCGGGTGGGCGGGCCGCGGGGCCCCGTACCGTGGAGGTGTGTACCGGTTTCTGCTGACGCCCCGCTGGTGGGGGATCAACCTCTTCGTCGCGCTGGCCATCCCGTTCTGCCTCTTCATGGGGTCCTGGCAGCTCGGCCGCTTCGAGGACCGCGTACAGGACCACGAGTCCGCCAAGGCGCAGGCGCAGAGCGCGCACGGCCGCAAGGCCGCGGCCCGGCCGCTCGACGCGCTGCTACCGGTCGACCGGGACACCTCGGGTGAGCGGGCCACGGCCACCGGCCGCTACGGCAAACAACTGCTCGTACCCGAGCGGGAGTTGGACGGCAAGCGCGGGTTCTACGTACTGACCCTGCTGCGCACGGACGGCGGCAGGTCGCTGCCCGTGGTCCGCGGCTGGCTCCCCGGCGAGGCCCGCACCGCCAAGGCCCCGGCCGCCCCGAGGGGCGAGGTCACGGTGACCGGCGCCCTCCAGGCCTCCGAGAGCCCCGGCGCCAACGGCGTCAGCGCCGCCGGCGGCCTGCCCCGGGGGCAGCTGGGCGCGATCAGCTCGGCGTCGCTGGTCAATCTCGTGCGCGACGACGTGTACGACGCCTGGGTCACCCTCGACAAGGGCGACTCCGGCATGAAGGCGGTCCCGGCGACCGCGCCGGAGAACACCGGCCTGGACCTGAAGGCCTTCCAGAACCTCGGCTACACCGGTGAGTGGTTCGTCTTCGCGGGCTTCGTCGTCTTCATGTGGTTCCGGCTGTTCCGCCGCGAGGCGGAGGTCGCCCGCGACGCGCGCCTGGGCCTCCTGCCCGACCCCGCGGAACCCGCGCCCCGCCCCTGAGACGGGGACGGGCTCAGGAGGCGGGCAGGATTCCCGTGCGGTATACCGTCCCCGCGCACGCGTTGGCGACCGTCGCGCCCGTCGAGGGCGCGCCCGCCTCCGCGGTCAGGGAGACCACGACGCTTCCGTCGACCACTCCGCCTTCCGACCGGCCCAGCTGGGGGTCCATGCCCCCCTCGGGCGAGCCGCCGTCCGTGGTGCCGCCGTCCGTGGGCGTCGGGTTCGGGGTGGGCTCGCCGCCGTCGGTGGGGCACGCCTCGGCCGGGACCCAGGCGAAGCGGACCTCGTAGGCCGAGCCGGGTTGCAGCACGAGCGGGCTCGCCTCCAGCGAGGGATCGGGCAGCGCGGCCGCCGCGTCACCCACCGTGTGGTCCACCACCGAGACCTTCGCGGGGTCGGCCGCGCCCTGTGCCGTCACGGCGACGGCGCCCGCGGCCTCGACCGTGCAGCTGCTGGCGGAGATGTTGGTGACGCGGAAGCTGCCGTACACCTTGTTCTCCGCGTCGGGCGCGCCCGCGCTGCCGGTGGCGCCGAGCTGGGCGGCGGAGCAGACGGGCGAGGTGGCGGCCTCGGAGGCGCCGGGGTCGGGCGATCCCGGGCCGACGCCGCCTGTGGCGCCCTTCCCCTTGCCGTCCTTCTTGCCCTTCTTGTGCTTCTTGTCCTTCTCCTTGGACTTGCCCGGCTTCTTGTCGGAGTCCTTCGGACCGGAGGCGTGACCCTTGCCCGGACCGGAGCCGCCCTGCGCCTCCTGGCTGTTGCCCGCGATCGAGGGGCGGTCGTCCGAACCGCCCCGGGAGTTGGTGACGTGCACCAGGGCGGGGACGGCCGTGCCGATGAAGAGCGCCGCCGCGGCGAGGCCGACGACGGCCTGGCGCTTGCGGGCCCGGCGGGCCGGTACCGCCCGCCGCAGGTGTTCGAGGGAGCGCTCGCTCGGCTCGATCTCCTCGACCGCCTGCCGCATCAGCCGCCGCAGCGCCAGCTCGTCGGCGCCGAGGTCGTCCGTTCCCGTCTCCTCGGAGCCGGGGATATCGGGGCCGGGGATATCGGGGCCGGCGGCCTCGCGGCCGGGTTCCCTGGGACTTGGGCCGTGATTCACGTTTCCGTTCCCGCCATGCCGCTCACATCCGCCCTGCTCGTCCTGCTTGCTCATGCCGGGGCCTCCATGGCGACCCTGAGGGCCGCGATGCCGCGCGAACCGTACGCCTTCACCGAGCCCAGGGATATGCCCAGGGTGTCGGCGACCTGCGCCTCGGTCATGTCGGCGAAGTACCGCAGGACGAGCACCTCGCGCTGGCGCCGCTGGAGGCCCTTCATGGCCTTGATCAGCTCGTCGCGTTCCAGCAGGTCATAGGCGCCTTCCTCGGCGCTCGCCATGTCGGGCATCGGCTTGGAGAGCAGCTTCAGGCCGAGGATGCGCCGGCGCAGGGCGGAGCGCGAGAGGTTGACCACGGTCTGGCGCAGATAGGCCAGGGTCTTCTCGGGGTCCCGCACCCGCTTGCGCGCGGAGTGGACCCGGATGAACGCCTCCTGCACCACGTCCTCGCAGGACGCCGTGTCGTCCAGGAGCAGCGCGGCGAGGCCGAGCAGCGAGCGGTAGTGGGCGCGGTAGGTCTCGGTGAGATGGTCGACTGTGGTGCCCGCGGTCATCGTGTCGTCAGCGCCCTCACGCTGCGCCGGAAGATGAGCGGGGCGCGCTGCGGGCATGGGCGCGATCACCGGCATGCCGCCGGGCGCGCGGGTACGACGAGGGGGACGCAGCGCTGCCGCGCCTCTCGCCTGTACCGCTGTGAAGTCGAGTACCTCTGCCACGCATGTTGGACACGCTTCCCCCCGTCAGGGTTGTACGCGTCCGGCATCGCGTTCGCGGCACGTCGTGCGCGCACCGCTCGTGACGACGCATCAAATGCCCCCATGCCTACCAGCTCTTCCCCTATGCCCCATTTTTTTCGCGGCGTCCAGGTCACCCCTGAGGGCGATCGCTAAAGACGCCCCGCGCCGCGCCGCTGGTTGCAATGATCGGACGCGAAATATTCGAATGCGGAGATGATCCAGTTCAAGCGTCCTGGGCCACCGAGTTGGACACCGAACTTACACAGATCACGCACAGATGTTCGCTTCGGGGCCGCGTACCGATCAATCTCCGGGGAAAGAGCGACCGGGTCACGCGTCGCCCGGATCAGCGCCCGGTGAACTCCGCGGCCACCAGTTCGGCGATCTGCGCGGTGTTGAGGGCGGCCCCCTTGCGGAGGTTGTCCCCGCACACGAAGAGCTCCAGGGCGGTCGGGTCGTCCAGCGCGCGCCGCACGCGGCCCACCCAGGTCGGATCGGTGCCGACCACGTCGGCGGGTGTCGGGAACTCCCCGGCGGCCGGGTCGTCGAACAGCACGACCCCCGGCGCGGTGGCGAGGATCTCGCGCGCCCGGCCGACCGTGACCTCGCCCTCGAAACGGGCGTGAACGGTCAGGGAGTGCGTGGTCACGACCGGGACGCGCACACAGGTGGCGGCGACGCGCAGCCCCGGCAGGCCGAGGATCTTGCGCGACTCGTCGCGCACCTTCATCTCCTCCGAGGACCAGCCGTCCTCGCGCAGCGACCCGGCCCACGGCACGACGTTGAGTGCCACGGGCTCCGGGAAGGGCCCGGTGTCCTCGCCCACGGCCCGGCGCACGTCCCCGGGGCTGGTGCCCAGTTCGGATCCCGCCACGAGCTTCAGCTGGCGCCGCAGTGTCTCCACGCCGTCGCGTCCCGCGCCGCTCACGGCCTGGTACGAGGAGACGATCAGCTCGCGCAGGCCGAACTCGGCGTGCAGCGCGCCGACGGCGACGATCATCGACAGGGTGGTGCAGTTGGGGTTGGCGACGATGCCGCGCGGGCGCACGCGCGCGGCGTGCGGATTGACCTCGGGGACCACGAGCGGCACGTCCGGGTCCATCCGGAAGGCCGCGGAGTTGTCGACCACGACGACGCCCTTGGACGCGGCGAGCGGCGCCCACTGCGCGGACACCTCGTCGGGTACGTCGAACATGGCGACGTCGACCCCGTCGAAGACGTCCTCGGACAGCGCGAGGACCTCGACCTGCTCACCGCGCACCGCCAGCTTGCGGCCGGCCGAGCGCGGTGAGGCGACGAGTCTGATCTCGCCCCAGATGTCGGCGTGCTGCGACAGGATCTGGAGCATGACCGTGCCGACGGCCCCGGTCGCCCCGACGACCGCGAGCGTCGGCTTTCGGCTCATCGGCCGGTGCCTCCATAGACCACGGCCTCGTCCGTGTCGGAGTCCAGGCCGAAGGCGGTGTGCACGGCGCGCACGGCCTCGGTGACGTCATCGGCGCGCGTGACGACGGAGATGCGGATCTCGGAGGTCGAGATCAGCTCGATGTTGACGCCGGCGTCGCTGAGCGCCTCGAAGAAGGTCGCCGTGACGCCGGGGTTGGTCTTCATGCCGGCGCCGACGAGGGAGATCTTGGCGATCTGGTCGTCGTAGCGCAGGGAGTCGAAGCCGATGGCCGAGCGGGTCTTCTCCAGGGCGTCGATGGCCTTGCGGCCCTCGTCCTTGGGGAGGGTGAAGGAGATGTCGGTCAGGCCCGTCGAGGCGGCCGACACGTTCTGCACGACCATGTCGATGTTGACCTCGGCGTCCGCGATGGCGCGGAAGATCGAGGCGGCCTCGCCCGGCTTGTCCGGCACACCGACGACCGTGACCTTGGCCTCGGAGGTGTCGTGCGCGACACCGGAGATGATGGCCTGCTCCACCTTGCGGGCTCCTTGCTGTGATTCGTTGCTGACCCAGGTGCCCTGGAGCCCGCTGAAGGACGAGCGCACGTGGATCGGGATGTTGTACCGACGTGCGTACTCCACGCAGCGGTGGAGCAGCACCTTGGACCCGGAGCTGGCGAGCTCCAGCATGTCCTCGAACGAGATCCAGTCGATCTTCCGCGCCTTCTTGACCACGCGGGGGTCGGCGGTGAAGACACCGTCGACGTCCGTGTAGATCTCGCAGACCTCGGCGTCGAGGGCGGCGGCGAGGGCGACGGCGGTCGTGTCCGATCCGCCGCGGCCCAGCGTGGTGATGTTCTTGCCCTCCTGGCTGACGCCCTGGAACCCGGCGACGATGGCGATGTTGCCCTCGTCGATCGAGGTCCGGATCCGCCCGGGGGTGACATCGATGATCCGCGCCTTGTTGTGGACGGAGTCGGTGATGACGCCGGCCTGGCTGCCGGTGAACGACTGCGCCTCGTGGCCCAGGTTTTTGATCGCCATGGCCAGCAGGGCCATGGAGATCCGCTCTCCGGCGGTCAGCAGCATGTCGAATTCGCGTCCGGCAGGGATCGGGGATACCTGTCCGGCGAGATCGATCAACTCATCCGTCGTGTCACCCATCGCCGACACCACGACGACGACCTGATGGCCGTTCTTCTTGGCGTCGACGATTCTCTTGGCGACCCGCTTGATGCCCTCGGCATCGGCTACGGAGGAGCCTCCGTACTTCTGCACGACAAGGCCCACGTGCGCTCCTCGCTCAATCCGTTGTGCGGTCGGCTCAGTTTAACGAGCGACCGAAATTCGCCTCGCGGATATCACATCGTGAGATGTTCCGCTCACCGCTCGATCACCCCAGGGCATACGTGCCCGCTGGTCGGGTCGTACGTTCCGGTCGCTCGGCTTGGCACATGCCCGCTGTGGAGCACCGCACTCCGGAAAGTGGGGCGGCTCACAGGGTGCCCTAGCGCACCGGCTTGACCGTGTGCAGGCCGAGCGGGCCCGCGATCTCCTCGGCCATGACCCGGCCGGCCGCCTCGGCGAGCGCGTCCTCGGTCAGGTCCTCGTCGGTGTCCAGGCCGTCCAGGTCCTCCAGGGGCTGGTTCAGCCGGACGTGGGCGACCAGGGACTGGAGCGCGCGCAGGGCGGCGGACGCCGTGCCGCCCCAGTTGGAGAAGTACGAGAACTGCCACCACCACAGCGCCTCGACCGTGCGGCCGGCGCGGTAGTGGGCCAGGCCGTGCGAGAGGTCCGCCACGACGTCCGCGAGGTCGTCCGAGATGCGGGCGGGCACGGGCGCCTTGCGGGGCTCGTAGGGGTCGAAGACCTCGGAGTAGACGTCGACCGGCTCCAGGAGCACCGCGAGGCGCTCGCGGAGGTCGTCCACGTCCTGCTCGGGGCCGGGGTCCGGTTCGTACCGCTCCTCGGGGACGATGTCCTCGTGGGCGCCGAGGCGCCCGCCGGCCAGCAGGAGCTGGGAGACCTCCAGGAGGAGGAAGGGGACGGCCGAGTCCGGCTCGGCGCCCGTGGCGACCTCCCTGACCGAGACGATGAAGCTCTCGATCTGGTCGGAGATCTGCACCGCGAAGTCGTCCGGGTTCTGGTTCTCGCTGGTCGCGTGCAGCGTGGCGTCAGACATCTAGGAGTCGTCTCCCCTCGAAAGCGCGGCCCAGGGTGACCTCGTCCGCGTACTCCAGATCTCCCCCGACAGGGAGCCCGCTGGCCAGGCGGGTGACTTTCAGGCCCATGGGCTTGATCATGCGGGCGAGGTACGTCGCCGTGGCCTCGCCCTCCAGGTTCGGGTCCGTCGCCAGGATGAGTTCCGTGACCGTGCCGTCGGCGAGCCTCGCCAGCAGTTCCCGTATCCGCAGGTCGTCCGGGCCGACGCCCTCGATCGGGCTGATCGCCCCGCCGAGCACGTGGTACTTCCCGCGGAACTCGCGGGTCCGCTCGATCGCCACGACGTCCTTGGGCTCCTCGACGACACAGATGACCGAGGGGTCGCGCCGCGGGTCGCGGCAGATGGCGCAGAACTCCTCCTGCGCGACGTTCCCACACGTCGCGCAGAAGCGGACCTTGTCCTTCACCTCCAGCAGGGCGTGCGCGAGGCGGCGCACGTCCGTGGGCTCCGTCTGGAGGATGTGGAAGGCGATCCGCTGCGCGCTCTTGGGACCGACGCCGGGCAGCCTGCCCAACTCGTCGATGAGGTCCTGGACCACGCCTTCGTACAACGGATCGCCTTTCTGGAAGGTCCTGAGGAGAATGCCGACTCTCTACGTACGGTAGAGGGCCGAGGGGTTTCTTAGAAGGGAAGGCCCGGGATGCCTCCGCCGCCCAGGCCCTGGGTGAGCGGACCGAGCTTCTGCTGCTGGAGCGTCTGCGCGTTCTCGTTCGCCGCCTGGACCGCGGCGACCACCAGGTCCGCCAGGGTCTCGGTGTCCTCCGGGTCGACGGCCTTCGGGTCGATCACCAGGCCGCGCAGCTCGCCGGAGCCGGTGACCGTCGCCTTGACGAGGCCGCCGCCCGCCTGGCCGTCGACCTCCGTGCGCGCGAGCTCCTCCTGCGCGGCCGCGAGGTCCTGCTGCATCTTCTGGGCCTGCTGGAGCAGCTGCTGCATGTTGGGCTGGCCACCACCGGGGATCACGATCAGCTCCCTTTCCTACGGGTTCATGGGGCTAGGGGTTCATGGGCGGGGTTTTCCGCTTGAAACGAGCCTACGTGGTCAGGGGTGCCGTCGCCCCAGCACTCTTTCGAGTGAGAACAGCCGACCTCCTATACCTGATCAAGCGCCTCTTCCGGGCGGAAAAGCCGTGAACCGGGGCTCAGGGCCACCCATTGGGCGGTAGGACTTGGGGCACCGCATCGGTACGGAACGTTGCGCCGCCGCAGGAGAACAGTCACGGATCTCGTAGAGGAGTGCCGGGTGAGCCAGCCGGAGATGCAGCCCGAGGGGGTGCCCCCCGAGGGTCAGGGCACGGGTGCCGGTGCCGGTGCGGGCGGGCGGCGGCTGGGGGATCTGGCCGGGCGGGCCTTTCCGGCGGGCGACTGGGGCGAGCCCGCCGTGCGCCTGGACGAGCTGTACCGCTGGGTGGAGCGCAGCGCCCTGGAGACGGCGCAGTGGTATCTCACCGATCGCGGCCGCAAGCGGCGCGGGGCGCGCCTGCTGCGGGCGGGCGCCGCGCTGGGCGCCGTGGGCGCGGGCGTGCTGCCGCTGCTCGATCTGGCCGGGGCGGTGGCGGGGGTGGCCACGTGGGGGTTCGTGGCGCTGCTGGCCGGGGTGGCGTGTGTGGGGTGCGACCGGTTCTTCGGGCTCACGTCGGGCTGGATGCGGGACGTGGCGACCGCGCAGGCCGTGCAGCGGCGGTTGCAGGCGTTCCAGTTCGACTGGGCGTCGGAGGGCGTGCGCGAGGTGCTCGGGCCGACGGACGGCACGGCCGGGGAGGCGGCGGAGCGGTGCCTCGCGGTGCTGCGGAAGTTCTCCGAGGACCTGGCGGAGCTGGTGCGCGTGGAGACCTCGGACTGGATGGTGGAGTTCCGGGCCGGCCCCGTGCCGCTGGTCATGCAGGCGATGGTGCCCGGGGTGCCGCCCCGGGAGGTCCATGCCGTGCCGGGGCGGTTCCCGCTGCCACCCGGGGCGCGGCCGAACATGCCGCGCCAACGGCCGCCGGAGCCCCGGTGATGCCCGGGGCCCCTTGTCCTCGGCGGCTCGTGTCCTGTGCTCGGCGGCTTGGCGCGCTCAGCTGTAGATGATCATCGAGCCCTGGGCGAGACTGCGGGTCGTGGCCGCGTGCAGGCCCAGCCAGACATGGCGTTCCCGGGCGAAGGGGCTCGCGTCCGCGGGGGCGGGCGCCGCCGGTTCCTCCAGGGCGGTCGGCGCCGCGGGCGGCATCGGTGCCTGGGGAGGGTTCGCCGGGTCTATGCCGATCGACGGGGCGACGAACTCCAGCTCGCGCAGGAGTGCCTGGGAGGAGCCCAGCGGGCCGCCGCCGGCGAGCAGCTCGTCGTTCGACAGCGGCGCCGGGAAGTCCACCGGGACGTACGCGCCGGCGTGGTCGTAGTGCCAGACCAGGTGCGACTGCTGGGCCGTGGCGTCGAACATCTCCAGGAGCTGTTCGTAGTCACCGCCCAGCGCGTCCACCGGCGTGACCTCCAGGCCGCAGATCCGCAGGAGGTAGGCGCGGCGCAGGAAGTGCAGCGCGTCGTAGTCGAAACCCGCGACCGGGGCGACGTCACCGGACAGGCCCGGCATGTACGAGAAGACGGGGACGGACGGCAGACCGGCCGCGTGGAGCGCCTTGTCGTAGGCGGCGATCTCTTCCGCGAAGGGGTTGTCGGGGCTGTGGCACAACACGTCGACGAGCGGGACCAGCCACAGGTCGCAGGCCAAGAAGACTCCTCGGGTCGGATCGGGGGACGCCTGTATGTCCAGGGGTGCCGGTAGGTCTAGGGGTGCCTGTATGTCTAGAGGTGCCTGTATGTCTAGGGATGTACGGACGGACGCACCTGTGTGTGCGTAGCTGTGCGTTGCCTCGCGTGCAGGCAGCGTAGTGCTGCCCCCCGGCCGTTAGCTGCCCCCGTGCGCGTTCCGGTCGCCGCGGTCGGTGCTCTCGTACAAGTCCCATACCCATACACCGTCGACCCACCGCGCCCGCCGCCCGACGAGTGCCTCCACGGTCGTGCGCAGGGCCGCATCGTGCTGCTGCGGGGGCAGGACGAGGACGCCGGCACGCCAGAACTCCAGGTCGGCGCGGGCCGCCTCGCGCCAGGCCGGGGTGATCTTCGGGACGCGGCCCGTGTCGGCGACGTGGCGCAGGAGGTTGGAGGTGTTGCGGGGCACGGGGCCGTAGATGCCGACGCGGTCCGGGCCCCAGGGGCCGTTGAAGTAGCCGCCGGGCAGGCGGAAGCCGAGGCCGGCGACGGTCTGCCAGTGCAGGGCCTCCGCGTGGGCCGCGTCGGGCACCGGGATCGGTACGAGCGTCTCGTCCGCGCCGAGGTACGCGTGCCAGGTGCCCCGCGCGATGAACGGCGGCACCTCGGCCCGGTCCACGGCGTCGAGCGGCACGGGCACGATCGGCAGCAGGGCGAGGGCGACGGCGGCGAGACCCGCGTACCGGGCGACGTCCGGTCCGCTCGCCGCCTCCCGGCGCGCCAGCAGGCGGTCGAGCGCCAGCGCGAGCAGCATGCCGAGCGCCGGAGCGCACACCATCGCCACGCGCCCCTCGATGACGGACTCGAAGAGCGGGCGGTGCCGGATCGCCGCCCACGGGCCCGGGAGGACGATGTCGGTCAGCGGAATCCGGAACTCGGGGCCGAGCGAGAGCAGCGCCGCCCCGAGCGCGGTGCAGGCGAGCGCCTTGACCACCGCCCGCTCCCCCATGCGTACGACGATCGCGAAGGCCAGGGCGGTGAGCGGCCATCCGTAGAAGGCGTTCTGCTCGGTGCGGTTCAGGGCGAGGGCGTCGGCGCTCTCGGCGGCGCCCGCGAGGGAGCGCTCCGCGAAGGCGACGAACGCGAGCGGGCTGTTGCCCGCGCCGTCGCCGTGCAGCACGCTCTGATAGCTCTGGGCGCCGAAGAACTGCCAGTACAGGGGGTAGGCGACCAGCGGGAGGGCGACGGCCAGGGCCACGCCGACGCCCCGGGCGAGCGGGCGCCAGGACCGCCGCGCCACGTCCCTGCGGGCCAGCGCGTAGGCGAGGGCGAACAGCAGCATGCCGAGCGCGGCCAGCAGCAGCGGTTCCTCGCCGAGGAAGATCTGGTACGCCGTGAACAGGCCGAGGACGACTCCGTCGCGTACGACCCCGGTGCCCTCGCACAGCCGCAGCGCCCTGTCGATGATCAGCGGGATCATGAACAGGACGATGAAGTTCGGGTGGGCGGTGGCGTGGCTGACCATCGGGGGCGCGAAGGCCGCGAGGGCCGCGCCGACGGCGGCCGCGCCCCGGTGGGCGACCAGCCGCCTGCGGATCAGCCAGTACCAGGCGACGGCGGTGGCGGCCAGGCCGCCGGTCATCGCCACGTTCAGGGCGAACGCCGGGCCAAGGAGCCAGGTCACGGGGGCCAGCGGGACGGAGAGGCCGAGCATGACCGTGTTGGCCATGAGGTTCACGCCGTCCGGGAAGTTCTGGAGGGTGGTGAAGAGCGGGTTGTGCAGGTGGCGGACGTTGTCCGCCGTCACCGCGAAGAACCACTCCCACTGGTTCTGGTCCTGCATGGAGTCCGGGATGTAGCGGTGGGCCGGTGAGATCCAGCGCTGCGCGTAGAGGACGACCGACAGGGTCAGGAAGAGGAGCGCGACGAGGACGTCGGCGCGGTGCGGGGCGCGGGGTCCGCGCGGGCGGCGGGTCGCGTCCTGGATCGCGCGCCGGGGGCGGATCGCCCGGGCCTTGAGGAGGGTCAGTTCGGCGAGGACCTTGACGTAGTCCAGCGGGCGGACCTTCGAGCCCTCCTGGTGGGACCAGCGCACGGGCACCTCGGCGACCGGCCAGCCCGCCCGGCGGAAGTACTGGAGTATCTCGACGTCTATGCCCCAGCCGCGCAGCCGGGACGCGGCGAAGGCCTCGCGGGCGCGGTCGCCGTCGAAGAGCTTGAAGCCGCACTGGGTGTCGCGGACTCCGGGGACGGCGACCGAGCGTATGAGGAAGTTGCCGGTCCGGCCGAGCAGCTCGCGCAGGCGGTGCTGGTGGGCGCCGATGGTGGCGCCCGGCCGGGCGCGGGAGCCGATCGCCGCGGTGTGGCCGTCCGCGAGCGCCTTGTCGAGGTGGTCCAGCTCCGCGATGGGCGCGGCGAGGTCGGCGTCGGTGATCAGGACGCGGCGGCCCCGGGAGGCCAGGACGCCCAGGCGCAGGGCGTGGCCCTTGCCCTGGTTGCGCTCCGCGCGGATCAGGCGGACGCGGGGGTCGGCCGTGGCGGCCTCGGCGGCGATCTCGGCGGTGCGGTCGGTGGAGCCGTCGTCCACGACGATCAGTTCCCATGTGGGGTCGTCGGGGGTGCGCTTGTCCGGGGCGGGGCGGGCGTCTGCGGCGGGGCTCTGGGGGCTGGCGGGGCTTTCGTCCGTGGCGGGGGCCTCGTGACTGGCGGGGCTTTCGTTCTGGTAGAGCGTGTCGAGGTGGGTTCTTATGGCCGTGAGGGTGGGGGCGAGGCGGTGCTCCTCGTTGTACGCGGGGACGACGACCGTCAGGTCGTGGGTGCTCATGCCGCGGCCAGCCGCTCTATCAGGGACAAGGAGTGCGCGTTGTACTCCCTGACGATGACGTGCGCGGCGGCGGGCTCGCGGCGGGCCAGGGCGTCGACCAGCTCCGTGTGCCGGGACCACAGCGCGCCGCGCAGGTCGCCGCCGCCCTCCTCGCTCCAGCGGCGCAGGTGGGTGACGGCGCAGACCCAGGACTTCACGCGCAGGCGGTGCAGGAAGTCGGAGAGGTGGGGGTTGCCGAAGAGGGCGCTCAGCTCGCGCCAGAAGCGCAGGTCGTAGCCGATCAGGACGTTCAGGTCGCCCGCGCAGGCCGCGCGGGCCGCCTCCTCGCCCCTGCGGCGTACGGAGAGCAGCGCGTCGCTCATGTCGCCGCGGGCGTCGCCGTGCCGCGCCAGGTCGCGGAACATGCCGTCGGCTATCAGGCCCCGAGCCTCCAGCATGCGGCGGTAGTCGTCCAGGGTGTGCTCGTGGACGCGGAAGCCCCGGTGCTGGTCGGCGTCCAGGAGGCCCTGCGCCGTGAGGTTCACCAGGGCCTCGCGTACGGGGGTCGCCGAGACGCCGTACTGCTCGGCGATCTCCTTGACCGTGAACTCCTGGCCCGGCTCCAGGCGGCCGGCGAGGACCTCGTCGCGGAGGGCGTCGGCGATCTGCTGGCGCAGAGTGCTGCGGATGACGGCGGGGCCGTCGGTGCCGGGCATCTGGGTTCCCCCACGGAGTCTGGCGTGGTCGCCTGGTGCGGTCGTCTTTCCTGGCCCTTTTGGAGGGCGTGGGCACGTCAGACTACGCGGTGGGGGGTTGGGGGGTAGGGGGGTGGTTCTTTCGGGTGGGGGGTCTTGGCGGGGGGGCTGGCCTGTAGGTGTCTGGCGTTTGGGCGCATGGTTGGCCTGGGTGCGGGGGTCTTCCCAGGGGGCCGTTCGAGGTACGTGGGCGTGGGGTCTGGGCCGCCGGGGTCTCCCACCCACCCACCCGGTACTCCGGGTCCAGGGGTGGGCGGGCCCGGGTCTCCCCGGGGGCCCTTCGCGGGACATGGCCGTCGTCGCCGTCGGGCCTGTCCCGCCGCTTCGCGGCGGATGTTTCCCACCCACCCACCCGTTACTCCGGGTCCAGGGGTGGGCGGGTGAGGTTTCCCCGGGGGCCTTCGCGGGACGTGGCCGTCCCGGCGTCGCCGGGGTCAGGCGGGACGTGGCCGTCCCTGCGTCGCCGGGGCCGGGGTCAGACCGTGTGGGCGTCCGCTGCTGTCAGCGCCGTGTCCAGCGCCGCGAGGCCCTCCTTCGCCTCCTGTTCCGTGATGGTGCACGGCGGCACCACATGGGTGCGGTTCATGTTGATGAACGGCCACAGGCCGTTCTTCTTCGCGGCGGCGCCGAACGCCGCCATGGGGGCGTTCGCCTCGCCGGTGGCGTTGTAGGGCACCAGCGGTTCGCGGGTCTCCCTGTTCTTCACCAGTTCCAGCGCCCAGAACATGCCGACACCCCGCACCTCGCCCACGCTCGGGTGCCGCTCGGCCAGTTCGGCGAGGCCGGGGCCGATGACCTCGGCGCCCATGCGGGCCGCGTTCGCCACGACGCCCTCGTCCGCCATGACGTTGAGCGTCGCGACCGCCGCGGCGCAGGCCAGCGGGTGACCGGAGTACGTGAGTCCGCCCGGGTAGGGACGCCGGGCGAACGTCTCCGCGATCGCGCCGGAGATCGCCACACCGCCCAGCGGGACGTACCCGGAGTTGACGCCCTTGGCGAAGGTCAGCAGGTCCGGCACCACGCCCTCGAAGTGGTCCACGGCGAACCACTCGCCGGTGCGGCCGAAGCCCGCCATGACCTCGTCCAGGATGAAGACGATGCCGTACCGGTCGCAGATCTCGCGGACGCCCGCGAGGTAGCCGGGCGGCGGCGTCATGATGCCCGCCGTGCCGGGGATCGTCTCCAGGATGATCGCGGCGACCGTCTGCGGGCCTTCGAAGACGATCGTGTCCTCCAGGTGCTGGAGGGCCCGCTCGCACTCCTGCCGCTCGTTCTCCGCGTAGAAGCGGGTGCGGTACAGGAACGGCGCCCAGAAGCGGACCACGCCCGCCGAGCCGCTGTCGGAGGCCCAGCGGCGCGGGTCACCGGTGAGGTTGATCGCCTGCTGGGTGCCGCCGTGGTACGAGCGGTACGCGGAGAGGACCTTCGCGCGGCCCGTGTGCAGACGGGCCATGCGGACGGCGTGCTCGACGGCGTCGGCGCCGCCGTTGGTGAAGAAGATCTTGTCCAGGTCGCCGGGGGTCCGCTGCGCGATGAGGCGTGCGGCCTCGGAGCGGGCCTCGACGGCGAAGGCGGGCGCGAACGTCGTCATCGTCGCCGCCTGCTCCTGGATCGCGGCGACGACCTTCGGGTGCTGGTAGCCGATGTTGGTGAAGACGAGGCCACTGGTGAAGTCGAGGAAGCGGTTCCCGTCGTAGTCCCAGAAGTACGAGCCTTCGGCACCGGCGACGGCCGGCGGGTCGATGAGTTCCTGCGCGGACCAGGAGTGGAAGACGTGGGCGCGGTCAGCGGCCTTCACGGCGGCGCCGACCTGCGGGTTCGGCTGAGGGGTCATGGGGCCGAGGGTAGATGTCCGCCCAGTGGACACGACATGGGCGTCCTGTCTGACGTGGGAAGCGGAACCCGACACTGTGTCGCGTGGCGGTGGCGGTGGCAGGGGCGGTGGCCTAGGGCAGCGGCGCTGGCGTCACGTTCCCGGTCCCCTTCCCGTCCGCGCCCCGCGCGGAAACGCCGTCCGTGCCGCCCGGGCCCATCTGCCGCTCCCCAGCTCGGGGCGGACCGCCGCGTACCCCCCGCAGTACTTGGTGAAGTCGGCCACCCGCACCCCGAACCGGTGCAGCACCCGGTCGGCGTCGGTCAGGTGCCCCTCGGTCCTGGTCTTGGTCTCGACGAGGACGAGCCCGCTGTCGGCGGCGGCCGTGCGGCCCGTCGCGGTGTCCCGGACGACCAGCCCCGCGTCGCAGGTGACGCGCTGCCCGTCGGCGACGAACGTGGCCCGCTGGTAGTCGGTCACGAGCGAGCGGATCAGGCCGCGTGGGGCCTCGATGTCGTACGACCCGCGCAGCACGCCGGCGAGGAAGCCCTGCCGCGCCTCGTCCAGGGCGTGGTCGGCGCCTTCGAGCCGCTGGCGGTGCTTGACGGTCTCGCCCCGGCCGCTCTTCAGCTTGACCTCGAACTGCCGCTCCCCGCTGTCGCGGTAGACCCGCTCGCGGATGCGGTAGCGCGGCCGCCGGCCCTGCCGGTGGTCGTGGAAGGTGCCCAGCTCGGGGGTGTCGTAGTACGTCGAGTGGTACCGGAAGCAGCGTCTGCCGCCGATGCTGAGCGCCCGGAAGGGGCCGCGGGGCCGCCGGGGGTCGGTCAGCAGCGCCGCGAGGTCCTCGAAGATCTCGACGGGCACGAGGTAGCTGTTGTCGTGGCGGGCGAGCAGCTCCGCGCGGGCGTTCACCTCGTCCAGCGCGATGGGGTGCGCGGCGAGCGCGGCGCGGGCGATGGCGCGTACGGCGGGGTTCACACGGTCTCCTTCGGGCGGCTGGGGGCGATCGTGCGGGACCGGGTCGTCGGGCGGTCTTCTTTGGGAACTCCCTCGACCGTATCGAAGGTTCCGGCTGGCGGAAGTGAACTTCCACAGACAGGGGGTACGTAGTCGGTCTCACGGACCGTCCAGCCGCGCGGGCTCCCGGTGTCGTACGTCCGCATTATCCTCGCCACGTCGCAAGAGCAGGTCCGCAACGGTGGCTTGTCGACCCCCGTTGCCGGGCAGCCGCGTCTTTCTGGCCGGCCATACCGCAGTACGGCCGGTTGTCAGCCTGCGAACGCATCACGCGCCATGTCGGCCAGCCAAGTAGGACCGTCCCTCTCGATGACGCGCAACGTCGCACGCATGCGCCTGCGGTTGCGAGACGAGGCCACGTTGCGCAGGATCGGCGGCAATCGCAGCAGAGGCCCCTCGGCCTCGCGCCAGGCGCCGATCCGAACGAGGGCATCCAACTCGGCGGTGGCGTAGTACAGCGCTCCGCGGCCCGTCGGGTTGATCGTGTCAACCAACTCACGAGTCCGCTCGAAGCGCGGCACCGCACGTGCCGGTTCAGCCAAGAGCAAGGCGACTTCCGCCTCGTGCCCGGTGACTTCGAGATCGTCGACCCACCAGGACCACTCGGGGTCCCGGGGATCCAGGGAGTCTTCCAAGCTGCTGCGAGCCTTTTCGATCGCCTGTCGTGCCCGTGCCCGGTCACCCGCCGCGGCAAGGGCACGGCTCCGCTGCCGTCCGTGCGCCCGTACCCACGTCTACCGGACGCTCCTCGACCACACGCAGAGCTGTGAGCAGTGCGCCGACGACCTCACCCGCTGCCCCGGCGGCAAAGCGCTGCGCGCGGCCATGAGGACGCTGCGCTGATGAGTAAGGGGAGCCACCGGTCCGTGATCAGCGGTGGGCAGGGGGACGGTACGGTCTGGCGTAGGTCTGACTCCTGGTGATGCAGGGATCAGAGCCGGGCCCGTCCGGTGAGGGGAGTCACCACGGCGCGGTCGCCGGCCGTCTCACGGATGTGTCACAGATTCCGTCGACGGCTGCGGAGAAAGCGCCCATGATGTGGGCTCTACGTAGGTGAGACCTCGTCTGATGGGCCGTGTGTACGGCCCGTAGAGTTCTCACCCTGTTGCACACCAATGGGGGAGGTCGGTGCGGCGATGGAAAAGCTCGGGTCCGGAGATCCGCAGCGGATCGGCGCGTATCGGTTGCTGGCGCGGCTCGGCGCGGGCGGCATGGGGCAGGTGTACCTCGCGCGCTCGGGGCGGGGCCGCACGGTCGCGGTGAAGCTGGTGCGCCAAGAGCTCGCCGAGCAGGAGGAGTTCAGGAACCGCTTCCGGCAGGAGGTGCGGGCCGCGCGGCGGGTCGGCGGCGCGTGGACGGCGCCCGTCCTGGACGCGGACACCGAGGCCGCCATCCCGTGGGTCGCCACCGGGTACGTGGCCGGGCCCTCGCTGCAGACCGTCGTCTCGCGCGACCACGGTCCGCTGCCCGAGCGGTCCGTGAACATCCTGGCGGCCGGGCTCGCGGGCGCCCTGAAGGACATCCACGCGGCGGGCATCGTCCACCGCGACCTCAAGCCGTCGAACGTGCTGGTCACCATCGACGGCCCGCGCGTCATCGACTTCGGCATCGCCCGCGCCCTGGAGACGGTCACCGACGGTGGCCTCACCCGCACCGGCGCGCTGGTCGGCTCGCCCGGTTTCATGGCGCCCGAGCAGGTGCGCGGGGACCGGATCACGCCGGCCTGCGACGTGTTCTGCCTCGGCTCCGTCCTCGCGTACGCGGCCTCGGGCGCGCTGCCCTTCGGCACCGCCAACAGCGGTGTGCACGCGCTGATGTTCCGCATCGCGCAGGAGGAGCCGGACCTGTCCGGACTCCCGGAGAACTTGGCCGAGCTGATCGCGCTCTGCCTGCGCAAGGACCCGGCCTCCCGGCCCACTCTCGACGACGTCCTGGAGCGCACGGGCGCGCAGGACACCCTCGGCGCGGAGGGCCGCACGCTCGATCCCTGGCTGCCGGGCGCTCTCGTCGCCCAACTCGGGCGGCACGCGGTGCAGTTGCTGGACGCGGAGGACCCGGACGAGCCGCGGGTGGCGACCGTCGTGGCCACAGACGGCTCCCCCGACGCCGGCGCGGACGGGTCCAGAGCGAGAGCCGCCGGTTCCGGCGACGCGGGTGCCCCGGGCGCCGGTTCGCCGGACGGGGCGGGATCGTCGGACGGGCCCCCGGCCCCCTCCCCCGAGGCACGGGCCGACGGCGCGGACGCGGCCGTGTCCGCTGCGGCCGCAGCGGCAGCCGCGGCGGCAGCGGCCTCCGGCGGGGCGGCGGGCGGTGGCGGTGCCACTCCCCCGCCCCCCGGAGCGCCCGGCGGCGCGCCGCTCGACCATCTGCCCACCATGGTCGGGGGCCAGGCCCCGCCGCACACGCCGACCCCGCCGCCCATGCCGCCGGCGGGCGCCCCGGCGTACGGCTATCCCCAGCAGGCACAGCAGCACCCGCAGCCCGGCGCCTACGGCTACCCGCAGCAGCCCCCGGCCGGCTTCGGCCCGACGCCGCCCTACGGTCCGGGCATGTACACGCCGCTGCCCGTGCCGCAGGCCGAACCGGCGCGCCGCAGCGGCCGTTCGAGCGCCGCGCTGATCGTCGTCGCGTTGATAGTGGCCATCGGGGCGGGCGGCACCGTCTACGCCGTCATGAACAACAAGGACGACGACACCAAGCGGGGCGACGACGCCAAGAACTCGGCCAGCAGCGGACCCCGGACCCCGGGACCCAGCTCCCCGGAGCCGGATCCGTCCACGTCGCCCACGCCCTCCCCCACCGAGGAGGAGGGCACCGTGCCGGACAAGTACGTCGGCACGTGGTCGGGCGGCCTGGACAACAAGTTCGGCCACCACACGCGCAGTCTGACCATCCAGCAGGGCGAGACCGGGGACACGGCCCTGTCGCTGGTGGCCGAGGGGCCGACGGACGGCGGCGGCACCTACCGCTGCGTCTTCGAGGGCAAGCTGGAGTCCGCGTCCGGCGACCGCCTGCACATCGGGCCCACCGAGATCACGGAGGGGCAGCCGATGTCGGCGTGCACGCCCGGCAAGGCGAGCGTCGTGACGATCCTCGGCAACGGAAAGCTGCGGCGCGCCAACACGGACGGTACGGGGGAGCTGACGTACGACCGGTCCGGCTGAGCGCCCGCCGCGCCGGGGGCGAGACCCCGAGAACCTCGCCCCCGTCGGGCCTCAGCCCTCGATGCGGACGGTTCTGATGCCCGTGCCCCGGTAGCGGTGCGGGGCTCTGGTCAGGACCGGGCGGCCGCGCGGCCACTCGGCCGACGGCAGCGCGAGATGCAGCGCGTGCGCCCCGCCCCAGTCCGCCGCCCCGTCGATCCGCAGCCGCTTGCCGACGGCCGTGGCGCCCGCGAAGTCCAGCTCCGTGATGTCGACGGACGGCAACGATCCGACGTGCTCGGCGACTCCGGCGCGGTCACGCTCGGCGGCCGCGAGGGCCAGGGCCGGTACGTAGACCCGCAGGGCGGGGTCCTTCTCGGCCTCGGCCACGAACCGGGACGCCATCCTGTTGCCCGCGCCCAGCGCCAGGGCGGCGGTGTCGTCGAAGATGACGGCACGCGGCAGCGGGTACTTGTCCTTCTTCACTGGACCTCCCCGATGCGCCCGGCCTCAAGGTCGGCCCAGAGCTGCTCGCCCGCCTTCTCGTCCTCTTCGGTGTAGGGCCCGCCGAGGAAGTGCTCCTCGACGTACGCCTTCGTCTCCTCGTACCGCCGCCGCTGCTCCTCCTTCGTGGGCAGGGCCCCGGCCAGCTGCGCGACCAGGTCACGCATGGTCATCCCACGCTCGCGGGCCAGCTCCATGAGGCGGTCGCGGACGGCGGGGTCAACCTTGATCGTGGTGTCGGCCATGACGACAGTATACCGACGGTATACCGTCTCCGGGCGTTCGAGTGCGATGGTCATGGCACTCCGTTTCTTTCGATGGACCCGGCCGCACGGTCGTGGGCCGGGAGTCTGGTGGCCGCCGGTCAGGCCAGGAGCGGGGCCGACGCGCCCCGCAGCGCCGCTCTGGCCGCCGCCCCGCCGCGCCGTGCCGCCGCGACGAACCCCGGCTGGCCGGGCGCGCGCCGCTCCTCGCCCGCGCGGGGCGTACGCGGCGGAGGCGGCGGCGCGGGCAGCTTGCGGCGCAGGCGGTCCTTGACCAGCGCCGCCGCCGAGTACACCCGGGACGGCAACCCCTGCGTCAACGCGGCCCGCACCACCGCGTCACTCGCGCCGACCGCCCACCACTCCTCCACGAGCGGCGCGAGGCGGACCGCGTCGGCGGCGCCGAGCGCGAGCCGGGGGTCGCGCCTGCCGAGCGAGGCCAGTAGCTGGGCCGCGACGCCCAGCGGTTCGGCGGCGTTCGCGGGTTCGGCGCCGCGCTGCGCCGGCGGCTCCGGGGAGGGAGGTTTTTCTTCCCTGGTCTTTTCTCCCGAAGGGAGAGCGCCCGCCGCCCCGGATGCCGACTCGCCGGGAGCCAGGTTTTGAACTTTTTCCGCGTCACCCTCTGGGGGCTCCTCGTCGTACGGGGCATCGAACACCTCGTAGACGGTGAAGAGTTGGCCCGTCTCACGGTCCTTGTGGACGGCCCGCCGCAGATAGCGGGATTCCTCCAGCTCACGCAGGGCGGCGGCGACCCGCATCCGCCCTTCCTTGCGCTGTTCCGCGAGCGAACGGACCGTGGCACGGGCGCCGTTCGGAAGGCTGAGGAGGTACATCAGTACGCCTGCCGCGCACCAGGAGATGGACCTGTCGCGGAGAAGAGAGTTGGCGAAGCTGGAGAACGCGCGCGTGGGCGTCGTACGATGGATGCGCATTTGGAGGTCTTCGCTCCGGGTGTCGAGCCCCCAGGTGTTCCCGCACCGTGGGGGCAACTTCATGCGCCGCCGACCGGCCGCGCCACTGGCGGCGACTCTATGCCCACGCAAAGTGCCGCGCGCAAGTCTGAACTGGCCTTTGTGCAGGTGGCGTTCATTATCTTCACTCGTGCGAGTTAAGCGCGGTGTGCAGCAGCAGGGTGTGTACGCGGCGGTCCGCGCCGCTGGGGCGGTAGCGCCAACTCAGCGGCCAGGTGTGGCCGTCCAGCGCCGGAACCGGTACGTACGACACGTGTCCCGGCGCGGCGGTCAGGCGCGTGACGCCGTCCGGCCACGGCCGGTGCGACGTGCTGCCGACGGGGACGAGGAAGTACACCCCGCGACGCCCGTTCGCCTCCTCCACGATCGGCCCCGGGTCGCCGCCCGTCAGCCGCGCCAGATCGTCGGCGAGGGCGCGGCCCCGGTCGCCGTCGACTCGTACGGCGTCGAACTGGACGCCCGCCTTGCGGAGTTGGAGGCCGATCGCCGGAATCCAGTCGGCCTGCGCGTTGTGCGTGTTCATGGGTTCAGCCAAGCGGCGCGAGGATAGCTTTTCCATGACTCTGAGTCGACTACCGCGCACGGTCGGAATCGGGCCGAGCGGGGTTGAGACCGGTTGAGATCGGTTGAGATCCGGTGAGTTCGGAATACTTTCGGAGGTGACCTCGATGGCGCGGTCCGCGAACAAGGACGAGGCGGGCGGCGTGACCCACCTCGTCGCCGCCCTGGCCAGGGCCCTGCGGGAGCAGCAGCGGCTCTCCCAGACCGAGGTGGGCGCGATGACCGGTTACACCGGATCGGCGATCAGCGCGATGGAGACGTGCGCGCAGCCACCAAGTGACCAGATGCTGGTCAAATTGGGGGAGACGATCGGCGCGGGGCTCGGTGTCTTCGAGAAGGCCCGCGAGTACGTCCTGATGGACAAGTACCCGCCTCAGTTCAAGGACTTCTCCCTGATGGAGGCGCAGGCGGTGACGTTGTCCTCGTACCAGACGTACGTTGTGGACGGGCTCTTCCAGAGTCAGGACTACGCCCGCGCGCTGATCGGCGGTGGCTATCCGAAACTGTCCGAGGACAAGGTGGAGGAGCTGGTCGAGGCCCGCATGGCCCGCCGAGCCCTCTTCGACCGGCAGCCGACCGCGATGATCGAGCTGATCCTCGACGAGTCCGTGCTGCGGCGGCCCTTCGGGAGCTGGGACATCCTGCGCGGGCAGCTCCGCTCGCTGGCCGAGGACGCGCAACGGGACAATGTCAGCATCCAGGTGATGCCGATGGCGCGTGGGTTGCGCGGCGCCCATGCCGGTGCTCGCGGTGACATGAAGTTGGTGGAGACCAAGGAACACCACCACGTGGTCTACCTGGAGATCGAGGACGAAAGCCACCTCGTCAGCGATCCCACCAAGGCGGCCCAACTCTCCCACCGCTATGCGAAGATCCGAACACAGGCTCTGAGCCCGGACGACTCACTGAGCCTCATCGAGCGGCTGGCAGGAGAAGAACGGTCATGAGCAGCACTCTGCGGTGGTTCAAGTCGAGCTACAGCAACGACAGCGGCGGCCAGTGCCTCGAAGTCGCCTATGAGTGGCGCAAGTCGAGCTACAGCAACGACAGCGGCGGCGACTGCGTCGAAGTCGCCTACAACTGGCACAAGTCGAGCTACAGCGACAGCAGTGGCGGCCAATGCGTCGAGATCGCCCCCGGCGCGACCACGCACGTCCGGGATTCCAAGAATCCCGGGGGCCCCTCCCTCGCCGTCTCGGCGGGGGCCTGGGCCGCGTTCGTCTCCTGGGCCGAGTAGCGCTCCCCCGCGCGGGGGAGAAGGACCGGCCACGGAGGTGATCCGTCGCGCCGCGCTCGCCGCGAGGCTGGAGGCATGACCACCGCAGCCGCACACCAGCGCCCCGCCCGCACCGTCGCCGCCCCGGCGTCCGCCTGGACCGTCCGGGCCGCCCGCTCCCTCTCCCTGCTCGCCCTGCCCGTCTGCGTGTGGCGGCTGCCGTTCGCCTTCGGGTACGGGATGGGCGGCGAGGCCCCGGACCCGGTGTGGTGGAACACGCCGTACGTGCTCGGGCTGAGTCTGCTCACCGAACTCGCCGCGCTGCTGAGCCTCGGCCTCGTACGCCCCTGGGGCGAGGTCTTCCCGGCCTGGCTCCCCCGCCTCGGCGGGCGCCGCGTTCCGCCCGCCGCCGTGATCGTGCCCGGGGCCCTCGCCGGGCTGCTCTTCAGTGCGCTGTGCGCCGACTGGCTCCGCCTGGCCTGCACCGAAGGTCCGGACGCCTGGCCCTACGCCGACGGCTGGAACGTCCTCGCCATGACGGTGAGCGGGCTGATGACGCTGTGGGGGCCGCTGCTGCTCGCTCTTACGTTCGCGTACTACCGGCGTCGGCGGTAGGCGCCGGGGTGCGGTCCTGTCAGGTGCGGTAGCGGGGGAAGTCGCCCGTTTCTACCGACCAGGCGCCCATCTGTACGGTGTCGCCGAACTTGTAGCGACGCGTGTCCCCGTAACGGGGCTCCCCGGCGGACGTGTCAGGCTCGGAGTGCACGGTGATCGTGCCGTCCCGGGGGTCGATGATCACGTAGACCGGGATGCCCATGCGCGGATAGTCGCGGAGCTTGGTGATGTGGTCGTTGCCCGGGTTCGAGGGGGAGACGACCTCGATGGCGACGGACACATCGGGCGCGAACGCGGCGAAGTCTTCCGTGCCCCGCTCGTCCGCCTCCTCGGTCATGACGAGGCAATCAGCGGTGCGGCACAGACCCAGCCCAGGGTGATCGACCCGTGTCTCGGCGAAGGTGACCGCCTTCTCGTCCTGGTTCTCGATCTGACGTACCAACATGCTCACGGTGCGTCCGTGCGGCTTGGAGGGGGACATCATGTGGACGGTGATCTCCTGATTCGCAATGTCTGCCCGCACCAAGTCGCCGCGGCACTCCGCAAAGGCCACGATCTCCTCGACGTACTCGCCGAGCTGCTGATACGTGACCGTCGGCCTGCTCGGCTCCACCGGCTGCGCACTCATCGGCCTACTCCTCGCTCGGGCATGACGGAGATGCCCTTCCACGGTAACGCCGCTCGCTGTCATGTCCGTCAGCCTTCCGGGCATGGCAAAGGGGTGGGTCGCGTTGTGTGCGACCCACCCCTAAGAGTGAGCTGAGCCCCGTTCGCGGGGCGGGCGGATCAGACGAAGGAGTTGATCTCGATCGTCTCCGTGCGGCCCGGGCCCACGCCGATCGCGGAGATCGGGGCGCCGGACATCTCCTCCAGGGCCTTCACGTAGGCCTGCGCGTTCTTCGGCAGGTCCGAGAAGGTCTGGGCCTTGGTGATGTCCTCGGACCAGCCCGGCAGCATCTCGTAGATCGGCTTCGCGTGGTGGAAGTCGGTCTGCGAGTAGGGGAGTTCCTCCACGCGCTTGCCGTCGATCTCGTACGCCACGCAGACCGGGATCTGCTCCCAGCCGGTGAGGACGTCGAGCTTGGTCAGGAAGAAGTCCGTCAGGCCGTTCACGCGGGTCGCGTAGCGGGCGATCGGGGCGTCGAACCAGCCGCAGCGGCGGTCACGGCCGGTCGTCACACCGCGCTCGCCGCCGATGCGGCGCAGGTCCTCGCCGTCCTGGTCGAACAGCTCGGTCGGGAACGGGCCCGCGCCGACCCGCGTCGTGTACGCCTTGAGGATGCCGATGACCCGGCTGATCTTCGTCGGGCCCACGCCGGTGCCCGTGCAGGCGCCGCCGGCGGTCGGGTTCGACGAGGTGACGAAGGGGTACGTGCCGTGGTCCACGTCCAGGAGCGTGCCCTGGCCGCCCTCGAAGAGGACGACCTTGTCCTCGTCCAGCGCGTTGTTCAGGATCAGGGTGGTGTCGGCGACGTACCGCTTGATGTTCTCGCCGTGCTCCAGGAGCTGCTCCACGATCTGCTCCGCCTCGATCGCGCGGCGGTTGTAGAGCTTCGTGAGGAGCTGGTTCTTGATCTCCAGGGCGGCTTCGACCTTCTGCTGCAGGATCGACTCGTCGTAGAGGTCCTGCACGCGGATGCCGGTGCGGTTGATCTTGTCGGCGTACGTCGGGCCGATGCCGCGCCCGGTCGTGCCGATCTTGCGCTTGCCGAGGAAGCGTTCCGTCACCTTGTCGACCGTCACGTTGTACGGCGTGATGATGTGCGCGTTTCCGCTGATCAGAAGCTTCGACGTGTCGACGCCGCGCTCGTTCAGACCGCTCAGCTCGGAGAGCAGGACCGACGGGTCGACGACGACTCCGTTGCCGATGACCGGGACACAGTCCGGGGAGAGGATCCCGGAAGGGAGGAGATGCAGTGCGTACTTCTGGTCGCCGACGACGACCGTGTGGCCGGCGTTGTTGCCGCCCTGGTATCGCACTACATAGTCCACGGAGCCACCGAGCAGGTCAGTGGCCTTTCCCTTGCCTTCGTCACCCCACTGAGCACCGAGCAGCACAAGTGCGGGCACAGGCGTACACCCCTTCCGGGCGGGGCATGTCCAAGGTCAGGGGCCGTCGCCCCCGTATGGGTGTGGCGTGTACGGCCCGAGTGTGCCTCGGATGCTGCCCCGGAATAGACGAAGCCCCTGGCGCAATAGCGCAAGGGGCTCTTGCACAAAGATGCTACCCGAGGTCTCAAAGAACGGCTAAAAGAAAGGGAGCACGTTGTCGGCTCGCGACCAGCTCCTAGTCGTCATCGACCCGGTCGCCCGACGCGCGGACGGCGAGTCGGTACGCATCGCGAAGGACGTGCTCGGTGCGGGGGCGAACCTGCGGATCTGCCTGCCGGACAGTCCCGAGGACTTCACGAAAGCGCTGGCCAGGCGGGGTGCGCGGCGGCCGGTGGTGATCGGCGACGACCGTGCGCTGCTGCGGGCCGTCCAGGCCTTGCACCGGGAGCGGGGGCTGGCCCGCGCCACGCTCTCCCTCGTGCCCGTCGGGGCCGCGCAGACGCTCGCGCGGGCGCTCGGGGTGCCCGCCGGGGCGGTCGCCGCGGCGCGGGCCGTCCTGGACGGGGCCGAGCGGCGGCTGGATCTGCTGGTGGACGAGAGCGATGGGGTGGTGCTGGGGGAGTTGCGGATTCCGCCTGTGGGGGTGGGGGCGGTGCCGGCGGCGGGCGCGGGTGCGGGGGCGCGGGTTGGGCTGTCCCGTCTTTCCGTGGGTGTGTCCCCGGCCGGTGCCGGTGAGGGGCACGCTTGGCTGCGGACCTGCCAGTCCTTCGTACGGACTCTGGCCGCGCGGCCCTCGCGGGTGGCGGCGGTGGCGGGGGTGGGGCCTTCGCGGTTGCGGGTCGAAGCGGACGGCGTCACGTTGATCGACCTGGACCAGCCTGTCGAGGGCGTGCGGATCAGTGCGGGGGAGGGTGGGCTGGCGCGGGTCGAGGTGCGGCCGGTCTCCGTGGGGGCGGAGGCGGGGCCTCTGGGGGTGTGGGCGCGGGCCGTCACCGTTTCTGGGGCGGATTTTCGCTTTTGTGCGGATGCGGTGGTTGGGGGGCCTGTCCGTACGCGGACCTGGACGGTTCGGGCGGGGGCGTGGGGGTTGACGTTGCCTCGGGGGTGAGGTCTGGGGGTGCGGGGGGTCTTTGGGGGTTTTGCGCAGTTCCCCGCGCCCCTGGGGTGGGCCTCGGGCCTGTTGGTCGGGTGCGGGTTCGTGGGGGGCCGCGCAGTTCCCCGCGCCCCTGGGGGTGGGTTTCTCGGTGCGGGTCGGTGGGGGTTTTGCGCAGTTCCCCGCGCCCCTGGAGGGTGGGCCTTGCGCTCGTTGGTCAGGTGCGGGTGCGTTGGGGTTTTGCGCAGTTCCCCGCGCCCCTGGAGGGTGGGCCTTGCGCTCGTGGTCAGGTGCGGGTGCGTTGGGGTTTTGCGCAGTCCCCCGCGCCCCTGGAGGGTGGGTCTTGCGCTCGTGGTCAGGTGCGGGTGCGTTGGGGTTTTGCGCAGTTCCCCGCGCCCCTGGAGGGTGGGCCTTGCGCTCGTTGGTCAGGTGCGGGTGCGTTGGGGTTTTGCGCAGTTCCCCGCGCCCCTGGAGGGGGTGGGTGTCGGGCTCGTTCGTCGGGTGCTGGTGCGTTGGGGTTTTGGGCCGTTCCCCGCGTTCCTCGGGGGCTAGGGGGTGGGGTTGGTGGCTTGGGCGTGTTCGGTCCAGCCTTCGCGGAACCAGCGCAGGCGGGTCTGCTGGGCCTCGTCCTCCGTGATGATCCGTACGCCCTCCACGCCGGCCTCCTGGATCTTCGTACCCAGTTCGACGAGCAGGCCGCCGAGGAGGAACGCCAGTTCCTCCGACGTGCAGGCGTGGCCCTCGCCGCGTTCGCCGTCGCGGCGCGGGTGGCCCGACGGTCCCTCCGATTCGTCAGTCGGCATGTTCGCGCTCCTTCTGTGCCCCTGCTATTCGTCCTGCGGCAGGAACGCCTTCGTGACGCGCACGAAGACCGCCTGCAATTCCGTCGGGACCCCCATCCGCCGAGCCGCCTCCTCTGGGCTCAGCCGTCGGGGGGCGTCGGCGTCCCCGCCCCGCGGGGCCGTGATCGGCAGGTCGCTCTCGGAGAGGCGGCCCGAGCGGATCAGCATGTCCCGCAGCGGCACACCGAGCACCGTCGCCAGCCGCCGCATCGTCTCCAGGTCCGGCATGCTCTGCCGCTGCACGAGCCGGCTGACCGCCGCCCGGTGCACGCCCGCGTCGTCCGCCAGCTTCGACTTGCCGCCACCGCGCGGGCTGTCGATGTCGTAGCCGCGCTCGCGCATCACACCCTCGATCCACTCGGCGAACTCCTCCAGTTCGTCCGCTCGATTCCGGCCACTGTCCCGGATCTGTCCGTCGTGGTCGTTGCGGGCGCTGGCCCGCGGGCTGGACACCATGTCGTCGCTCTCCCCTCGTCGCAGGGGGAGCGTATCGATCGCGCGCGCACGGACATACGTGCGCGCCAGCGCGTTGCCGGGAAGTTCCGGCCGGGTGCCACCGGACGTTTCTTTCTGGCCATCCCTCTCGTCACTCCGCTCACTCGCCACGCCATTTTTAGTTGCGCCTGCGCACACAGCGTGGAACTCTGATCACGCATCGCCCTTTCGAACATACGTTCGCATACCCTGCGGAGGGATTGCGCATGCCTCAACGGACAGCTGTCCCCGCACTTGCTCTGAACAGCGCGTTTCCTCGTACGGAAGCTCCCCTGGACGAAGCTCTCGATTGGCGCAGAGACGCCGCCTGTGTCGATATCCCCCAGCAGTACGTCTTCACCCGCACCCTCGCCGAGGCCGCGCCGGTATTGCGCGCCTGCAATCAATGTCCGATCCGGCGCGAGTGCGAGGCCGTCGTCGATCCGTCGCACAGCTGGTTCGACGGGGTCAGCGGCGGGCGGCTCTGGCGCAACGGCCGCGCGGTCAAGCCCCGCAAGCCGGCCGCCGGGAGGCCGTGATGAGTGACGCGAACAGCGCGGTCGACCGCGCGGCCCGCTGGATCGACTCCCTGCGCCGCCGCTACCCCCTGCTCCTGGCGGAGCTGACGCCCGGCACCGGACGGACCCTGCGTGAGGTGCGCGGCGGTGGACCCGCCGCGTCCGACGTCGCCCCGGTCCGCCTGTACGTCAGCGACGCCCTGCGCGACATCGGTGACGGCGTGACCGAGCTGGAGGAGGCCGTACGCGACCGGCTCGGCCTGCGCCGCATCTCCGCCGCCCCGGTGCCGGTCCGGCTGCGCCGGCTCGGTGAACTCCTCGACTCCGTGGCGGAGTTGCCCGACCTCGCGGCGCACGTCGAGGAGGAGGCGCGCCGGATGGCCCACCGCTGCGCCCGCGCCCTCGGGGACCCCGAGCAGCTGGTGCGGCTCCCCGGACGCTGCCCGGCCTGCGACTGCGTCTCGCTGCGGGCGTTTCCGGAGCGGGGGATCGCGATGTGCGTGAATCCCCCGTGCCGGCACGTGCTCGACGAGGAGGGGACACCGTGAACACGCCGCTGATCTCGGGCGACCTCGCCGCCGACGAGGCCGACGTCTCGCCCGCCACCATCCGCAAGTGGGTGCAGCTCGGCCATCTGAAGGCCGCCGGGCGGCAGGGGCGGCGGTCCCTGTACCGCCTGGAGGACGTCTTCGCCGCCGAGCGCGCCGTCCGCCGGACACGGGCGGCGGCCCGGCCGCCCACGTAAGCCGCCTAAGCCGCGTGCGGCCCGTCAGCCGCGTGCGGCGCGCGTGGCGCCTCAGCCGCGTCAGCCGCGTCAGCCGCGTGAGAGAAACGTAGGAACGAGGGGTCCCGCACCCAAGAGGTGCGGGGCCCCTCGTGCGTACCGGCAGCGAGCCCCTCGCGTACTTCGCCACCGGGGGCTCAACCCGGCCCTCGTACAAGCCGGTTGCGGGAACGGGCCCCCTGGATCACACTTGGAGCAGCGGCAGAGCTGCGCCCCCGGCGAGGGGCGGCGGACCTGCCGCTTTGTGTTGCCCGCACTCGTCCCATCCCCTCCGATGACAGGGAGTGTCCATGTGGCCATCCTGACCTTTCCCGACGCGGAACGGCTCGTCGTCGACTTCCTCAAGACCCGGGCGGAGCTCGCCGGTTCGGACGTCGACAACCGGCCGCCCCCGGGATTCGACGGCACCCAGAAGGCCGTCCTCGTCTCGCGCGTCGGTGGCGCGTGGGTCGACGACCGGCATCTCGACCAGCCCCTCCTCGACCTGGAGGTCTACGGTCCGGACAAGACCACCGCGCACGGCGTCTCCCTCGCCGCCCGCGCCTGTGTGCTCGAACTGACCGGCACCTCGTACGGCGGGGCCGTCGTCACCGACGTCACCGAGACGGACGGACCGCGCTGGCTGCCCGACTACAACCGCCCGGCGGGAAGCCGGTACCTGTCGACGGTACGGGTGTCGATCCGGCCCCAGTGAGCACCACGCCCTACCCGCTACGCACTACACGCACCGCACGCAGTTCCAGGCCCTGCCCCATCCCGGCGGGGCCTTCGTCGTGTCCGGGACCGTCGTCCCGCGACCAACCGCACCCATCTGAGGAGTACGCATGGCAGGCAACAACGGCAAGGAGATCCGCGTCGCCGGTACCGGACGCGTCCTGATCGCCCCCGCCGGCACCGACGCCCCGGCCAACGCCACCGTCGACTGGGACACCACCAAGTGGACGGACCTCGGTTACACCACGACCGACGGCATCAAGTTCAACAAGAAGGACAAGATCGACCCGGTGGACACCTGGCAGTCGGTGAGCCCGGCGCGGTTCATCTACTCCGACCGCGACCTCACCGTGAAGTTCCAGCTGCTCCAGCTGAACAAGGCGACCCTCGCCTTCTTCATGGGCGGCGGCGAGGTGAAGGCGGTGACCACTGCGCCGGGGACCGTGGTGGAGAACGAGCTCAAGGAGTTCTCGTACGACCTCGCCAACACGCCGACCCCGGACGAGCGGGCGCTCGGCATCGAGTTCGTCGACGGCGCGTCGAAGTACCGCTTCGTGGTGCCGCGCGGCCAGGTCACCGAGACCGAGGAGATCGGCCTGACCCGGACCGGCGCGGTGAAGCTGGGCGTGACCTTCACGGCCCTCGCCAAGGACGACCGGGCCCCGCTGGCCAGTTTCCGCATCAAGGAACTCGCCACGTCCTACGCGTGAGCCGACCGAGGCACACGAGGCCCGCCGCCGACGCCTGTTGACGGCGAGCAACCGGCGGTCGCGCTCGTACGCGACCGCATAGGATCCCCGCGACGCCCGGCCCGTGCCCCCCAGCACGGCCGGGCGTCGCCCTGCCCAAGGAGACAACCGTGGCCGGCTTCAACGTCAACGCCGCCCGCGCCCAGCGCCTCGAAGCGCTCGGCCGGGCCTGGACCTTCGAGCTCGACTCCGAGACCTTCGAGCTGCCGACCGAACTGACCCGCGCCACCGCGCGCGAGCTGCGGGACCTGGACGACAACGACGTGGACGGACTGCTCGAACTGCTCCTGGGCGAGCAGCAGTTCGCCCGCTTCGAGCGTCACGACGTCACGATGCAGGACATCGCGGCGATCCTGGAGGCGTACGGCAAGGAGACCGGGCTCGGCCTGGGGGAAGGCTGAGCCTCGGCGTGTTCGTCGACGAACACGCCGAGGCCCTTGAGGCGGACCTGCTGCGCCACTACGGCCTCGACCTGCTGGACTGGCACCGCGGCAGGCTCTCCTCGCGCCGCCTCGCGCTCCTGATCCGGCACCTGCCCCGGGACAGCGCGGTGGCCCGCGAGACGGAGGGGGAGGCGGCGGAGTGGGCGGTGGGGGACTATCTCCTCGCCCATGTGGTGGACCAACTGGCGGACGCCAACTGGATGTTCGCCACGGTCAACCGGGACGAGGACGCGGATCCCCTGGAGCCGCCGAAGCCGGTGCCGCGGCCGGGTACGGCCGACGCGGCGGCCACCGGGGACGCCCCTGAGCCCGCCACCGCCCCCGGCGCAGGCCCCGCTCCCGCCCCGGACGACGTCCCCGCGCCCGTCGCGAGGCCGACCGCCGATCAGCTGGCCGCCTTCTTCTCCTGACGAGCGGAAGCCGCCTGGTCGCACCGGTCGTCCCCCGTCACCTCCGGCGCAGGGTCACCTTCCACGGGGGCAGGGAGCCCCACCGCAGCGCGCCCCCGTGGCCGCCGCCCACGGCGACGAGTCCCGGGCCCGGGATGACGATCGTGCCGCGGAACTTGCCCGTGTGCTCGATCAGCTTCCTTTCCCCGCGCCCTTGGAAGTCGTAGAGCCAGACGGAACCGTGGCCCTCGAAATCGACGTCCGCCTCCGTCTTTTCCCCGTGGTGGGCATAGACGCGGGAAGTGTTCCCGGCATTCTCCGGCGCCAGCGGGGGCGCGTCCGACAGTTCACCGAGGGATATGTGCCAGCGCCCCGGCCTGTGCACACCGTCGGATATGGCGAGCCGGTGGTATTGCGCCGGAATCACCAGGTGGGCCCGGTCCTTTCCCCACCCGGACTCCCCGACGCGTTCCCGGAGGGTGATGCCGCCCTCCGTGTAATCACCGTCGATCGAGAAGCCCCGCCCGAACGCTCTGCCCCAGGCCTCCGCGAGCAGGACCTTTCCGGAGCGAGAAGCCGGTATGTCGAACTCGTCCCTTCCGCGTCCGGAGAAATACCCCGACGAACTATCGGACATTCAGGAACCTTTCGAGAGGAAATGCCAGATGAGCGAAGGTGACGTGAAGCCGATCAAGGACAGGGTGACAGACCTTGAGAAGCAGATCCAGGAGTTCACGACCAAGTTCGAACACGGCTGGGCCAAAGGGGAAACGGTCGGCGCGGCGGGTGCCGCCACGGGTGCGGCCGCGTCCCTGACCGGAGTCTCGGGCGAGGCCACCCTCCTGTCCGGCGGCTTCAAGCTGGCGAACTTCGAATACGACTTCATGGCCGAGAGGGAGAAGAAGAAGCTCAGAAGTCTCCGCCAGTTGCCGGATCAGCTGGCCGAGGACATCGGTGCCGCCAAACGCCTGGCCAACGAAGGAAAAGAGGCGGCCGGCCGCGTCGACCGACGGGTGAGCGACCTCTCCCGCGACGTCGACCAGAAGCTCCGCCGCAAAGCCGACCTCTCCGAGGTACGGCAGGCCAACAGCCGGCAGAACAGTCAGCTCGAAGGGCTGCGGAGCAGTCAGGTCAGCGCGCTGCGCCGCGAGGCCACCCAGGCGAACGCCGCCGTGCAGCACCTGAACGACGAGATCACCCGGCTCAATTCCCGCTTCTGACGCGGCGAGCGAGGAGAAGACACCATGGGACTGAACCAGTCCATAGGAACCGCGGCCACCCAACTGGGCCGCCTGCGCGGGGCGGCCCGCCAAGCCGCGTCCGAGATCGGCACGTTGGGCAAGTCGACCGGGACGGCCGCGAGGTCCGTCGGCACCCTCGGTCGGCCGGCCGGCACCGCCGCCACCGCCGTCGGCAAGCTCGGCACGTCCTCCGGGACCGCCGCCACCGCCGTGGGACGGCTGCGCACCTCCGCCAACAACAGCGGCGGCGCCGTACGCCAACTGAACACCGGCCTGCGAACCGCCGACGGAGCCCTCTCCAAGGCCCGCAAGGGAAGCGACGGCTTCAAGAAGGCCCTGGACGGGCTGCGCGGCGCCGCCAACCGCACCAGGACCGCCCTGCGCGACGTGCAGCGCCAGGCCGACGCCGTCGAGAAGTCCGTCGGCAAGGCCGGCAAGAACGCCGACAAGGGCGGCAAGTCCATGGGCGGGCTCGGCAAGGGCCTCAAGGGGGCGAGCGTGGCCCAGAAGGGGCTGAACCTCGCCATGGCGGCCAGCCCGTTCGGGCTGATCATGACCCTGGCCGCCCCGCTGATCGCCCAGTTCGTGAACATGGACAAGGTCACCGCCGCCCTCAAGCGGGGCATGACCGCCGCCTGGAACGGCATCAAGTCCGGCACCCGCTCGGCCGTCGACTTCATCAAGCCGCTGGTCAAGGGCCTCGGCAATCTCATCCTGGCGCCCATCCAGGGGCTGGCGTCCGCCCTGAACGGGGTGTTCGGCGTCCTCGCCGGGATCAAGATCTCCATTCCGAGCTGGGTGCCGAAGTGGGGCGGCAAGTCCTTCGGGTTCCCGCGCCTGCACGTGCCCGTCCCGCACCTCGCCCAGGGCGGCGTCGTGCGCGCGCGAAGCGGCGGCACCCTCGCCCTCGTCGGTGAGGCCGGCGAGTCCGAGGCCGTCATCCCGCTCTCCCGCCTGGAGAGCATGATCGGCCGCGGCGGCGGCAACACCGCCGCCCTGCGCCGCCTCGCCGACGTCATGGAGCGGCTCGCCAAGCGGCCCGTGCACGTCGACGTCGACTCGCAGACCATCGCCCGCGCCGTCTTCGCCGGGCAACGCGCCCTCGCCCGCAGGTAACCGCGCGGCCCGCCGTAGGCCCGTACGCCGTATGCGCCGTGTCGTGCGCCGTACGCCGCGCATCACTACAGAACAGGAGGAGTTCATGGCCAGGAACCTGTGGATCGGAGCCCCCGGCCGGCTCCGGGAAATACGTCAGGCGGCGAAGAGCTGGGAGCGCACCGCCGAGCTGAACGTCACCGAGTTCAAGGCGCTCGAAGGGCGCGTCACCACCTTCGCCCCCACCCGCACCACCCGCCGCCTGAAATTCTCCTTCGACTGGCTGGAGCCCGGCGACGCCCGGCACCTGGACCGCCTCGCCCGCCGCGTCGGCACCGGGCGGGGCCCGCTCGTCGTGCTCGACCCCGCCGCCGTCAACCTCCTCGACCCCCACCAGGCGGCCGGCCAGTCGGACAGCCCCGGCGGCCGGGACCACTGGTTCACCATGAACGGCGCCGTCGCGCTCGCCCGCGACGCCGACGACCTCACCACCGCCGACTGCCAGGACCCGGCCGCCGCCATCGGCTGGGTGCACGGCACCTGGGCGGGCTGGCCGGTGGTGCCCGGCATGCGGGTGTCCTGGCTCCTGCCGGCCGGCTGGGACCCGGCCACCGCGACCGCCCAGCTGGACTGGAAGGCGGCGGACGGGACGTATCTGAGCACCGCCCACGCCTCCGGAACCTCCGTCACCGGCACCGCCCCCGCCGGCGCCGCCTTCGCGACCCCGGTCGGGCGCCCCGGCACCACCGGTCTGTTCGGGCTCGCGGGCGCCTGCCTCACCCTCGACGAGGAGCCGGGCGCCGACCCGGGCACGGGGCCCGGCGCCCACCTCCTCGGCGACGGCTGCCCGGCCATGTCCGTCACCGCGTACAGCGACGTCCCGGCGGCCCGCCTGCCGTACCGCAACGTCAGCGTCGACCTCGTGGAGGTGCGCCGTGCAGCCTTCTGACGAGGCCCTCGACCACGCCCTCGCCGCCCCCGAGCGCGTCCCCGCCCACTCCACCCGCCTCGGCGGCGAGGAGCTGGGCGGCCAGGTCCAGTCGTGGAAGGTCGAGCGCGCCTACGCCACCGACCTCCCCGAGGCGATGCGGGCCTTCTCCGGCAGCGCGTCCGCCCAGCTCGAAGTGCAGCTGGGCGGCGCCGACGGCGTCCCCGCGCCACGGCTGTACTCGGCCTGGGCGAACCGGGCCACGGGCGACGTCGTACGCCCCGGCCAGTCGGTCGTCCACCGGGCGGGGGCCGCCGGCCGCACCCTGCCCGCCTTCCGCGGCACGGTCCGCTCGCGCGGCGCGGCCTCCGGCAGCGACACCGTCACCGTGCAGGCCCTGGACGGGGCCGAGCGGCTGCGCGGTCCCGCCTCGCTGCCCCGGCCCTACCACGGCTACCTCTACGGCCGCCCGGTGGCCACCGCCACCTGGTGCGTGGACGAACTCCTGCGCCAGGGCGGCATCCACACCTGCCCGCCCCCGCGCGCGCCGCTGGTCGACAAGGACGACACGGCGGACGAGAAGCCGTTCACCGTGCTCTACGCCTCGCTCCACGGCGGCTTCAACTCCACCTACGGCCAGCCGGAGGAGGTGCCGAGCCCGTCCACGTACGACTGGATCCAGGAGGGCGCGCCCTTCGAGCTCGCGCTGATGCCGAAAGCCACCGGGCTCACCGCCTCCTGGATGCCGCGCTCGCGGTTCGTCATGCCCGGCAAGGTCTTCCTGGTGGAGTGCTGGGTCAACACGGCGCTCACGCGCGGCAACCTGATCGAGATGTCGGCGGTGTTCGACCAGAGCGGCACCAAGACCGGCTACATCAAGGCGTCGTTCGACATCGCCACGGGCGTCGTCGGCATCACCTCGGGCACCACGGGCGTCGCCGCGCCCACGGTCACCTGGGGCATCGACAAGCTGGCCTCGCTGCGCGGGAACTGGCACCTCGGTTTCCTGGTCGACACCTCCTCGACCGGCACCGTCGTCGCCCCGACCGTGCAGCCGCGCCTCACCGCCCCCGACGGCTCGCTGCGCGTGGGCGGCAAGTACACGTTCACCCAGGAGTCGGCGTTCCAGCCCACCTCGGAGCTGAACCGGATCGACCTGACCACCGACATGGCCGTCGAGTGCCTCCAGGTCACCGACCGGGTGTGGACGGACACGGCGAGCTATCCGGACCAGGAGTGGGAGCCGAAGGGGTGGTGGGTGAAGGGCGCGGTCCTCGACCTGCCCGAACTGCCGCTGTACGACATCCCCAAGGTCTCCGGCTCGCAGTGGGACGTGATCACCGAGATCGCCCGGGCCAGCATGTCCACCGCCGAATTCGACGAACAGGGCGTCTTCCGCTGGCGCGGTCCCTCCCGGTTCACCACGGTGCCGACCGTCCCCGACCTCACCGTCACCACGAACCGGGACATCGCCTCGCTCACGGTCACCGAGGAGATCGACGCCTGCCGCAACCACTGCGAACAGCCCTACCAGGACTGGACCGGCATCAAGGCGCTGCGCGGCGAGGCGGTGGACGACACGGTGGTGCGGGAGATCAAGCCGAACACCGCCGTCGTCGTGCAGTACGCCATGGCCGAGGACGAGAACGACGTCGGACCGCTCCTGGTCGTGGACGACTCCGTCAGCTACGACGGCCACGGCGTGCGGTTCGGCACGGCGAAGATCGGCGGCACCGCCGTCAAGGGGAAGGTGTCGGTGAGCTGCTGGCGGGAGGGGCCGACCTACTTCGTACGGTTCTCCAACCGCGGTACGACCAG
Organism: Streptomyces sp. NPDC031466; assembly: GCF_055581265.1. Taxonomy (NCBI): domain Bacteria; kingdom Bacillati; phylum Actinomycetota; class Actinomycetes; order Kitasatosporales; family Streptomycetaceae; genus Streptomyces; species Streptomyces sp. NPDC031466. Next base: position 268,812 of record NZ_JBVIJT010000005.1, read on the forward strand.
CGTGTGGACGGTCACCAAGGACGGCAAGCCCTCCGTGCGCGTCCTGCCCCTCAAACGGTCGGCCGATCCCAGGCAGCGGTCCTACGCCCGCTGGAACACCACCAGCCAGCAGCACTACGGCAAGCAGCAGTACACGGCGCCCGCCACCGACTGGGTGCAGACGTCCACGAGCGCCGCCGCCCTCGCGGACGCCATGCTCGCCGCCGGCCGCTACCCCGTGCCGCTCCTCGGCGAGGTCGAGATCCTGCACGACCCGCGCGTCCAGCTCGGCGACGTGGTGCGGGTGCGCGACTCCGCGGGCGCCGAACTGGACACCCTCGCCTGGGTGGTGGGCATCCGCACCACGTGCGCCGCGGGCAGCGCCCCGCAGCAGACCCTCACCCTGCGCGGCACCGCCTACAACGGCGCGCCCGCCGACGACGGGCTCACCCCCGACGGGCCGGTGGACCCCGCCCACGGCACGCAGCGGACGTACCAGCGGCTCACCGCCCAGTACGCGACGCTCGACGCCCTCACCACGGCGGCGCTCAGCTACCGGACGCTCCTGACGACGACGGGGGCCACGACATGAACGAGGACGGGAGCCTCGCCATGAACGAGGAGGACGCCGACGGGGCCGTGCTGCCGCCCGGTACGTACGTGCCGCCGCCCGGGCCCGTGCAGATCGACGACCCCCTCGTGGCGGCCGACGACGAGGGCATGGACCCGAACGAGACGCTGCCGCCGCCGCTCGACGGCTGAGCCCCCCGCGCCACCCCCGCCCCCGTGCCCGTGCCCGTGCCCGCTCCAAGGAGGAATCGAACCCATGGTCGCTCTCACCCCGCTCGGCAGCCTGCCCTACCCGCAGCCCGCCGACAACGCCAACATCCCCGTCCACCTCCAGTCCCTCGCCGAAGCCGTCGACGGGCGCACCGTGCTGCGCTTCGCCGACGCCGCGGCCCGCGACGCGAAGGTGAGCGACCCGATCCCCGGCATGCTCACCTGGCTCAACAACCCGGGCCGCTACTACCACTTCACCGCCGCCCGGCAGTGGGCGCCGCTCGTGCCCGGCCCGGTGCACTGGTTCAGCAACCTCAGCGGTACGACGACGTCCACCACGTACGTCGAGACCCTCACCGGCGTCACCGAGCCGTTCGCCGTCACGTTCCTCGCCCCGCCGTCCGGCATCGCGCTCCTGACGGTCGGCGCCCGCATCAACAACAGCGCGGCGGGCCTGGCGCACTTCTCGGCCTCCGTGAAGCAGGGCACCAGGGTCGTCTTCGCCGCCGCCGACAACCGCGCGGCCGTCGTCGGCGGCACCAACCCGGTCTCGGCGAGCAGCCAGTTCCCGCTCTCCGGCCTCACCGCCGGCGCCGCCTACACCGTGACCGGCGCCTACCGGACCACTGCCGCCACCGCCACCTTCACCAACCGCTTCCTGACCATCACCGCCCTGAACTGACACACCCGAGGAGGCCCCTATGGCCACACCTCTGACCCCCGACGCCCTCGTCCGCGCCCTGCGCGGCGAGGGCGTCCGCGTGAGAGAACACGGCGACTGGAGGACGCACAACCGCAACCACAAGGGCCCCTGGGGGCCGGTGCACGGCGTCATGCTGCACCACACCGCCGGCCGCGACAGCCTCGCCGTCTGCCGGCACGGCCTGCCCGACCTGCCCGGCCCGCTGTGTGTCGGCCTGATCGCCAAGGACGGCACGCTCCACCTGGTCGGATACGGCCGCACCAACCACGCGGGCAACGGCTCCAGCGCGGTGCTCGACGCGGTCCGCGCCTCGAAGGCACCGCCGTCCCGGCCCGGCCCCGACGCGGTGGACGGCAACGCCCGCTTCTACGGCTTCGAGATCGAGAACCTCGGCACCGGCCGCGACCCCTACCCCGCCGCCCAGCTCGACACGGTGGAGCGCCTGTCGGCGGCCCTGTGCCGTGCGCACGGCTGGACGGGGGCGAGCGTGATCGCCCACAAGGAGTGGACCCGCAGGAAGATCGACCCGTCCTTCTCCATGCCGGTGATGCGCGGCCGAGTCGCCGCCCGGCTCGGCTCCGGGCCGCCGGGCGACCACACCCCCTCCCCCGCGTACGCCCCGTTCCCCGGCGCGGCGTTCTTCACGGTCGGCCGGCGCAGCACGCTGTGCACGGCGGTCGGCCGCCGCCTGGTCGAGGAGGGCTGCGGACGGTACGAGATCGGGCCCGGGCCCGAGTGGACCGAGGCCGACCGCGCCTCGTACGCCGCCTGGCAGCACAAGCTCGGCTACCGGGGCGGCGCGGCCGACGGGGTGCCGGGGCGGGCCAGCTGGGACCGCCTGCGCGTACCGCGGCCTTGACGGCGGCCGACCCCTTGGGAGGAGCACTGAGGAGCACCGAGGAGAACCGAGGAGAACCATGGAGAAAGACACCACGCGCAGGGCGCTGCGCACCGCCGTACAGGCGCTGTTCACGCTGCTCGCCGCCCTGCCGCTGCTCGCGGCGGACCCGGGCATCGCCGACGTACCGGTGCTCGCGGCCCTCGTCGCCTTCGCCACCGGGCTGAGCCGGCTGATGTCGGTACCGGCCGTCGAAGCGCTGCTGCCCCCGTGGCTGCGCGGGTCGGCCGGCGAGGGGGCGGACGATGGCGGTTGAGACGGGCAGCGTCCCCCTGGAGCTGGAGCGGCTGAGGCGCTCCGTGGACGTGGGGTTCGCGACCACCCGGGGGGATCTGGCGCTCCTGTTGCAGCGGGCCGACCAGACCGACAAGACCCTCTCGGAACACGAGGACCGCCTCGGCGCCCTGGAGCGCAGCCGCTGGCCGCTGCCGTCCCTGGCCGCCATCACGTCGTGCACGGCGCTGGCGGTCACGCTCTGGCAGACCGGCGGCAGATAGCGCGCCGCCCTTCCGGCGGACCGGACCGCTCGTACGGTCCGGTCCGCCGGTCGACGTGTGGTGCGCGCAAGATGCGCAGTCACACCTCGACGAGCAGTTCCTCGAAGCCGCGGATCACGAAGTTCGGTCTGCGGACCGGCTCCGCGGCGAGGCGCAGGGCGGGGGCCCGGCGCAGCAGCGCCCGGGCCGACGCGGCGAGTTCCATGCGGGCCAGGGGGGCGCCGAGGCAGTAGTGGACGCCCGCGCCGAAGGAGATGTGAGGGTTGTCGCGGCGGGCCAGGTCCAGTTCGGCGGGGCGGGTGAAGACGGCGGGGTCGCGGTTGGCGGAGCCGAAGAGGAGCGCCAGCTCGCTGCCGCGCGGGATGCGCACGCCGCCGATCTCGATGTCGTCCAGGACCCAGCGCTCGAACAGCTGGAGCGGGGTGTCGTGGCGCAGCAGCTCCTCGATCGCCGTGAGCAGCAGGCCGGCCGGGTCCGCGCGCAGGGCGGCGAGCCGGTCGGGGTGGCGCAGCAGCGCGTGCCAGCCGTTGACCGTGGCGTTGACGGTCGCCTCGTGTCCCGCGTTCAGGAGCAGCACGCAGGTGGAGATCATCTCCTGCTCGCCGAGCGACTGTCCGTCCTCGTGGGCCGCGATCAGCCCCGAGATCAGGTCGTCCCCCGGGCTCTTGCGGCGGACGGCGATCAACTCCCGTAGGTAAGCGGAGAATTCGACGGATGCGGCGACCGCCTTGGCCGCCGTCTCCTCGGAGGGGCGCAGCTCGTACATCCCGCAGATCGCGGCCGACCAGGGCCGCAGCAGCGGCCGGTCGCTCTCCGGGACGCCCAGCAGCTGGGCGATGACCGCGACCGGCAGCGGCTCGGCGACCCTCGTGGCGAGGTCACCGCCCCCGTCGGCCACCAGCGCGCGCACCAGCTCGTCCGCCAGCTCCTCGATGTAGGGGCGCAGCCGCTCGACCGTGCGGGGCGTGAAGGCCTTGGCGACCAGGCGGCGGATGCGGGGGTGCGCGGGCGCCTCCAGGTCGAGGATGCCGTTGTCGTTCAGGACGTGGAACGGCTCGTGCTCGGGCGGCGGGGCGGCGCGGCCGAACTCCTCGTGGGTGAAGCGGTGCAGGTACGTCCGGCCCAGGCGCCGGTCGCGCAGCAGGGCCGAGACGTCCGCGTGGTGCGGGATCAGCCACTGGTCGGTCGGCGCGTGGTGGAGGGCGCGGCCCGCCGCGCGGAGCCGGTCGTACGCCGGCCAGGGGTCGGCCACGAACTCCGGCGCGTCGGGGGTGAAGACCTCGGAGGGATCGAACGGTACGGGCGTCATGGCGCGACGCTATGGGGTCCCAGGGGGAGCGGACAGACCTCCGGGGGGTGCCGCAGCCCGCCCGGAGGGGCGACCGGAAGTCCGTCAGCCCGGTGTGACCAGCCTCGCCTCGTACGCGAAGACCGCCGCCTGCGTGCGGTCCCGCAGCCCCAGTTTCACCAGGACCCGGCTGACGTGCGTCTTGATCGTGGACTCGGCGACCACCAGGCGCGAGGCGATCTCCGCGTTCGACAGCCCCTGCGCGATCAGCACCAGGACCTCCGTCTCGCGCTCGGTCAGCTCGCCGTACTGCTGCGCCTGGACCGCCGCCGAAAGGCGCGGCGTCTGCGCCATCTTGGAGAACTCCGTGATCAGGCGGCGCGTGACGGTCGGCGCCAGGAGCGCCTCACCGGAGGCCACCACCCGGACGCCTTCGGCCAGTTGGCGCGCCGACGCGTCCTTGAGGAGGAACCCGGAGGCTCCCGCGCGCAGCGCCTGGTACACGTACTCGTCCAGGTCGAACGTCGTCAGGACGAGCACCTTCGACGTGCCCTCGGCCGCGACGATCTCCCGGGTCGCGTCGATGCCGTTCAGCTCGGGCATGCGGATGTCCATCAGGACGACGTCGGGGGCCAGTTCGCGCACGCGCTCGACCGCCTCGCGGCCGTTGACCGCCTCCCCGACGACCTCGATGTCGGGCATGGCGCCCAGCAGGACGGAGAAACCCTCGCGGACCATCATCTGGTCGTCCGCGATGAGCACGCGGATCGTCATGCGACGTCCTCCTTCGCCGCCTCGGGCCGGTCGGCGAAGGGCACCGGCAGGAAGACGGTGACCTCGTACCCGCCCTCGGCCGTCGCCTCGGCCGTCATCTCGCCGTTCAGCATGGTGACGCGCTCGCGCATGCCGGTGATGCCGTGGCCGGCCCCCGGGGACGGCTTGGCCAGGCCGGTCGCCGGGCCGTTGACGACGCGCAGACCGAGGCCGCCGAGGACGTAGCCGACCTCCACGCGGGCCGGGGCGCCGGGCGCGTGGCGCAGGCTGTTGCTGAGGGCCTCCTGCACGATGCGGTACGCCGAGAGCTCCACGCCCTGCGGCAGTTCCCGCACCGCCCCGGTGATCACCTTGTCGACGCTCAGGCCCGCGTCCCGGACGTTGTCCAGGAGGCGGTCGAGGTCGGCGAGGGTGGGCTGCGGGGCGTCCGGCGCCTCGTAGTCCTCCGCCCGTACGACACCGAGGAGGCGGCGCAGCTCGGTCAGCGCCGCCACCGCGTTCTCCCGGATCGTCGCGAACGCCTGCTCCAGCTCGGGCGGCGGGTCCTGCACGCGGTAGGGCGCGGCCTCCGCCTGGATGGCGACCACCGACATGTGGTGCGCGACCACGTCGTGCAGTTCGCGGGCGATGGTGGTGCGCTCCTCCAGGAGCGTGCGCTTGCCGCGCTCGATGGCGGTGACGGTGCGCTGCACCGTGACCTCACGCTGGGCCTCGCTGCGCACATGGGCGAGGGTGGTGACGAGCAGCGCGAGCGCCGAGCAGAACAGCATCGCCGGGGCGTCGGACCCGGCGTAGCCGTTGGCGCCGAAGTCCAGCAGGACCTCGGCGGCCAGGGCGTACGCCGCCGTGGTGAGCCACATCCACAGGGCGGTGCGCGGGCGGGTGCGGGCGGCGACCACGACCATCACCACGATGTGCGCGAAGAAGGCCTCGGGCGTCCACGGCCAGCCGTCCCAGGTGTTCCCGAACGCCGCGGTGAGCAGCGTCGACGCCAGCGACACCCAGAACGCGCCCACCGGCCTGACCAGCGTCATCAGGACGGCTGCCGCCGGGATCAGGCTGACGGCCACATAAGGGGCACCACCGCCCGCGAGGGCCATCCGGTAGGAGATGAACATGGTGATCAGGGCCGCGGCCACCACCAGGGCGTGGCGGATCCAGACGGCGTACGGGCGTATCCGCTCCGGGAGCAGGCGGGCCGCCCCGCCGCCCGCCGTCCGCGGGGGCAGCAGCCGGTAGGCGAAGGCGTCACGGAACAGTGCCTCGCGCAGGCCGCCGAGGGCCTCCCGCGCGAAATGGAACTCCGGGCTCTTGGGGCCCTGGCCCCTGAGCTGCTCAGTCGTATCGGTCACGGTGACGACGGTACGGGGGCGCCGGGCCCGGGTCGTCCACAGCGAGAGGGGTTCCGCGGGGTCCGTCGCAGGTACTACACGCGGACCCGGCGCGCCGCTCCCACCGAGGCCCCACTCTCACCGGTCCACCCGCTCGCACCGATGCCCCCGCTCTCACCGGTGCCCGGAAGGACGCACCACCCCGGACTCGTAGGCGAAGACCGCCGCCTGGGTGCGGTCCCGCAGGCCCAGCTTCACCAGGATGCGGCCCACGTGCGTCTTCACCGTCTGCTCGGCGACGACCAGCTCCGCCGCTATCTCCGCGTTCGACAGGCCCCGCGCGATCAGGGCGAGGACCTCCGTCTCGCGCCCGGTCAGCTCGCCGACGCGGGACCTGAGGGGGCCGCGCCCCCCGCCGTCCAGGCGGGAGAACTCCGCGATCAGGCGCCGGGTGATCCCGGGCGCGAGCAGCGCGTCCCCGGCGGCCACCACGCGCACCGCCTCGGCGAGCTGGTCCGCGGAGGCGTCCTTCAGCAGGAAACCGGACGCGCCCGCGTGCAGCGCCTCGTACACGTACTCATCCAGGTCGAACGTCGTCAGGACCAGGACGCGCACCTCGGGCAGCGCGGCCGTGATGCGGCGGGTGGCCTCGATGCCGCTCAGCTCGGGCATGCGGATGTCCATCAGGACCACGTCGGGCGTCAGCTCGCCGACCTGGGCGACCGCGTCCCGCCCGTCGACCGCCTGGCCGATCACCTCGATGTCCGGCTCCGCGTTCAACAGGACCGTGAAGCCCTGTCTGACCATGATCTGGTCGTCGGCGATCAGTACCCGGATCGTGTCCCTCACTGGCTCTCCCCGTTCGTCGGCGAAACGTTCGTCGGCAAGAAGGCGGACACCTCGTAGCCGCCGTCCGGCAGGGGGCCGGCGGCGAGGTCACCGCCCAGCATCGCGGCCCGCTCCCGCATGCCGAGCAGCCCGTGCCCGGCGCCCGGCGAGGGCGGGACCCGCTCCCGCGCGGCGGTGTTGGTGACGCGCACGCGCAGACCGGCCCCGCCGTGCGCGAGGGCTATGCGCACCGTCGACCCCGGCGCGTGCCGGATGGCGTTGCTCAGCGCCTCCTGCACGATGCGGTACGCCGACAGGTCCACGCCGGGCGGCAGCGGCCGCCGCTCCCCGCCGGCCGGAAAGCCGCCGTGGACGGTCAGTCCGGCCATCCGGGCGTTGTCGAGGAGGCCGTCGAGGCGGTCCAGGGTGGGCAGGGGGGCCTGCGGGGCGCCGTCGGGGTCCTCGGGGTCCTCCGAGCGCAGCACGCCGAGGACCCGGCGCAGCTCGGTGAGGGCCTCCAGGGCGTTCTCCCGGATGCCCCGGAGGTTCTCCCGCAGCTCGTCGGGCGGGTCCTTGACCAGGTGCGGGGCGACCTGCGCCTGGATGGAGATCACGGACATGTGGTGGGCGACCACGTCGTGCAGCTCACGGGCGATGCGGCTGCGCTCCTCCAGCAGCGTGCGCCGGGCGCGCTCCTCGGCGGTGAGCGTCGTCTGCCGGACGAGCTGGCTGCGGGTCTCGCGGCGGGCGCGCAGCAGCGTGCCGATCAGCGTGACGGCCCCGAACACGAGCGCGGAGAGCGGCACCGTCGTGTCGTACGGCCCCGGGCTGATCGTCTGTTGCAGCAGGAACGGCACCCCGACACCGAGGACGTACGCCGCCCAGGCGGCCCTGGCCGACAGCCGCAGCGCCAGCAGCAGCGTCACGGCGGCGTGCGCGATGAACGAGGGAGGCGACCACGGCCAGGGTTCACCGCCTTGATCGGGCGGCATGGCCCCGGCGGCGGTGAACGCCCCATGCCCGGAGGGGATTCGCGCCGCCGCGGCGACGAACACGTTCACCCCGAGCGACAGCCACCACGCGGCGGCCGGCCGCGACAGCGCCAGCAGCAGGGCCACGGCCTGTGCCAGGCTCATGAACCAGCCGAGCGAATAGCCGAGTCGGTAGACCAGCGCCAGCTGGTCGACGTTGTTGATGGTCGTGGCGAGGGTGATCCCGAGGACCACGAGGTGCGGGGCCCAGCGCAGCCGTCGGGGCCTGCCGAGCGGCGGCAGCGGCAGGAGGGCCGCGTTCCACAACTCACCCCGCAGCCCACGCAGACCACGCAGACCGCCGGTCAGGAACCGGTCGGCCCGCTCTCCGTCGCCACCCCCGCGGCCCGCACCGTCCACAAGATCAACCCTAGTCATGCCGCGCCCCCTCGGTCGCCGCCGCCCCCGCCCCGCGGCGCACACGCACCACCCGGGAGCCTCCCTCGCCGCGCCGCGGACCCCCGCGCTCCTGCGTACGGAACGCCGCCCAGCAGACCGCGAGGGCCACCGCGAACACCGGCAGCCAGGCAAGGCGGGCGAGCACCCAGCCGAGTCCGTCCGGCACCGTGTGCAGTCCCGGCAGCGGTGCGCCGGCGAGCAGGCCGAGCGCGGTCACCGCCATCAGGGCCGTCTGGTGCCAGAGGAATATCGTCATCGCCGAGAGGTTGGCGAGGGCCACCGCCGCCCAGGCGAGGGGCGTGCGCGTCCACCGCCGCAACGGCTCCCGCAGCAGCAGCGCGAGCCCGCACTGGGCGAGGCCGAAGGTGACGGCGGCCAGGGTGGGCGGATCGAGGTTCGACACCGCCGCCCCGGGGACGCCGACCATCGAGGCGGGATAGCCGCCCCACAGGACCAGTACGGCGGTGGCCGCCGCGCCGCCCACGAGCAGCACCCGCCCGCAGACGTGCGTCAGCCCGCCCCGCGCCCAGGCCGTGCCGAGGGTGTAGGGCACGAGCCAGCCCGCCGCCACGTTGATCCAGCCGAGCCAGGCCGGGCCCCCGAAGCCGAACCGCAGCAGATCGACGTGGAGGACGACGGCCAGCGGCCACAGCGGGTTGAGCCGCGCCACCAGCGGGGTGGCCGCGGTGAGCGCGGCGAAGACCAGCAGGAACCACAGCGGGGAGAGCACCAGTTTGAGCAGGGTGTGCACCGTGTCCGGGTCCGTGCCGGTCAGGAGGAGGGCGCACGCTGTGGCGGTCCAGACCGCGAGCACGGCGGTGACCGGCCGGAAGAGACGGCCGAGCCGGGCCGCGAGCCACGGGAGGTGGCCGGTCCCCCGCGCCCGCGCCGACGCGTGGCTCCTCGCCGCCACCTGGCCGCCCACCAGGAAGAACACGGCCAGCGTCTGGAAGGCCCAGGAGATCGGGGCGAGCCACGGCAGGTGCCGCAGCGGGCTCGCGCCGCGCAGGGCTCCGCCGTCCGACACCAGCGCCGTGACCAGCCAGTGGCCGCCCACCACACCGAGGATGGCCAGGGCCCGCAGGGCGTCGACGGCGCGGTCCCGCCCGGGAGGCGTACCGGCCTCGATCCGCCGCACCAGGTCACGCATGGCCGGCCTCCGGGGCGTCCCCGCGCACGATCCGGGCGAGGTTGTGCAGCGACACGGAGCCTGGTCGGAGGTAGTCGCTGTGGCCGCCGTCCCCGGCCGGGAAGACACGGGCCCCGAAGTCGGCGGAGAGCGGGTCGGTGCCGAAGCCGACCGTCGTGCCGAACAGGTCGGCGCTGGTGTGCGGCACCTCGGCGATCCAGTCGTCCGTGCCGCGGCCGGCCCAGATCCGGGCCCCCGTGTTCAGGTCGGCGGCCTGGTCGGCGCCGGTGCCGGGGCTGCCGTAGAGCGCGATGTCGGCGACGTCCAGGGTGTGCGGCCCCGAGGCGGCGCTCGCACACACCACCGAGCCGTAGGAGTGGCAGAGCAGGGACACCCGCGCGCGGGCGTTGACGCCGTGCAGGTCGGCGACGAAGGAGCGCAGCGCGGGCGCCGCGCCGTCCGCGCGGCCCGTGGTCAGCACGGCGGGGCTGACCGTACCCGGCGTCTCGTACCCGAGCCAGGCCACGACCGCCGTGCCCGGGCCCAGTTCGCGGTGCAGGGCGAGCGCACCGGCGCGCAGCCTGCCGTAGGTGTCGAGGGAGGTGTCCGAGCCCGGCACCAGGACGGCGACGCGCCCGGCGTCCGCCAGGTCGCCGAAGACCTCGGCGGTGCGGCCCGCGCCCCGCCCGTCGAAGGCGAGGAAGTGCCGGTCGGGCGCGGCCATGGCGCGCAGTCCGGCGGCCCGTTCCCGCGCTCCGTACCGCTCGGCCATGCGGGCGGCCTCGGCGGCGTTCGCCCTGTTCGCCTCGTACGCGGCGGGCAGTTCCCGGGCCGTGACGTGGCCGAGGGCGGCGGGCGCGGGGGCCGGGATCTCGGGGCGGGCGGCACCCGACAGCGGGAACGCCACCGCCGCGGTGACACCGGCCGCCAGCAGAGTGCGGCGCAGCCGCCCGGCACTGATCCTCATCGCGCTTCCCTTCCACCGCGCGGGCCGGTGCTCCGACTCGCGTCCATGGAAGGGAAGTTATGGATCGGGCTCTGTCACCCGCATCACACCGGGGTATGCACCTGCCGCGTAGCTCTCAGGTATGACGGGTATCCCCGGGCCGCCGCGCGGGGCCCGCTCAGAACGCCAGCTGCGCGATCTCCTCCGCGACCACCGCGCACGCGTCCGCCGCCGGATCGATCAGCGGGAAGTGGCCCACGTCCGCAAGAAGGGTGAGGCCCACGACCTCGCCCGCCGCGGCCGCCGCGGCCGCGTACGCCTCGGCCACGGCCTGCGGCACGACGATGTCGTCGCGGCCCTGCACGAGGGCGGTGGCGATGCCCGTCGGGAGCAGCGAGGCGGGATCGGCGTAGGGCAGCCGGCCCGCGAACCTGGCGCTGCCGCCCAGGAGTTGGGTGCAGGCGCCGCCGCACACGTCCAGTTCCTCGGCGGCCGTGAAGTCCGCGATGGGCGCGAGCGCGACGACGCCCCGCAGCGGGGCGGGCCGCTCGGTGCGCCAGGGCGCGTCGGCGGGCAGCAGGTGCCGTGCGGCCGCCCACAGCGCGAGGTGGCCGCCCGCGGAGTGCCCGGTGACGACCGTGCGGCGCGGGTCGGCCGACGGCAGGGCCTCGCGTACGAGCGGGAAGAGGGCGTCGAAGGCGGCGGCCACGTCGTCGAAGGTCTCCGGCCAGCGCCCGGCCACCGGGGCCGTGCCGCCCTGGGCCGGGATGGGGCTGCCCCTGCGGTACTCGACGTTGGCCACCGCGAAGCCCCGGCGCGCGAGGAAGTCCGCGAACGGCGTCAGGTGCCACCGGTCGTACGGCGCGCGCCAGGCGCCGCCGTGCAGGGTGACGACCAGCGGCGCGGGCCGGGGGGTGTCGCCCCGGGGCGCGTAGAAGTCGATGACCTGGTCGGGGTGCGCGCCGTACGCGGCGGTGGCGTCCGGCTCCACGACGGGGTGCGAGAAGGCGGCTTCGGCCTCGGCGGCATCGCGGGCCACGGCGGCGTCGTCCGGCATGCGGCAACCTCTCCACAACAGTGCGGCTGGCGGGCACGTCCCGTCCCCCCGGACGCGGGGGAACGGGACCAAGATCCGCCGGACGCTACCAGCCCGGCGCGCGCCCCGGCATCACGCCGCCAGCGTCCGCGCGAGGACGCGGGCGGCCCGCTCGGCGTCGGCGAAGGAGACGTACAGCGGGGTGAAGCCGAAGCGCAGCACGTCCGGCGCGCGGAAGTCGCCCACCACACCCTGTTCGACCAGGCGCTTCATGACGTCGCCGGCGTCCGCGCAGCGCAGCGCGACCTGGCTGCCGCGCTCGGCGTGCGCGGCCGGGGTGAGCGACTCCACCAGGCCGCGCGGTACGTACGCCTCGACGCACCGCAGGAAGAAGTCCGTCAGGGCGAGGGACTTGGCCCGTACCGCGTCGACCGAGACGCCGTCCCAGACGTCGAGGGCCGCTTCCAGGGCGAGCATGGACAGGATGTCCGGCGTGCCGACGCGTCCGCGCACCGCGCCCTGGGCGGGCTCGAAGTCGGGGCGCATCCCGAAGGGCTCGGCGTGCGCGTTCCAGCCGGGCAGCGGCGAGTCGAACCGCTCCTGGTGCTCCTCGCGCACATAGAGATAGGCCGGTGAACCGGGGCCGCCGTTCAGGTACTTGTAGGTGCAGCCGACCGCGAGGTCCACGCCGTGCTCGTCCAGGCCGACGGGCAGGGCGCCCGCCGTGTGGCACAGGTCCCAGACGGCGAGGGCGCCCACCGCGTGCGCGGCCGCCGTCAGGCCGGGCAGGTCGTGCAGGCGGCCGGTGCGGTAGTCGGCGTGGTTCAGCAGCACGGCGGCCGTGCGCGGGCCGAGCGCGGCCGGCACCTCGGCGGGCGCGAGCGGGATCAGCCGGCAGCCGGTGAGGCGGGCCGCCGATTGCGCGATGTACCCGTCCGTGGGGAAGGTCGTGGCGTCAACGATGATCTCGTCGCGCCCCCCGTCCGAGTGGCGGCCCCGCTCGTCCCAGTGACCGCTGCCCCCGACCGAGGGGCGGCCGCTCCCGCCCGGGTGCTCGCCGCCCCCGCCCGGGTGCTCGCCGCCCCCGTCCGGGTGGTCGCCGCTCTCGCCGCGGGCCAGCCGCACGGCGCCGACCAGCGCCTTGAAGACGTTCACGCTGGTCGAGTCGCCGACCACGATCTGGCCGGGGGCGGCGCCGACCAGTGGGGCGACGCGGTCGCCGATGCGCTCGGGCGCGGTCCACCAGCCGCTCTCGTCCCAGGAGCGGATGCGCAGCTCGCCCCACTGGCGGGCGATGACGTCCGCGACGCGGTCCGGCACGTTCGCGGGCAGGGCGCCCAGGGAGTTGCCGTCCAGATAGACGGTGTCGTCCAGGACGAATTCGGCGCGCTTGGCGGCCAGATCGTCCTTCGCGTCCAAGGCCTCGGCCTCGCTGCGCAGGTCAGACATGGCTCCTCGCCGTCCACAGCTCGGGGAACACGTTCTTCGTCGCCCGCTTCTCCAGCCAGGCCACGCCGGCCGAGCCGCCCGTGCCCGTCTTGGAGCCCATCGCGCGGCGGGTGGCGACCAGGTGGTCGTTGCGCCAGCGCCAGACCAGCTCGGCCACGTCCGTCAACGTCTCGCCGAGCCGGGCCAGTTCGGCGCTCTCGTCGCCGGAGTACAGCGCCGTCCAGACCGCCTCGACCTCGGGCGACGGCTCGTACTTCTTCGTCAGGTCGCGCTCCAGGACGGCGTCCGGGATCGCGTGCCCCCGCCGGGCGAGCAGCCTGAGCACCTCGTCGTACAGGCTCGGCTCGTGCAGGGCCTTCTCCAGCTCCGCGTGGACGCGCGGGGCGCCCCGGTGCGGGACCAGCATGGACGCCGACTTGTCGCCCAGCAGGAACTCCATGCGCCGGTACATCGCGGACTGGAACCCGGAGCCCTCGCCGAGCGAACTCCGGTAGGAGTTGAACTGCGCGGGGGTCAGACCGGCCAGCGGGGTCCAGGAGTGGTTCAGGGCCTCCAGCTCGCGGATGCTGCGCTTGAGCGCGGCCACGGCGACCGGGACGTCGTCGCGGCGCAGGGCGCTCGCGGCGGTCTCCCACTCGTGGACGATCACCGTGAACCACAGCTCCATGACCTGGGTGGTGACCAGGAAGACCATCTCGCCGGGGTCGTCCGAACGCAGGTGCTGGAGGTGGGTGAGGACATCCGCCTGGACGTAGTCCTCGTACGGAGTGGTGCCGGCGAAGTCGAGGTTCGGGGCCTCGTGCGTCTCGGCGGGCGTCTCATGCGCCTCTGGGGACATCGCTGTCTCCTCGTACGTACTCCGGGTAGCGGTCCGCCCCTGCCGGTACCGGCACGGGGGCCCCGGTCCCCACCGGCATCCTCTGCAACTTTCCCCGAAACGGCAAGGCACACCCGTTCGGGACCCGGGCTAAAGCTTGACGCTGCTGTCGCCGACGCCGTCCTGGACGCGGCGCCGCTCCCGACAGGCCCGCAGGTGGGCGGCGTTCCCGCAGCCCCGCACCGAGTGCCAGACGCCGCTGTTGTTGCGGGAGCGGTCGTAGAACGCGGCGGCGCAGGAGGCGTTGCGGCAGATCTTCAGGCGGCGCCACACGCCCGAGGTCTGGGCCAGCAGCGACTCGGCGAGCACGGCGGAGGCCAGCCAGCGCGCCCCCGCGCCCTCCGGTTCCACGGTCAGCGTGCCGTCACCCGCGAGTCCGACGACCACGGGCGCGGAGGTGAAGCGCACCGCCGTCCCGCTCCGGTCACCGGCGGCCAGCGCGCGCCGCACCTGATCCCGCAGGCAGCGCAGCTTCGGCAGGTCGTCGTCGGTCAGTACGAGCTGGACGTCGGCCCGGCCCGTCTCGCGGGCCCATCCGCGCACCGCCCCGTCGGCCCACTCCTGGGCGGCGCCGAGCGCGCCGTCGGCCAGCAGGTCGGGCAGGTCGGCGGGGCCGGGCCGGTCGGCCGGCGCGGTGTTCAGGAGCTCCTGGACGAGGGCGAGGCCGCCCGGCGCGGGACTCAGGCAGTGGCGCTCGGTCGCTGGCCAGTTCATGCCTCTCACGGTACCCGTCCCGAAGGCGACAACAGCAAAAGGCATACAGTGCTGTCAGCATCGTAGGACGCCATTCGTAGTGGGGGCCGGAACGAACGCCGGTCGAACGTCGGCTGCACGTCGGCCGAAGGCCGAGCCGAACGCCGGACCGACCCCGGTGACACCCCGGACCGGCCGGCCCCGGCGACACGCCGGACCGAGCCCGGACCCCACGCCGGACCGAGAGCCCAGGAGGGCCGCATGGAAGCCACGGAAGCGACGCCGGAAAGCACGCCGGAGGCGACGCCGGAAGCCACCGCCGCGACGGGAACGAGCGACACACGCGCCGCACGTGTTCTCGGCCGCCCCTTCGACATCAACGGCCTCACCCTGCCCAACCGCATCGCCATGGCCCCCATGACCCGTGAGTTCTCGCCCGACGGCGTGCCGGGCACGGATGTCGCCGAGTACTACGCCCGCCGCGCGGCCGGCGGCGTCGGCCTCATCGTCACCGAGGGCACCTACGTCGACCACCCCTCGGCCGGCAGCAGCCACCGCGTCCCCCACTTCCACGGCGAGGCCGCGCTCGCGGGCTGGCAGCGGGTCGCCGAGGCCGTGCACGCGGCGGGCGGGAAGATCGTCCCGCAGCTCTGGCACGTGGGCGTGACCCGCGACGAGGGCCAGGGCCCGATCCCCTCGGCGCCCTCGGTGGGCCCCTCCGGCATCGGTCTGGACGGCGCGGCCAAGGGTCACACGATGACCGGCGCGGACATCGACGCGGTCATCGCCGCCTTCGCCGACAGCGCGGCGGCCGCCGAGCGGATCGGCTTCGACGGGGTCGAACTGCACGGCGCGCACGGCTACTTGATCGACCAGTTCCTCTGGGGCACCACCAACCGCCGCACCGACGGCTACGGCGGCGACCTCGCGTCCCGCACCCGCTTCGCGCGGGAGATCGTGGCAGCGGTGCGCGCGGCGGTCTCGCCGACGTTCCCGGTGATATTCCGCCTCTCCCAGTGGAAGGCGTACGCCTTCGACGCGCGGCTCGCCACCGACCCGGCGGAACTGGAGTCGCTGCTGACGCCGCTGGCGGACGCGGGCGTCGACGCCTTCCACGCCTCCACGCGGCGCTACTGGCTGCCCGAGTTCGACGGCAGCGACCTGAACCTCGCGGGCTGGGTCAAGAAGCTCACCGGCAGGGCCACGCTGTCCGTGGGCTCGGTCGGCCTCGACAAGGAGTTCGTGGGCCCGCAGGGCTGGGCCAAGGAGACCGCGTCCACCGGCATCGACCTGCTCCTCGACCGCATGGAGCGGGACGAGTTCGACGTGATCGCGGTGGGCCGCTCCCTGATCGGTGACCCAGAGTGGGCGAACAAGGCGGTGACGGGGCGCCTGGCGGAAGCGGTGCCGTACGACGTGGCGCAGCTGGGCCGGCTGCGCTAGGCGCCGGCCTGTCCAAGAGCCCGTCCGGCGATTGAGGACGAGCCCGCAGGGCGATCGACGGCACGACCGCGCGGGCCCGCGACGCAAGCGACGCGAGCCCGCTCAAGGTCAGCCCAGCGTGACGGCCGCGGTCTGCGAGGAGTCCCGCAGGAAGCCCGCGCAGCGCTCGTACTCCTCCTGCTCGCCGATCGCCTGTGCCGCCCGCGCCAGGGCGTGCAGCGCGCGCAGGAAGCCGCGGTTGGGCTCGTGCTCCCACGGGACGGGCCCGTGGCCCTTCCAGCCGCTGCGGCGCAGTGAGTCCAGGCCGCGGTGGTAGCCGGTGCGGGCGTACGCGTACGACTCCACGACGCTGCCACGCTCGAACGCCTCGTCGGCGAGCTGCGCCCAGGCCAGCGAGGACGTGGGGTACTTGGCGGCGACGTCGGCGGGCGCCGTGCCGTTCGCCAGCAGCTCGCGCGGCTCCGGGTCGTCGGGCAGGTGGGTCGGGGGCGGTCCCCCGAGCAGATCCTTGTGAATGGGCATGGGTTCAGTGTGCTGCATGGCGGTACGGCGAAGGCCCCGGGTCACCCGACCCGGGGCCTTCGTCACGTGGGGCGAGGGGCGCTACTTCAGCTTCGTGCCGGTGGAGCGCAGGTTGGCGCACGCCTCGGTGACCCGCTTGGCCATGCCGGCCTCGGCGAGCTTGCCCCAGGTGCGCGGGTCGTACGTCTTCTTCGAGCCGACCTCGCCGTCGACCTTCAGGACGCCGTCGTAGTTCTTGAACATGTGGTCCGCGACGGGCCGCGTGAACGCGTACTGCGTGTCGGTGTCGAGGTTCATCTTCACGACGCCGTTCTCCAGGGCGGTCGCGATCTCCTCGGCGGTGGAGCCGGAGCCGCCGTGGAAGACGAAGTCGAACGGGGACTGCTTGCCGTACTTGGCGCCCACGCCCTCCTGGAGGTCCTTGAGCAGCTCGGGACGGAGGACGACGTTGCCCGGCTTGTAGACGCCGTGGACGTTGCCGAAGGACGCGGCGAGCAGGTAGCGGCCCTTCTCGCCGAGGCCCAGCGCCTCGGCGGTGCGCAGCGCGTCGTCGACGGTGGTGTACAGCTCGTCGTTGATCTCGTGCGTGACACCGTCCTCCTCGCCGCCGGTCGGGGTGATCTCGACCTCAAGGATGATCTTGGCGGCGGCGGCCTTCGCGAGCAGCTCCTGGCCGATGGCCAGGTTGTCGGCGAGGGTCTCGGCGGAGCCGTCCCACATGTGGGACTGGAAGAGCGGGTTCCGGCCGGCCTTGACGCGCTCGGCGGAGACGTCGAGCAGCGGGCGGACGTAGCCGTCCAGCTTGTCCTTCGGGCAGTGGTCGGTGTGCAGCGCGATGGTGACGTCGTACTTCGCGGCGACGATGTGCGCGAACTCGGCGAGCGCGACCGCGCCGGTCACCATGTCCTTGCTGTACTGGCCGCCCAGGAACTCCGCGCCACCGGTGGAGATCTGGATGATGCCGTCGCTCTCGGCCTCCGCGAAGCCGCGCAGCGCGGCGTGCAGGGTCTGCGAGGAGGTGACGTTGATGGCCGGGTAGGCGAACTTGCCTGCCTTCGCCCGGTCGAGCATCTCGTTGTAGACCTCGGGAGTTGCGATGGGCATGTGTCCGCTCCTTGTGATGTGCGGGTGGGATGCTGTGCTGCTTGACCCTGACCTGGGGGCGACGACATCGTCGCCCCCATCTTTCCAGACGTGCCGGAGTCAGTCGGCCAGACCGAGGTCGTCCTTGGAGTACGCGAAGAGGTACGGCACGCCGGCGCCCTCGGTGATCTTCTCGCCGGCGCCGGTGGCCCGGTCCACGATCGTGGCGACGCCGACGACCTCGGCGCCCGCCTCACGGACGGCCTCGACGGCGGTGAGCGGGGAGCCGCCGGTGGTGGAGGTGTCCTCGACGACGAGCACGCGGCGCCCCTTGATGTCCGGGCCCTCGACGCGGCGCTGCATGCCGTGCGCCTTGGCGGCCTTGCGGACCACGAAGGCGTCCAGGCGCCTGCCACGCGCGGCGGAGGCGTGCAGCATCGCGCCCGCGACGGGGTCCGCGCCCATGGTCAGGCCGCCCACGGCGTCGAAGTCGAGGTCGGCGGTGAGGTCGAGCAGCACCTGGCCCACCAGGGGGGCGGCCTCGCCGTCGAGGGTGATGCGGCGCAGGTCGATGTAGTAATCGGCTTCGAGACCCGAGGAGAGGGTCACCTTGCCGTGCACCACGGCCTTGTCCTTGATCTGCTGGAGCAGCGCGCCACGTACGTCGTCAGTCATGCCTGTCAGCTTAAAGCCGCGTCCAGGTCCAGGTCGTCGCCGTCTCCAGCGGTTCGATGGGGGTGACCAGGCGGGGCGCGGTGTTGAGCCCGTTGGGCGGGCCGGTCTGCGGCTCCACGCACACGGCCGCCTCCTGCTCGTCGTAGACCACGACCCACTGCTCGCGGCTCTTGACGTTCACCGCGAGCCGCCCGGGCCAGGTCAGCGTCACGTCGACGCCGTCGGGCATGCCGAAGCAGTCGTCCCAGGGGCCGGGGCGCGGCTCGACGCGGCGGCCGGTGGGGAGGTGGTCGTCGCCGCGCTCCTCCTGCCAGGCGGGGGCGAAGTCGATCCGCGCGGGCTCGCCGCCGCCGTCCAGGGAGCGGTTGAACCAGGGATGCCAGCCCGCCTGCGCGGGGAAGGAGTCGCCGTACGTCTCGATGCCGAGGCGCAGCGTCAACGCCTCCTCGGTCAGTTCCACGATCTGGGTGACACGCCCCGGGTGGGGCCAGGGGTCGGTGAGGTCGTACGTGAAGACGGCCTCGGTCGGGGAGGTGCGCGCCGTGCGCCACGCGGCGTCGCGGGCGAAGCCGTGGATGGCGTGCGGCGGGGAGTTCAGCGGCATCTGGTGGACGCTCGCGCCGTCGCGGAACCGGCCCCGGTCGATCCGGCCGCACCAGGGCACCATCGGGAAGCAGCCGTACCGCTCCCCCTGGCGCAGCAGCTCGACGCCGTCGATGCGCAGACTCCCGATGCGGCAGCCGTTGCCCGGCCGCACGGTCACTTCCGCGTCGCCCGCGGTCAAAGTCACGTCTTGGGTACTCATCCGGCCGACCCTACGGTGTACGCGGTCACCGGCGGCGGCGCAGGGCACGCCCGACCACGACGGCCGAGGCCAGCGCGAAAGCGGCGGCGGGCGCGGCCCAGCGGAGCGTGGCACCGGCGGAGAGCGTCTCGGGGACGGGCGCCGGCGCGTACCGACCGCGCGGCGGGGCGTGGTCGACCTCCTCGGCGCTGCGGCCGATCATCGTGCGGCGGGCGTGGGCGGCCTCGGCGGGCGGTACGTCGATGTCGCTGACGTCGTCGTCGATGTCGCTGACGTCGATGTCGATCTCGTCCTCGTCGTCGAGGTCGTCGGCGCTGTCGAGGTCGTCCATGCCCTCGATGTCGTCGTCATCGTCGTCGTCATCCTCCGCTCCGGGGGCCCGCGGGGCGAGCGGCGGCGGTGGGACGTCCGTCCCGAAGGCGGCCGGTGCCCCGGCCGGGCCGGAGTCCGCGGGCGCCGCCGCGGCGAGGGCCTCCGCGAACCGTTCCAGGAGTCTGCGCACAGCGGTCTCCACAGCCTGTGGAGAACTTTCCGTGATCCGGCCGTCGGCCGTGGCCGCGCCCTCGAAGGCGATGTTCGTCCCCGCGGTGACGGGCAGCAGCCGCACGGTCAGCGTGAGCCGCACGGAACCGGAGCCGCGCGCCTCCGTCCCCTCGCCCTCGATCACGTACGCCCCGTCGGCGCGGGCCTCGGTCCGCGCCGCGCCCCGGTAGGTGATGGTGTGCCCCGCGACACGCACCTTGAGGCGGCCGGAGACCGGCCCCGCCGTCTCCTGCGCGTCGCGCTGGAGCGCGGGCACCGCCCCGGCGACCCGCTCGGGGTCGGCCAGGACCTGCCGGAGACGCTCTGCGGCAACCGGGACGAACACCTCATGCTCCATGTCGGTGGAGCCTACCCACGCACTCGCGACTATGTGCGCCGGTTCACCGGACCGTGTACGTCAGTTCGCGTAACGCGGATGCACCAGGGTGGACGCCACCAGGCCGGACACCCGGGTGGGCGCGGCCGAGCGCACCCCGGCGCGCACCGCCCGTGACCCGGCCGCCCGCAGCAGCACGGGACGCGCCCGCGAGGCCAGCACGAACCCCCAGTCGCGCGGCGCCCGCGCCCCCGCCGAGGCGCGGGCGGGCCCGGCGGCGAACCCCGAGCGCGGGCCGACCACGCGGTAGGGCACGGTCCGCAGGCCCGCCGCCCGCACCGTCGCCTCCACGGTCCAGAAGATCCGCGGCCGCACCGACACGGGGCCCGCGTGCACGGCGAGGCGCCCTCGGGGGGCCAGGACGCGGGCGGCCAGGCCGTAGAACTCCTGGGAGTACAGCTTCGCGCTCGCGGTGCCGCCCGGGTCCGGCAGGTCGGAGACCACCACGTCGTACGCGGCGCGCTCCGAGCGCAGCCAGCGGAACGCCTCCGCGCGCACCACCCGCACCCGCGGGTCGCGCAGGGCGTGGCCGTTCAGCTCGCTGAGGGCCGCATCGTGCCGGGCGAGGGCGATGACGCCCGCGTCCAGCTCCACGAGGTCGACGCGGCGCACCCCCGGATGGCGCAGCACCTCGCGTGCCGCGAGGCCGTCGCCGCCGCCGAGGATGAGCACGCGCGCGTGGGGGCCGCGCATCGCGGGCCGGACCAGCCCTTCGTGGTAGCGGCGCTCGTCGCGGCCGCTGATGCGCAGGCGCCCGTCGAGGTAGAGGTCCAGGGAGCGCCGCCGCCCTCCGGTGAGGACGACCTCCTGCACCTCGGTCTGGACGGCGACCCGCACGTCCGCGCCGAACACCGCCCGCCGCGCGGCCCGCTCGAAGTCGCCGACGAGGACGGCGGCCGTGGCGAGCACCGACAGGACGAGCACGTTCGCGGCGATCAGCGCGGCCCGCTCGCGCACGCCGAGGTCCCGCCCGAACAGACCGAGGACGAGCGCGCCGCCCGCGACCGCGTTGACCGCGCCGGTGAACAGGGCGCCCGTGAGCTGCCCGAACACCGGCAGCAGCAGGAAGGGGAAGGCGAGGCCGCCGACCAGCGCGCCCACGTAGTCGGCGGCGAACAGGTCGGCGACGGCGCCCCCGGCGTCCTGCCGCCGGATGCGCTGGATGAGGACCATCAGGAGCGGCACCTCGGCGCCGATGAGGACGCCGATGGCCAGCGAGAACGCGACGAGGAGGTGGCGCGAGCCGCCCGCCCAGGCCTCGCCCCGGTCGCCGGTCCACGCGAACGCCGCGTAGAGCGCCATGGCGCTGCACCCGCCGACCAGCGCGAGCGCGGCCTCGATCAGGCCGAACCCGAGGGCGGCGCGGCGCCGCAGCCGCTTGGCGAGCAGCGACCCGATGCCCATGGCGAAGACCATCACGGAGAGCACGACGGAGGCCTGGGTGACCGGGTCGCCGATCAGATAGGCGGCGAGGGCGACGAGTTCGAGTTCGTAGACGAGCCCGCAGGCAGCGCAGACGAACACGCCGACCAGAACGAGGAGCCGTCCTGCCCGGGGTGAGACCGGCAACCGGACCGTCGAGTCGAGCACCGACAGAACGCTACGTCACGGCGGCCTTGCTCCGGGTCCCCCGCACGGGTGCAAAAGGGTCGCGCCGGGCGCGGCGGGTCCCCCTCACAGCGGCGCGGGCAGCGGCATCCGCACCCCCACCCGCGACCGCGTGGCGACCAACTGGCCGTCCTGCGGGTACGCGTGCCAGGTGCGCCACATCACCGAGCCCTCGTGCCGCTGGGCCAGCAGGGCGGTGAAGGCGTGCGGGCTGCCGGGGAAGACCCCCGCGAGACCGTGCGGGTGTTCGGCCACCAGGGCCAGCAACTCCTGGGCGCGGCCCTCGAACCGGCCGCGCGAGAGGGTCTCGACGCGCGCCGCGAACTCGTACTCCCAGTCGCCCACCCGCTTGGAGACGCCCAGCGGGAGCGGCGTGCTGCTGCCGGGGATGCAGGCCACGGTCTCGGAGCAGCTGCCCTGCTCCTCCTCTAGGAGCACCTGGTGGGAGGCCCCGAGGAGTCTCAACTGCATTTTCGCGTCGGCCAGTTCCACGTCGAGGGTGGCGAGCGCGGGCAACGGTTCGCGCCCCAGGGCCCAGGCGAGGTCCGCGGCGCGCGTGTCGGTGTAGACAGTCTTCAGGGTCGTGAGCATGGGTCGGCTCCGCTAACACGCAATGGAGGTGGGGCCGGCGCACCCGGGTCGTGGACCGGGAGGGTCGTGACCGGGAGGTCGGAATACCGGCTCGTGCCCACGTGAACGGCACCGTTCGGGTCTCCGGGCTTTCGTCCGTGAAACCCGTGAGGGACGTCCGAGGGCGGTACTGGCGGTTAAGAGGGAATCATGGTCGACGACAGTGCCACAGCGCTTTTACCCAACTTCGTGTGATTTCCATCCCCCTGGGGGTTGCACAGTTCAACTGTTCAAAGATTCACGACCGTCCGTCCGCCGGAGCGCGCCTCCTCATCTCGCACGCCTGAACGCAACACCGGGGCGCCCGGCGGGAGTTGCCTCCCGCCGGGCGCCCCGGGGAATCGGTGGACCAGCTGCCCCGTGTCAGCTGCCTCCGCCGCATCCGCCCCCGCCCCCGCACGACGAGCCGCCCCCGCACGAGGAACTGCCCCCGCACGAGGAGCCGCCGCCGCAGGAGTGTCCCCCGTGGTGGTGACCGCCGCCCCCGGAGCCGCTGTCGCCGCCCCCGGCCCACCAACTGCCGCCGCCCGCCGTGCTCGACGCCGTGCCCGAGCTCCACCGCGAACCCGTGCGGCGCTTGGCGCTCCCCCGGGAGCCGGCCACCATGGCCACGACGAACATGATCACTCCTGCGAAGATGAAGGCCACGATCACGACCACCACGCTCCTTCCGTTCCTCCGCGACGCGGTCCCCCCGTGGGCCTCGCTCCTCGCGTGACAGGGGGATGCCCTTCGCCGTCGCGGCCCAAAGCAGAGTTGAGGAAGTCCAGAGGTTCGGCGCAGGATGGCGGCCATGACTTCCACCACCGGGAGCGGGCGCCCGCTGCTCAACCGCCGCCTCGCCGAGTTCGGTACGACGATTTTCGCCGAGATGTCCGCGCTCGCCGTGTCGACGGGCGCGATCAACCTGGGTCAGGGCTTCCCGGACACCGACGGACCCGAGTCCGTGCGCGAGGCCGCTGTGCGCGCGCTGCGCGACGGCCGCGGCAACCAGTACCCGCCGGGCCCCGGCGTCCCCGAGCTGCGCACGGCCGTCGCCGCACACCAGCTCTCCCGCTACGCCCTGCGCTACGACCCCGACCGCGAGGTCCTCGTGACGGCCGGCGCCACCGAGGCGATCGCCGCCTCGCTGCTCGCCCTCGTCGAACCGGGCGACGAGGTCATCGCGCTGGAGCCCTACTACGACTCGTACGCCGCCTCGATCGCGCTCGCGGGCGGCACGCGGGTGCCGGTCACGCTGCGGCCCGGCGACGGCCGCTTCCGCCTGGACCTGGACGAGCTGCGCGACGCGATCACGCCCCGCACCCGGCTGCTGCTGCTCAACACCCCGCACAACCCGACCGGCACGGTCCTCACCCGCGCCGAACTGGCCCGGATCGCGGAACTGGCGGTCGAGCACGACCTGCTCGTCATCACCGACGAGGTCTACGAGCACCTGGTCTTCGACGGCGCCGAGCACATCCCGCTCGCCTCCTTCCCCGGCATGCGCGAGCGCACGGTCACCATCGGCTCGGCGGGCAAGACGTTCTCGTTCACCGGCTGGAAGGTCGGCTGGCTGACGTCCACCCCGGAACTGGTCACGGCGGTCCGCTCGGTGAAGCAGTACCTCACCTTCGTCTCCTCGGGCCCCTTCCAGTACGCCGTCGCGGAGGCGCTCGCGCTGCCGGACTCCTTCTTCGACGGCTTCCGCGCCGACATGCGGGCCCGGCGCGACCTGCTCGCCGAGGGCCTCGCCGCCGCCGGCTTCGACGTCTACCGCCCGGCCGGCACGTACTTCATCACCACCGACATCCGCCCCCTCGGCGAGAGCGACGGCTTCGCCTTCTGCCGCTCGCTCCCCGAGCGGGCCGGCGTCGTCGCCATCCCGAACGCCGTCTTCTACGACCACCGCGAGGCGGGCGCGCCCTTCGTCCGCTTCGCCTTCTGCAAGAAGGCATCCGTCCTGGAGGAGGCCGTCACCCGCCTCAAGCGGCTGACGGTCCCGCTATAACTGGTCGCATGATCTATCACGCG
Organism: Streptomyces sp. NPDC031466; assembly: GCF_055581265.1. Taxonomy (NCBI): domain Bacteria; kingdom Bacillati; phylum Actinomycetota; class Actinomycetes; order Kitasatosporales; family Streptomycetaceae; genus Streptomyces; species Streptomyces sp. NPDC031466. The sequence continues at coordinate 293,148 of NZ_JBVIJT010000005.1, forward strand.
GCACCCCTCGAGCGCTGGCTGGCCGATCCCGAGCGCCCTTACGCGCCGCCGACTCTGCACAGGGACGGGTCGGTCCACTGTGCTCCCAGCACGGAGGCGCTGCTGGCCAGTGCCACCCGTTTCCTGTCGGGGGTGGAGGGTCCGCTCGTCGCGCTGCTCATCGATGAGGCGAAGCTCGATGCCCCGGTGAGCTGGGAGGAACCCGCCGCGGCCGCGCCTTCCGGGGCGCCGGCGGTCTCGATGCCCCGCATCCGGGGCCCCGTCAACCGCGGGGCGGTCGTCGACGTGCTGGAGATCGCGCGGGACGACGACGGCCGGGCCCGCGAACTCCTGCGGAGGTAACCCCCGGGAAGGCCCGCGTGGGGCGATGACCCTAAGTGCGATAGTCGGGTTATTACTCCATAAAGGTGGCAATGAGATGCTTTCCTGCTGAACGTGGGCAGGAATATGCCAAGGACACGCGCGGGCCGGGTCCAGCCACAAGGGGAGTGCCAGGATGACTGCTGCCGACGTTGTGCGGACGTGTCCTTTCCGACACGACGACGCCCTCGAACCGGATCCGGTCATGGCCCGTATGCGCGACGAGTCGCCTGTCGCCCGGGTCCGCATGCCCTACGGGGAGGGCGACTGCTGGCTGGTGACGCGCTATGAGGACGTGCGGACGGTGACCTCCGACCGGCGCTTCAGCCGTGCCGCGCTCGTCGACCGCGACTTCCCCCGGATCACCCCGGCCCCCATCGCCCAGCGCGAGGCGATCAACCTGATGGACCCGCCCGCGCTCAATCGCGTGCGCCGGCTGGTCATCAAAGCCTTCACCACACCCCAGGTCGAGGCACTGCGGCCCTGGACGCAGCGCACCGTGGACACGTTGCTGGACAAGATGGAGGCGGGTGGCGCACCCGCCGACATCGTCGCTCATCTTGCGGACCGGCTGCCGCTGATGACGATCTGCCAGCTCATGGACGTGCCGGAAGAGGACCGGCCGCAACTGCGCCGCTGGGCGATGGCCATGATGTCCATGAGGGCCGCCGACCGTTCATCGGCGGCCGAGGCGAAGGCCGGGTTGCGCGCCTATTTCGACGCGCTGACGGCCGCGCGGCGCCGTGACCCGGGCGAAGACCTGATCAGCGCACTGGCCACCGCACGCATCGGCGCGGAAATGCTGGACGAAGGGGAGCTGTCCGTTCTGGCCATGCTCCTGGTCGTCACCGGACACGACACCACCACCTACGACATCAGCAACGTCCTCTACACGCTGCTGACCCGCCCCACACATCTGCGCCGGCTGCGGGACAGCCCCGAACTGGTGCCCCGGGCCCTGGAAGAACTGCTGCGCTACATCCCCTTCCGCCAGGGCGTGGGCATCCCACGGGTGGCGCTGGAGGACGTCGAACTGTCGGGCGTGCTCATCAAGGCGGGTGACATCGTGCACGTGTCCTATCTGACCGCCAACCGCGACGGCCTGGTCTACGAACAGCCCGACGCCCTCGACTTCGAGCGGAAGGACCCGGCCCCGCACATGGCCTTCGGGTACGGCAGCCACCACTGTCTGGGCTCCCACCTCGCCCGTATGGTCCTCCAGGTCTCCATCGGCACCCTGATCGCCCGGTTCCCGAAACTGCGGCTGGCCGTACCGGCGCAGGACGTGCAGTGGAACACCGTGTCGATCTGGCGCTATCCACTGACTCTGCCGGTCGTCTGGTGAGGAGCTGACCATGGCCACTTTGTGCAGACCCGCCATCGCCGTGCCCGAACACGTCATCACCCGGGAGCAGACCCTGGGCCTGGCCCGCGAGCTCCACGCCGGCCACCCGCAACTGGATCTCGCGCTGCGCCTCATCGCCAACACCGGGGTCCAGACCCGCCACCTGGTGCAACCCATCGAGGACACCCTGCGCCACCCGGGCCTCACCCGACGCAACGCCCTGTACGAGGCAGAGGCGAAGTCACGGGTCCCCGAAGCCGTGCACCGGGCGCTGGAGCACGCCCAGCTGACGCCCGAGGACATCGACATGATCGTCTACGTGTCCTGCACGGGCTTCATGATGCCCTCGCTGACCGCCTGGCTCATCAACACCCTGGGCTTTCGACCGCAGACCCGGCAACTGCCGATCGCGCAGCTCGGCTGCGCCGCCGGCGGGGCGGCCATCAACCGCGCCCACGACTTCTGCACCGCCTACCCGCGAGCGAACGTCCTGATCGTCTCCTGCGAGTTCTGCTCACTGTGCTACCAGCCCACGGACCTGCTCGTGGGAAACCTGCTCTCCAACGGCCTGTTCGGGGACGCCATCGCCGCCGCCGTGGTCCGCGGCCAGGGAGGCACCGGCGTACAGCTGCACCACAACGGCTCCCACCTGGTACCGCGCACCGAGGAATGGATCTCCTACGCGGTCCGCGACACCGGCTTCCACTTCCTGCTGGACAAGCGCGTACCGGGCACGATGGCCGACCTCGCACCCGCCCTGCGCGACATGGCCGCACTGCGCGGCTGGGACATCTCGGACCTGGGCTTCTACATCATCCACGCCGGGGGGCCCAGGATCCTCGACGACCTGAGCACCCACCTGGGACTGCCGCCGACGATGTTCCGCTACAGCAGAGCCACCCTCACCGAACGCGGCAACATCGCCAGCGCGGTCATCTTCGATGCCCTGGAACGCCTCTTCCAGGACGGCGGCGCCGACCACGCCGCCTCGGGCGTCATCGCGGGATTCGGCCCCGGCATCACCGCCGAGATCACCCTGGGCGCCTGGGACGCGACCGGAACGAGCGACCCGTCGGCAGTGCACACCCTGGCACAGACACCAGTCTGAGCACGCACCTCACGGGCCATGGCGAAGAGCCCGGCCGGGACGACCTCTCGGGGTCGTCCCGGCCGGGCTCTCGTGGGTGTACGGACCCTCAGGCCTCGTCGCCCGGCTGCTCGCCGGCGTCGCCCTCGGCGGAGTCCACCTCGGACTCCAGACCGAGCTGCTCGACCAGCCAGCGGTCGAACTCGATCGCGGCGCGCACCCAGCTGACCGTCGACGACACGAAGTGCTCCAGGGAGACACCCGTGCCGATCAGCATCTGGGCCTCGCCGATGAGGCGGACCGTGCCGTCGTCGTGCGTGTGGCTGTAGACCTTCGGCCACAGCGTGCGGCGGTTCCAGTCGTCGATCGACTCCAGGAGCTGCTGCTTCTGCTCGATCTGGTGCGGACGGTCGTAGAACGTCCGCACCGAGAAGACCTGCTGGTCGTCCTCGCCGCGGAACATGAAGTACGTACGGAACTCCTCCCACGGCGCCGCGAGGTCACCCTCGTCGTCGACGACGTGCTTGAGCTCCATCTGGTCCAGGAGCTGCTTCACCAGGTCCTGGTCGGGGACGACGGGGCCCGCCGGTCCTGCGCCCTGCTGCGGTTCGGGCTGTCCCCCGAAATTCGGAATCGAGGACGGGTCGATGCTCACGTGCTTTGTCCCTTCGTATGGATGGGCCCATCCTCTCCCAGGAGGGGCCCTCGGGGGCAAGCCCGGCACCTCGTCTGCCGGGTTTCCGCCGTTCGCCGTCTGCGGACAGGCGGTGGCCGGTCGCGCAGTTCCCCGCGCCCCTTGGGGGGCTACAGCGACTTGCCCGGCGTGTCCGGCGAGGGGCCGACGATCAGGCCGTCCTCGCAGCGGTCCACGCGGACCACGTCGCCGTCCTTGACCTCGCCCGCGAGGATCTCCTTGGCGAGGCGGTCGCCGATCGACGTCTGGATCAGGCGCCGCAGGGGACGCGCGCCGTACGCCGGGTCGTTGCCCTCCAGGGCCAGCCAGGCCAGTGCCTCGGGCGTGACCTCCAGGGTCAGGCGCCGCTCGGCGAGCCGCTTGGCGAGCCGGCCGATCTGCAGCTCCGCGATGTGCGCCAGCTCGTCCTTGGTGAGCGCGGAGAAGACCACCAGGTCATCGAGCCGGTTGAGGAACTCGGGCTTGAAGGAGGACCGCACGACCTCCAGGACCTGCTGCTTCTTCTCCTCCTCGGAGGTCAGCGGCTCGACCAGGTACTGGCTGCCGAGGTTGGACGTCAGCACCAGGATGGTGTTGCGGAAGTCCACCGTCCGGCCCTGCCCGTCGGTCAGGCGCCCGTCGTCGAGGACCTGGAGCAGGACGTCGAAGACCTCCGGGTGCGCCTTCTCGACCTCGTCCAGGAGCACCACGCTGTACGGACGCCGCCGCACCGCCTCGGTGAGCTGTCCGCCCTCCTCGTAGCCGACGTAGCCCGGCGGGGCGCCGACGAGCCGCGCGACGCTGTGCTTCTCGCCGTACTCGCTCATGTCGATGCGGACCATGGCCCGCTCGTCGTCGAAGAGGAAGTCCGCGAGGGCCTTGGCCAGCTCCGTCTTGCCGACACCGGTGGGGCCGAGGAAGAGGAACGAGCCGGTGGGCCGGTCGGGGTCGGCGATCCCGGCACGGGTGCGGCGCACCGCGTCGGAGACGGCGCGCACCGCTTCGTGCTGGCCGATGAGCCGCTTGCCCAGCTCGTCCTCCATGCGCAGCAGCTTCTGCGTCTCGCCCTCCAGGAGGCGCCCGGCGGGGATGCCGGTCCACGAGCCGACGACGTCGGCGATGTCGTCGGGGCCGACCTCCTCCTTGACCATGGTGTCCTTGGCCTGGACGGCCTCCTCCTCGGCCTCGGAGGCGGCTTCGAGGTCGCGCTCCAGGGTCGGGATCTCGCCGTAGAGCAGCTTGGAGGCGGTGTCGAAGTCGCCGTCGCGCTGGGCGCGCTCGGCCTGGCCGCGCAGGTCGTCCAGCTTCTCCTTCAGGGCGCCGACGCGGTTGAGGGACTCCTTCTCCTTCTCCCAGCGCGCGGTGAGCCCGCGCAGCTCCTCCTCCTTGTCGGCGAGGTCGCGCCGCAGCTTCTCCAGGCGCTGCTTGCTCGCCGGGTCGGTCTCCTTGCTGAGCGCCAGCTCCTCCATCTTCAGCCGGTCCACGGCGCGCTGGAGCTCGTCGATCTCGACGGGCGAGGAGTCGATCTCCATGCGCAGCCGGGAGGCGGCCTCGTCCACGAGGTCGATGGCCTTGTCCGGCAGGAAGCGGGAGGTGATGTACCGGTCGGAGAGCGTCGCGGCGGCCACCAGGGCGCTGTCGGCGATCTGGACCTTGTGGTGCGCCTCGTAGCGCCCCTTGAGGCCGCGCAGGATCGCGATGGAGTCCTCCACGGACGGCTCGGCGACCAGGACCTGCTGGAAGCGCCTCTCCAGGGCGGGGTCCTTCTCGATCCGCTCGCGGTACTCGTCCAGGGTGGTGGCACCGACCATGCGCAGCTCGCCGCGGGCCAGCATCGGCTTGAGCATGTTGCCCGCGTCCATGGCGGAGTCGCCGCCGGCGCCGGCGCCCACGACGGTGTGCAGCTCGTCGATGAACGTGATGATCTGGCCGTCGCTCTCCTTGATCTCGGACAGGACGGTCTTCAGGCGCTCCTCGAACTCGCCGCGGTACTTGGCGCCCGCGACCATCGCGCCGAGGTCCAGGGAGACCAGCCGCTTGTTCTTCAGCGACTCCGGCACGTCGCCCTTGACGATGCGCTGGGCGAGGCCCTCGACGACGGCGGTCTTGCCGACGCCGGGCTCACCGATGAGCACGGGGTTGTTCTTGGTGCGGCGCGAGAGCACCTGCACGACCCGCCGGATCTCCTGGTCCCGCCCGATGACGGGGTCCAGGCGCCCTTCCCGGGCCGCGGCGGTGAAATCGGTGCCGAACTTCTCCAGCGCCTTGTACTGACCCTCGGGGTCGGGTGTGGTCACCCGGCGTCCTCCCCTTGTCGTCTCGAATGCTTCCAGCAGCTTCTTGTCGGTGGCCCCGTGCCCGGCGAGGGCCTGTCCGGCCCGGCCGCCCTTGGCGGCGATGCCGATGAGCAGGTGCTCGGTGGAGAGGTACTCGTCGCCCAGCTCCTTCGCCCGCTGCGCGGCGTCGGCGATGACGGCGAGCAGTTCGCGGTTGGGCTGCGGTGGCGCGACGGTGGACCCGGTCACGCTCGGCAGCGCGGCCAGGGCCCGCTCGGTGTCCGCGCGCACGGCCGCCTGGTCCGCGTCGACCGCCGCGAGCAGGTCGGTGATGTTCGCGCTTTCCGGCCGTCCTTGGCCCTCCAGGAGGGCCAGCAGCAAGTGCTCCGGCGTCAGGTCGGGGTGGCCGTCCTGTACGGCCCGGTCACCGGCCGCGTTGATGGCGGCACGGCTCCTGTTGGTCAGCTCTGCGTCCACGTGCGCTTGTCCTCCTTACGGACCGAACGGGCTACGGGTCCTGAACTCGGCCGACGGCCGGGTTCCCTCTCACGCTGACTTAATCAACGTACACAAAGTTGAGTCTATTCCACTCAAGGCAGGGGTCGGAAGGTGGGGCGGCTATGTTCCGGTCCATGAGCAGCCACGCATCCGCGCCCATAGATCCGCGGAATCCGCCCGCGCCCTACCTCAGCTTCTGGCGCGAACGGCACCTGTGCACCTTGACCACCCTGCGCCCGGACGGCACCCCGCACGTGGTGCCGGTCGGCGTGACCTACGACCCCCGGACCGGCACCGCCCGCGTCCTCGCGCGCAGGACGAGCCGGAAGGTCGCGCACATCCTCGCGGCGGCGGGCGCGCCGGACGGGCCGGGGGCGCGGGTGGCGGTCTGCCAGTTCGCGGGCCGGCGCTGGGCGACGCTGGAGGGCCGCGCGACGATCAGGACGGAACCGGAGCGGATCGAGGACGCGGAGACGCGCTACGAGGCGCGCTACGAGCGGCGCCCCTCACCCAACCCCGACCGCGTCCTGATCGAGATCGAGGTCACCCGCGCCCTGGGCAAGGCCTGAGCCCGCGCGGGCCCGGCGCCCTGGAGCGCACGCCCCGTACGCGCCACCGGCCGCGCACGCCACAGCGGCGCCACCGTGTTCAGGTCCACGGTGACGCCGCTGCTGGGGGAAGCACCTGCGCGATTTACAACGACGGGGGAATCGCGTCAGGCGCTGCGGGGGGTGGCTGTGATGCTGTCCGGGGCGCTCGTCATGGCCCCCGGGTCCTGCTGTTCGCCCTCTCCGACCAACTGGTGGTCGCGGCGGTCGAGATTGACGAAGACCATCCCGTACCGGATGGCGCACCGCACGGGCTGCGGCGCTCCTCGCGGCCGCCGCAGGCACCGGTAGGCCCGGATCTCCTCCTCGTCGTCGCGGGTGACGACGATCGGCTCGCCGAGCAGGGTGACCATCAGCGAGTCGCCGCGATGCGGGATCGCGGTCACGAGATCGATGAAGTGCCATCCGGAGCGATAGGCGGTGGCCATCTCGCGGCGGAAGGTGCGGTCGTCAGGAGGAGTGCTCATGTGTGCGCACCCTTCGGGCCCACGGTCCAGCCCGTGTCCCCCGCCGGGAGCGCCTCCACGCTGGTCCAACCGGTGTCCACCGGAAGCGCCTGCACGCTGGTCCAACCGGTGTCCGCCGGGTTCGCCACCGCGGAATTTCCGCTGCCAAGGCCCGAGCCGCTCTGGGCACCGAGGGCCACAGCGGCAGAGAAGACCGCGGCAAGCACTGAGCCAAGTATTCTCACGCGCATAGTCGGCTTCGTCCTCACTTGATGGATTCCTCTCCCCCGGCCATGAAGACGATGGCTCATTCAGGCATGTCAACGCCACAGGAGCGATGCATCATGTTCTTGCACGTTCAGGACCCTGGGGGGTGGAGATATGACCACAAGCAACACAAAACCGACACATCCCCATGCTGTCACTGACCTGTGCGACGAGGGGGCACGGCTTTACGCCAACGCGCTGCGTTCCGGACGCATCAATCGTGTCGAAGCGGAACTGGCCCCGTGCCTCGTGGAATTCGCACTGCTGCACCCGGATCCGGATGACGCCAACTGGCTCCGCCCGGTTCCCCCGTCCGTCGCCCTCGCCCAACGTCTGCACCCGCTGGAACGCGAGATCCAGGACCGCAGGCGGCTCGCCATCGAGCTGACGGACTCCTTCGAACAGTTCGTCACGATCAGCGCCCAGAGCCCCGCGAACATCCACGCGATCACCGTCCTCGAGGGCTTCGACCGCATCAACGCCGCGCTGAATTCGGCCACCGCCGAGTGCAACACGTCCGTGCTGACCATCCAGCCCGGCGGCGGCCGCCCGGTGGACGCCCTGACCCAGGCCCTGGAGCGGGACCGGCCCCTGACCGACCGCGGCGTCAGCATCCGCACCCTCTACCAGCACACCGCCCGCCACAGCCAGGGAACGCTGGCCTACGTGGACCGCATCTCGGGCGGCAAGGTCCAGGTCCGCACCCTGGAGGAGCTGATCGAGCGGCTGATCATATTCGACCGGACCGTGGCCTTCATCCCGGCGAGCGACGACCGGCGCGTGGCCCTCGAACTGCGCCACCCCGGCCTGGTCGAGTACCTCAGCAAGGTCTTCGAGCAGCTCTGGGAGCGCGCGGTGCCGCTGACCGAGGAAGTCCCCTACGACATCGCGCCCAACGGCATCACGGGCGTCCAGCGCTCCATCGCCAAGCTGTTGATCGAGGGTCACGTCGACGAGGCGATCGCCCGCCGGCTCGGCATGAACGTCCGCACCTGCCGCGCCCACATCGCCAAGATCGCCGCGGCCCTCGGCAGCGGCAGCCGCGCCCAGCTCGGCTACCTCATCGCCCAGTCGGGCATCCTCGACCAGGCGAAGCTCAGCCCGGACCGCCCGAAGTAACCGCCCGAACCAGCCGCCAGAAGTGGACACTTCAATCACGGCAGGACAGTCCGCACCCGCACCCTCTGCATAGAATCGCCGCGCTTCAACCGAGCGGGAGGGAGCACACATGGCCAGGGAACTCACGACGCACGCAGTGACGGATCTCTGCGAGGCGGGCTCGGCCGTATACCTGCGCCGGGCCCTCCGCGCCGGTCGTATCCGTGGCGAGGACGTCACGGGCGCCTCCTTCCCGGAGGCGCACATCACCGTCCTGGACGGCGTCGGCCGCATCAACGCGGCCATCGACCGCGCGATGGACGACGTCAGGGAGGAGTTTTTGGCCATTCAGCCCGGCGGCACCCGGCCGCCGGAGACGCTGGCCGAGGCCTTCCCGCGCGACCAGGCGATCCTCAGCCGCGGCTGCCGGATGCGGACCCTCTACCAGCACACGACGCGCCATTCCCTGCCCGTGCTCGGCTATCTGGAGCAGCTGCACGGCGACGCCGAGGCCCGCACCCTGGACGAGGTGACCGACCGTCTCTTCGTCTTCGACCGGGCCGTCGCGTTCATCCCGGCGAGCAAGGACCGCAGCATCGCCCTGGAGGTGCGCCACCCGGCCCTCGTGGAGTACTTCACCACCACCTTCCGGCGGCTGTGGCGGCTGGCCACGCCCATGTGGCCGCAGGCCGCCCCGCAGGTCTCGGAAGGCGGCGTGACACCCCGCCAGCGGGCCATCGCGGGTCTCCTCGTCGAAGGCCTCACCGACGCCGAGATCGCCGACCGCCTCGGCATGAACATCCGTACGGCCCGCGTCCACATCGCCAAGCTCGCCGCCACCCTCGGCAGCGGCAGCCGCGCCCAGCTCGGCTACCTCATCGGCCGGTCGGGGCTCCTGGAGCGGGACCAGTAGCGTCCGCCACCGCCAGCCACTCGCGCAGCAGCGCCTCCCGCGCGGCCGCCCGGGGCGAGCCCCCCTCGTGCCGGCGGCCCCACTCCGCCATCGCCGACAGCGTCGTCAGGAGGGTGGCCGCGCCCTGGGTGAGGCGGCCGAGCAGCGCGCGGGAGAGGTCGTACTCCGTCGCGGAGTAGCCGACCGCCGGGGCGGTGTACGCCGTCAGTTCCGTCTCCCCCGTGGCGCCGCCGATCCGCACCGTCATCGTCGGGGCCTCGTCCGAGCCGCCCAGGCCGACCGTCAGCACGAGGTCGACGGCCACGCCCACATGCCGTTTGAACGACTTCACCGGTACGTCGTCGATGGTCAGCGTGTGGACGTCCGCCCACGGCCAGAACGCCGACTGCCGGTCCCCGAGGGCCGCCACGCCCTCCGGCGTCAGCCGCACCCCGGGGGCGAGCCCGGACGGCTTCGCGCCCACGTACACATCGCCCTCGGCGATCCAGAACAGCCCCACCATGGCCATGGCCGGCTCAACTCCCCGTTCGAACAGCGGAAAACAGCGAACGGGGGCCGGGAGGTTGCCACCTCCCGGCCCCTGCGTCAGCCTACTCAGGCCGTGCGAACCGCCGCCGGTCCCCTATGCCTCGGTGTCCCTACTGCTCGTGCGTCCTCTTGGGCCGCCACACCACGAGCGCGCTCGCCTGCTGCACGTCCTGGTACGGGACGAGGTCGCGGCGGTAGGAGGCGTGCACCGCCGCTTCGCGCTGCTGCATGGCCGCGGCGGCGCCCTCCACGGCCGCGGACAGCTCCGCGACGCGCGACTGGAGCGCCGCGACCTGGTTCTCCAGCTCGATGATGCGCTTGATGCCGGCGAGGTTGATGCCCTCCTCCTGCGACAACTGCTGCACCGTGCGCAGCAGTTCGATGTCACGGGCGGAGTAGCGGCGGCCGCGGCCCGCGGTGCGGTCCGGGGAGACCAGGCCCAGTCGGTCGTACTGGCGCAGGGTCTGCGGGTGCAGGCCGCTGAGCTGGGCGGCCACCGAGATGACGTACACCGGCGTCTCGTCGGTGAGTTGGTACGCCCTACTGAATCCGGACTGTCGACGGCGGCCGTCCATCTCATGCTCCCTTCGCGGCCTGGAACAGTTCTGCCCGCGGGTCGTCCCCCGCGGTCGCCTCGCGGTAGGCCTCCAGGGCCTCCTTGGCGGCGTCCGACAGAGAGGTCGGGACCGACACCTCCACCGTCACCAGGAGATCGCCCCGGGTGCCGTCCTTGCGGACCGCGCCCTTGCCGCGGGCCCGCATCGTACGGCCGTTGGGCGTGCCCGGGGGCAGCTTCAGCGTGACGGCGGGTCCGCCCAGGGTCGGGACCTTGACCTCACCGCCCAGCGCCGCCTCGGGGTAGGTCACCGGCACGGTGACCGTGAGGTTGTCGCCCTTGCGGCCGAACACGGGGTGGGCGTCGACGTGCACGACCACGTACAGGTCGCCGGCCGGACCGCCCCGCTCGCCGGGCGCGCCCTTGCCGCGGAGCCTGATCCGCTGGCCGTCGCTCACCCCGGCCGGGATGCGCACCTGCATGGTGCGGGAGGACTTCGCGCGCCCCGAGCCGTGGCAGGCCTCGCAGGGGTCCTGGGCGATCAGGCCCCGGCCCTTGCAGTCCACGCACGGGTCGGTCAGCGAGAAGCCGCCGCCACCGCCCCGCGAGACCTGGCCCGTGCCGACGCAGGTCGGGCACACGCGCGGCGTGCCGTTCTTGTCGCCGGTGCCGGAACAGGCCTTGCAGGCGGCCTGGGAGGACATGCGCAGCGGCACCGTGGCGCCGTCCACCGCCTCCGTGAAGCTCAGCGTGACCTCGGACTCGATGTCCTGGCCGCGCCTGGGCTGCGTACGCGTGCCGGCACCGGCACCCGCGCCGCCGCGGTTGAACAGGCCCCCGAAGACGTCACCGAGACCGCCCCCGAAGCCGCCGCCGGCCGCCCCACCGCCACCCGGGGCGCCGCCTCCGAAGAGGTCGCCCAGGTCGAAGTTGAACGTGCCGCCGGCGCCTGCGGGGCCCTGGCGGAATCCGCCGTTGCCGAAGAGGGCACGCGCCTCGTCGTACTCCTTGCGCTTCTTGGGGTCACCGAGGACGTCGTTCGCCTCGGAGATCTCCTTGAAGCGCTCCTCCGCCTTGACGTTGCCCTTGTTGGCGTCCGGGTGGTTCTCGCGGGCGAGCTTCCGGTACGCCTTCTTGATCTCGGCCTCGGTGGCGTCCTTGGGGACGCCGAGGACCTTGTAGTAGTCCTTCTCGATGAAGTCCTTGGTGCTCATCCCCGACGTCCCTCCTCACTCATCTCGTCGCCGTCAGCCCTCGTCCGGGCCACCGGTCTCCTTCTCGTCCGATCCCTCGGCGGCCGCGGGCCCCTCGGGGGCCTTCTCGGCGGCCTCCTCGCCCTTGCCCGGCTGCGCGCCGGGCTGGGGCTCGGCGACGGCCACCCGCGCGGGGCGGATGGTGCGCTCGCCGATGCGATACCCCGGCTGCAGGATCGCGACGCACGTCGTCTCGGTGACGTCCGGTGCGTAGCTGTGCATCAGGGCCTCGTGGATCGTCGGGTCGAAGGGCTCGCCCTCCTTGCCGAACTGCTGCAGGCCCATCTTGGCGACGACGGTCTCCAGCGCCTCGGCGACCGACTTGAAGCCACCGACCAGCTCCCCGTGCTCACGGGCGCGGCCGATGTCGTCGAGGGTCGGCAGGAGCTCGGAGAGGAGGTTCGCCGAGGCGATCTCCTTCACCGTCACCTTGTCCCGCTCCACGCGGCGGCGGTAGTTCTGGTACTCGGCCTGCAGCCGCTGGAGGTCCGCCGTGCGCTCGCTGAGCGCGGTGCGCACCTGGTCCAGCTGGGCGGTCAGGCCCACATCCTGGGCGGACGTCTTGCTGTCCGCGTCCCCGGCCGGGGCCGCCGGGCCCTCCTCGGTGGAGGGCTCGGCGGCCTTGGGCGCCGCGTCGTCAGGGGTGGCGCCGGAGGGGACGTCAGGCTTGTCGGCGCTGTCGCCGAAACCCGGGGTCTCCTCGGTCATCAGGCGGCGCCGCCCTTCTGGTCCTTCTCGTCGTCGACGATCTCGGCGTCGACGACTCCGTCGTCCTCCTTGGCCTGCTCGCCGCCGGGGGCCGCGCCCTCGGCGCCGCCCGCGGCCTGCGCGCCCTGGGCGTCGGCGTACATGGCCTGGCCCAGCTTCTGCGAGACGGCGGCGACCTTCTCGGTGGCGGTGCGGATCTCGGCCGTGTCCTCGCCCTTGAGCTTCTCCTTCAGCTCGCCGACGGCTTCCTCGACCTCGGTCTTGACCTCGGCCGGGACCTTGTCCTCGTTGTCCTTGAGGAACTTCTCCGTCTGGTAGACGAGCTGCTCGCCCTGGTTGCGGGACTCGGCGGCCTCGCGGCGCTTGTGGTCCTCGTCCGCGTACTGCTCGGCCTCCTGGCGCATGCGGTCGACCTCGTCCTTCGGCAGCGAGGAGCCGCCGGTGACGGTCATCTTCTGCTCCTTGCCCGTGCCGAGGTCCTTCGCGGTCACGTGCATGATGCCGTTGGCGTCGATGTCGAAGGAGACCTCGATCTGCGGGACGCCGCGCGGGGCCGGCGGCAGGCCCGTCAGCTCGAACATGCCGAGCTTCTTGTTGTACGCCGCGATCTCGCGCTCGCCCTGGTAGACCTGGATCTGGACCGACGGCTGGTTGTCCTCGGCCGTCGTGAAGATCTCGGAGCGCTTCGTCGGAATCGTGGTGTTCCGCTCGATGAGCTTGGTCATGATGCCGCCCTTGGTCTCGATGCCGAGGGACAGCGGGGTGACGTCGAGGAGCAGGACGTCCTTGACCTCGCCCTTGAGGACACCGGCCTGGAGCGAGGCGCCGATGGCGACGACCTCGTCCGGGTTGACGCCCTTGTTGGCGTCCTTGCCGCCGGTCAGCTCCTTGACGAGCTCGGCGACGGCCGGCATGCGGGTCGAGCCGCCGACGAGGACGACGTGGTCGATCTCGCTGAGCTGGATGCCCGCGTCCTTGATGACGTTGTGGAACGGCGTCTTGCAGCGCTCCAGGAGGTCGGACGTGAGCTGCTGGAACTGGGCGCGCGTGAGCTTCTCGTCCAGGTGCAGCGGGCCCTCGGCGGAGGCCGTGATGTAGGGGAGGTTGATCGTGGTCTCCGTGGAGGAGGACAGCTCGATCTTGGCCTTCTCGGCCGCCTCGCGCAGGCGCTGGAGCGCCATCTTGTCCTTGGAGAGGTCCACGCCGTGGCCGTTGTTGAACTGCTTGACCAGGTAGTCGACGACGCGCTGGTCCCAGTCGTCACCACCGAGGTGGTTGTCGCCGTTCGTGGCCTTCACCTCGACGACGCCGTCACCGATCTCGAGGAGCGAGACGTCGAAGGTGCCGCCACCGAGGTCGAAGACCAGAATGGTCTGGTCGTCCTTGTCCAGGCCGTAGGCCAGGGCGGCGGCGGTGGGCTCGTTGACGATGCGCAGGACGTTCAGACCCGCGATCTCACCGGCCTCCTTGGTGGCCTGGCGCTCCGAGTCGTTGAAGTACGCCGGGACGGTGATGACCGCGTCCGCGACCTTCTCGCCCAGGTACGCCTCGGCGTCGCGCTTCAGCTTCTGGAGGATGAACGCGGAGATCTGCTGGGGGTTGAACCCCTTGTCGTCGATGTCCACCTTCCAGTCGGTGCCCATGTGGCGCTTGACCGACCGGATGGTCCTGTCGACGTTGGTGACCGCCTGGCGCTTGGCCACCTCGCCGACCAGCACCTCGCCGTTCTTCGCGAAGGCGACGACGGACGGCGTGGTCCTGGCGCCCTCGGCGTTGGTGATGACGGTGGGCTCGCCGCCTTCCAGAACGCTGACGACGGAGTTAGTCGTGCCCAGGTCGATGCCGACCGCACGTGCCATTTCGATTCCTCCAGAGGTACTTCTTGAGTGGATCTGGCTCAAGGATGCATGAGCGCTGCGCTCGCGTCAACAGATGTGAGTCGAGGGGGCTCAACTCTTATCCCGGACTTACGCGCAAGTCGGGGGCTCCCGGAGGTCCGGAGCGCCCGGCTGCGGGTCGTATGTGGCCGGCCGCGCAGTTCCCCGCGCCCCTGACGGGGCGCCCGTCGGCGGGGTGCCCGCGTACGGCGGCGCGCGCGGCAAGGGTTGCCTGAGCGACGCAGATCACCGCCTTGCTGGCTACAGTGCGACCGGGTAAGTGGGTAGTCTCAGACGGACTGCATAAGTTACCGCTTAGTAATCAGCCCTAGTCCGCTACGACGAGTCCCGCCTCGCAGGCCCGAGGAGCCCCCCAATGCAACTCGCCGCGATCATCGTGTCGCTGGTCCTAATCGCGGTCGGCGTCGCGCTGTTCGGCCGTGCCATCGTGCAGATCTACCGGTTCATGCGGCTCGGCCAGCCCGTACCCGCCGGCACCCGGACCGACAACCCCGTCCAGCGCACGCTCACCGTGGTCAAGGAGTTCCTCGGCCACACGCGCATGAACCGGTGGGGCATCGTCGGCGTCGCGCACTGGTTCGTGGCAGTGGGCTTCTTCTCGCTGCTGCTGACGATCGTCAACGCTATCGGCCAGCTCTTCCAGGCCGACTGGATGCTGCCGATCATCGGCGACTGGGCGCCGTACAACGTCTTCGTCGAGTTCCTCGGCACGATGACCGTGCTCGGCATCGCCACGCTGATCGTCATCCGGCAGCTGAACCGGCCGGACAAGCCGGGCCGCAAGTCCCGCTTCGCCGGCTCGAACACCGGCCAGGCGTACTTCGTCGAGACCGTCATCCTCATCGTCGGCATCTGCATCTTCACGCTGCACGCCCTGGAGGGCGCCCAGCACCACGTGGACGGCTACGAGGCCTCGTTCTTCATCTCGTACCCCCTGGTCTCCGCGTTCGAGGGCCTGGACGTCTCCACGCTGCAGAACCTCACGTACTTCTTCGCCGGCGTGAAGATCGCGACCTCGTTCATCTGGATGATCACGGTCGCCCTGAAGACCGACATGGGCGTCGCCTGGCACCGCTTCCTGGCCTTCCCGAACATCTGGTTCAAGCGGGACGCGGACGGCTCCACCACCCTCGGCGAGCTCCAGCCGATGACCAGTGGCGGCAAGCCCATCGACTGGGAGGACCCGGGCGAGGACGACACCTTCGGCGTCTCCCAGGTCGAGCAGTTCTCCTGGAAGGGCCTGCTGGACTTCTCCACCTGCACCGAGTGCGGCCGCTGCCAGTCGCAGTGCCCCGCCTGGAACACCGGCAAGCCGCTCTCCCCCAAGCTGCTCGTCATGTCGCTGCGCGACCACGCGCACGCCAAGGCGCCCTACCTGCTCGCGGGTGGCGGCAAGACCATGGAGGGCGAGGAGAAGGCCTCCGCGGAGCAGCTGAAGGACGTGCCCGCCGCCGCTCTCGCGGAGGCCGAGCGCCCGCTCGTCGGCACCCTCGAAGAGAACGGCGTCATCGACCCCGACGTCCTGTGGTCCTGCACCACCTGCGGCGCCTGCGTCGAGCAGTGCCCGGTGGACATCGAGCACATCGACCACATCGTCGACATGCGCCGCTACCAGGTGATGATCGAGAGCGCGTTCCCGTCCGAGGCGGGCACGATGCTCAAGAACCTGGAGAAGAAGGGCAACCCCTGGGGGCTCGCCAAGAAGCAGCGCGTGGAGTGGACCAAGGAGGTCGACTTCGAGGTCCCGATCGTCGGCAAGGACGTGGAGGACCTCACCGAGGTCGACTACCTCTACTGGGTCGGCTGCGCGGGCGCCCTGGAGGACCGCGCCAAGAAGACCACCAAGGCCTTCGCGGAGCTGCTGCACATCGCGGGCGTCAAGTTCGCGATCATGGGCGGCGACGAGAAGTGCACCGGTGACTCCGCCCGGCGCCTGGGCAACGAGCCGCTGTTCCAGCAGCTCGGCCAGGAGAACGTCGCGATGCTGAACATGGCGTACGGCGAGGACGACGAGGACGAGTCGACCAAGAAGCCGAAGTCGGCCAAGAAGATCGTCGCGACCTGCCCGCACTGCTTCAACACCATCGCGAACGAGTATCCGCAGCTCGGCGGCGACTTCGAGGTCATCCACCACACCCAGCTGCTCCAGCACCTCATCGACGAGGGCAAGCTGATCCCGGTGACCCCGGTCGAGGGCCTGATCACCTACCACGACCCCTGCTACCTGGGCCGGCACAACAAGGTCTACACGCCCCCGCGCGAGATCATGTCCGCCGTCCCGGGCCTGCGCCAGCAGGAGATGCACCGCCACAAGGAGCGCGGCTTCTGCTGCGGCGCCGGCGGCGCGCGCATGTGGATGGAAGAGCGCATCGGCAAGCGCATCAACACGGAGCGGGTCGACGAGGCGCTCAGCCTCAACCCCGACATCGTCTCCACCGCCTGCCCGTTCTGCCTGGTCATGCTCACCGACTCGGTCAACGGCAAGAAGAACGACGGGAAGGCGAAGGAGTCCCTCCAGGTCGTCGACGTCGCGCAGCTGCTGCTCGACTCCGTGAAGACGCCGGCCGACCCGGCGGGCGACGAGGAGTCCGCGGACGCGCCGGAGCCCGAGCCGGTCAAGTAGCGCGTACCGATACGACGGTCCGCGTCCGGGTACGACGGTCAGGCCGGTTCCGCCCTTCGGGGCGGGGCCGGCCTGACGCGTTGTGACGCGAACGGCATCCCGGCCCTCTTAACCCGCGAGGACGCGGGAGACATCATGGGCTGATCGATCTCCCGTGGGGGTTCGGGCCGGGTCTGTGGGGGGCGGATGAGCAGCGTGCGCGGAGACGGCGCAGGGAGCCGACGGAGTGGCGGGGTCGCCGCGCTGGCCTGCGCGGCGGTCCTGCTCACCGGGTGCGGGCTCCTCGCGGACGGTGACACGGGCGCCGGGGACGGGCAGACCTTCGGGCGCCCGCCCGCCGGCAAGGCCGCCGCGGACCCGGCGCCCGGCGACTTCAACGGCGACGGCTACGACGACCTCGCGACCTCCCTGACCTCCACCCGCAGGAACAGCGCCGGCGACAAGTACCTGAGCAGCACGCTCACCGTGGTCTACGGCTCGGCCAAGGGCCCGCGCCCCGCGTGGTCGCGGCGCCTGCCGGCCGGCACGAGCGACGGCGACACGGCGTTCGGCCCGCTGCTCCGCGCCGACCTGGACAAGGACGGCTTCACCGATCTGATCACCTTCGTCGACGGCGACAGGCTCAAGCGGGGCACGTACGTCCTGTACGGCGGGAAGCGGGGTCTCTCGCAGGCCGAGCGGGTCGAGGCGGACGTGTCGCGGACCGGCGGCCCGGGCGTGAAGGACGGTTTCCGGCCCGCCGCCGCGGGGGACTTCGACGGGGACGGCGCGGCGGACCTCTTCGACGGCAGGACGACCCTGTTCGGGCCCTTCGAGCGCGGCGGCGTCCCCGCCCGCCGCGGCACGGTCGCCGGCGGCCACACCGGCCCGCGGCAGGCCGTCGCGGGCGACTACAACGCCGACGGCCGCACCGACGTCGTCCTCACCTACCCGTTCAACGGCGACGACTACGAACAGAACGACACCCCTCCCACCGGCCGGCCGCCGCAGATCGACTTCTACCAGGGCGGCCCCGGCGGCCTCCGGGACGGCGGTGCGGTGCCGCCCGGCCTGGACTCCATGGCCACCTACGAGGGTCCTCGCCAGGGGGTGTCCGGGGACGTGGACGGCGACGGAGCCGACGATTTCGTGGCCAACGGCGACGACCCGCACGGGGGTTCGCGTTCCGCGAGCAGGCTCACCGTCATCCGCGGCTCGAAGGCGGGCCTCGGCCGGGGCGCGCCCTCACGGGTCCTGCGGGGGCGGGGCTCCACCTGGGGCGGCTCCCCGATGATCGGGGACGTCACCGGGGACGGGAAGCCCGAGGTGGTGGCGGCCAGGCCCGGTTTCAGCCTCACGGACACGGACCGGCTGCTCCTGCTGCCCGGGAGCGGCGAGGGCCCCACCACCGTAGGGCAGCAGATCGTACGAGGGGACGATCCCGGCCTGCCCGGCGACCTGGAGGCGTTCAGCTTCGGGCCGACGGACCTGCTCGACGTCGACGGCGACGGCCATCGGGACGTGATCGTCTACTCCCACAAGTACGGGCGTCCGTACGGGGACTTCGTGGTGTTGCGGGGGGCGCGGGACGGGCTCGCGGCGAAGAGGGCGTGGCACTTCACGTCCGACGACGTGGGGGTACGGGTGGGGCGGCGCTGAGGCGTGGCGCCCCGTTCACCCGGCGATCGCTCCGCCGCCCCCGGTGCACAACCCTTCGTACGCCTCACGAGTCACACACCACGGAAACGATCTTTACCCAGAGGCTCACGTCGAGCCCGCAGACGCCCTGCCCCGTACTTCTGACTTCGGCGTCCATGTCCTCACCCGGTTGGAGACTTCTTCAGTGACTCAGCACGTGCGCACGACCGCGCGCAGGACCGCCCGCAACAAGTTCCTCGCCGCGGGCGCCGTCTGCGCCGCCACGGCCCTCGGCCTCACCGGCCTGACCGCGGGCAGCGCGTCCGCCACCGCCGCCCCCTCCAAGCTGCGCGCCGACTACAACGGCGACGGCTTCGTGGACCTGGCCGTCGGCGTGCCGGGCGCCACGGTCGGGGGCAAGGCCAAGGCCGGTTACGTCAACGTCGTCTGGGGCGGCGCGGCCGGTCTCGGCAAGCACGGCTCGACGACGGTCAGCCAGTCCACCGCGGGTGTGCCCGGCACCGTCGAGGCGGGCGACAAGTTCGGCAAGGCCGTCGACTCCAACGACATGAACGGCGACGGCTACAGCGACCTCGTCGTCGGTACCCCCGGCGAGGACATGGGCACCACCCTGGACGCGGGCAGCGTCACCGTCGTCTGGGGCTCCGCGAGCGGCTTCAAGGGCGGCTTCACCGCGACCACCGGAGAGGGCGAGTCCGGCAACTACGGATCGCTGCTCACCACGGGCGACTTCGACAAGGACGGCGACAAGGACATCGCCCTCAACACCCACTTCGACGAATCCAGCGCCCTCGACATGCGGCGGGGTCCCTTCACGGCGGGTTCTTCCGCCAAGCTCTCCAGGATCCGGGGCTGGCACTTCGCCGGCCCGAGCGTCGTCACCAGCGGCGACTTCGACGGCGACGGCGGCGACGACATCGCCCTGGCCTACTCCGGCATGGAGATCAGCGGCATCGAGGTGGTCAGCCGGGGTTCGGGCGAGTGGAAGGGCCTGTGGTCCACCGGTGACTCCACCAACAGCGCCCTGGCCGCCGGCGACTTCGACGGTGACGGCACGACGGACCTCGCCGTCGGCAACGTCCGGCCCAACCCCGAGTCCGACGACACCGCCTGCGCGGACCGCCTCGGCGGCGCCGTCCTGACCGTCTACAACAAGAAGGGCGGCAAGCTCGGCGACGGAGGCCACTCCTGCACCACGCAGAACAGCCCGTCGGTCGCCGACGACGCGGAGGCCGAGGACAACTTCGGCGCGCACCTGGCGGTCGCCAACGTCGACAAGGACGGCATCGACGAGCTGATCGTCGGCGCCGACACGGAGGCGGTCGGCACCGCGAAGAGCGCCGGCGCCTACTGGGTCCTCGGCTCGCTCGGCACCGGTCAGGCCCTCGTGGGCCCCTCCTTCAACCAGGACTCCCCGGACGTCGCCGGCACCGCGGAGGCCGGCGACCGCCTCGGCGCGGCCGTCGCCACCGGTGACTACAACGGCGACACCTACCCGGATGTCGCGGTCGGCGCGCCCGGCGAGGACGGCAAGGGCGGCGTCTGGTACGACCCGGCCCAGAAGGACGGCCCGAACCTGCCGGTCACCTCGGTGACGCCGGGCAAGCTGGGGCTGACCGGAGCGGTGGAGTACGGGGCGATCCTGGGGCGGTGAGTCACCGGCTCCGCCGAGTTCGTCCTCACACGCCGGACGGGCTCGTCGAGTTCCCCGGCCGGGTCGGCCCTCAACGGCCCCCGGCCGGGCCCGGCCTCAGTACCGGGCGGGGTAGGCAGGGCGGTCACCTGACGGATGCGTTCTCAGCTGCCGGCCGGGCCGGATGCGTTCCCCCGGGGCCCCGCCGAACGACCCGAACCCCGTCAACCCGCCCCAACTCCCCTGCTCCGTACAACCCTTGGGTGCCATCGGGGGTCTCCTCTTCGCCGACCACGGCGTGACGCCAGGGCCAATGCCCGGTGAACGCGTCTGCTCCGCACCCCATCGAACGCGGATGCCCGCCAGGCATCCCCGCATGCCGCAGGAGAACCGCATGGCCCAGCACAAGCGCACCACCGCCGGCAGACCCGGCCGCATCCGCCTCGCCGCGGCGACGGCCGTCGTCGCCGCGCTGTCCGGCGGGCTGCTCACCACCACCGCGGTCACCGCGTCGGCCGCGCCGTCCCCCGCCACGCAGCCCGACGCCGACTTCGACGGCGACGGCGCCGCGGACCTCGCCACCTCCGCCTCCGGCGCCAACGTCGCCGGCAAGGACGGCGCGGGCCAGGTCACCGTGACGTACGGCGGCGGCGACCGGCACCACACCACGTACAGCCAGGACAGCACCGGCGTACCCGGCGCCGCCGAGAAGAACGACCGCTTCGGCAGCGACACCGCGTACGGCGACTTCAACCGCGACGGCTACGACGACCTCGCGGTGGCCGCGATCGGCGAGGACGTCGGCACGGACGTCGACGGCGGCACCGTACAGATCCTGTGGGGCTCCAAGAACGGCCTGTCCGGCGGCACCACGCTGGAGGACCCGCGCCCCACCAAGCACGACTTCTTCGGCGGGCCCATCCAGGCCGGCGACTTCGACGGCGACGGCAAGGACGACCTCGCCATCGGCTCCAGCTCGGGCGCGGCCACCCTCGACGTCTACGAGGGCGGCTTCACCCGCGCCGGCGGCACCGGCCGCCACTACACCGTCACCCCGCCCATCCTCAGCGGCGACGGCGCGGGCCCGTTCAACCTGCACTCCGGAGACGTCAACGGCGACGGCAAGGACGACCTGATCGTCGACGGCTTCTCCTCCGGCGACCACTACAACGCCAACCTCTGGCTGCCCGGCAGCGCGAACGGCATCACGACGACCGGCGTGCAGCGCCTGCCCGGCGGCTACATCACGGATGTCGGCGACACGGACAGCGACGGCTACGGTGACATCATCATCGGCCTCACCTGGGACGACGGCATCGACGGCGCCCACAAGGGCGGCAGCGTGTACGTCGTGAAGGGCAAGTCCACCGGCCCCTACGGCGACAGCCAGGTCATCACCCAGGACACAGCGGGCGTGCCCGGCAGTGCCGAGAAGGGCGACGGGTTCGGCTCCGAGCTGGACCTCGGCGACATCAACGGCGACGGCCACCTCGACCTGGTCGTGGGCACCGTCGGCGAGGACCTGGACGGCGTCTCCGACGCCGGTTCCGTCACCGTCATCTACGGCGCCGCGGACGGCTCCGGCCTCACCACGGCGGGCTCCGTCCTGCTCACCCAGAACACGCCGGGCGTGCCCAACGCCAACGAGAAGAACGACTTCTTCGGCTCGGACGTCCACATCGACGACCTGAACGACGACGGCCGCGGCGACGTCGTGGTCGGTGCGGCCGGCGAGAACTCCTCGAACGGCGCCTTCTACGTCCTGGACTCCAAGGCGGACGGCACGCTCTCGGGCACCTCCGGTGTCTACACCTCCACCGTGGGCATCTCGGGCGCGGGCACGCCCCGCCTCGGCGCGAACTTCGCGGACTGATCCCCCTTCGGCCCGGCCGCCGGGCCCGCACGTGCGGGCCCGGTCCCTCTTCCCCGCGTGAGCGGCGCGGCCGGCCGGTCCCGCCGCCGCTGTCCCCAGAATCGACGTACCGACCCCGCAGAGTTGGAGCCCTTATGCGCCTCCGCGCACACACCCGCCCGAGCCCCCGTGCCCTCGCCCTGGCCGCCGCCACCGCCCTCGCCGCGACGGGCCTCGCCCTGCCCCTCGCAGCCCCGGCCACCGCCTCCGAACGCGCGCCCCTCACCAGCGACTTCAACGGTGACGGGTACGCGGACCTCGCCGTCGGCGTGCCCTCGGGCACCGTCGACGGCAAGGCCAGGGCCGGTTACGTGAGCGTCGTCTTCGGCGGCGCGGACGGCCCCGGCACGAACGGCGTGCGCCGCATCACGCAGGCCACCGTCGAGGTCCCCGGCACCCCCGAGGCCGGCGACCGCTTCGGCGCCGCCGTCACCACCGCGCACGTGGACGACGACAAGTACGCCGACCTCGTCATCGGCGCCCCCGGCGAGGACATCGACGGCAAGGCCGACGCCGGTTCCGTCACCGTCCTGTACGGCACCGGCGACGGCTTCGCCCTCGCCAACACCGCCGCCCGGGGCGAGAAGGCCTCCGACGCGTACGGGATGTCCCTGACCGCCGCCGACTTCACCGGTGACACGGACGTCGACCTGGCGATCGGCGCCAAGGACAAGGTCGTCGCCAATTTCAACCCGTACGCCGCCCGGACCGAGCCCGTCATGGCCCGGCCCATGGGCGGCCGCGCCCCCGTCATGGCGACCGGCGACTTCGACTCCGACGGCCGCCCCGAGCTGACCGTCGCCTACTACACGCAGAACCAGCCCCACACCCAGTCCCACATCCAGCTCTACCGCTACCTCAAGGACGAGACCCGCTTCGACCTGACCTGGAGCAGCGACAACAGCGCCGCCAACGCGCTGGCCGTCGGCGACTTCAACGGCGACGGCCTGGACGACCTGGCCCTCGGCAACTGCCGCGAGATCGCCGACGAGAACATCGACGACCCGTGCGGCCCCGAGGAGCGCGCCAAGGGCGGCGGCATCCACATCCATTACGGGGGCGGCGAGCAGCCGATCTGGGAGGGCCAGACCCTCAACCAGGACACCCCGGGCGTTCCCGGCGTCGCCGAGACGGGTGACGACTTCGGCAACGCCCTCGCCGTCGCGGACATCGACGGCGACGGCAAGGACGACCTGATCGCGGGCGCCCCCGGCGAGGCGATCGGCGACGCGGCGGGCGCGGGCGCCGTCACCGTCCTGAAGGGCGGCCCGAAGGGCATCCTCGACGCGTCGGGGGCGGCGCGCGCGGTGGCGTACCAGCAGAACTCCCCCGGCATCCCGGGCGGTGCCGAGAAGGGCGACGCGTTCGGTGCGGCGCTCCTCACCGCCGACCACGACGGCGACGGCCGCCCGGACCTGTCCGTCGCCGCGCCGGGCGAGAACGCCTCGGCGGGCGGCGTCTGGGAGCTGCCCGCCGTCAAGCCGTCCGGCGTGCGGGTCATCACCCCCAACTCCATCGGGTTGCCCGCCTCTTCACACCCGTACGCGTACGGAGCGGTGCTGGGCCGCTGACCCGGCGGCCGGGGTCACAGGGAGCACAGAGGCCAGTGGGGGCACAGGGGGGCCGGCCCCCTCAGGGTTCCCTTAGGGGTTGTCACAGGTCGGCCGCAAAGCGGCTCTCCTCCCAAGGAGGGACGACCCGGCCCCGTAAGACCAGGTACGTTCGATTCGTGGCTGGATTCAGGAACGGACGCGGCCGGGACAACCGCGCCCCGCAATCGCGACCGCAACAACAACCGCGGCAGCAGCCGTACGGACAGCAGGCCCCCCAGGGGCAGCAGCAGCCGTACGGCTACCCACCCGTGTCGCCGAACCCCCGCCAACAGCAGTACGGCGGGGCCGGCCCTCAGGGTGGCGGCCCCCAGTACGGCGGGGGCGCCCCGTACGGGGGCGGGCGTCCGCAGCCCGGCGGCGGCCCGCAGTGGCCGCAGCCCGACGGCGGTCACGGCGAGCCGGAGTACTTCGGCGGGCCGGGCGACCAGGGCCACGGACCCCAGGGCGGCCCCGACCCGTACGCGGCCAACAACCCGGGGCACACCCAGGCCTTCTCCATCGGGGACGACCACTACACCCAGGGCGACACCTACCGCGCGGGCCAGGCGGCCGCGGCGCCGATCGGTCCGCGCCTGCACTGGAAGGACCTGCTGCGCGGCATCGTGCTGCGCCCGGGCCCGACCTTCCTCCAGATGCGGGACTACGCGATGTGGGCCCCGGCCGTCATCGTCACGTTCGTCTACGGCCTGCTCGCGATCTTCGGCTTCGACGGCGCCCGCTCGGACGCGCTCAAGGCACCCCTGTCGTCCGTGGTGCCCTACGTCCTGACCACCGGCGTCGCGATCACCATCAGCGCCTTCGTCCTCGGCGTGGTCACGCACACCCTCGCCCGCCAGCTCGGCGGCGACGGCGCGTGGCAGCCGACGGTCGGCCTGTCCATGCTGATCATGTCGATGACGGACGCGCCGCGTGTCGTCGTGGCGATGTTCCTGGGCGGCGGCCAGAGCTTCGTACAGCTCCTCGGCTGGGCGACCTGGATCGCGGCGGGCGCGCTGCTGACGACGATGGTGGCCAAGTCGCACGACCTGCCGTGGCCGAAGGCGCTGGGAGCGGCGTCGATCCAGCTCCTGGCGATCCTGTCGATCATCAAGCTGGGCACGTTCTAGCGCTCGCCCACGCATGAGGAAGGGCCCGTCCGACGATTCGTCGGACGGGCCCTTCCCCCACTTCGGGGGGACGCTGTGGCTCAGGCGTCGAGGACCTGCCCCGCGCGCTTGACGACGGGCGGCTCGACGCTCCACGGGAAGTTGATCCACTCGTCGGTGCGCTTCCACACGTACTCGCACTTCACGAGCGAGTGGGACTTCTCGTAGATGACGGCGGAGCGCACCTCGGCGACATGGTCGAGGCAGAAGTCGTGCACGAGCTTCAGCGTCTTTCCGGTGTCGGCGACGTCATCGGCGATGAGCACCTTCTTGTCGGTGAAGTCGATGGCGTTGGGGACGGGCGCGAGCATGACCGGCATGTCGAGCGTGGTCCCCACCCCCGTGTAGAACTCGACGTTCACCAGGTGGATGTTCTTGCAGTCGAGGGCGTAGGCGAGCCCGCCGGCCACGAAGACACCACCGCGGGCGATGGAGATGATGATGTCGGGCCGGTACCCGTCGTCGGCGATGGCCTGCGCCAGCTCGCGCACGGCGCCGCCGAACTTCTCGTACGTAAGGTTCTCGCGCACGTCGCTCATACCGCTGCTCACACCTGTGTCCGATGGAAATTGAGGAAGGACCGGGAGGCGGTCGGCCCGCGCTGCCCCTGATAACGCGACCCGTACCGCTCCGAGCCGTAGGGCTCCTCGGCGGGCGAGGTCAACCGGAACAGACACAGCTGCCCGATCTTCATGCCCGGCCAGAGCTTGATCGGCAGGGTCGCGAGGTTCGACAGCTCAAGGGTCACGTGCCCGCTGAACCCCGGGTCGATGAACCCGGCGGTGGAGTGCGTGACGAGCCCGAGCCGCCCGAGGCTGGACTTGCCCTCAAGACGGCTGGCGAGATCATCGGGCAGGCTGACGACCTCGTACGTCGAGGCGAGGACGAACTCACCGGGATGCAGGATGAAGGGCTCGTCGCCCTCGGGCTCCACGAGCCGCGTCAGATCGGCCTGCTCCACGGAGGGGTCGATGTGGGGGTAGCGGTGATTCTCGAACACCCGGAAGTAGCGGTCCAGCCGCACATCGATGCTCGAGGGCTGCACCATGGATTCGTCGTACGGTTCGATCCGCACTCGTCCGGAGTCGATCTCGGCCCGGATGTCCTTGTCTGAGAGAAGCACGCACCGAGGATACGCAGAGCGCGCGGGCCCGCCCCAATCGGACGGACCCACGCGCTGTGCCACCCCTTACCGCTTCTGCAGGACCACCGGCACGGCGTGCCGGAGCCGGGCGCAGCGCGGACAGCGGATGAGCCGCCCGGGGCCGAGCCGGCCGGCCTGCTGCATCGGGAACGAAGCGGTGCTGAACACGTGCCCCTCGGCACATCGGACGACGGTGCGCTCCATCAAGTCCTCGAGTCCCTTCCCCAAAGCCGTGTGTGAACTCGTCCTGCCGGCCGGGCTCGGGAGGCTGCTGTCCCGCCCCTGAAGCCGACGACGAAAGCACACATTACGGCACGAAAGGGACGCCACTCCAGGCGGCACGACCCCACTAGGCGACCCATCGGCGGTGCGCCCACGGTACGCCCCAACTCCCTCCCCCCGCACGGCCCGACCCCGCCCCGAACAGCACACGGGCCCCGCGGCGACAGCGCCGGGGGCCCGTGATGAGGTACAGTGTGCGACGTTACGACACCGCTTCTGGCGGCGCGTTACGCGGGTGTAGTTTAGTGGTAGAACATCAGCTTCCCAAGCTGAGAGTGCGAGTTCGATTCTCGTCACCCGCTCCACAGTTGAGGCCCAGGTCAGAGACCTGGGCCTTTTTGCTGTGCCGCGCCGGGGCGGCGTGCGTGCCAGGACGCACCACTTCATGACGCCCATCCCCGGCGAGCGCCAGCCGTTGCAAGACCTCGGTTCAGGCCTTCTCCGCACGCACGCGGGGGTGTTCGGCGGTGAGCAGTTCGATGTCTTCCACGTCCGAAGTCAGGATCGTCACCCGACCGGGATGCTGGAGGGCGGTCGCGCACAGTATGGCGTCGATGGCGTACTTGTGGCCGTGCAGTCCCGCTGTGCGCAGCAAGGCGGCAGCGGACTGCGCGACGGCCTGGGTCACCGGCTCGACGGTCAAGCGGGAGAGGGTCCACTTCAGTGCGGCGTCGTTGATCTTCGGATGGATCACCTCGACCAGCACGGCGGCCGAGGTGATCACCGGCAGGTCTGCGTCGCGAGCCGCCGTCAGCCACTCGTGGATCTCCCGATCACGCTGTACGGCCTTTGCCAGGCCCTCGCTGTCCAGGACCAGGGCACCGCTCACGCGGCCGTCCCAGCGTTCGAGGCGCCTCCGGTCAGCCGGGCGCGCTTGGCCGCCACGGCCTCGGGGTCGGCCGGGCCGTGCACCTTGTCGAAGTCCGCGATCAGCTCGTCCAGGTTCTCCCGCTCGATCTGGCGCTGGGCCGCCTTCTCCAGGTAGGCCGAGACGCCTCGCTTGCCGACCCGCTCACGGATCGCATGCAGAGTTCCGGCAGTGAGGGTGACAGAGATGCCACTGGTGGGGCCATCACCGGGTGGGAAGTCCACTTCGTCGTCAGTCACACATCGAGTATGCCATTGGGTATGGCATAGCGCGTGGTGGATGCACAGGGTGCGGTGCGGACGCCTCCGGCGCCCTCACGGCGGCCACCCGCGGCGGCCACCCGCAGCGCGGAATATCTCATCAACCAGCGCACAGAAATCTGTCGTCATGGGAGTAGACATTGGGTTGTCTCCTCGTTATGGTTTCTCTTGTAGTCGAGATCGAGCAAGGGCCCGGCAGACACGAACTGCCGGGCAGAAGTACCCGCATGACGGTGCGGTGGTGGAGTCTCGGAGCCAGGGTTGTCGCATGACGGTGACGAGGCTGACCGCCGGACCGGGTGGCCCGCAGTGATCAGGGGCCGCCGTCAGCAGTAGGTAGTACAACGGCAGTACAGGCAGTATCCGCAGTAAGGGCAGGGACAGGACGTCCTGCCTGGCAGTACGCAGTACGTAGTTTCGTCAGAGGGAAGAAACGGAGGAAGCGCGCGCCATCAGGATCGCCCGGGTCGACGTCTGATCCCGGGTACCGCAACCGCAGGACATCGATAGGTAGGTGGTCTCCGGTCACGCATCTCCGATCCCCGCACCCCCGTCAGCGTTTCGGGCGGCCGTGCGGACACAGAGGGCCGACGCAGTTCTAAGTCGGCAGATGGTGTTGTAGTTCCTTCGGGGCCCTGGTGCTTACCGCACCGGGGCCCCTCAACATTCCTCGCCCATTTCCCGCGTGCCCGCGCGCACCTCCCGCGCGCCCAGAAGCGCTGCTCAATGTGCCAGCTGCGCCGCCACCATCGCGTGGAACCGGTGCACCGCGTCGTCCACGCTGCGGATGAAGCCCGTCTCCGCGTTGCCGCGGCCGCTTCCCATCCCCTTGAAGAGGGACAGACGGAAGCCGGTGATCCGAGCGCCGTTCTTCGGCAGCATGTCCGCCGGCTCGGGGCGGAGCCGTTCGAGTGTTCCTCGTGGGCCTCCCGCCTCGCCCTCCACCAAAGTCTCGATGTGGAGGTCGGCGGGTGCGTCGGACAGGCGGCGGACGAGTCGTTTGACCCAGGTCAGCGGGGACCCCTGAGCGGGCGCCGGGATGTCGATCGACGTGCGCAGCTTGCCGGTGCGCAGATCGGCCGTGATCGCGAGGACACCCGGCGTGTCCTCGATCCGCATCTCCGCCTGCAGCCTTCCTTCGAGGCAGAGCTGGTCCGCCAGCCGCGAGCGGCGCTCCGCGGGGTCCGACCCCCGCCTGGCACGCTGCACGGGCAGCACCTTCTGGCCGAGTTCACCGCCCAGCCCGAGACAGACCTGGCGGATGAGCCGCTCCCAGCTCTCCACCACCTCGAGCGTGCGCGGGTCCCCCTGGCACAGGGTCTCGTCGTCGATGCCCTTGCGTACGGGGACCCAGGCCGCGCCCATGTTCTGGAAGCCGTGGCAGCCGGAGTTCTCGTGTTGGAGGTAGTGCAGCAGCTCCTGGAGCAGCCAGGCGTGCGCCGCGTTGCCCACGCCCTCGTGGCGGATCAGCATCTGCGCCTGGTGGGCGACCTCGGCCCAGGACAGGTGCCACAGGGCCACCTTGTGCTTGCGCCGCCCGTCGACCTTGACGTCGACCAGGGGGCTGCCCTCCAGGGCGACGTCGTTGGACAGCGTGATCACGGCTTCGTAACCGCGGCGGGCGGCGATGTCCATGTACGCCTGCACCTGTTCGGCCTTCAGTGCGTTGCCGTTGGTCTTCGTCTCGACCAGTGCCGTCCACAGCTTGCCGGCCCGCTCGACGCGGATCACGCCGTCCGGGCGCCGGGGGGTCTCACCATGCGGCAGCTGGACCTCCGCGAACGTCTCCATCCGGCCCGCCGGCGCCCCGAACGCGGCGGTGAGCCGGCGGCCGAACTCCGGGATCTGCGCCATCACCGACAACAGCACCGAGGTGGCCCGCGTCTCACGGTCCCGGTCGCTCTTGAGCACGGAGACCGGGAAGAGCCTGGCCCCCTTCCACGAGTCGTTCTCCGCCAAGGACTTCTTGGCCACCTTCGGCAGGGTGACCTTCTTCTTGGCCGTACGAGGCCGGGGGGCCGCCTTCTTCGGCCCCCCATCGGCGTCCGGCCGACGGGGAGTTGGGATGGCCGGCGGCGACACCGCTGGTTGCCCGTCGGCAACCAGGGCCTCGGCTTCCGGTCCACCCGGGGCCTGCCCCGTCGCCCCGCCCTCGGGCACATCCTCCGTCGCCCCGCCCTCGGGCCCGTCCTCCGTCGCCGCGTCGTCGTCGATGTCGACGCCGAAGTCCGTCGCCAGGCCCGCCAGCCCGGTGGCGTAACCCTGTCCGACGGCCCGCAGCTTCCACTCCGGGCCCCGGCGGTAGATCTCACCGAAGATGAACGCGCTGACCGACCCGGTGTCGCCGATGGTGAAGCGGAGCAGCTCCTCGCCGGAACCGTCCGCCAGCGTGAGCCGCAGGTCGTCCAGCTCCCCGAAGTGGGCGCCGCCGTATCGGCTCGCCGCCACGACGATGCGGTCGATGTCCGGCGGAACCGCGGTCAGGTCAAAGCTGATCCGGTCCTTGTCGCCGCCGCCGGTCGGCGTCTTGCCGAGGAGCTGCACGCTGCCGTCGGCGGCCACCGGGTTGTTGTAGAAGTAGAAGTCGCCGTCGTCGCGGACCTTGCCCTCCGCGGTGAGCAGCAGGACGGAGACGTCCGCGTCGCCCTCGCCCGTCGGGCTCGTCCAGTCCAGGCCGACGATCACCGCGTCGGTGTTCTCGCTCAGGGCCGCCAGGCCCACGTTGGCGCCCTTGGTCAACTCGTACATGTTCCGCCCCCATAGCGCCCGTCAGGCGCGCGCCGGCCGCCCCTGGTCGCGCGCCGCCCCTTGTGTGGTGCGTCACACACTGATCGCACAGCGGCACCCTAGTCGCCCGTACGGGCCCTGCGTGGCCTCTCCCGGAATCATGTGAGGACTCCGTCGTACGGACCCGAAGAGCGCGGCAGCGGGACGTGAGCCGGGCGGCAGCAAGGCGTGAGCGGTGGGCGCGAGACTCAGGGGTGTCAGCAGGTCAGGCGGGGTTTCCCGGTCGGGTCGGCTCGCTCCTACGGTCGTCATCCTTAGCTCTCGGGGGAATCCCATGCCTACGTTCCACAGCCGCACCCGCACCGGTGCCCGCGCCCGTTCCGCCGTCGTCGTCGCCGCCGGGGCGGCCGCGCTCGCGCTGTCCCTCAGTGCCTGTGGCGGAGGCGGCACCGGGGTGAAGTCCTCGGGGGCGGGTGAGGCCGGCGAGACCGTTTCCGTCTCGGTGTCCAAGGCCGCGAAGTCGGGGGCGACGCCCGGCGCTTCGGGGGCTTCCGGGGCCCGCACGAAGACCGGCGGGTCCAGTGCCTCGGGTGAGTCCGCCGGGACCCAGGTCGGCGAGGCCTCGTCCTCCGCGTCGCGGGCCACCGCTCCCGTCTGCACCACCAAGGACGTCTCCATCAGTGCCGCCCGGCACGGCGGCCCGCCCTACACCCACCTCGTGCTGACCGCCAAGAACACCTCCGGGCACGCCTGCGAGCTGACCGGCTACCCGGAGATCCAGTTCCTGGAGAGCCACCGCGAGGTCGTGCCGCCGGTCGCCAAGAGCAAGCCCGCCGCGCCCGTCGTGCTGAAGGCGGGAGCCCCGGCGTACGCCCTGGTCAAGCTGTCGGACGGCGGGAGGGACGAGAGCACCGAGGTCGTCACCGACTTCTCCGTGACGTTGCAGGGGGGCGGCGGCATGAGCGCCGTCAGGGCGCCCGGCGCGGGCGGTGTCGCCGTGGACCCGGCGAAGTGGGCCACCGGCTACTGGACGTACGAGCTGCGCAGCGGCGCCGACGACTTCTGAGCGGTCGGCGGGGCCGGCGCCTCTCGGGCGTCGAGCGTCGAGGCGAGGCGGGCCAGTTCCGCCGCCTCCCTCGTCCCCTCAGGGACTCGAAGTCCAGGGTGAGGACGCCGGTCACGGGGTGGTGCGGCCGCTTGCTGCCGGCCGCGCACATCACCACCTCTCGCCGCTGTCCCAGATGCGGCGGAACTCCGCTCTGTGAGCGGTCAGTTCGGCGATGGGCGCCGACAGTCGCGCGTCGTACGGGTGGCGTCCGGCGGCCACCCGCAGCGGGCCACGAGATGCGGCTGCTGCCAGGGGTCGAGGCGCCGGGTGCGGCCGGCCGCCTGGCCCTCCACCGACGCGAGGGCGGCCCCGGCGACGAAGACGGTGACCGCGTCAGCGCCGGTGACGGCGTCGGTGCCGGTGCCGGTGCCGGTGCCGGTGCCGGTGCCGGTGCCGGTCTGCGTGTCGGCGGCGCGTCCACGGGTTCGTAGGGTTCGGGCGATCAACTCACCGGAGCCGGCTACTCCCCGGAGTGGTAACTGCCGCCCCGGTGGCTCCTCTTCCTGGCCGTGGCGGCCAGTTCCGCCGCCACGGTCGTGGCCCGGGCCACCCCGTGGACCCAGCGCGGGCCGCCCCGCGCCGCCCACACGACGGCGCCGAGCCCCGCAGCCGCGATCAGCACCCCCGCGCCGAGCAGCAACATCATCATCGCCATCCCCACCCACCTGGCCGGGACCTTCGCAGGCCCGTTCGTACGGGCCCTGATCATCGCAGACCCACCGCCAAGCCGTGGGCAGAGCTTCACCGAGGTGTTCGAACGGGGGTACGTGACTTCCGCCGGACCCCGGCCAGGCCCCGGTTAGGGTTTGGGCAAGGCAGACCTACCAGCTGGTGGGTCCACACAGTGGGGGGCCACACATGGCACTTTTCGGGAACGCGCACACCATCGATCCGTCCAAGGCGCAGGGCGAGTACGCGCGGCTGCTCGGTCACGGCGAGCAGGTGCACGCCGCGTACCTGCTGATACGCGACACGATGCTGTTCACCGACCGTCGGCTGATCATGGTCGACAAGCAGGGGATAACCGGCAAGAAGGTCGAGTACCACTCGGTGCCGTACCGCAGCATCACGCACTTCTCCGTGGAGACGGCCGGGCACTTCGACCTCGACGCGGAGCTGAAGATCTGGATCTCCGGCAGCCCGACGCCGCTCCAGAAGACGTTCACCAAGGGCGTCGACATCTACGAGGTCCAGGCGATCCTGACGCAGTTCGTGGCGCGCTAGCGCCACGCTTCCGCGACGGCACCGCGACGCACGGACCGTCGCGGGCAGCCCTTCGGCCGACGGGCGATAGACCTTCGGCCGTAGGGCGGCGTGGGGGCGGGCCGCCAGGCTGGTGGCCCGACACCACGGGAGGCACAGTGCGGAACGAAGCGATCAGCAGGGCCCGGTTCATCACGGCGGCGGGGGCGGTGGCGGCCGGCGGCGCGCTGGGCGCCACCGTCACCACCCGCCCGGCCCGCGCGGCCACCGGAACGGCCACCCCGGCACCACCCGCCACCCCGGCGACACCCGCCGCCCCCGCCACGAAGCCGCGCGGTCTCACCTACCGGGGCGTCTGCTACGAGGTCGGTGACGGCGAGTCCCCCGCCACCCGCTGGACGGCCCCCCGCATGCGCGCCGACCTGCGGGCGATCCGCGAGGACCTGCACGCCAACACCGTCTCCGTCTTCGGCGACGGCGTCGCACGCCTCGCCGCCACCGCCACCGAGGCCGCCGAACGCGGCCTGCACGTCTGGCTCCAGCCGCGCCTCGGCGACGTACCGGAGCGGGACATCCTCGACCACCTCGCGGAGACCGGCCGCCACGCGGAACGCCTGCGCCGACAGGGCGCCCGCGTGTACCTCAGCGTGGGCTGCGAGTTCCTGCTGTACGTCCCCGGGATCGTGCCCGGCGCCAACGCCGTGGAGCGCGTCGACAACATCCTGAAGGGCAACTACGACCCGGCGCACATGGTCCGCAAGCTGCGTGAGTTCATCGCGCGGGCCGCCCGGGTCGGCCGTTCCGTCTTCCACGGGCCGCTCACCTACGGCGCCGCGCAGGACGACGACGTCGACTGGGCCCTCTTCGACATCGTCAGCGTCAACTACTACGCCTACCACCGCGACCGCTCCGCCTACGTCAAGGAGCTCACCCCGTACGGGCGTTGGGGCAAGCCCGTGGCGATCACCGAGTGCGGCACGTGCACGTACGAGGGCGCGCCCGAGCGAGGCGGCATGGGCTGGCACGACGTCGTGGACTACACCAAGGAGCCCCCGGAGATCATCGGGGACCTGAAGCGCAGCGAGGGCACGCAGGCCGCCTATCTCCTGGACGTCTTCGGCGCCTTCGATTCCATGGCGCTGCACGCCGCCCTTGTCTACACCTTCGTCGCCCCCGACTCCCCGCACCACCCCGACCGGCTCCACGACCTCGACATGGCGGGCTACAGCATCACCAAATCCGTACGGGATCACCCCGACGACCCCGCCTCGCGCTGGCATTGGGAGCCGAAGGAGTCCTTCCACGCCCTGGCACGCCACTTCGCGCGCGCCGAACGCGCCCAGCGGACGAAACCGGCCGCGCTGAGCTGACCGTACTTGGCGGGCCGACGCCTTCCACCGGCCTCACCCGTGTGCTTGCCTGAGGGCCGTTTCGGCTGTCTGGGGCGGGAGTCGCGGGTGCGAAGGCTGTGGGGCACGGGTGTGGGCGCGGGGGTGCTGGCGGGCGCGCTGCTGCTGGCCGGGTGCGGGGATCCCGGGTCCGGCGGCGAGACGCGGGCCGCCGCGCCCCTCCCCGAGAACCCCGGGCGCTCCGCCCACGCCAAGCCCTCCGACGCCGGTGACCCGGCCCCCGCTCCCCGTCGGGGCGCCGCCGCGAAGCCCCCGCGCAAGGCCCCGAAGGTCCTCTACCTCGGCGACTCCCTCGCCATGGAGAACCAGGACGTCCTCGGTGCCTTGCTCAAGGACCGCCTCGGCGCCCACTACCGCAGCGCCCCCTACTCGGGCACCACCCTCTGCGACTACCTGGAAGGCACCGGCAAGGACTCCCTCGTCCCCGACCGGGACAAGGCCGCCGCCCTGGTCCGCGCCGAGCGGCCCGACTACGTGGTGCTCCAGTTCTGGGGCAACGCGTGGGGCTACACGCCGTGCATGGACGGCATCACGTACGCCGAGGCCCGCGAGAAGTACTTCGACCGGTACGCGGCGGACGCGCGTGCGCTCGCCGCGCAGATCGACGCCGCCGGCGGCGGGAGCGGGCGGCCGCGCGTCGTGTGGGTCCTCCAGGGCCCCGACCCGATCACGCCCGACCGCGTGCGCCGCGTCAACGGCCTCTACGAGGCGCAGGTCCGCGCGGGCGGCGGGCTCCTCGCCGACGCGGGCAAGGCCGTCGCCCCGGCCTCCGCGCGGTACACGTGGGCCGGGACGCTGCCGTGCACCTCGTACGAGGTGAAGCACCCCGCATACTGCACGGACCCGGCGCGTGGCCGCACCGCGCTCCACCGGAGCGACGACTACCTGCACTTCTGTCTGGCGCCGACCACGCCCAAGTCCCGGCCCTGCCCGACACGGTCGCCGGGCGTCCGCCGCATGGCCTCCGCGATTACCTCGCGGGTCGCGGCAGATCTCCGTTAGCGGCGGCGCCCACGAATCGCGTGAACGCGGGGGTCGCGATGGTGAGGGCGGGGCCCCCGGGGTTCTTGCTGTCCCGTATGGCAACGGTGCCGTTGCACTGGGCGGGAGCGAATTCGAGGCATTCGCCGCCTGTGTTGCCGCTGTATGTCGACTTACGCCAGGCCTCGCTGCCGAGGGGGGCACATTCGACGCAGTCGCCGCCGCTGCTGCCGCTGTAGGACGACTTACGCCATCGCGCGAGTGTCAAGTCCTGGCTGGTCCCCATACCGTTCCTCCATCACGCGAGCGATCAGCGTGGCTGACTCCTCCCGTGAGAGGGCCGAGCCTTGCAGGCGAGCGTAACCGAGCGAACGCTCCCTGATCACTTGCGGATTGGCCGTCATGTGACCCGAGTCGTAGCTTTCCGAGTAGAACAAGTCAGGGTCGTCGTTGAAGCGCAGGACGTTGAACGAGCCCATCACCGCAGCATGTTGACCCACCGAGAACGGCAGTACCTGTAGGTGCAACCAGGAGCTGTCACGGTAGCTCAACAGGTGAGCGAGCTGCTCCCGCATGATGTCCCGGCCCCCCACCTGCCGGTACAGGGCCGCCTCGTCGAGTACGACGAACAGGGCGGGCGGCGTGTCCCGGTGCAGGATGCGCTGGCGGTCCATCCGAGCGGCCACCAGCTCGTCCAGCCTGTCCTTGTGCTCAACCTGCAGGATCGACCGCGCGTACTCCTCGGTCTGCAGCAGGCCGTACACCAACTGACACTGGTACGTGGAGATGAAAGTTGCCCGCGCCTCCATCTCCGCGTAGGCCTGGAACCAGTGGGGCAACTGGCTGCGCAGGACGAGGCCCACCAGGCGGGAGAAGACGCCGTCCGTGCCCAGCGCCGCGTCCACCCGCTCGGAGAAATCCCTCGTGGGGACCTTCCGCGCGGTCTCGATCTGGCCGACCAGGGACCCCGTACAGAAGATGCACCCGCCCAGCTCGGACTGTTTGAGGCCGGCGGACTCCCGCAGGCGGCGCAGTTCCGCGCCGTAGTAGTCCAGCGGCGAGGCGCTGGGGTCGAGTTCGGTGTTGTGGACCATGGGACGGACTCCCCCGGGCTCGAACGCACGGACACGGCGTACTGACGCTGTCGCCCAGCGTAACCACGCCGCTCCGGCCGAGTGGCGGGAATCCGCAAGCCTCCGGGTCACTCGTTCGGAGTACGTCCGGTCGCCGCGCCCGGCGGCCCGGCACACGCTGTGGGTCCCGACAGCGAGAGGTGGGGTGGCCATGAGCAGCGTGACCGATCACGGGAAGCCGGACCACCGCGGCGGCCAGAAGGCGGTGTGGACGACCGGCGGCACGGTGTTCGCCGGTGTGCTGATGCTGGTGAACGGCCTGCTCGGCGTGTTCGCCGGGATCGCGGGCATCGCCAAGGACGACGTGTACGAACGTATCGGCGACTACGTGTACAAGTTCAACCTGTCCACGTGGGGCTGGATCCACCTGGTGCTCGGCATCGTCGTCGCCGTCGTCGGCTGGGGCATCCTGACCGGCGCGAGCTGGGCGAAGGCGGCGGGCGTGGCACTGGCGGCGCTCAGCATCGTCGCGCAGTTCCTGTGGCTGCCGTACACGCCGCTGTGGGCGCTGGTCTCGATCGCGATCGGCGTCTTCGTGATCTGGGCGCTGTGCACGGACCGCCCGGACAGCGCCGGCCGCTAGCCCGCCAGGCGCGAGCCCAGGCGGGCGTCCTTCTCCGGGGCGCCTAGCGCGGCCGGGTCGAAGGAGCTGATCCCGGCCGTCGTCAGGCCGGTGGCCGCGCCCTTGAACACCCAGGCGGCACCGGAGTCCCGGTACGTGCCGTCCTCCCCGGGGGCGGTGACGGTCAGGTCGGCCTTCTTGTCGCCGTTGACGTCGGCGAGCGAGACCTCGGCGCCGAACTTGTCGCCCTTCTCGGAGGCGCCGGGGACGCCGGGCGTGGTCTGGGTGAAGGACTGGGCGCCCTTGCCGCCGAGGCCGCTCCTGGCGCCCTTGAGCAGGACGACGTTGCCGCTGTCCCGGATGTTCTTGCCGCTCGCGGTGACGTCCTCGCCGGGGACGCCGACGGCGATGTCGGCGTAGCCGTCGCCGTTGACGTCGCCCGCGCTGATCGAGGCGCCGAACTGGTCGCCGTCCTCACCCACGCCCGGGACGCCCGGGCTGTCCTGGGTGATCTTCACGGTGCGGGTGGCGGCGGGGCCGTTCTTGCTGCCGTAGTCGACGCGGACGGTGCCCTTGTCACGCTCGTTGTCGTCGTCGAAGGGGCCGTTGTCGCGGGTGACGAAGTCGCCGTAGCCGTCGCCGTCCACGTCCGCGACGGCGCCGCCCACGGAGGCCTTGAGGTCCTTGGACGTGTGGCCGAGGCCGGACGCGCCGCCCTTCCAGAAGCGGCTGCCGAACGCCAGGTCCTCAAAGCTGTGGCTGGTGACGAGGTCGTCGACGCCGTCGCCGTCCATGTCGCCCGCGACGAACCCGTCCAGCTCGGGAAACCGTTCGAACCCGATATCGTCCTTCTTGGCCGCCTCGCCGCCGCGCGTGAACGGCCCGTACGAGACGGTCATGCCGGGGAGGCCGTGCTCGGGCGTGGCCTTGTCATCATGCGTCACCAGGTCGCGGTGCCCGTCGCCGTCGAAGTCGCCGACGGCCAGGGAGCCGACCGCGCCCGGCAGTCGGGCGGCCGCGTCCGTGAGCCCGGCGGCGGAGCCCCACAGCACCACGGTGCCGCCTTTACCGGCGCCGACGACCAGGTCGGTGTAGCCGTCCCCGTCCAGGTCGGCGGCGGTCAGCTCGCGGCCGAAGGCCCCGTGCTTGCTGACGTCCCCGGGCACCCCCGCGCTGGACCGGTCGACGACCTTCCGGCGTGCCTGGTCGGCGCCGTCCTTCGACCCGTACACCACGGCCACGTATCCGGCTTCCTGCTTCCCGCCGACCGTCGCGTGCGCCGCTCCGAGCGCCAGGTCGGCGTACCCGTCCTTGTTGAAGTCGACGACCGGGGCCTTGGCCGCCTTCGCCCGAGGCGCTGCGGACGCGGTGGCGGTGCCTACCGCCAGCGGCGCGGCAATGGCGGCGGCCGCGATGGCGACGACGAGGGAGCGACGCACTGTTCCTCCTGAGACTGGCGGCCCTTCGGATCAGGTTGATCAGGGCCCGCAGAGAGGAGACGGCCGAGGTGACGCGAGGGTTGCACACCTGTGAACCACCAGAAACGGAATCCTTGCCTCAACCTGGTGGGGCCGGTCTGCCGCCTTCGCCGCCGGTCTCATGAGCGGCCTCCTGACCGCCGCCGCCCCGGAGGCAGGCAAGGTTCGGGTCGGCTCCGTTCGGGGTGCGGCACACCGAAACGCGGCGCGCGCCGGGACAGTTGACCGGAGAGCCAGCGGGCGTCGGGCGGCTCTGCGGTCATCCAGCCGCTTACGCCCCCGCAACGACTCGGGCAGCAGCGGCCGGACGAACTCCCACTCAGCATCGGACAGTTCATGACGACGTATCACCACACCATGATCCGCCAGCGGTGATCATTTGAAGACACTGTCTAAAACTGTGCGGGCCCCCCGTTCCCGGCGACGACATCCGCGACGGCCCGGACGAACGCGTCCACGCGGGCACTCGTGGTGCCGGTCCGGTGGATCAGGGCCACCTCCGCCGGCGGGACATCCCGTAGGGGCACGAAGGTGACGTCGGGGCGGGCGTAGTACCGCTCCACGGAGGCGACCACCGGCGAGATCCCCTGCCCGGTGGCGACCAGCGTCATCAGTTCCTGGAACGAGGCGACCGCCTGCCCCCGGCGGATCTCCCGGCCGCTCGGCGTGCGCGGCGGCACGTGGAAGTCCCACCAGTACGCGGGCGCGCCGTTGACCACGCCGAAGAACGTCTCGCCCGCCATCTCCTCCAGGGAGACCGACGTCCGCCCGGCGAGCGGATGGCCCAGCGGCATGGCGAGGAGCCGGGGTTCCTCGATGACGACGGGGCCGACCGCGAGGTCCGGTTCCCGCACGGGCAGGCAGGTGAAGAGCAGGTCGACGTCGCCGCCGCGCAGCGCGCCCAGCGGGTCCTTGAACTGCGTCTCCCGCATGGTCACCGCGCAGCCCGGGCAGCGCTCGCGGAACGTCGCGAGGATCGGCGTGGTCAGCGAACCGGCGCCCGAGCCGAGGAAACCGACGTTCAGCTCGCCCTCGACGCCCCGCGCGGCGTCCTTCGCGCGCGCCAGGGCCGCCTCCAGCTGGGCGTGCAGCGGCGCCACATCCTCGTACAACTGCCGTCCCAGCGGTGACATCCGCACCACTCGGCTGGTGCGTTCGAAGAGGGGGGCACCGATCTTGCGCTCCAGTTTCTTCAGCGTCTGGCTGACGCGGGCCTGGGAGAGCAGCAGGCGTTCGGCGGTGCGGCCGAAGTGCAGCTCCTCGGCCAGCGTCAGGAAGGTCTCCAACTCCTGCCGTTCCATCATGTCCCCCATGCCCCCATACCCCTGTACCCCCTGTGACCTGCATCGATAAGCGCAGGCACGTTGATCGTTCCATGAATCGCCCTTGATGGGCGATCGCGGTCGGCGGATCTTTGGGGTGTCGGTCCGGCGCGGTGCCGGGTCGGGTCCCCTCCTCCCAACACCCCGGAGATCGCCATGATTTCGCGTGCCCGTATGACCGCCGTCGCCACCGCCGCCGCCCTCGCGCTGACCGCCGGGGCCGTCCTGACCGGCGCCCACGCCACCGCGCCCGCCACGAGCGGCCAGGCCGCCGGGTGGAACGCCGCCTGGGCGGCCTCCCCGCAGCGGCCCAGCACCGGGTTCAAGGCCAACTGGTCGGAGGCCGGATTCGACGGTCAGACCCTGCGCCAGGTCGTTCGCGTCACCGAGGGCGGCACCAGGGCCCGCATCCGGCTCTCCAACGCGTACGGGGCCTCGCCGCTGCATATAGCGAGCACCACCGTCGCCCGTACGACGAAGGGAGCGGCCGTCGACAAGGGCTCGGTGCGGCGGCTCACCTTCGACGGGAAACGCTCCGCGAGCGTGCCCGCGGGCGGCCAACTGGCCAGTGACGCGGCCGGGTTGCGGCTCGACCCCTTCGAGTCCGTCACCGTCACCCTCCACCTCGCGGCCACGACCGGGCCCGCCACCTTCCACGCGCAGTCCTTCGCCACCAGCTACCGCGCGGACGGCGACCACACCGCCGACGCGGGCGGCGAGGCCTTCGGCGAGTCGACCGAGTCCTGGTACTACCTCGCCGGCGTGGACGTCAGCGGTTCCGGGCCCGCCCGGCGCGACGGCGTCGTCCTCTTCGGCGACTCCATCACCGACGGCTTCGCCTCCACCACCGACCGGAACCGCCGCTGGTCCGACGCCCTCGCCGAACGCCTCGCCCAGGCCGGCGACCAGCGGCCCGTCCTCAACTCCGGCATCGGCGGCAACACGGTCCTCAACGACTCCGCCTGGTACGGCGACAAGGGCCTCGGCCGGTTCCAGCGGGACGCCCTCGACCTGCCCGGCGTCGGCACCGTCCTCGTCCTCGAAGGCGTCAACGACATCGGCTTCAGCGAGACCGACAAGCCCACCTACAAGCCCGCCCCGACCGTCTCCGCCCGGCAGCTCGTCGACGGCCACCGCAAGCTGATCCGCGCCGCCCACGCCAAGGGCGTGAAGGCCGTCGGCGCGACCCTGCTGCCGCTCGGCGGCTCCGACCACTACGGGCCGCACGCCGCCGCCGTGAGCGACACGTTCAACACATGGGTGCGTACGTCCGGCGAGTACGACGCGTACGTCGACCTCGACAAGGCGCTCGCCGACCCGGGCGACCCCGAGCGGATCGCCCCGAAGTACGACAGCGGGGACCACCTGCACCCGAATGACGCCGGTTACCGGGCCATGGCGCGTGCCGTCGAGCTGGGGGAGCTGTGAGCGCCGGTACGGGTGTCGGTACGGGTGCCGGTGCCCGTGTCGGTGAGGGGGCGTTGTCCGTGGGCGGGGAGAGACGGGGGGCCGGGGGCATGACCCGGCGGCAGCGGCTCGTGCTCGTCCTGCTGCTCGGCTCGCAGTTCATGGTCGCCGTGGACTTCTCCATCCTGAACGTCGCCCTCCCCGCCGTCGGGGCGGGGCTCGGATTCTCCCTCGCCCACCTCCAGTGGGTCGCCACCGCCTTCGCCCTCGCGGCGGCCGGCTTCACCCTGCTGTTCGGGCGGGTGGCCGACCTCTTCGGACGCAAGCGGCTCTTCATCGGCGGCATGGCGCTCCTCGGCCTCTCCTCGGCGCTCGGCGGCCTCGCCGGCTCCCCCGAAGTCCTGCTCACCGCCCGGGTGTTGCAGGGCCTCGCCACGGCGGCCGTCACCCCCGCCGGACTCGCGCTGCTCACCACGGCGTTCCGCGAGGGGCCCCAGCGGGAC
The DNA here is from genome assembly GCF_055581265.1 of Streptomyces sp. NPDC031466. Taxonomy (NCBI): domain Bacteria; kingdom Bacillati; phylum Actinomycetota; class Actinomycetes; order Kitasatosporales; family Streptomycetaceae; genus Streptomyces; species Streptomyces sp. NPDC031466. The sequence continues at coordinate 334,613 of NZ_JBVIJT010000005.1, forward strand.
CGGGCGCTCGGGCTCAACGGCGCGCTGATGTCCGCCGGTTTCACCACCGGCGCGCTCCTCGGGGGGCTCCTGACCGACCTGCTCTCCTGGCGCTGGGCGTTCCTCGTCAACGTGCCGGTGGCGGCCGCCGTCGTCGCCCTCGCGCCCGCCCTCCTCACCGACTCGCGCATCGTGTGCCGGCACCGGCTCGACGTACCCGGCGCGGTGACCGTCACCGGCGGCCTGCTCGCCCTCGTGTACGGGCTGACGCGGGCCGGCGAGAGCGGCTGGGGCGACCCCGTGGCCCGCGCCGCGCTGAGCGCGGGGGCGGTTCTGCTCGTCGCCTTCTGGTGCGTGGAGCGGCGCTCGGCCGCGCCCCTGGTCCCCGTACGCATCATGCGGCGCCCCACGGTCGTCTGGGGCAACGCGGCGGGCCTCGTCGCCTTCGCCACGGAGACCTCGCTGGTGTTCCTCCTGACGCTCTACCTCCAGCGGGTCCTCGGCCACTCCGCCCTCGCCACCGGACTCGCCTTCGGCGTGCTCGGCCTCGGCACGGTGGCCGGCGGGCTGCTCGGCGGGCGGGTGGTGAGCCGGTTCGGGGGCCGGGCCACGATCCTCGGCGGCGGCGCGGTCCAGGCCGCGGCCACCGTCTCCCTCGTCGCGCTCGGCACCTCCGGCGGCTGGATCTGGCTGCTCCTCGCGGCGACCTTCGTCGGCGGTGTCGGCAACATGCTGCTGATCGTCGCCTTCATGGTCACCGCCACGTCCGGCCTGCCGGACTCCCAGCAGGGGCTCGCCACCGGGCTCGCCACGATGACCCAGCAGGTCGGCATCACCCTCGGCATCCCGGTGATGAGCGCGATCGTCGCCACCCGGACGGGGAGCGGCTCCGGTGCGGGTGCCTCGCCGGGGGCGGTGCTCTCCGGGGTGGGCACGGCGGTCGCGGTCAACGCGGCGCTGGTCCTCGTCGCGGCGCTGGTGGCCGCGTACCGGTTGGGGCGGGCGGAGCGGTCGGGCGCCTCCGTCGGCCAGCGGTTGTCCGGCTCGTCGGTCGGGTAGCGGTCGTGCGGCTCCTCGGTCGGGTAGCGGTCGTGCGGCTCCTCGGTCGGGTAGCGGTCGTGCGGCGTTCGGTCACTCGGTCGTGTAGTAGCGGTAGAACGTCACCGCGAAAACGCCCCCGGCGATCAGCAGCGCCAGCACCGTGCACCGCAGCACGCCCACTCCGCCCAGGCTGCACAGGAAGCCGAACGTGACCCCCGCGAACACCGCCCAGGACAGGGAGCGCAGTTCGCGGGGCAGCGCGTGTGCCATCCGGTGCACGGCGAACATCAGCGCGGCGAAGACGAGGCCCGTGACCACGCCGAGCAGGACGTTCCCCGTCGTGATCGGCCCTCCGTCGCGGTCGATCGCGCAGGCCCACAGGCCGTAGACGACGCCCATGAGCAGGGCGAGGCCCGCCCAGCGGGTGGCGGGGGTCGTGGCCGCCCTGGAGCGGGCCGAGCGGCCTGAGTGGCCCGGTCGGCGCGTCGGGCGGAGGGGTGCGGCGTGTGCCATGACGGTTCCCTTCTACGTGGCTGCGTGTGCGTACGTACGTGCGTACGCGCGCGTCAGTGGTCGCGGTTCACGCACGGGTCGTGGTGGCAGTCCCGGTCGCGCCACTGCGGGCACGGGTCCTCGGGGGCGGAGCAGCTCGGTACGTGGCGGCCACCGGTGTCGACGTACGCCGCGCTCACCCAGCCACGGGCGCCGGTCAGCCAGTACCAGTCGGGGTTCCCGTGCACGACCGTGCCGTGCGTGGCGCACTCGACGCGGTCCTGACTGCCGGGCGGCAGCTTCTCGACGATCCGGCCGCCGGTGTTCGGCTCGTCGCGGACCTTCAGGTCGGGTCCGGAGACGACGGTGCCCCAGATGACTCCGCCGCCGTTGTGCGCGGGGCTCGCGGCGGGCGCCGTCGTGGTGGTGACGGCTGCTCCCGCGGTGGCGGCGGTCGCGGTGGTTCCGGCGGCCCCGGCGGTCAGTACGGCTGCCGCGCAGGCCGCCCCCAGGGTCAGAGCGATTCGCATGATCGGCCTCCTCGTCCCCTCATCCAGGAAACACCCGTTCGGCCGACTGCTCCACCGGAACCGTCGGCCCCGGGGGCTGACGCCGTTGCCCCATATGCAGTCGCACCGCTCGCGCGCCCCGGGGGCGGGGCCTTGCCTGGAAGGCGTGCCCCGCAGCGTCCGCAGCCCCCTGTCCGCCGTCCTCCTCGTCCTCGCCTGCCTCCTCGTCCCCCTCGGCGCGCTCTCCACCTGGACGCGGTACGAGATCGGGGACGAGGACAACTACGTCGCCACCATGGCGCCGCTCGCCTCCGACCCCGCGGTGCGGGCCGCGGTCGCGGACGCGGTCACCGGCGCGGTCATGGCGGAGGTCGACGTGGGGCCGCTCCAGGGCACGGTCACGACGTTCGTACGGGACGCGGCGGGGTCCTTCACCGGCACCGCCGCCTACCGGACCGCCTGGGAGGCGGCGAACCGGGCCGCGTACGACGCCGTGCGGCGGGCCCGGGGCGACGCCGACGGGGCCGTCACCATCGACCTCGCGCCCATCACGCAGCGGATCAAGCGGCAACTCTCGGACGACGGGGTGCCGTTCGCCTCGCGGATTCCCGTGCGGCACGCCGAGGTCACGGTGCTGCGGTCCTCCGACGACCTCGGGTGGTTGCGGCGGGTCTTCACGGTGCTGCGGGTGGCGGGGCCGTGGGTGCCGGCCGGCGCGGTCGTCCTCGCGGTCGCCGGCGTCCTTCTCGCCCTGTCGCGGCGACGGGCGGTCATCGCCATGGCGCTGGGCGCGGGGCTCGCGGCGGGGCTGTTGCTGGGGGGCGTGGCGGTGGGGCGGGGGTTGACGCTCGGTGACCTTCCGTCGGATGTCTCGCGGGGGGCGGCGGGGGCGGTGTACGACGCCCTGACGGCGTCCTTGCGGGGGTCCTCTTGGGCGGTGGTGGGGGTGGGGGTGCTGGTGGGGGTCGGGGGGTGGCTGTTCCCCCGATTCCCACGCCTTCCGTTAGCGACGCGCGGGCGGGTGGGGGTCGCGCAGGCCCCCTGACAGGGACCCGCCCCGCCTTCTGCCTGCGGCATCGCTGGTTGTTCGCGCAGTTCCCCGCGCCCCTGGAAGGGGGCTCGACCCGCCCTTTACCTGCGGCACCGCTGTGGTCCTCGCGCAGTTCCCCGCGCCCCTGGAAGGTGGCCCAACCCGTCTTCCACCTGTGGCATCTCTGTGGTTGTTCGCGCAGTTCCCCGCGCCCCTGGAAGGGGGCTCGACCCGCCCTTTACCTGCGGCACCGCTGTGGTCCTCGCGCAGTTCCCCGCGCCCCTGGAAGGTGGCCCAACCCGTCTTCCACCTGTGGCATCTCGGTGGTTGTTTGCGCAGTTCCCCGCGCCCCTGGAGGGGGGCCCGACCCGCCCCTTGCCTGCGGCTTCGATGGGGGTGGGGGTGTCGTTCCCCGCGTTTCTGGTGGGGCGTAGCCCCCGTAGGGGCGCGGGGAACTGCGCGAGCAACCACCGACCAGTCGCACGCGACAGACGACCCCTTAAGGGGCGCGGGGAACTGCGCGAACAGCCACGCGCGACCCGCACGCGACAGACGGCCCCTCAAGGGGCGCGGGGAACTGCGCGAGCAACCACCCACGCACCCGCACGCGCGTGATCGGCTCCAGCGTCCATGAGGGAAGATGCCCAGGGTGAACCGCCGGGAGTGAGGAGAGGGTGAGCTTGCGCAGCGTGACCGTCAGTCGTGACGCCGATTCGGACGCGAGGGAAGCAGACGCCCCCCGGCGAGGAAGAGGCGCCGGCGCCGCATGGCTGGGCGGCGCGTTGCTGCTCGGCGTCACCGCCATCCTCGGCTTCCGCGTCGCCGACTCCGACGGCCTCACCCCCGTACCCCAGATCCTCGCCTTCCTGCCCTGGCTGCTCGTCCCCGCCGCCGTCGGCCTCCTCCTCGCCGCCCTCGCCCGATGGCGCACCGGCATGGTGTGGGGCGTCGCCGTACTCGCCCTGCTCGCCTGGTACATGGAGCCCTACGGCACCTCCGACCCCCCGGAGGGGAAGGCCGTCGCCGAGCTGCGCGTCATGGCGGCCAACATCGAGTACGGCCGGGAGACGGCGGGGCTCATCCGCGCCGTCCGCGCGGAGCAGCCCGACCTGCTCTTCGTCGAGGAGTGCGATCACGCCTGCTCCGCGACCCTCCGCGAGAAGCTGCCCCGCGCCGACTACCCCTACCGCGAGTCGGTCGACGCGTACGGCCCGGAGGGTTCCGTCCTCCTCGCCAAGGTCCCCCTGAAGCCCGCGCCCGGCATCGACGCCACCCTCGGCATGCCCGGCGCCGTGGCCGACGTCAAGGGCCACCCCGTACGCGTACAGCTCGCACACCCCATGCCCCCGATGCCCCGCCAGGTGGCCGTGTGGCGCAAGGAGCTGAAGGCCATCGAGAAGTACGCCGCCGCCGGCAAGGGCCGCTCCACCATCGTCGCCGGCGACTTCAACGCCACCCAGGACCACGCCGCCTTCCGCTCGCTCCTGCACGGCGGCGGCCTGCGTGACGCCGCCCGGCTCGACGGCGCCTCACGCACCCCCAGCTGGCCCACCGCCCTGCCCGCACCGCTCGGCGCGCAGATCGACCACGTCCTGGTCACCCCGGACTTCGCGGCCCGCGGCACCCGCTTCCTGGAGCTCGGCGCCACCGACCACCGCGCGCTCGTCGTCACTCTCACGCTCCACCGATAATGGGCTCATGCCTCGTGAGACCCCCAGCGCACCTCCGGTTCCACGCGGCCCCCGGCCCCCGCGCCCGCTGACCCCGCCCGACTGGCTGGTCCGCTCCCTCAGACCGCAGTCCGCGCCCATCCCCTGGGCGGCCGTCGCCCGCGCCTGTGTCGCCATGGCACTGCCCCTCGCCGTTGGCATCCTCACCGGGCGGCCGGCGTACGGCGCGCTCGCGTCGATGGGCGCGCTCTCCGGCGTCATCGGCGACACCGCCGACGCCTACCGCATGCGCGTCCTCAACATCGCCGTGCCGCAGCTCTTCGGCGCCCTCGGCGTCACCCTCGGCTCGCTCGTCTTCGGGCACGGCTGGGTGGCGGTCGGCGCGGTCACGTTCGTGGCGCTCGTCTCCGGGATGATGTCGACGATCGGGGCCGTCGCCTCCGTCGGCGGGCTGCTCCTGCTGCTGAACTGCGTCGTCGGCGCCGGGCTGCCCATGCCCGGCCCGTGGTGGCTGGCCCCGGCCCTGATGACCGGCGGCGGCCTGCTGGTCCTCGCGCTCGGCCTGCTCGCCTGGCCGCTGCGCTCCGGCATCCCCGAACGCGCCGCCGTCGCCGCCTCCTACCGCGCGGTGGCCGCCCTCCTCGACGCGGCGGGCACCGACGCCTACGACGACGCCCGCGCCACCGTCACGGCCTCGCTCAACCAGAGCTACGACCTCGTCCTCGCCCGGCGCGCCCGCGACCACGGCCGCAACCCCGACCTCGTCCGGCTCGTCGCCCAGCTGAACGCCCTCACCCCGATCATCGAGGCCGCCCCCGCCACCCACCTCGGCGCCCGCCACACCTGCGGACGCCTCCCCTCCGCCGTCCCCGGCGCGGTGCGCGCCCTGGCGGAGGCGGTGGAGCACGGCGGCCACGCCGAACCGCCCGCCCCGGCCCCGGAGACGATCCGGCTGCCCGAGCCCGGCGACCACGCCGCCCGCGCCCTCGACCACGCCGTGCGGCACGCGGCGGAAACCCTGAGCGACCCCGACCCGCTCGGCGTCATCGACAGCGACGACCGGCTCGGCAAGCCCGCCGCCCTGCGCGTACGGGCCCGGCGCGCCGCCCGCAACGTCGTCCTGTCCGGCGCCTCCTGGCGCTACGGCCTGCGCCTCGCCCTGTGCATCGGCATCGCGCAGGCCCTGGTCTCCCTGATCGACGTCCCCCGGTCGTACTGGGTGGCCCTCACCGTCACCTTCGTCCTCAAGCCCGACTTCGGCTCGGTCTTCTCGCGCGCCGTCCTGCGCGCCCTCGGTACCGCCGCGGGCCTGGTCGTCGCCGCGGCCGTCCTCACGCAGGTGCCGCACGGCTGGTGGGACGTGCCCGTGATGATGCTCCTCGCCCCGCTCATCCCGGCCCTGACCACCCGGGGCTACGGCTACCAGACGGCGGCCATCACCCCGGTCATCCTGCTGCTCTCCGACATCCTCAACCACCAGGGCCTCGGGCTGGTCGTGCCCCGCCTGGTCGACAGCCTGCTCGGCTGCGCCATCGCCCTCGTCGCCGGCTACCTGCTCTGGCCGGAGAGCTGGGGCACGCGCATCGGGGACCGGCTCGCCGACGCCGTCGCGGACAGCGCCGGGTACGTGGAGTGCGCCTTCGGCGACACCGCGGGCGCCGCCGAGCGGGCCCGCCAGCGCCGGCGCCTGTACCGCGACCTGTCGGTCATCCGCTCCGAGTTCCAGCGGGCGCTGACCGAACCCCCACCGACCGGCGCCCGGGCCGCCGCCTGGTGGCCGCTGGTCGTCGCCGTCGAGCGGATCCTGGACGCCACGACCGCGGCCCGCGTGCGCATCCGGCACGGTGCCCCGCCGGCGGCGGCCGACGAGATCACCGAGATCGCCCGTGAGCTCCGGGAGTTGGCGGCGGGCCTGCGCGCCTCGGACGTACTGGAGGAGGTGCGCCCCGACTTCACCGTGGGGCCCAAGGACAGCGTCCTGGAACCCCTGCGCCAGGAGGTGGCGGCGGCCAGGGCCATCGCCACCCCCAAGGCCTAGCAACCTGGTTGGGGCCGCGAGGGCTCATCCGGGCTGTGGCAGGATCGCGGGATGCTACGACTGACGGACTTCATCATCGACTGCCCCGACACGATGGAGCTGGCGGCCTTCTACTCCGAGATGGTGGGGCTCCCGGTCAAGGAAGGCAGCGACGAGAACTGGGCCGGCATCACGTTCGGCGAGATCGAGCTGGCCTTCTGGCCGGTGGCCGACTACCGCGCCCCGCAGTGGCCCGACAGCGACCACCCCAAGCAGTTCCACCTCGACTTCGAGGTCGACGACATCGAGGCCGAACAGCGCCGCGTCCTGGCCCTCGGCGCGACCCTGAAGCGGGACTGCGTCGGGCCCAACGGCTACGGCTTCCGCGTCTACGCCGACCCCGTCGGCCACCCCTTCTGCCTCTGCCGCAACAAGGGTGTCATCTGGACCGAGCAGGGTCTCGTCTGGCCCGAGAGCGGCCAGCAGGACCAGCAGGACCAGCAGAGCCGGTAGCCCCAGCAGGGCCTGGGGCCGGCAGACCGCGGATCGCGGGCTGAGCCGCCGCTCAGCCCGCTCCGTGGCCCTGCGCTAGCGGACCTTCTGCAGCGCCTTCGCCAGGCCGTTGGCCCACAGCCGCTCGACCTTCGCGCGCTCCGTGGCGTCCGGCCGCGCGTTCGTGCAGGACGGGCCGGGGCCGCCGCCGGACATCAGCTGGCTGCACGGACCCGAGTACGTGTCCGGCAGGCCCAGCACGTGCCCGGTCTCATGGGCGGTCACGCGCGTCGAGTTGTACTGCTGGTTCTGCGCGTAGTCCAGGAAGATGTACCCCCGGCCGTGCCCGTCGGTGCTCGCGTACGAGCCGCGCGAGTCATTGCCCTCGCGGTAGCTGAAGCTCGCGCCCGAACTGCCCTGCTGGAGCTTCACGTTGGACACCGACGAGTTCCATATGGACGTCGAGCTGGCTATCTGCCGGGCGAAGCTGGGGGCCCGGGAGGCGTCGTAGACGACCGTCACGGACGTCGCGCCCGGGTTCGCCGCGCGCTTCTCGGCGACCGCCTTCACGACGGCCTCGAAGAACGCCTTGTTGGCCTTGGCCTCCTGCGCCGACCCCGCGTACCGGGTGTACGACGGGGCGGCGGAGTGCCCGCCGGGCGCCACCGGGGCGGCGGACGCGGTGACGGAGGTGGCGCCGAGTCCGGCGACGGTGAGGCCGAGGACGGCCGCGACGGACAGGTAACGCTTGCTCATGGGTGGGGGGCTCCCTACTCGTTCGACCGACCGTGGGGGTCGATGAAGGGTGAACTTTTCGGTGGCTGTGAGTCTCGGGGAGCCCGGGGCGCGTGGGAATGATGGCAACTCGCGATAGCACGGAGCTATCACCCGCTCCCGGCCTGCCCAGAACGGCTGGTTCTCATGGGGTTTGGGTGTCTGGTGCGCCGGCCGCGGCGGCTCTACGCTCAACGACCATGGAGCTCGAGGTCAGGCACCTCCGCGCGCTGTGCGCCATCGCCGACACCGGCAGTCTGCACAAGGCGGCGCGCCAGCTCGGCATGAGCCAGCCCTCGCTGACGACCCAGCTGCGCCGCATCGAGAACGCCCTCGGCGGCCAGCTCTTCGCCCGCGAGCGCACCGGCTGCCGCCCGACCCCGCTCGGCCGGATCGTCCTGAGCCGGGCCCGGCCCCTCGTCACGGAGATGCGGTCCCTGGTCAGCGAGACCAGGGCGGCCGCCGCCCGCACCGCCGACGGCCCCCGGCTGCGCATCGGCTCCACCGCGAGCCGGGCCATACCGGGCTGGCTGCGCCGGCTGCGGATCCGCCTGCCGGGCATCGAGATCTCGCTCCAGATGGACGTCTCCGCCAACGCGCTGCTGCGCATGGTCGACGCGGCGCAGCTCGACGTGGCGTTCGTGCACGAGGTGGAGGGCAGCCCGCTGCGGATGCCGGAAGCGCTGCGAAGACGGGTGCTCCTCGACCGCGAGCCGCAGTTCGTCTCCCTCGCCGCGGACCATCCGGCGGCCGGGCGGCCCGTCGTACGGCTCGGCGACCTCGCGGACGACCGCTGGATGGTCGACCCCACGGTCGACGGCGAGTGGGACGGCCTGCGCCGCGTCCTGACGGCGGCCGGCCTGAAACCGCCCGTCCTGCACGGCGACTACCTCACCGCCGCGTCCCTCGTCGCCACCGGCGAGGTCGTCGCCCTCTGCCAGCCCACCTCGCGGGGCCGCCCCGAGATGGCCGTACGGCCCCTCCTCGGCGACCCGCTCGGCGTACGCCTCCTCGTGGCGGCCCGCGCCGAGGAGGAACTGGACGCGGTCTACGGCGAGCTGGAGGCCGCCTACTGGGAGGCGGCCCGGCAGTCCCCCGCCTACACGGAGTGGCTGCTGCGCGCCGGTGACCCGCGGGGGGCCACCGGCGGGACGCTGGTCCCGGCCAGCCGGTGACCCCCCACCTCTCTCCCGGACCGCCGCCCCCCCTGGGGGTCACACCCCGATGTCGCGGCCGTCCTCGCGCCACACCGACACGACCGACGGACGGACGATCTTGCCGGGGCCGTCGGGCCAGGCGCTCGCGGGCTTCTCCACGGACGCCCCGTCGACCTCGCCCGGGTGCTGGACGGAGACCAGGACCCGCCGGTCCTGCACGAGCGGCCCACAGGTCTCGGCGCCGGTCGGCATGGTCAGGAACTGCTTCAGCTCACCGCGCCGGTCCCCGCGCGTGGCGACCCCGAACAGGCCGTCGTGCGAGCCCAGTTGGTTGCCGTCCGTGGAGATCCACAGGTTGCCGTGCGAGTCGAAGGCGACGTTGTCCGGGCAGGAGATCGGCGAGACCCGCTCCTTGGGGAAGCCCGCGAAGTACGTCGCCGGGTCGTTCGGGTCGCCGGCGACCAGGAACAGCGACCAGCCGAAGGTCGTGGCGTCGGCGCGGTCGCGGTGCTCGGTCAGCTCCAGGATCTGGCCGTGCTTGTTCAGGTTGCGCGGGTTGGCCTCGTCCGCGCCGGGCTTGCCCGGCTTGCCCCGCTCGGAGTTGTTGGTGAGCGCCACGTACACCTTGCCGGTGTGCGGGGACGGCTCGATGTCCTCGGGCCGGTCCATCTTGGTGGCGCCGACCTTGTCGCCCGCGAGGCGCGTGAAGACGTACACCTCCTCGGCCGTCATGCCCTCGACGTGGCTGACGGCATTCCCGCCGGGCCCGGCGGTGGCCAGCGGGATCCACCGGCCGCCGCCGTCGAACTCGCCGTCCCGCGGGAGCGTGCCCTTGCCGTCGATCTCCTCGACCGGTGAGTCACCGGTCAGCTTGGCCACGTACAGGGTGCCCTCGTCCAGCAGCGTGAGGTTGTGCTCGTGCGCGGCGCGGGAGCCGCCCTTGGCCATGCGCTTGCTGCTGACGAACTTGTAGAAGTAGTCGAACTTCTCGTCGTCGCCCATGTAGACCACCGGACGCCCGTCGCGCGTCAGGCGCGGCTGCGCGGCCTCGTGCTTGAAGCGGCCGAGCGCGGTGCGCTTGCGGGGCGTCGAGTGCGGGTCGTACGGGTCCAGCTCCACCACCCAGCCGAAGCGGTTCGCCTCGTTGGGCTCCTTGGCCAGGTCGAAGCGGTCGTCGAACCGCTCCCACTTGCGCTCCGAGGCCTCGCCCGTGACGCCGTACCGCTTCAGGCGGGCGGCGGCCGTCGCGTCCGTCACCTTCGCGGCGTTGGCGAAGTACTGGTTGAAGTTCTCCTCGCCGTGCAGCGTGGTGCCCCACGGCGTGGTGCCGCCCGAGCAGTTGTTGAGCGTGCCGAGGACGGTCGTGCCGCGCGGGTCGGCCTTCGTACGGAGCAGTTCGCTGCCGGCGGCGGGCCCGGAGAGCCGGAAGCGGCTGGTCGCGGTGAGCCGGCGGTTGAGGTGGTGGCGGCCGACGGCGCGCAGCTTGCCGCTCCTGCGCTCGCCCTCCACCACGACGACGGACAGGCCGTGCGCCGCCCACGCGATCTCCACCTGCTCGCGGGTGGGGTTCTGGGGGTCGTACCCCTTGAACATCAGGATCTCGTCGGTGTACTCGTGGTTGGCGACCAGGACCTGCCGGCCGTGCTCGGACCTGAGCGGCAGCAGCGACAGGAAGTCGTTGTTGTACCCGAACTGGCCGGCCTGCGCCGCGGCGCTCTGCCGGTCCGCGTCGAAGGCGGGCGCGCCGCGCAGGATGGGCTCGCCCCAGCGGATGACGACGTTCTGCTGGTAGCCGGCGGGGACGGTGACGGCGTCCGTGGTGTTCGGCGCGACGGGCGCGAACCTCAGTCCGCGCGCTCCCTTGCCCTTGGCACCCTTCCCCGTGCCGGGGACGGCGGCGACGGCCTCGCCCGCGCCGGGGCCCGCCATGACCGCGCCGCCCGCGGCGGTGGCGACCGTCACGACGGCGGCGGCGCGCATCAGCGAACGGCGGCTGAGCGCACCGGCGATGACGTCACCCACGTACTCGTTCGCGCTGGTGTTGGGCACCTCGCCGAAGCAGGCGTCGCCGCAGCGGAAGCGGCAGGTCAGGGCGGAACGGCCGCCGCTCCCCTGATGCGAGGTGATGATCGGCAGCAGCTTGGGCACGGATCCTCCGTCGTCGTGGCGTGGCTTGTTTCCGCCGTGAGGCTAGGCGGGGGTTCCGGCACGGCGGCGGCCTGCGGGTGAACGGCCGGTGAATCCGCGACGCCCGGGAGGAAGTTGGCGTGCGGGCCGCCGCGTGGTGGCGCGGGCGGGTGACGAGCGGCGACCCTGCCCAAGATCGCCAGGGGCGGCGGCTAACCTTACGTGTCCGCCCTGGCCAGGGATTTCGGGAATCAACTCACGCGAAGGGTTGCGCACATGGGCATTCTGGATCGCCTGCGGAACGCGTTCGGACGGTCACGCAAGGGGAACGTTCCTGAGGCGCGTGAGTCTGCGGCAGCGCTTGAACCGGGGTCGGAGGGGGCGGAGTCCTCGCAGGTCGTCTCGCTTCCCGGCCCGTCACCGGAACCGACGCCGCCCGCCCGGGCGACGATTCCGTCCCCGAGTCCGGAACCGTCTGCCTCGACGGTGAGTGACCTGGTCGCGGCGGCGTTCGACAAGGTCAAGCGCCGGGCTCCGGACCCTGAACCGGACCCCGCGCCCCCCGCCGAGGGTCCCGCGACCGAGCCGAAGCCCGAGACCGCCCAGGAGCCTGCGACCGAGCCGAAGGCGGAGACCGCCCCGGAGCGCACGGCCGAGACAGACGCCGAGCCGAAGGCGAAGACTGTCCAGGAGCGCACGGCCAAGACGGAGGCCGACACCGAGCCGAAGGCCGAAACCACCCCGGAGCGCGCGGCTGAGACAGACGCCGAGCCGAAGGCCACGGCCGACGCGCAGCCTGCGGCTGAAACTGAGGCCACGGCGAAGTCGGAGGCCGCTACGAAGCCTGCGGCTGACGGTTCGCCGAAGACTGCCGCCGCCCAGGAGCCTGCGACCGAGGCAGAGGCCGAGCCGAAGGCAGAGGATGCCCCGGAGCGCGCGGCCAAGGCGAAGGCGGAGGCCGAGCCGAAGGCAGAGGCGGAGGCCGACGCGCAGCCTGCGGCTGAGACCGAGCCCACGGCCAAGGCCAAGGGCAAGGTGGAGGCGAACCCAGAGGCCCAGCCCGAGGCCACGGCTGAGGGCAAGCCCGAAGCGAAGGCCGGGACCAAGGCCAAGACGAAGCCCGACGACAAGGCGAAGCCCGAAGCCAAGGCCGAGCCCGACCCGAAGGCTGCTGCCGCCCAGGACACTGCGGCTGAGCCGAACGCCGAGGACGGCCCGGAGCGCGCGGCCGAGGCGAAGGCCGACGCACAGCCTGCGGCTGAGACCGAGCCCAAGGCCGAGGGCAAGGCGGAGGTGGAGCCAGAGGTCCAGCCCGAGGGCAAGCCCGAAGCTAAGGCCGGGACCGAGACGAAGGCCAAGGCCAAGACCAAGGTCGAGACCGAGACGAAGCCCGAGGCCAAGGCCAAGGCCGAGCCTGAGGCGAAGCCTGAGGACAAGGCGGAGGGCAAGGCCGAGACCGAGCCCAAGCCCGAAGAACCCGAGGTGAAGCCCGGGGCCAAGGCGAAGCGCGAAGCCAAGGTGCAGGCGAAGCCTGAGGACAAGGCGAAGGCCGAGGCGAAGCCCGCAGCCAAGGCCGAGGCCAAGAGGCAGGCCGAGCCCGCAGCTGAACCTAAGGCCAAGGCGGAGGCTACGTCCGAGACGAAGCCCGCAGCCAAGACCGAGGCCAAGAGGCAGGCCGAGCCCGCAGCTGAACCTGAGGCCAAGGCCAAGCCCGAAGTGAAGCCCGCAGCCAAGAGCGAGGCCAAGGGGCAGGCCGCGCCCGCAGCCAAGACGGAGGCTGCGTCCGAGGCGAAGCCCGCAGCCAAGGCGGAGGCCAAGCCCGCAGCCGTGTCCGGAGTCAAGGCCGAGGGCAAGGGGAAGGCCGAAGCCGGGTCCGGGGCCGAGAAGGCCGGGGTTGGCGGTGGCGGCAAGGGGGTTGCCGGGGTTCGGGGGGTGGCTCCTGGGTTGGTTGCCGCGTACAAGGCCGCCGGGGGCGTGTTGAAGAAGCGGGGGCTGGACGGGGTGCGCGCGGCCGTGTACCTCGTGCTGGACCGTTCCGGGTCCATGCGGCCGTACTACAAGGACGGCTCCGCGCAGAGCCTCGCCGAGCAGGTCCTCGCGCTGGCCGCCCACACGGACCCCGAGGCCACCGTCCACGTCGTCTTCTTCTCCACCGACATCGACGGCACCGGCACCCTCACGCTCCCCGAGCACGAGGGCCGCGTCGACGAGCTGCACGCCGCCGCGGGCCACATGGGCCGCACCAGTTACCACCGCGCGATCGAAGAGGTCGTCTCGCACTACGAGTCGCACCACGAGAAGTCGGACCGCGCCGGCGAACCCGCCCTGGTGATCTTCCAGACGGACGGCGCCCCCGACGCGAAGGGCCCGGCGACCCAGGCCCTGGCGGAGGCCGCCGCGCACCCCCTCTTCTTCCAGTTCGTCGCCTTCGGCGAGCACGACGCGAAGGCCTTCGACTACCTCCGCAGGATGAAGGCGGACAACGCCGCGTTCTTCCACGCGGGCCCCACCCCCCGCGAGCTCACGGACAAGGAGCTGTACGAGGGTCTGCTGGCGTCCTGGCGCCCTGGTCCGGCCAGTGAAACCGAGGTGAGTGGATCTTCGCGGGGCCGTTAGGATTTCGACCATGGCGGCCACTGGATCCGAGAAGCAGGGAGCGGGCGAGAACGCGAAGGCGTTCTACGTCTCGACCCCCATCTACTACGTAAACGACGCTCCTCACCTGGGCCACGCCTACACGACCGTTGCAGGGGACGTGCTCACGCGCTGGCACCGTCAGCGCGGCGAGAAGGTGTGGTACCTCACCGGCACGGACGAGCACGGTCAGAAGATCATGCGCACGGCCGAGGCGAACGACGTCACCCCCCAGGAGTGGTGCGACAAGCTCGTCACCGAGGCCTGGAAGCCCCTCTGGGAGCACCTGAACATCGCCAACGACGACTTCATCCGCACCACGGAGAAGCGTCACACGGACCGGGTCCAGGAGTTCGTCCAGGATCTCTACGACAAGGGCGAGATCTACAAGGGCGGGTACGAGGGCCCGTACTGCGTGGGCTGCGAGGAGTACAAGCTCCCCGGTGACCTGATCGACGGCGAAGCGGGCGGCGAGTTCGCGGGGCAGAAGCTCTGTCCCATCCACAAGAAGCCGGTGGAGCTGGTCAAGGAGGAGAACTACTTCTTCAAGCTCAGCGAGTACGGCGACAAGCTCCTCGCCCTCTACGAGGCGAACCCCGGCTTCATCCAGCCGGAGTCCGCGCGCAACGAGGTCGTGAACTTCGTCCGGCAGGGCCTGCAGGACCTCTCCATCTCGCGCTCGACGTTCGACTGGGGCGTCAAGGTCCCGTGGGACGACAAGCACGTCATCTACGTGTGGGTCGACGCGCTCCTCAACTACGCCACGGCCGTCGGCTACGGCGCCAACCAGGAGAAGTTCGACGCCACCTTCCCGGCCGACGTCCACCTGGTCGGCAAGGACATCCTGCGCTTCCACGCGGTGATCTGGCCCGCCATGCTGATGGCGCAGGGCCTGCCGGTGCCGGGCAGGATCGCCGCCAACGGCTGGCTGATGGTCGGCGGCGAGAAGATGTCGAAGTCGAACCTGACGGGCATCAAGCCGCAGGACCTGACCTCGCACTTCGGCGTGGACGCGTACCGCTGGTACTTCCTGCGCGCCATCGCCTTCGGCAGCGACGGCTCCTTCTCCTGGGAGGACTTCACCGCCCGTTACACCAGCGAGCTGGCGAACGACTACGGCAACCTCGCCTCCCGCGTCGCGGCCATGGTCGGCAAGTACTTCGGCGGCGAGCTGCCCGAGGCCACGGCGGCGGGCGAGGCCGAGAAGGCGGTCGAGGACGGCTTGGCGAAGGCCGTCGCGGACGCCGACCGCGCGATCGGTGAGGAGCTGGACTTCCAGGCCGGCATCCTCGCCATCTTCGCCTTCGTCAAGCAGGTCAACGGCTACATCACGGAGCAGGAGCCGTGGAAGGTGGCCAAGGACGAGTCGGCGCAGGGCCGCGCCCGCCTGGCGACCATCCTCTACACGGCCGCCGAGGCGCTGCGCGCCGTCGCGGTCCTGCTGAACCCGGTCATGCCGGAGACGTCCCAGAAGCTGTGGGAGTCCCTCGGCGCGGAGGCCTCGCTGGGCGCGCTGGCCGACCAGCGGGTCCAGGACGCGGGTGCGTGGGGCCGGCTGCCCGCGGGCTCGACGGTGACGAAGGGCGCGGTGCTGTTCCCCCGCCTGGAGGAGCCGAAGAAGGCCTGACGTACGTACGTCCGAGGGCCGGGACCGCGCTGTGCGGTCCCGGCCCTTTCGCATGTGCTCTCAGGCGTACGTCCGCAGCAGCCGGGCCAGTTGCCGGCCCGCGGCCCGCAGGGGCTCCTCGCTGCGCGTGACCTGGGCGGTCACCTCCGCCCCCTCCAGCGTGCTGATGACGGTCGTGGCGACCTCGGCCGCGTCCCCGGTGGTGAAGCCGGACGCGAGCAGCTTCTGGGCGACGACACGCTCCCAGTCGCGCAGGGCGTCCGCGCACACCTGTTGGATCCGCGAGTCGGTGCCGAGGGTCTCCAGGGCGGCGGCCGTGACGGGGCAGCCGTCGGTCCAGCCCGATTCCCGCAGCGCGACCGCCAGGTCGGCGGCGCAGGCCTCGACGGCCAGGGCCGGATCGTCCTCCCGCTTCAACGCGTCTTCGAGGAGCCGGCCGAACTCCTTCTCCCCGTGCTGGATGGCGGCGACGGCAACAGCCTCCTTGCCGCCCGGGAAGAAGTGGTAGACGGAGCCGAGCGTGGCCTCCGCCTCCGTGGCGATCTGCTTGATGCCGGTGCCGACGTAACCCTGCCGCTGGATGAGCCGCGCGGCGACCACGACGATCCGCTCACGCGTGCTGGGGGGCGCGCTGTACTGACTCATCCCGTCACCTTATCCAGCTCTGAGTAGAGCGTTCGTTCTAGAGCCGTGCTACGTTTCGTCCAGGCGCTGGATAGAGCGCTCGTTCTAGTAACTGGTTGTCCCTGCCGGAGGCCCTCATGTCACAGCACGTCACCCCCGCCGTCACCGTCATCGGGCTCGGCCCCATGGGCCAGGCCATGGCCGCCGCCTTTCTCGACCGCGGCTACGAGGTCACCCTCTGGAACCGCACCGCGTCCCGCGCCGACGCGCTCGTGGCCCGCGGCGCGCGGTGGGCCCCGACGGCGGAAGCCGCCCTGGCGGCCAACGAGTTGGTGATCCTCAGCCTCACCGACTTCGACGCGATGTACGCCCTCCTCGAACCCGCCAAGGCGGCCGTCGCGGGCCGCACCCTGGTGAACCTCAGCTCGGACACCCCGGAGAAGGCCCGCGCGGGGGCCCGCTGGGTGACGGACCTGGGCGGGACGCACCTGACCGGCGGCGTCCTGTGCCCGCCGCCCCTGATCGGCACCCCCGACGCCTCGACGTTCTACAGCGGCCCGCGCGAGGCGTACGAGGCACACCGCGCGGCCCTCGAAGTGATCACCGGCAAGACGGACCACCGGGGCGAGGACCCGGGCCTGGCCGCGCTCATGTACCAGCTGAACATGGCCATCTTCTGGCCGTCGATGATCGCCTACTGGCAGGCCGTGGCCGTGGCCGCCGCCCACGGCCTCACGGCCTCGGACATCGCGCCCTACGCCGCGGAGAACTTCGCCGGCATGGGCCACTTCATCGACTTCTACGCCCCCCGCATCGACGCGGGCAACCACGCCGGCGACGTGGACCGCGCCTCGATGGGCCTGGCCAGCATGGACCACGTCGTCCACACGGCCCGCGACGCGGGCGTGGACACGGCCTTCCCGGAAGCGGTCCAGGACCTGTTCCGCCGCGTCGTGGCCGCGGGCCACGGCTCGGACAGCTTCAGCACGGCGGTGGAACTCATGAAGTCCCCGAAAGAGTGACGGCGCGCTGCGCACAGCTCACGGTGAGCTAAGTCATGCGGGGTGATGGCTTAATTTGACGGCGTCTTCACACTCGACTACGTAAGCTTCACGACATGGCCACGACTCACTCCCCCGACCGGCGCCGTACCGCCGACGAGGTCAACGAGGAGATCCGTGCGCTGTGGCTGGGCGCCGGCGGCCGGTTGCGGCCCGACGAGCGACGGGTGTACGAGCAGCTCGTCACCGAATGGGCCGAGGCCGAGGCCAACTCCTCGCCCACGCACGCCGCCTGACAGCGCACGCGGACTCTCACGACCCGAAGAAGAACAGGAAAAGGCCCCCGGAACCGATGGTTCCGGGGGCCTTTTACGGCCGCTACTGCGCCGCGGGCTTGCGCAGCGAGATGTTCAGCTCCCGCAGCCGCGACTCGTCCAGCTCGGTGGGCGCGCCCATCATCAGGTCCTGCGCGTTGCCGTTGAGCGGGAAGGCGATCGTCTCGCGGATGTTCGGCTCGTCCGCGAGGAGCATGACGATGCGGTCGACGCCGGGCGCGATGCCGCCGTGCGGCGGGGCGCCGAGGCGGAAGGCGCGCAGCATGCCCGCGAACTCCTGCTCGACGGTCTCCGCGTCGTAGCCCGCGATCTCGAAGGCCTTCAGCATGACCTCGGGCTCGTGGTTGCGGATCGCGCCGGAGGACAGCTCGATGCCGTTGCAGACGATGTCGTACTGCCAGGCGAGGATGTCCAGCGGGTCCTTCTCCTCCAGGTCCTTCATGCCGCCCTGGGGCATGGAGAACGGGTTGTGGGAGAAGTCGATCTTGCCGGTCTCCTCGTCCTTCTCGTACATCGGGAAGTCGACGATCCAGCAGAAGCGGAAGACGCCCTCCTCGAAGTGCCCGGCCCGCTTGGCGGCCTCGACGCGCACCGCCGACATGATCTTGGAGACCTCGTCGAACTCGCCCGCGCCGAAGAAGACGGCGTGCCCGGCGGCGAGGCCGAGCCGCTTGGTCAGCTCCTCGACGTTCGCCTCGGTCAGGAACTTGGCGATCGGGCCGCTCAGCGAGCCGTCCTCGGCGACGCGCACCCAGGCGAGGCCCTTGGCGCCCTGCTCGACGGCGTAGTCACCGAGGCCGTCGAAGAACTTGCGGGACTGCCCGGCGGTGTCCGGCACCGGCAGCGCGCGCACGTGCTTGCCCGCGAAGGCCTTGAAGTCGGAGCCCGCGAAGATGTCCGTGATGTCGTGCAGTTCGAGCTTGGCGCGCAGGTCCGGCTTGTCGTTGCCGTACTTCAGCATCGACTCGCGGAACGGGATGCGCGGGAAGGGCGAGGTGACCTCGCGGCCGCCGCCGAACTCCGTGAACAGCTCCGTCATCAGCTTCTCGATGGGCTGGAAGACGTCCTCCTGCTCCACGAAGCTCATCTCGACGTCGAGCTGGTAGAACTCGCCCGGCGAGCGGTCCGCGCGCGCGTCCTCGTCGCGGAAGCAGGGCGCGATCTGGAAGTAGCGGTCGAAGCCCGAGATCATCAGCAGCTGCTTGAACTGCTGCGGGGCCTGCGGCAGGGCGTAGAACTTGCCGGGGTTCAGGCGGGAGGGGACGACGAAGTCGCGGGCGCCCTCGGGGGAGGTCGCGGTGAGGATCGGCGTCGCCATCTCGTTGAAGCCGAGGGCCACCATCTTCGAGCGGATCGCGGCGATCACGGCGCTGCGCAGCATGATGTTGCGGTGCATGCGCTCGCGGCGCAGGTCCAGGAAGCGGTACTCCAGGCGCCGCTCCTCGTTCACGCCGTCCTCGGCGTTGATCGTGAAGGGCAGCGGGCCGGCGGCGCCGAGCACCTCGACCTCGGCGGCCTCGATCTCGATCTCGCCGGTGGGCAGCTCGGGGTTGACGTTGTCGGCGCCGCGCGAGACGACCTTGCCGTCGACGCGGACGACCGTCTCCTTGGACAGCTTGTCCAGGACCTCGGCCGCCGCGGTGCCCGGACGGGCCACCAGCTGCGTGATGCCGTAGTGGTCGCGGACATCGATGAACAGAATGCCGCCCAGGTCTCGGCGATTGTGCAGCCAGCCGCTGAGCCGGACGTCGGTGCCGACGTCAGAGGCGCGGAGCTCGCCGCAGGTGTGGGACCTGTACCGATGCATCGTCGTTCATCCAGTCTTCGCGAATAGGGGAGAGAGCAGACGCTCCCCAGGCTACCGCCCGGGCGAAGATCGGTTTCCGGATATCCGCCGGTGGCCGCCCTTCCGGGCTCCCCCCGGACCCCTTCCGGGCCGGGAAAGGGCCCGTTCCCGGAACCGGGCTCGGTGGCGGCTTTCCCCTCCATCTTCCTAAAGTGGGTCAATGCGCACCGACGATCCCCTCTCGCAGGCGGGGAACGACTCCCTGCCTCCCGTACGGGACGTCCTTGCCGCCATCGCGACCGGCCTGTGGCGCTGGGACAACGCGTCCGGGACCGTCACGCTCGACGCCGAGGCCGCCCGGCTGCTCGGCCTGCCCGCCCGCCCGCAGACCCTGACGGAGGCGGCGGTGCGCTCCCGCTTCCACCCGGTCGACTGGAACGAGATCTACGGAACGGTGCAGCTCGCCGTCGCCGAGGGCACCCTCGCCGAGGCCCGGCTGCGGATCATGGACGACACGGGACGGCGCGTCCTGCGCACCGTACGCAGCCGCTCCAAGCCCGTGCTGCACGACGCGACCGAGGCGTACGAGCTGATCGGCACCCTCCAGGAGGTGACCGAGCCCGCGCCCGGCACCGCCGCCCGCACGCCCGTCACGGGCGACTGGCGCCGCTCCCGGGAGGCGTTCCTGCTCGACGCGGGCCGGGCGCTGGCCGAGGCGCGCTCCACGGAGGAGGTGCTGCGGGTCGCGGCGGGCCTGTCCATGCCGGGGTTCTCGCCCGACGGGCTCGCGGTCTTCGGGGTGGCGGGCGACCGGCTCTCGATCATCGGGCACCACGGCCACCAGCCCGGGGACGACGGGCCCTTCTCGGCGATGCCGCTGGACACCGACTACCCGGCCGCCGAGGTGGTGCGCACCGGCCGTGCCGTCTACCTCTCCTCGCCCGAGGACTACCGCCGCCGCTATCCGGCGGCCTGGCCGCTCGCCCAGCGCTTCGAACGGCAGTCGTGGGCGTTTTTGCCGCTGACGGTGGCGGGCCGCACGATGGGCGCGTGGATGGCGGCCTTCGCGTATCCGGTGTCCTTCACGCCCGACGAGCGTTCCGTCCTGACGACGGTCGCCAGGATGCTGGCGCAGGCGCTGTCGCGGGCCGGGGTCGCCGAGTCCGAGCGGGAGCTGACGGAGGGCCTGCAGCGCTCCATGCTGCCGATGCTCGGGCCGCGGATCCCGGGGATGAGCGTGGCGGCCCGCTATGTGCCGACCGGCGGCGGGCTCCAGGTCGGCGGCGACTGGTACGACATGATCCAGCTGCCCAGCGGCCGGATCGCCTTCGTCATCGGCGACGTACAGGGGCACGACGTGCGCGCGGCGGGCCTGATGGGGCAGCTGCGGATCGCCCTGCGCGCGTACGCCTCCGAGGGGCACCGCCCGGACGCGGTCCTGTCGCGGGCCACCCGGTTCCTGTCGGGGATCACCGAGTCGATCACGTACGGCTCCAGCGGCCACGGCGCCGACGAGTCCACGGTGTACGACCCGCGCTTCGCGACCTGCCTGTACGTGGAGGCCGACCCGGCGACCGGCGTCCTGGAGATCGC
Source organism: Streptomyces sp. NPDC031466 (assembly GCF_055581265.1). Classification (NCBI taxonomy): domain Bacteria; kingdom Bacillati; phylum Actinomycetota; class Actinomycetes; order Kitasatosporales; family Streptomycetaceae; genus Streptomyces; species Streptomyces sp. NPDC031466. Next base: position 355,501 of record NZ_JBVIJT010000005.1, read on the forward strand.
CCGCGCCGGCCATCCCGAACCGGCGATACGCATGAGTGACGGAACGGTTCTGCTCAGGCCCACGGCGGGCGGTCTGCCGCTGGGCATCGACCCGGACGCGGACTATCCGACGACGCGCCTGGTCCTGGAACCCGGTGAGACCATGCTGATCTGCACGGACGGTCTGATCGAGACCGGCGGCCACGACCTGGACAGCGGCTGGTCCCGTATCCGGTCGATCCTGGAGGGGTACCTGGGCGAGGACGAACAGGACGGCCTGGAACTCCTCGCCGACCGGCTCGTACAGGCCGTGCACGGGCCCGCCTCGCACTACACCACGGGACCGCTCGCCGACCGCCGCGAGGACGACGTCGCCGTCCTGCTGCTGAGCCGCACCGGGCGCCCCGAGCAGCGCACGGACGCCCGTCGCACCGTCCTCACCGTCGCGCAGGCCGAACCGGAGCGCGTCGCGGGCGCCCGCAGGCACCTGCGGGACCTGCTGCACGACTGGGCGGACGACGAGCAGGTCGACTCGGCGGTCCTGATGGTCTCGGAGATGCTGACGAACGTCCTGGTGCACACGGACGGGGACGCCCTCCTGGTCGCCGAGGTCACCGGCGAGCCCGGCGCGCGCCGGCTGCGGGCCGAGGTCGCGGACGGCAGCGACGACCTGCCGCACAAGCGCCGGCCGGGCGAGATGGCCTCGTCGGGGCGCGGCCTGGTCCTGATGGAGCTGCTCGCCGGGGCGTGGGGCGTGGACCCGCGCGGGGACGGCAAGAGCATCTGGTTCGAGCTCTACGAGGACGCGAATGCCGCCGGCGGTGACGCGGAGGACTGAGTACCGGGGCAGTGGCGGGGCATCGACGACGTGCGGGTCGTCGGGGGCTCGGCGCGCGGTTCCCCGCGCCCCTTCGGGGCGCTACTCGGGGTGCTGAGCCGCACCGGAGTAGCGGGAGCGCAGTTCCGACAGGACGCCGAAGGCCGCTGCCGTCAGCGGCACCGCGAGCAGCATCCCGAGGATTCCGGCCACCGACGCGCCCGCCGTGATCGCCAGCATGACCACCGCCGGGTGCATCTGCACGGTACGGCTCTGGATCATCGGCTGGAGGATGTGCCCTTCCAGGACCTGTACGGCCAGGACCACGCCGAGCGCCCAGAGCGCGATGGCGAAGCCCCGGTCGGCGAGGGCGACCAGGATCGCCACCGCGCCGGACAGGAAGGCGCCGAGGTAGGGGATGTAGGCGCCGACGAAGACGAGCGCGCCGAGCCCGAGGGCGCCCGGGACGCGCAGGACCAGCAGTCCGACAGTGATGCACAGGGCGTCGATGAACGCGATGATCGTCGTGCCGCGCATGAAGCCCTCGATGGCCTCGAAGGCGCGCCGCGCCATGACCTCGGCGGTGTCGGCGCTGTCGCCGGGGGCGAGTGAGCGCAGCGCGCCCAACGCGCGGCCGGAGTCGCGCAGGAAGAAGAAGACGAGCAGCAGCGCGAGGACGGCCATCGCCATCATCTCGCCGACGGTGCTGAGTCCGCTGATCACCCCGGACGCCGCCGTGCCGCCGAACTTGCCGAACAGCTCCTTGGCGTTGGACGCCATGTCGTCGAGCGAGGTGCCGGCCGCGCCGAAGTACTTCGACAGGTCGGTCGCGGCCTGCTTGAGGGAGGCGATGATCTGGTCGCCGCTGTCGATCAGCGCCTTGACCACGATGTACGTCGCCCCGCCCACGACGGCGACGACGGCCGCGCAGGTCAGCCCGGCGGCGAGGGAGCGCTGCACCCGCATCCTGAGCAGGCGCCGGTACAGCGGACCGAGGAGCGCGGTGCCGAGCAGGGCGAGCAGGACCGGGGTGACGGCCGTCTTGAGGGTGACGCAGAGCCAGACCCCCACGGCGGCCACGCCGGTGACCAGGAGGACGACGCCGCACCAGGCGGCGGCGCGACGGGCGGGCTCGGGCAGGAGGGTGTCCACCCCTCCTACCCGAGCACGGGGCCGGGCGCCGCGCACGTCATGTACGGCTACATGCCGTGCGGGTCAGGTACGGCTACATGCCGTGCACGGCCGGGACCTTGCCGAGGAGTCCCTTCTGGAAGTCCTCGAAGGCCTGCTGGAGTTCGGCCTGGCTGTTCATCACGAACGGCCCGTAGTGCGCCATGGGCTCGCAGATCGGCTGCCCGCCGAGCAGGACGACCTCCAGGTCGGGGGCGTGCGCGTCCTGCCGCTCGTCGGCGCGGACGGTCAGCGCGGAACCGGCGCCGAGGACGGCGGTCTGCCCCACGTGCACGGGGCGCCGCTCGGCCCCGACCGTGCCGCGGCCGGCGAGGACGTACGCGAGTCCGTTGAAGTCCGCGCGCCAGGGCAGCGTCACCTCGGCGCCGGGCCGCACGGTCGCGTGGATCATCGTGATCGGCGTGTGCGTGATGCCGGGGCCCTCGTGCCCGTCCAGCTCACCGGCGATGACGCGGAGCAGCGCGCCTCCGTCGGGGGAGGTGAGCAGCTGGACCTGGCCGCCGCGGATGTCCTGGTAGCGGGGGTCCATCATCTTGTCCCTGGCGGGCAGGTTCACCCACAGCTGGAGGCCGTGGAAAAGGCCACCGGACAGGACGAGGTCCTCCGGCGGCGCCTCGATGTGCAGCAGGCCGCTGCCGGCCGTCATCCACTGGGTGTCGCCGCCGCGGATGGTGCCGCCGCCCCCGTTGGAGTCCCGGTGGACGAAGGTACCGTCGATCAGGTAGGTGACCGTCTCGAAGCCGCGGTGCGGGTGCCAGGGGGTGCCCTTGGGCTCCCCGGCGGCATACTCCACCTCACCCATCTGGTCCATCATGATGAACGGGTCGAGGTACTTGTAGTCGATCCCCGCGAAGGCCCGGCGCACCGGGAAGCCCTCGCCCTCGAAGCCGCTGGGCGCGGTGGTCACGGCGAGCACGGGGCGGGCCACGGCGTCGGCCGGTGCCACCACTCGGGGCAGGGTCAGCGGGTTCTCGACGGTCACTGCAGGCATGGTCGGACCTCCTTGTGCGCTCACTTTAGTTGAACATAGAACTTTCTGTCATCTGAACGAACGGGACCCGGAGGGCATTCCCTCCGGGTCCCACGGGTGGCTTGATCTGTTCCGTCGGTTACGGGCGCACCGGCTCCAGTTGGAGGTAGTCCAGGTTCCAGTTCTGGAACGCGCCCGCGTCCAGGGACAGCAGTACGTGGTGGTGGCCGGGGGCCAGCTCCCGGGGATCGCGGCCGTCCTGGAGGTCGAAGGCGTGGTGGGCGGTGGTGTTGGCGATCGATACCGGCTTGCCCGGGCGGCCGCGGTCGAAGGCGATCCGGTAGGTGCCGGCGGGGGAGTACGGGGACGAGACGCGGGCCTTGAGGGTGTAGCGGCCGGCCTTCGGTACGTCGAATCCGTAGGTCAGCCACTCCGAGCCGCGCATCCAGCAGACGACCACCGCGCCGTCGTGGTCGCACACGTCGACGTTCTCGCCCCGCCGCCCCGGCCCGTCGCCCCGGTTCCCGGGGTCGATGTCGTGGTAGGCCCGGCCCTCGCCGCCGGGGGCGTAGTTCTCCGCCTGGACGCGTACTGCCCCGGCCGGCACGGGGTCGGGGGCGCCGGTGGTCAGATAGGACCTCAGCGCCCGGACGTTGTCGGTCTGGAGGATCGTCGCCTTGTGGCGGGCGATGAGCGCGCCCCAGCCGTGCGCCGGGTCGATCAGCGAGGCCTCGTCGGTGTACCGGGCCGCGTAGCCGTTGCGCATGGTGTTGAACCACACGCGGCCGGTCGCCCGCAGTCCCTCGGTGAAGGCGGGAGCGGCCACCTTGTCGCGGACGTCGTCGAAGACGACCTCGAACGCGGGCGGCCGGTTCTGGCCGAAATCCCCCACGGAAGCGGCGTTGGCGTCGTCCACCAGGTGCATGTAGAGCGCGCCCCGGTGCCGGTCGAGGAACGCCCGTACTTCCGCGGCCGGCGCCCTGGACTTGAAGAGGCCGTTGCGCACGGTGCCGGTCTGCTCCAGCACCCGCCAGACGGCCTCGCGGTCCTTCCAGGCCTGGTCGAGATTGACGAGGCCGAGGGTGCGGGCGGCCCCCATGGCCTCCGCGAGGGTCGGCACCCGCTCGCCGGTGACCGCCGCCTGGCGTCCGCCCAGTCCCGCGCGCAGACGCAGGCCGCGCAGCTGGGCGAGGGTGAGGTCGGCGACGCGGCCGGTGCCGTTGGTCGTGCGGTCCACTCTTTCGTCGTGCATCAGGACGGGCACCCCGTCCTTGGTCAGCCGGACATCGACCTCGACGATCTCCGCGCCGTCGGTGAAACCCGCCCGGACCGCGGCGAGGCTGTTCTCGGGGGCCCTGCGCCACTGGCCCCGGTGGGCGGCGATCATGACCCCGGCCCTGGGCCCGTGATCGAGGAAGGCACGGTGGGCGCGGTCGGCGGGGGTCTCGCCGGGGGCGGCGGCGTCGGTCCGGGCCAGTGGACCGCCGGGGGTGGCGGCGTCCGTCCGGGGCGGGGGAACGGCGGGGGCCGTGGGGGGCGGGGGGTGGGCGGGGGGTGCGGGGTCCGCCGGAGGGGGCGGGTTCGCGGGAGGGGCGGGGGCCGCCGCTGGAGGTGCGGGGGCCGCTGGAGGCGGGGGGCCGGGGGTGGTGACCGGGCCCCTCATGGCCGTCCCCGGCGACCCGGCGGGCGCCGCCGCTCTCGTGCCCGGGGACGCGGCGCCGAGCAGCGCCGCGCACACGGCGAAGGTCACGAGGACGGCGAGACCGCTGCCCGGAGCGGCGAGGGCGCGGCGCGCGCTCCGTGGCGAGGAGGAGCGCTGGGGTGAGGGCGAGGGCGAGGAGGGCGACGAGGAGGGCATGGTCGTGAGCATCCGCGCCCCCGCTCCGCGCGGTCCCCGACCGGGCCGGGCCCCGTCCGCCGTTCACCTGAAGCGACGATCTGAGCGCGACCCGTCCGGCGGCCGCCGGACGTCAGCCGGCACCGGGGTCACAGCCCGACGGCCGGGGTCACGGCCCGGCACCCGGGGGCACGAACCGGGGCGGCCCGGGGGCGCCAGGAGGGCAGGTCAGCCGTACATGCGCCGCATCGCGAAGTCGACCATCTGCTCCACGGCCTTCGCGTCGAAGACCATGCGGTGCTCGCCCTCCATGTCGAGGACGAAGCCGTACCCGGTGGGGAGGAGGTCGATGACCTCGGCGCCGGTGATCACGAAGTACTTGGAGTCCTTGCCGGCGTACCGGCGCAGTTCCTTGAGGGAGGTGAACATCGGGATGACGGGCTGCTGGGTGTTGTGCAGCGCGAGGAAGCCGGGGTTGTCGCCGCGCGGGCAGTAGACCTTCGAGGTCGCGAAGATCTGCTGGAAGTCCTCGGCGGACAGCGAGCCCGTGGTGAAGGCGCGCACCGCGTCCGCGAGGGACGGCGGCGAGGGCTCGGGATAGAGCGGCGGCTGCTGGCCGTACCCACCGCCGGGCATGCCCTGCATCTGCTGCGGCGGCGGCTGCGCGCCCGGCGGGGCGTACTGCTGCTGGGCGCCAGGGTTCTGGTCGTAGCCGTACATGGGTGGAAGCCTACTGAGTCACAGATGGGCGGTTAGGGGTTGCGTCTTATTACCGACGGGTAGCATCATCGTAGCTACTTACTGGTATTCCATCCCTTTCTGCTTACGGAGCCTTCGCCATGGGCCACTACAAGTCGAATCTCCGCGACATCGAGTTCAACCTCTTCGAGGTGCTCGGCCGCGACAAGCTGTACGGCACCGGCCCGTTCGCGGAGATGGACGTCGACACCGCCAAGAGCATCCTCGAAGAGCTGCGCCGCCTCGCCGAGAACGAGCTGGCCGAGTCCTTCGCGGACGCCGACCGCAACCCCCCGGTCTTCGACCCGCAGACCAACACCGCGCCCGTCCCGGCGTCCTTCAAGAAGAGCTACCAGGCCTTCATGGACTCCGAGTACTGGCGCCTCGGCCTGCCCGAGGAGATCGGCGGCACCACCGCGCCCCGCTCCCTGATCTGGGGCTACGCGGAGCTGCTGCTCGGCTCGAACCCGGCCGTGTGGATGTACTCCTCCGGCCCGGCGTTCGCCGGCATCCTCTTCGAGGAGGGCAACGAGGCGCAGAAGAAGATCGCCTCGATCGCCGTCGAGAAGCAGTGGGGCTCCACGATGGTCCTCACCGAGCCCGACGCGGGCTCGGACGTCGGCGCCGGCCGCACCAAGGCCGTGCAGCAGGCGGACGGCTCCTGGCACATCGAGGGCGTGAAGCGCTTCATCACCTCCGGTGAGCACGACATGTCGGAGAACATCCTCCACTACGTCCTCGCCCGCCCCGAGGGCCACGGCCCCGGCACCAAGGGCCTGTCCCTCTTCCTCGTACCGAAGTACGAGTTCGACTGGGAGACCGGCGAGCTGGGCGAGCGCAACGGCGTCTACGCCACCAACGTCGAGCACAAGATGGGCCTGAAGGCCTCCAACACGTGCGAGATGACCTTCGGCGACCAGCACCCTGCCAAGGGCTGGCTGATCGGCGACAAGCACGACGGCATCCGCCAGATGTTCCGCATCATCGAGTTCGCGCGGATGATGGTCGGCACGAAGGCCATCGCGACGCTGTCGACGGGCTACCTGAACGCCCTGGAGTACGCCAAGGAGCGCGTCCAGGGTCCCGACCTCGCCCAGTTCATGGACAAGACCGCGCCGAAGGTGACGATCACCCACCACCCGGACGTGCGCCGCGCGCTGATGACGCAGAAGGCGTACGCGGAGGGCATGCGCGCGCTCGTGCTGCACACCGCGGCCGTCCAGGACGAGATCCAGGTCAAGGAGGCGGCGGGCGAGGACGCGTCGGCGCTCAACGCCCTGAACGACCTGCTCCTGCCCATCGTCAAGGGCTACGGCTCGGAGAAGTCGTACGAGCTGCTGGCGCAGTCGCTCCAGACGTTCGGCGGCTCGGGGTACCTCCAGGAGTACCCGCTCGAGCAGTACATCCGGGACGCCAAGATCGACACCCTCTACGAGGGCACGACGGCCATCCAGGGGCAGGACTACTTCTTCCGGAAGATCGTCCGCAACCAGGGCGCCGCGCTGAACGGCCTCGCCGAGGAGATCAAGAAGTTCCTCGCCGTCGGCACGGGCGGCGAGACGCTGGCCGCCGCCCGCGAGGAGCTGGCCAAGGCCGCGGTCGAGCTGGAAGCCATCGTCGGCGTCATGCTGACGGACCTCGCGGCGACCGAGCAGGACGTCAAGTCCATCTACAAGGTGGGCCTCAACACCACGCGCCTGCTGATGGCGTCCGGCGACGTCGTCGTCGGCTACCTGCTGCTGCGCGGTGCGGCGGTCGCCGCGGAGAAGCTGGAGACGGCCTCCGCCAGGGACAAGGCCTTCTACGAAGGCAAGATCGCGGCGGCCAAGTTCTTCGCGACGACGGTCCTGCCGGGGGTCGCCGCCGAGCGGAAGCTCGCCGAAGGCGTTGACCTGGAGCTGATGGAGCTGGACGAGGCGGCGTTCTAGCCTCCGCGCCCACGCCGGGTACCGCGGCCCGTCCCCGTCCCCGGGGGCGGGCCGCGCGGCATGGGGCCCTGTCCCGCCGCTTCGCGGCGGATGTTTTCCCACCCACCCACCCGATTGCCCCGCATAGCCCCGGAACCGAACAAGCTCCCGCCGCGAAGCGGCGGACCAGGAGATGACGCCGGGCAACGGGCGGGTGGGTGGGAGACATCCGCCGCGAAGCGGCGGACCAGGAGATGACGCCGGGCAACGGGCGGGCGGGTGGGAGACATCCGCCGCGAAGCGGCGGACCAGGGGATGACGCCGGGTAAACGACCGGGGTACCCCCGCAGGCCCCCGGCCAGCCCCCGCCAGGAGACGTCCCCCACCGAATCCCGCCAAACCCACCCCACCCCCGCAGGGGCGCAGCACCCCCCGCCCCGGGGACCCACGCCACCCCACCCCCGCTCTGGCTAGGCTGGCAGCCATGCGCACATCCACCGGCCCCTTCGACCGCGGCCACACCGAAGACCTCATGTCCTTCCTGGCGGCCGGCCCCACGCCGTACCACGCCGTGGCGAGCGCCGGCGAGCGGCTGGAGAAGGCCGGTTTCCGCCAGGTCGAGGAGACCGACGCCTGGGACGGCACGACCGGCGGCAAGTACGTGCTGCGCGGCGGCGCGATCGTCGCCTGGTACGTCCCGGAGGGCGCCGACCCGCACACCCCCTTCCGGATCGTCGGCGCCCACACCGACTCCCCGAACCTGCGCGTGAAGCCGCAGCCCGACGCGGGCGCCCACGGCTGGCGCCAGATCGCGGTCGAGATCTACGGCGGCCCGCTGCTCAACTCCTGGCTGGACCGCGACCTCGGCCTCGCGGGCCGGCTCTCGCTGCGCGACGGCACGACACGGCTCGTGAACATCGACCGGCCGCTGCTGCGCGTGCCCCAACTGGCCATCCACATGGACCGTTCGGTGCACTCCGAGGGCCTGAAGCTCGACAAGCAGAAGCACATGCAGCCCATCTGGGGGCTCGGCGACGACGTCCACGAGGGCGACCTGATCCGGTTCCTGGAGGAGGAGACCGGTCTGGGCGAGGGCGACGTCACGGGCTGGGACCTCATGACGTACTCCGTGGAGCCCCCCGCCTTCCTGGGCCGTGACCGCGAGCTGGTCGCGGGCCCCCGGATGGACAACCTCCTGTCCGTGCACGCGGCGACGGCCGCCCTCGCCGCCGTGTCGGGCCGCGCCGACCTGCCGTACATCCCGGTACTCGCCGCCTTCGACCACGAGGAGAACGGCTCGCAGTCCGACACCGGCGCCGACGGCCCGCTGCTCGGCAGCGTCCTGGAGCGGTCCGTGTTCGCGCGCGGCGGCTCCTACGAGGACCGGGCCCGCGCCTTCGCCGGGACCGTGTGCCTCTCCTCCGACACCGGCCACGCCGTGCACCCCAACTACGCGGAGCGGCACGACCCGACGCACCACCCGCGTGCCAACGGCGGCCCCATCCTCAAGGTCAACGTCAACAACCGTTACGCCACGGACGGCACCGGGCGGGCGGTGTTCGCCGCCGCGTGCGAGAAGGCGGGCGTGCCGTTCCAGTCGTTCGTCTCCAACAACTCGATGCCGTGCGGCACCACCATCGGCCCCATCACCGCGGCCCGGCACGGCATCAAGACGGTCGACATCGGCGTGGCGATCCTGTCGATGCACAGCGCCCGCGAGCTGTGCGGCGCGGACGACCCGCACATGCTGGCCAACGCCCTCGTGGCGTTCCTGGCGGGCTGAGGCGTCAAGTCCCGTGTGGTCGTGGCCCATCCGGGTACACGGTGCATCGCAGCCACGACCACAGGGAGGCGGTCCATATGGGCCTGGGCGGATGCATCATTCTCATCGCCGTGGGCGCCATTCTCACGTTCGCGACCGACTGGAAGATGGAAGGCCTCAACCTCACCGTCGCCGGTCTGGTCATGATGGCGGTCGGCCTCATCGGCGTCGCCGCGTTCACCAGCATTGCGCGCCGCAGGCGGGCGGTGGTGCCACCGGTCACGCAGAACACGGTCGTCGACCCCGAGCAGGAGCGCAGGGGCTACTGACCCGCCGACGCGCTCCACATCATCGATGCCCTCCACGTCACCGATGCCGGATGTCCGATGTGCGGCGGTTCGGGGTAGTCATGGGTCATGAGACTTCTCGTACGGGACCGCCTGCTCGGCATCGGTGACGACTACTGGATCGAGGACGACCAGGGCCGCAAGGTCTTCCTCGTCGACGGCAAGGCGATGCGCCTGCGCGACACCTTCGAGCTGAAGGACGCGCAGGGCAGGGTCCTCATCGACATCCACGCCAAGATGCTCGCCCTGCGCGACACGATGGTGATCGAGCGGGAGGGACGCCCGCTCGCCACCGTCCGGCGCAAGCGCCTGTCGCTGCTGCGCAACCACTACCGCGTCTCGCTGGTCGACGGCACGGAGCTGGACGTCAGCGGCAAGATCCTCGACCGGGAGTTCGCCGTCGAGTACGACGGTGAGCTGCTGGCGGACATCTCGCGCCGCTGGCTCAGCGTGCGCGAGACGTACGGCCTGCACGTCGTGCGCGAGGACGCCGATCCCGCGCTGCTGGTCGCCGTCACGGTCTGCGTCATCCACCTGGCGGAGAAGGAGCGCACGGACGACTGACGTCCGGTCCCGGCGGCGTGGGCGGGGCGCGCGTCAGCGCCTGGGCGGGTCCATCCCCAGCAGCCGGTCCTTCAGCGCCGGGAACTGCTCGCGCGTCGCCGCCACCTTCGCGGGATCGAGATCGACGGTGAGGACCTCCTCACCGTCACCCGCCTCGGCGAGCACCTCGCCCCACGGGTCGACGACGACGCTGTGCCCGGCCTGCGGTACGCCCGCGTGCGTGCCGCCGGTGCCGCAGGCCAGGACGTACACCTGGTCCTCGACCGCCCGCGCCCTGGCCAGCAGCAGCCAGTGCTCACGCCGCCGCTCGGGCCAGCCGGCGGACACCACGAACATCTCGGCGCCCGCGTCGACAAGACCCCGGAACATCTCGGGGAAGCGCAGGTCGTAGCAGGTGGCGAGGCCGAGGGTGGTGTCCGGCGTGCGGACCGTCACGAGCCGCGAGCCCGCGCCCATCAGCACGGCCTCGCCCTTGTCGAAGCCGAAGCGGTGGATCTTCCGGTAGGAGGCGGCGAGTTCACCGTCCGGGGAGAAGACGAGCGAGGTGTTGTAGAGGACGCCGTCCCCCGCGCCGGAGCCTTCGTCGGACGCGGCGCGCTCGGGGATGGAGCCGGCGTGCAGCCAGACGCCCGCGTCCCGCGCGGCCCTGGACATCGCGTCGTACGTGGGCCCCGTCAGCGGCTCGGCGTCGCTCGCGAAGGCCTCGTAGGCGAAGGCGCCCGTCGTCCACAGCTCGGGCAGCACCACGAGATCCGGCCGCTCCCGTGCCGCCGTCTCCCGCACCAGCGAAGAGACGCGCTCCCTACGGGAATTGACCGACTCGTCCTCGTCCACGGCGATCTGGATGAGAGAGGCGCGCACACTACCACCGTCCTGGCATTCGATCCGTCATCACCGTCAAGCACAGCCTACGATCGTCACACGAAAGCACTGCCGGGGTGCCTGCGGGCAGCGTACTGTGATTTTCCGGGGGAGCCCCCCGGACCCCCACGACGCCCCACCGACACCCACCGCCCGCGTACGACCGCCGAGGGGTCCCGTGAGTCTCCATCCCAGCCTGCAAACCTACGCCGATGCCTGGTCCCACTCCGTGGAAGCGATATCCGAGCTGGTGACACCGCTCGTCGAGGGCGAGTGGAACCGGGCCACCCCGTGCCCCGGCTGGTCGGTGCGCGACATCGTCTCCCATGTCATCGGCCTCGACTGCGAGATGCTGGGCGACCCGCGGCCCATCCACTCCCTGCCCCGCGACCTGTACCACGTGCGGACCGAGGGCCAGCGGTACATGGAGATGCAGGTCGACGTGCGGCGCCACCACACGGCACCGGAGATGACCTCCGAGCTGGAGTACACGATCATCCGCCGCTCCCGGCAGCTGCGGAACGAGTCGCGCGACCCGAGCACCAAGGTCCGCGGCCCCCTCGGCTCGGAGCGCACCCTCGAACAGTCCATGCGTCTGCGGGCGTTCGACGTATGGGTGCACGAGCAGGACCTGCGTACGGCACTGCGCAAGCCCGGCAACCTCGACTCCCCCGGGGCGTACGTGGCGCGCGACCTGCTCCTGGAAGGACTGGCGAAGGTCGTCGCCAAGGAGGCGGGCGCCCCCGCGAACAGCGCGATCGTCTTCGACGTCAGCGGCCCCGTGGAGTTCCTGCGCACGGTGCGCGTGGACGCCGAGGGCAAGGGCACCGTGGACAACACCCCCTCGCTCGGCCCGCTCGCCACCATCGCCCTGGACTGGGAGACGTACTTCCGGCTCGCCTGCGGACGCGTGTCGTACGGGGCCGTCGCCGACCGCGTCAAGACCGAGGGCGACCACGACCTCGCGGAGGCGATCCTGCGCAACTTCGCCGTGACGCCGTGATGTTGTGACGCCCTGACGCCCGACGCCCTGACGCCGTGACCCCGTGACCCCGTGCAGAAGCACCGCCCGTCCGGCGCCCGAGACGCCCCCTGATGCGGTTCACACCGGGACGTGCACGGCCTCGACCCGGGAGGCGACAAGCTGCTCCCGCTCCCGGCGAACCGCCCGCTTCCGCAGCCGCAGGATCTGGCAGAGCCCCACCGCCTCCAGGACGAACACCGCCGAGAACGCCACGCGGTAGTTCTCACCGGTCGCGTCCAGCAGCAGGCCGATCGCCAGCAGCGTCGTCATGGAGGCGACGAAGCCGCCCATGTTGGTGATGCCGGAGGCCGTGCCCTGGCGCTCGGGCGGGTTGGCGGGCCGCGCGAAGTCGAAGCCGATCATGGAGGCGGGCCCGCAGGCGCCGAGCACGGCGCACAGCACGATCAGCAGCCACAGCGGCGCGTGGTCCCCGGGAGAGGCGAGCGTCGCCGCCCACGCCGTGGCCGTCGCCCCGACCGTGCCGAGCGCCAGCGGGAGCCGCGCGGCGTGGTGCCGGGCGACGATCTGCCCGTAGACCAGGCCGATCACCATGTTGGAGAGCACGACGAGGGTGAGCAGTTCGCCCGCCGCCGCCCGGGACAGGCCCTGCGCCTCGACGAGGAAGGGCAGTCCCCACAGCAGCAGGAACACCATCGCGGGGAACTGCGTGGTGAAGTGCACCCACAGTCCGAGCCGGGTGCCGGGCTCGCGCCAGGACAGGGTGATCTGCTCGCGCACGAAGGCCGCCCCGGTGCGCTCGGCCGGCTTCGGCTCGTGGCCCTCGGGGTGGTCCTCGAGGAACAGCGTCAGCAGGACGAGGACGACGACACCGCACAGCGCGCTGCCCGCGAAGGCCGCGGTCCAGCCGACGGAGTGCAGCAGCCGCGCCAGGACGAGCGTGGAGACGAGGTTGCCCGCCATGCCCACGAGCCCCGCGAGCTGGGCGACCAGCGGGCCGCGCCGGGCCGGGAACCAGCGGGTGCCGAGCCGCAGCACGCTGATGAAGGTGAGCGCGTCACCGCAGCCCAGCAGGGCCCGGGAGGCGAGCGCCATCGCGTACGAGGGGGAGAACGCGAAGCCGAGCTGCCCGACCGTGAACAGCACGACCCCGATGGTCAGCACCTTCTTGGTGCCGAGCCGGTCGACCAGCAGGCCGACGGGTATCTGCATCCCCGCGTACACGAGCAGCTGGAGGATCGAGAACGTCGACAGGGCCGAGGCGTTGACGTGGAACCGGTCGGCGGCGTCGAGTCCGGCGACGCCGAGGGAGGTGCGGAAGATGACGGCGACGAAGTAGACGGCGACCCCGACCGACCAGACGACCACGGCCTTCCTGCCGCCCGGCGGATCACCGGGCAGGACGCCGGAGGCGGACGGGGAACTCACCGCACCTCACCCCGGGCCAGGTGCTGGAACCACCCCACGTGCCGGGTGACGACGTCGACCGCCGCCTCCGCGTCGCCCTCGCGCAGCGCCGCGAGGATCTCCTCGTGCTCCGCCAGCGTCTTCGCGATCCGGTCCGGATGCGAGTGCATCACCGCGACCCCCATCCGCAACTGCCGGTCCCGCAGCTGGTCGTACAGCCGCGAGAGGATCTCGTTGCCCCCGCTGCGCACGATCTCGGCGTGGAAGCAGCGGTCGGTGACGGCGGCCGCGGCGAAGTCCCCGGCGGCCGCCTGCTCGCGCTGGCGGGCCAGCAGCGCCGCGAGGCGCTCCACCAGCCCCGTCGGCGCCGGTACGGCCTTGCGCACGGCGTGCGTCTCGACGAGCAGCCGCGTCTCGACGACGTCCGCGATCTCCTGCGCGGAGACGGGCAGCACGAGCGCGCCCTTCTTGGGGTAGAGCCGCAGCAGCCCTTCGACCTCCAGCTTCAGCAGCGCCTCGCGCACCGGCGTGCGGGAGACGCCCACGGCCTCGGCCAGCTCGCCCTCGGTGAGCAGCGTGCCGCCCTCGTAGCGGCGCTCCAGGACAGCTCGCTTGACGTGCGCGTAGACGCGTTCGGCGGCGGGCGGCCGCTTGCCGGCGGGCGCGGTGGCGGTGGCGGTGGGGATGGTGGACGGGGTGGTGGCCGTGGTCGCGGCGGCGGGGGCTGGCATGCGCACAGCTTAGATACAACACGTATACGCGAGAACGCCCCGTCCACATGACGGACCCCGCACGCACCGCGCGTTCCCTCGGGCTCACGGGAGACGCCTCGGGATCGGGAGACGCCTCGGGATCGGGAGATTTCTCGGCCCGCATGCACATCCATTGCCCCCTCTCACTCGTCTTACGAAAGAGGCGGCCCCTCCATGTGGCCGCAATCCAGGGGCATTTGGAGCAGAGATCTTGAAAACCGGCATCAAGGACGTACGCCGCGTATCGGTCGTCACCCTCACCGCGAGCGCGATACTGGCCGGCGGCGTCCTCACCACCCCGGCCCACGCGGCCGCACCACCGAAGCCGTCCATCGCGGCCAAGGGCGGTTATGTGATGAACAACGGCACGGGCAAGAGCCTCTTCACCAAGTCCGCCGACACCCGCCGGTCCACCGGCTCCACGACGAAGATCATGACGGCACGCGTGGTGCTCGGCCAGCGGAACCTCAACCTCGACTCCAAGGTCACGGTCCAGAAGGCGTACAGCGACTACATCGTCGCCAACAACTACGCCTCCTCGGCCCGCCTGATCGTCGGCGACAAGGTCACCGTCCGCCAGCTGCTGTACGGGCTGATGCTGCCCTCCGGCTGCGACGCCGCGTACGCGCTCGCGGACAAGTTCGGCAAGGGCACCACCCGCTCGGCCCGCGTGAAGAACTTCATCGGCCAGATGAACACCACGGCCAGGTCGCTCGGCCTGACCAACACCCACTTCGACTCGTTCGACGGCATCGGGCACGGCCAGAACTACTCGACGCCGCGCGACCTGACGAAGCTCGCGAGCAACGCGATGAAGTACTCCACGTTCCGCACGGTCGTGAAGACGAAGGCGACCACCCAGAAGGTCACCACGAAGTCCGGTGGCTACCGCAACATGGCGTGGGAGAACACGAACAAGCTCCTCGGCTCCTACAGCGGCGCCCTCGGCGTGAAGACGGGCTCCGGCCCCGAGGCGAAGTACTGCCTCGTCTTCGCGGCGACCCGCAACGGCAAGACGGTCATCGGCACCGTCCTGACCTCGTCCTCGGCGGCCAACCGCCTCTCGGACGCCAAGAAGCTGATGGACTACGGCTTCAAGGTCGCCTGACACCAGATGCACCAGTAGTACGAGAAGGGGGGCCCGCCGCTCACTGCGCGGCGGGCCCCCCTTCTCCTGCACGCTACGCCCAGGTCAGCAACCGCTTCGGCCGCTCCAGGATCGCCGCCACATCGGCGAGCACCTTGGAGCCCAGCTCCCCGTCCACCAGGCGGTGGTCGAAGGAGAGCGCCAGCGTGGTCACCTGACGCGGCTTGACCTTGCCCTTGTGGACCCACGGCTGGAGCTTGATCGAGCCGACCGCGAGGATCGCGGACTCGCCGGGGTTCAGGATCGGCGTGCCCGTGTCGACGCCGAAGACGCCGACGTTCGTGATCGTGACCGTGCCGCCCTGCATGGCACCGGGCGAGGTCTTGCCCGAGCGCGCCGTCGACACCAACTCGCCGAGCGCCTCGGCCAGTTCCGGCAGGGTCTTGGCGTGCGCGTCCTTGATGTTCGGCACGATCAGACCGCGCGGGGTGGCCGCGGCGATGCCGAGGTTCACGTAGTGCTTCTGGACGATCTCCTGGTTCGCCTCGTCCCAGGCGGCGTTGACCTCGGGATGGCGCCTGATCGCCACCAGCAGGGCCTTGGAGATGAGCAGCAGCGGATTGACCCGCAGCCCCTCGAACGCCTTGTCCTGCTTCAGCTCCTCGACCAGCCGCATCGTGCGCGTCACGTCGACCGTCACGAACTCCGTGACGTGCGGGGCGCTGAACGCCGAGCCGACCATCGCCTGCGCGGTCGCCTTGCGGACGCCCTTGACGGGGATACGGGTCTCGCGGGCGTCGGCGCCCGACGCGGGGGCCGGGGCCTGCCCTTGGGGCTGTGCGGGGGCGGCCTGCTGTGCCGGTGCCGGCTGCGGCGCGGCGGCCTCGGTCGGAGCCGTCACGACCGCCGCCGCGTGCACGTCCTCGCGCGTGATGATCCCGTCGGGCCCGGACGGGGTGACCGTCGCGAGGTCCACGCCGAGGTCCTTGGCGAGCTTGCGGACGGGCGGCTTGGCCAGCGGGCGGGCGCCGTGGCCGTTCACGCTGCCGTTCTGCCGGGCCACCGGGGCCGGCACCGGCTCCGCGACGGCGGCCGGCTCCACGACGGCGCCCTTGCGGGCCCGCCGCTTCGTCGAGGCCTCGGCGACGCCGTACCCCACGAGTACGGGCGTCCTGCCCTCCGCGACCGGGGCCCCGGAGACCACGGCCTCGGCGGGCACGGCCTCGGGAGCCGCGGCCGGCCGGGGCGCCGCGGCCGGCTCGGTCGCGGGCGCCGCCGGGGCACCCGCTCCGCCGGACACGTCCACCGTGATGATCACCTGGCCGACGTCGACCGTCGTGCCCTCGGGGAAGCGCAGCTCGGCCACGACGCCGTTGAACGGAATGGGGAGTTCGACCGCGGCCTTGGCCGTCTCGACCTCGCACACGACCTGGCCGTCGGTGACGGTGTCACCCGGCACCACGTACCACTTGAGGATCTCGGCCTCGGTGAGTCCCTCACCCACGTCGGGCATCTTGAACTCGGCCAGAGCGGTGTCTGTCATCGTCGTCACGACCCTCTCCCTCAGAACGCCAGCGAGCGGTCGACGGCGTCGAGCACCCGGTCGAGACCCGGCAGGTACTCCTCTTCGAGGCGGGCCGGCGGGTACGGGGCGTGGTAGCCGCCGACCCGCAGCACCGGGGCCTCCAGGTGGTAGAAGCACCGCTCGGTGATACGCGCCGCGATCTCCGCGCCCGTGCCCAGGAAGACCGGGGCCTCATGGACGACGACGAGCCGCCGCGTCTTCTCCACCGAGGCCTGCACGGCGTCGAAGTCGATCGGCGACATGGAGCGCAGGTCCACGACCTCCAGGGACTTCCCCTCCTCCGCGGCGGCCGCGGCCGCCTCCAGACAGACCTTCACCATCGGGCCGTACGCCACGAGGGTCAGGTCGCTGCCCTCGCGGGCGACGACGGCCTTGTGCAGGGGCCCGGGGAAGGCCTCCTTGTCGACCTCACCCTTGTCCCAGTACCGCCGCTTGGGCTCGAAGAAGATCACCGGGTCGTCGCTCTGGATGGCCTGCTGCATCATCCAGTAGGCGTCCGCGGAATTCGACGGGGAGACCACCTTCAGGCCCGCCACATGCGCGAACAGCGCCTCGGGGGACTCGCTGTGGTGCTCGACGGCGCCGATGCCGCCGCCGTACGGAATGCGGATGACGACCGGCATCTTGATCTTGCCGAGCGCGCGGGCGTGCATCTTCGCGAGCTGCGTGACGATCTGGTCGTACGCCGGGAAGACGAAGCCGTCGAACTGGATCTCCACCACGGGGCGGTACCCGCGCAGGGCCAGCCCGATGGCGGTGCCGACGATGCCCGACTCGGCGAGCGGGGTGTCGATGACCCGCTCCTCGCCGAAGTCCTTCTGCAGCCCGTCCGTCACCCGGAAGACGCCGCCGAGCTTGCCGACGTCCTCGCCCATGACGAGGACCTTGGGGTCGTTCTCCAGCGCCGTGCGCAGCGATTCGTTGATCGCCTTGGCGATGGGCAGTTTCTGGACAGCCATGGTTACTTGACCTCCCCGGCCGCGGGGCCGTCCGCGAACGACGCCTGGTAGGCGGCGAACTGGGCGCGCTCCTCGTCCACGAGCGCGTGCCCGTCCGCGTACGCGTTCTCGAAGATCGCCATCAGATCGGGATCCGGCATCGCCCGCACCACCTCTCGCACTCGCTTGCCCAACGCTTCGCTCTCGTCGTCGAGTTCCGCGAAAAATCCCTCATCCGCGTGACCCTCGGACTCCAGGTAGGACCGCAGCCGCAGGATCGGGTCCTTGGCCTCCCAGGCCACCCGCTCCTGGTCGTCGCGGTATTTGCTCGGGTCGTCGGAGGTGGTGTGCGCACCCATGCGGTACGTGAACGCCTCGATCAGCGCCGGGCCCTCACCCGCGCGGGCCCGGTCCAGCGCCCACTTGGTGACGGCGAGCACGGCGAGCACGTCATTGCCGTCGACCCGCACGCCGGGGAAGCCGTAGCCCTGCGCGCGCTGGTAGAGCGGCACGCGCGTCTGACGCTCGGTGGGCTCGGAGATCGCCCACTGGTTGTTCTGGCAGAAGAACACGACCGGGGCGTTGTAGACCGCGGAGAAGGTGAACGATTCGGCCACGTCGCCCTGGCTGGAGGCGCCGTCACCGAAGTACGCGATCACGGCCGAGTCGGCACCGTCCTTGGCCACGCCCATGGCGTAGCCGGTGGCGTGCAGCGTCTGCGAGCCGATGACGATCGTGTACAGGTGGAAGTTGTTGCTGTTGGGGTCCCAGCCGCCGTTGTTCACGCCGCGGAACATGCCGAGCAGGTTCGTCGGGTCGACCCCGCGACACCAGGCGACGCCGTGCTCGCGGTACGTGGGGAACACGTAGTCGTCGTCACGGGTGGCCCGGCCCGAGCCGATCTGGGCGGCCTCCTGGCCGAGCAGCGAGGCCCACAGGCCCAGCTCCCCCTGGCGCTGCAGGTTGGTGGCCTCGGCGTCGAAGCGACGGGTGAGGACCATGTCGCGGTACAGGCCGCGCAGCTCCTCGCCGGTGATGTCGGCGACGTACGCGTCGTACACGGCGTTCTCGGCGCTCCTGACGCGCTTGCCCTCGGGCGTCAGCAGCTGTACGAGCTCGGGCTCCGTGCTTTTCTGCGGCGCGGCCTTCTTGGCGCTCGCGCGCTTGCCGGCGCCGGTACTGCTGCGGCGCGGTTTGCGCGCGGCGGTGCTCTCCACGGTCACGTGTGCTCCTCCGTCGGTCCGGCTCCCGGGATTACCGGGTGAGCCAGTACGGCTCGCCTGGTCCGCCCGCGCACGGGGTGGGTGCGGCTCGGCCGGGAACAGGCGTGACAGGTGCCCCGGCGAGCGCCCTGCACAATGCACGTTACCCAGTGCTTCCCAATTCTGTGAAACCCCATCTGACCTGCGAATTTGCTTGGATTTCCAAGTAAACGACCATGCGTCGACTGCTGGGAAATCCGAGTAGTTCGAGAAAAGCGGGAACACATCCTGGTCACAGCACTGATCACAGCCTGGCAGGGGGCCGGAACACGGGCACGTTATCCCGGCCACCCCGGGCTCGGGAAGGGCCGCACGAGAAGGGTTCCTCCCGGGCGGCAAAAGTGATCGTGTGTGAGACTGGCTCCGTGCGCGAAGACGGAAAAATTACGGTTTTCCTCCTCGACGACCATGAGGTGGTCCGGCGTGGAGTCCATGAACTGCTCTCCGTGGAGTCCGACATCGAGGTGGTCGGCGAGGCCGGCACCGCGGCGGACGCCCTGGTCAGGATCCCCGCGACCCGGCCCGACGTGGCCGTGCTCGACGTACGCCTGCCGGACGGCAGCGGGGTCGAGGTGTGCCGCGAGATCCGCTCGCAGGACGAGGACATCAAGTGCCTGATGCTCACCTCGTTCGCCGATGACGAGGCCCTCTTCGACGCGATCATGGCCGGTGCGTCCGGTTACGTCCTCAAGGCCATCCGCGGCAACGAACTGCTCACCGCCGTGCGCGACGTCGCCGCCGGCCGGTCCCTGCTCGACCCGGTCGCCACGGCCCGGGTCCTCGAGCGGCTGCGCGACGGCAACAACACCAAGGGTGACGACCGGCTCGCCGGCCTCACCGACCAGGAGCGCAAGATCCTCGACCTGATCGGCGAGGGTCTGACCAACCGCGTCATCGGCGAGCGGCTGCACCTGGCGGAGAAGACGATCAAGAACTACGTCTCCAGCCTGCTCTCCAAGCTGGGCATGGAGCGCCGCTCGCAGGCCGCCGCGTACGTGGCGCGCATGCAGGCGGAGAAGCAGCACTGACGGGACTTACGTCCCGTTTCAAGGGGGCGGGGTCCTCTTTTGTGAGCCCTTGCCCCTGGACGAGGGTGGGGGCATGCCCTCCGATGTCCCCGCTGCCACCGATGCCGGCGCTGTCCCTGACGCCGCCGGTGCCGCCGACTCCGCCGACGACCAGCTCGCCTTCGAGCTGCTCCGCCGTTCGGATCACGGCCGGGTGGCGACCAGCATGCGCGCGCTGCCCTTCCTCGCGGTGGCCCGCCACATCGTCGTCGGCGGCGGGATCCTGCTGCGCATGCACCAGGGATACGGCTACCACCAGGCCTGCGTCGGCAGTGTCATCGCCTACGGCGCGGACAACGCCGACACGGCGGGCGCCCATGAGGACCGGTGGAGCGTGCAGTGCGTCGGCCTCTGCGAGGCGATCGAGCCGACCACCACCGAGCTGGAGCTCTTCGGGCCGGCCCCGCACTTCGCGGACGGCGAGCTGTTCGACCCGGTCTACCTGCGGATAGAGCCGCAGGTGACCGAGGTCCACACCCTCAGCGCGGGCCGCGCCCGCAGCCCGCGGCGGATCCGCTGAGCCACCGGATCAGGCGCCCGGATCCTCTCCGGTGCCGCCCTGGTCGCCCTCGCCCTCGGTCGGGTCCGTGGTGACCGGCGGGTCATCGGTCGGGTCCGTCGTGGGGTCGGTCGTCGGGTCGGTCGTCGGGTCCGTCGTGGGGTCGGTCGTCGGGTCCGTGGTGGGCCGCGTCGGGTTGCCGGTCGGCCGGGTGGGACCGGTCGGCTGGTTCGTCTGCGGCGGGTAGTCCGTCTGGCCCCCGGTGTCCCCACCGGGCTCCGTCGCCCCGCTCGTCTCGTCCTTGTCCGGGCTCTTGCTGGGCTTCTTCTCCTGCGACTGCTTCGTCGTGGGAGTCGTCGGGGTCTTTTCCTTGTGCTTCGTGTCGCCGTTGAAGTTCAACGCGACGGCGACGCCCACCGCGATCGCGATGACCGCCAGGACGGCGACGATCCACATCCTGCCCCGGCCGCCCTTGCCGCCGCGCTGCCCGCCCTCGAAGCCACCGTCGTCGCCGCCCGGCGGGCGCAGCATCGGGCCCGGGATCTGCGCGGTCCCGGAGTCGGGGTGCCCCATGGCGCCCGAACCGGCGACGCCCATCGCCGGGGTGCTGCCGCCCTCGTGCATCTCGACGGGCCCGGTGTTCCACGTGCCCGTGTGGCTGCCCTGCTCGTGCAGCATCTGGAGCCCGTACTGGACCAGGCCGCGCATCTCCTCGGCGGTCTGGAACCGGTCGTCCGGGTCCTTGGCGAGGGAGCGCATGACGAGCCCGTCCAGCTCCGGCGGCGCGTCCGAGACCTGGGAGGGCGGCACGGCCGTGTCCTGGACGTGCTGGTAGACCACGGACAGCGGCGTCTCGCCGGTGAACGGGGGCCGCAGCGCGAGGAGTTCGTAGAGCAGACAGCCGGTCGCGTACAGGTCGGAGCGGTGGTCGACGGCCTTGCCGAGCGCCTGCTCGGGCGACAGGTACTGGGGCGTGCCCATGACCATGCCGGTCTGCGTCATCGTCGACTGCGCGCCGTGCAGGGCGCGCGCGATGCCGAAGTCCATCACCTTCACCGCGCCGGTGTTGGTGATGATCACGTTCGCGGGCTTGATGTCACGGTGCACGATGCCGTGCTGGTGCGAGTACGCGAGCGCTTCCAGCACCCCGGAGACGATGATGAGCGCCTGCTCGGGACCCGGCGCCTCCGCGTTGAGCAGCAGATCGCGGATCGTGTGACCCTCGACGATCTCCATGACGATGTACGGGACGACGCTCGGCCCGACGACGTCTTCACCGGAGTCGTACACGGCCACCACGGCGTGGTGGTTGAGGCCCGCCACCGACTGGGCCTCACGCGTGAACCGGGCCTTGGAGACGGGGTCCTCGGCGAGGTCGGAGCGGAGCAGCTTGACCGCCACCGTGCGGCCCAGACGTACGTCCTCGGCGGCGAACACCTCGGCCATGCCGCCCCGGCCGAGCCGGTGCGTGAGCCGATAGCGGCCGTCTCCGACGAGCCCGCCATTGCCCCACAACTCCGGCGCGTCTGACATTCCGCCGCCAGTCGCGTCGGGGTCGGACGGGCCCTGAGCGCGCTGCGTCTGTGCCATCAGTCCTCGCCGTCGTTTCTGGTCGTGGTACTTGGTGCTGAGCACGCCGCCGTACGGGTACTCCGACGGGCCACGCTACAGCCTTCACGCCACCTGCCGGTTCGACGTGGACCGGACATAAAAGCGTTCACGGGTCCTCACGCGCAAACTTGTAACGCTTCCGAGACGCTTCTTGCGCGTACGGTCACGGAACGGGCACCGAGCTTGACGCGTCATCGTCCTCGGGCAGACTTGGCCAGGAATAGCGGGTAATCGATCACCAGCCGCGGAGCCGTCCGGCCGCCGCGCCGATGGGGGACGCACGAGATGAGCAGCCAGGACGGCGCACAGGGGCGGTACGCGGGGCGTTCGCTGGCCGGTGGCCGCTACCAACTGCGCGATCTGCTCGGCGAAGGCGGCATGGCGTCGGTCCACCTCGCGTACGACGCCGTTCTCGATCGCCAAGTCGCGATCAAGACACTCCACACCGAGCTGGGGCGCGAGCAGTCCTTCCGCGAGCGCTTCCGCCGCGAGGCCCAGTCGGTGGCGAAGCTCACGCACACCAACATCGTGTCGGTCTTCGACACCGGCGAGGACGACCTCGACGGCACGACGATGCCGTACATCGTCATGGAGTACGTCGAGGGCAAGCCGCTCGGTTCCGTGCTCGACGCGTCCGTCACGCAGTACGGCGCGATGCCGACCGACCAGGCGCTGAAGATCACCGCCGATGTGCTCGCGGCGCTGGAGATCAGCCACGAGATGGGCCTGGTGCACCGCGACATCAAGCCGGGCAACGTCATGATGACCAAGCGCAACGTCGTCAAGGTCATGGACTTCGGCATCGCCCGCGCCATGCAGTCCGGCGTCACCTCGATGACCCAGACCGGCATGGTCGTCGGCACCCCGCAGTACCTCTCGCCCGAGCAGGCCCTCGGCCGGGGCGTCGACGCGCGCTCCGACCTGTACTCGGTCGGCATCATGCTCTTCCAACTGGTCACCGGACGCCTGCCGTTCGAGGCGGACTCGCCGCTGGCGATCGCGTACGCGCACGTCCAGGAGGAGCCCGTCGCCCCGTCCTCGATCAACCGTTCGCTGCCGCCGGCGGTCGACGCGATCGTCGCCCGCGCGCTGAAGAAGAACCCGAACGAGCGCTTCCCGACCGCCGACGCGATGCGCGACGAGTGCCTGCGCGTGGCCCAGTCCCTCCAGGCGGCGGCCCCCAGCATCGTGCCGGGCGCGCCGACGGCGAGCGGCGCGGGCGTCAGCTCGGCGGTCTTCCCGCCGGTCGACTCCTCGCTCCCGCAGCAGAGCGGCGGCATCCAGACGCCGTACCAGCCGGGCCCGTACGCCCCCTCGACGCCCGCGCCGACCCCGGGCTACGGCTACCCGCCGCAGCAGCAGGGCTACGGCTACCCCCAGCAGCAGGGCGCGCACACCCCGCCCCCCTACAACCTCTCCCCGCAGCCGGTCACGACGGCCACCGGCGGCCCGGGTGGCGGCAAGCGGCGGAACGTCCCGCTGATCGTCGGCTCGATCGTCGTCGCGCTCCTCGCCATCGGCGGCCTGATCACCGCGCTCACCCTCGGCGGCGACAGCGACAAGGAAGCGTCGGACGACAAGTCGAAGCAGCCGGTGGCGGGGCACAAGGGGCCCGAGCGCGACAACACCATCGAGGTCGAGAAGTGCAAGGAGCCGGAGACCTCGTACAACGACGAGAACAAGATCAAGGTCCCTGACTTCACCTTCAAGGACTGGAAGTCGGTGCTGTCCTGTCTGCAGGCGGCCGGGTGGAGCTACGACAAGCGCTCGATCAACGAGAACGCCTATGGCGAGGACACCGTGATGCGGCAGACCCCGAAGGAGGGCTCGGACGTGGACCCGAAGAACGTGGACATCCAGTTCGACGTCTCCACGGGCAACCCGGCCTGATCCTCTGACCCGACACCACGAGGGCCCGGTACGCGTGTCGCGTACCGGGCCCTCGTCACGTACCGGCCGCCTTGAGGCCGTGCGATCCCATGTCCCTAGAGGTAAGGACCCCCCGTGCGGCCGGCGATGCCGCCCTCTTCCTCGTCGTCGCCGCCCATGCCCGGCGGCAGCGCTCGGCGCATGGATTCCAGCTGGGCCCGCGCCGCCATCTGCTGCGCGAACAGCGTCGTCTGGATTCCGTGGAAGAGGCCTTCGAGCCAGCCGACCAGCTGGGCCTGGGCGATGCGCAGTTCGGCGTCGCTCGGCGTCGCCTCCTCCGTGAAGGGCAGGGAGAGCCGCTCCAACTCCTCGACCAGCTCAGGTGCCAGACCGTCCTCCAGCTCCTTGACCGAGCTGGCGTGGATCTCCTTCAGCCGCACTCGGCTCGCCTCGTCGAGAGGAGCCGCCCGCACCTCCTCAAGCAGCTGCTTGATCATGCTGCCGATGCGCATGACCTTGGCCGGTTGTTCGACCATCTCCGTCACCGGAACCTCGCGGGATTCGTCGTCTCCGCCACCACCGAGAGCCATTCCGTCCTGGCCAACGACCAGGACCTGGGGGCTCTCCGGCGACCGTTCGTTCCTCGGCATCTCCATGCCGCCATTCTCTCGCACCCGTACATCACACGTCGGTGGTGCCCCCATACGGCGGTGATCCACCCTCGGGAACCTCTTCGCCACCGCCACCGCCACCGCCACCGCCGCCGCTCAGTCGCTCAGTCACGCCGCAGCCGCAGGCCGAGGAAAGCGAGGCCGAGGCCGATCAGGACCAGGCCGCCGCCGAGCGGCAGCACCCGGGGCCCGGGCAGCACGGACTCCGTGGAGGTGGGCTCCTTCGGGTCGGCCACGCCGTCCCGGTGCGTCACCGACACCCGTTCGGGCCGCGGCGGGAGCACATCCGGTGGCGGCGAGGGCGGTGCCGGCGGATCAGGGACCGGCGCATCGGCGCGCCCCGGCCGCGCGCGGCCCTCACCCGGACGGCTCCCGGCCCGGGGCGTCTCGTCGACGCTGGTGACGGGACCTCGGGGCCCGGCCTCGGCCGCGTACGACACGAGCCCGGGCGGGCCCGACCCGGGGGACGCGACCGACCCGGGGGACGCGGCCGTCCCGAGGACGGTGAACAGCGTCGCCACGAAGACCCCACGCAGAGCCAGCCACGAAACAGTCACCGCGCCGGTCGCCTCCCGCAGTCGGGACACCCAAGGTCAAGGGGAACATCACGCCAGGCACCACACTCACATGGCATGACCATCCCGGCACCTCGATCGCGCCCAAGAGGGTGCGACGACTACCGCGTGAGCAGCACCTTCCCGATGTGCCCGCTCTCCTCCAGCACCCGATGCGCCTCGGCCGCGTCACTCATCGGCACCGTCCGGTCGACGATCGGCCGCACATGCCCCGCGCCGATGAGCGGCCAGACGTGCTCCCGCACCGCCGCGACGATCGATGCCTTCTCGGCCGCGGGCCGCCCCCGCAGCGAGGTGGCGGTGACGGCGGCGCGCTTGTTGAGCAGCGTGGCGATGTTCAGCTCGCCCTTGACGCCGCCCTGCATGCCGATGATCGCGAGCCGCCCGTTCACCGCGAGGGCGCGCACGTTCCGGTCAAGGTACTTCGCGCCCATGTTGTCGAGGATGACGTCGGCACCGGCCCCGTCCGTGGCCCGTTCCAGCTCCTCCACGAAGTCCTGCTCGCGGTAGTTGATGAGGATGTCGGCGCCCAGCTCCTGACAGAACGCCAGCTTCTCCTTGCTGCCCGCCGTGACGGCGACCTTCGCGCCGACCGCCTTGCCCAGCTGGATCGCCATGGTGCCGATGCCGCTGGAACCGCCGTGCGCGAGCAGCGTCTCACCGGGCCGCAGGTGGGAAATCATGAACACGTTGGACCATACGGTCGCGGTCACCTCGGGCAACGCGGCCGCCGTCACGAGGTCGACGCCCTCGGGCACGGGGAGCAGCTGCCCGGCCGGGACGGCGACCTGCTCGGCGTAACCGCCGCCGGAGAGCAGGGCGCACACCTCGTCGCCGACCGCCCAGCCGGAGACGCCGGGTCCAAGGGCGGTGATCCGGCCCGCGCACTCCAGACCGGGGTAGGGGGAGGCGCCGGGCGGCGGGTTGTAGAAGCCCTGGCGCTGGAGCAGATCGGCGCGGTTGACGGCGCTCGCCACCACCTCGACCAGCACCTCGCCCTCGCCGGGCACGGGATCGGGCACCTCGGCCCACACGAGCGCTTCGGGGCCGCCGGGTTCGGGGATCGTGATCGCATACATGCGGCCGAGGCTACTCCCGCCGCCCCCAACACCAAGGAAACCCCACGGGCGAGCACCTCTCGACGGACAGCCACTGGGCGCCCCGTCAGGGGCGCGGGGAACTGCGCGACAAGCCACGACACACCGCCACGAGAAGAGCGACCTCAACCCCCCGGCGGCACCCCGAACCCCGGCACACGGCCCGGAGCCGACCCCGCCCCCGCCCCGGGGGCGAACCCCCAAGGCCCCCAGGCCAGATCAATCCGCCGGCAACGGCCTCGCGTCGGGCGCGACCACCGTCGCGGGCGACGCCCGGACAATCGTGATCAGCCGGTCCGTCAACTCCAGCTTCCCGACGGCCGGATCGTCGTACCCCAGCACCCGATGCCCTCGTACGACACTCACCACGAGGTCATCCGTCTCCCGCACACCCCGCCCCACCTCGGCCTTTATCACCGGCCGCTCGATGAGATCGAGCCCCGTGCCCTGCTGGATCAGGTCCTCCATGACCATGCCCGCGCTCGGACTCAGCACGGAGAGCCCGAGCAGCCGTCCCGCCGCGCTCGCACTGGTGATCACCGCGTCGGCGCCGGACTGCCGCAGCAGCGGCGCGTTCTCCTCCTCGCGCACCGCGGCCACGATCTTCGCCCCGCGGTTCAACTGCCGCGCGGTGAGCGCGACCAGCACCGCCGTGTCGTCGCGCTGCGTCGCGATGATGATCTGCCGGGCCCGCTGGACCTCCGCCCGCAGCAGCACATCACTGCGTGTCGCGTCACCGATGACACCCGCGTACCCCTCGGCCGTCGCCGCTTCGATGGCCTTCGCGCTGGGATCGACCACCACGATCTGCTCCGGTTTCAGGCCGGTGGCGCAGACGGTCTGGATCGCCGAACGGCCCTTGGTGCCGAAGCCGACGACGACAGTGTGTTCACGCAAGTTGGACCTCCAGCGGGACAGACGCCATTCCTCGCGCGTACGTTCCGTGAGCACTTCGAGGGTCGTACCGACCAGGATGATCAGAAAGAGCACGCGCAACGGCGTGACCAGGAGGATGTTGGTGAGCCGCGCGCTGTCGCTGTACGGGACGATGTCGCCGTACCCGGTGGTGGAGAGCGTCACGGTGGCGTAGTACGCGGCGTCGAGGAAGTCGACGCGCTCATCCGAGTTGTCGTGGTAGCCGCTCCGGTCGATCCACACCAGGAACGTCGTCAGGGCGAGCACCAGCAACGCCATCGCCAGACGCCGAGTGACCTGGCGCAACGGCCGTTCGACCACTCGCTGGGGCAGCTTGATCCGGTGGGTCACATGGTGTTCGTCGGGCTGTCGGGCGATGGCATCGTGGCCGGGAAGTTTCACGTGAAACACACCCCGCCCTCGGTCGTACCCCAGGGCAGGTCCAGGATCTCCAACTCCTGACCCCCGCGTGCCCCGCCGGGCGGCACCACGGCGAGTCCGTCGGCCGCCGCGATGCCCCGCAGCATCGCCGGGCCGTTGAACCGCAGCGGCACGGCGTGCTCGGTGCGCAGGGTGACGGGGACGAGGCGGGTGTCGTGTGGATGCCCTTGTACGTCCTCGCGTACGGGCGCGGTGTACGCGGCATGCGAGGCGTGGGAGGCGTGTGGGGCGTGCCTGGCGTCGGCTCGGGGCACGCGTCCGGTGAGCGTACGCAGCAAGGGTTCGGCCAGTGTGAGCAGGCCGGAGATGGCGGCGAGCGGATTGCCCGGCAGCCCGACGAGATGCCGGCCGGGCCGGATCCGGGCCAGCAGCATCGGGTGCCCGGGACGCACGGCGACACCGTCCACGAGCAGCTCGGCGCCGATGCGGCGCAGCGTGGGATGGACGTGGTCTACGGGGCCCGCCGCCGTGCCGCCGGTGGTGACGATCAGATCGGCGGCGGAGCCGGTGAGCGCGTCGTGCAGCGCGTCGGCGTCGTCGCCCAGGCGCCGCACGCCGGTGACCTCGGCGCCGAGCGCGCGCAGCCAGGACGGCAGCATCGGGCCGAGCGCGTCCCGGATGAGGCCCTCGCGGGGCAGGCCTTCGGTCAGCAGTTCATCACCGAGTACGAAGATGTCGACACGGGGCCGACGCAGCGCGCTGAGTGTGTCGTACCCCGCCGCCGCGGCCAGACCGAGCACGGCGGGCGTGACCAGGGAACCGGACGGCAACAGGTGGTCGCCGGCACGGCACTCCTGGCCGCGCGGACGGATGTCCTGGCCCGGCACCACCTCGCGCAGGGCGTGCAGCCTGCCCCTGGCGTCCATTCGGCCGTGTTCCGAGCGCAGCACTGCGGTGGCCTCCCGCGGGATGCGGGCCCCCGTCGCGATCCGGACCGCCTCACCGTCCCCGAGGGTCTCGGGCCCCTCGTGCCCGGCGAGGACCTTGTCCTCCCGTACGCCCCAGGGGCCCGGGCCTGCCACGGCCCAGCCGTCCATGGCGGAGGTGTCGAAGGACGGCAGGTCGGTGAGGGCGGCGAGCGGGGCGGCCAGGGTCAGCCCGAGGGCCTGGTCCAGGGGGACGGCCACGGGCTCGCCTCCCGCCCGGGGCACGGCCTGCGCGGCGCGTGCGCGGGCGGCGCGCCATGAGGTGACACCGTCGTGCGTGGCCCCGCCCTCTCGGCCCTGTTCCCGCGCGCCGGGCCGCGTGGGGGGCGGGGCGGACGGAGGCGTCGGCGGGGAGCCGGGGGAGGCCGGGGACTGCGGGGACGGGGGGGACGCGGGGTGCGCCGGGGACGGCGAGTGGGGCACGGCTCTGCGGCCGTCCCGGCTCTCGTTCACCAGGGCGAGCGCCTCGTCGAGTTCGGCGTCCGAAGCGGGTTGCCCGGTCATCCGGCATCGGACGCGGCGTCGGGGGCGGGCGCGCCGTCGTCCTTCGCGTCCTGGCGGGCCTCCTGCGCCCAGCGTGCCGCGAGTGCCGCGGCCTTGCGCGCCGCCTCGGCCACCGCCTCGGCACCGCCACCCGTCCCGCCCGACGCGGCGGCCTGAGCCGCCGCGTAGCCGACGAGGAACGTGGTCAGCGGTGCCGCGGGCCTGGCCACACCATGCGCGGCGTCGCGGGCGAGGTCGAGGAGGGTGCCGGTATCGACGTCGAGTTCGATGCCGAGCTCGTCCTTGACTGCGGAAATCCATTCATCCAACACGTGCCCATGCTCCCTGATCCGCGCCCGTGCGGCGGCGATGTCGTCCCAGGTGTCGCAGTCGAAGGCGGCGACGGGGTCCGCGACCCGGGTCAGATCGAGCCGCGCGGTGAGCAGGCGCAGCGGAAGCCCGTCGAGCCCGCCGCCCTCGCCCGTGTCCGCGCCGGTACCCGCGCGCGTCTGTGCGACCTCCGCGAGCCCTTGCCGCAGCGACGCGCTGCGATAGGCCGCCACGAGCGGCTGGTCACGCCCCCCGGGATCGGTGAGGAGCGCCCCGTCCGCACCGCTGTCCCGCAGCGCGTCGAGCAACCGGCGTACCGTCCGCCCGTCCAAAAACGGCAGGTCGGCGGAGAGCACCAGCACCCGCTCCGCCGTCGTGCGCCGCAGCCCGGCGGCGAGCGCGGCCAGCGGCCCACCGCCCGGCGGGTCCTCGCGCGCCCACACCACGGGCCGGGCCGTCGCTCTCGGCGCGGCCACGACGACCGTGGTCCCGGCGCCGGAACAGGCGGCCAGGACCCGGTCGATCAGCGTCCGGCCGCCCACGCGCACACCGGGTTTGTCGGCGCCGCCGAGCCGCGCGGCACCGCCGCCGGCGAGCACCACGGCGTCGTAGAGGCCACCTTCGTTCGCGGTCACCCCCCGAGTATGGCCATACGCGGGATCATCGCCACCCCGCGAACAACCCCGGACGCAAAGGACTTCCGTCACTCGGACGCCGCCCCGGCATGCCGTCCGGGGCGCCCTCCCGGCTCCCCCGGCAGGTTCACACCGAGCGCAGCAGCACCGCCGGCTGCTCGACGCAGTCCGCCACGTACCGCAGGAAGCCGCCCGCCGTGCCGCCGTCGCACACCCGGTGGTCGAAGGTGAGCGACAGCTGGACCACGTGCCGCACCGCCAGCTCCCCCTCGTGCACCCACGGCTTCGGCACGATCCGGCCGACGCCGAGCATGGCCGCCTCGGGGTGGTTGATGATCGGCGTGGAGCCGTCGACCCCGAACACCCCGTAGTTGTTCAGCGTGAACGTCCCCCCGGTCAGCTCCCCGGGGGTCAGCCTCCCGGTCCGCCCCGCCTGCGTGAGCCGGACCAGCTCGGCGTTGATCGACTCGGTGGTACGCGTCTGCGCGTGCCGTACGACGGGCACGACCAGGCCACGCTCCGTCTGCGCGGCGAATCCGAGGTGGATGTCGGCGAACTGCCGCACCTCCCGCGCCTCCATGTCCACGCTGGAGTTCAGCATCGGGAAACGCGTGAGCGCGGCCACGGTGATGCGGGCGAACAGCGCGAGCAGCGACACCTTGTGACCGTCGCCCTCCGTCGTCGCGGCGTTCATGGCGGTGCGGGCGGCGAGCAGTTCCGTCGCGTCGGCGTCGACCCAGCAGGTGGCCTCGGGTATCTCCCGCCTGCTGCGGGCCATCTTGTCCGCGACGAGACCCCGGATGCCGGTCAGCGCGTGCCGGGACTCCCGTCCCGCGCCCATGGGTTCCTGGCCCGCCTCGACCTCACGCCGCGCCTGCGCGTACCCGGCCCGGACCAGCTCGTCGTCCGCGCGGGCCGCCGTGACGTCCGCGCCCCGACGCGCCTCGTCCGCCCCGCCGGGGGAATTGCCCGTCGCGCCGACGGCATGGCCCACCGTGCCGGGGACGCGCCCGGCCGCCCCGCCTCCGCCGATGGCCGCCTCGACGTCGCCCCGCGTGATCAGCCCCTCCGGGCCCGAGCCCGCGAGAGCCCGCAGGTCCACCCCGTGCTCCCGCGCCAGCCTGCGCACGAGGGGGGAGATCACCGGAACCGGGCCGGCCACGCGTGTGCGTCCCGCTTCCGGGCGCGGCTCCTCGGACGGCGCCGCCACGGCGTGCCGAGTGGGCCGCACCCTTCTGCGCCGGGCCGGGGCGGCCGCGGTGCCGTAACCGACCAGGACGTTTCCCGAAGCCTCTTCCGCGGCCGTCTGCAGGGCCCGCTCGGCGGGCTCCTCCGGTGCGGAAGCCCCGGGCACGGAGGCCTCGGGCGCGGAGACCTCGGCCGGCGCTCCCACCGCGACCGTCAGCAGCGGTGCCCCGACGGGCAGTTCCGCGCCCTCCGCACCGAAGCGGGCGGTGACCACGCCTCCGTAGGGGCACGGCACCTCGACCATCGCCTTGGCCGTCTCGACCTCGACGACCGGCTGGTCCACGGCGACGACATCCCCGACCTCGACGAGCCAGCGGACGATCTCGGCCTCCGTGAGCCCCTCACCGAGGTCCGGCAGCTTGAACTCCAGCACCTGCGCCATCAGCTCTCCGCCTCCCACTGCAACCGCGCGACCGCGTCCAGGATCCGGTCGACGCCCGGCAGATGGTGCTTCTCCAGCATGGGCGGCGGATAGGGGACGTCGAATCCCGCGACCCGCAGCACCGGCGCCTCCAGATGGTGGAAGCACCGCTCGGTGACCCGCGCGGCGATCTCCGCGCCGGGCCCCGCGAAACCGGTCGACTCGTGCACGACGACCGCCCGGCCCGTGCGCCGCACGGACGCGGCGACCGTCTCGTCGTCGAAGGGCACCAACGACCGCAGGTCGAGCACTTCGAGGTCCCAGCCCTCGGCGCGCGCCGCCTCGGCCGCCTCCAGGCAGACGGGCACCGACGGGCCGTACGTGATGAGCGTGGCGCTGCGGCCGGGGCGCCGCACCACCGCGCGTCCTATCGGTTCAACGGCCTGCGGCGCGTCCGGGTTCCAGTCGGCCTTGGACCAGTACAGCCGCTTCGGCTCCAGGAAGACGACCGGGTCGTCGGAGGCGATGGCGGCCCGCAGCAGGCCGTAGGCGTCGGCGACCGTGGCGGGGGTGACGACATGGAGGCCCGGGGTCGCCATGTAGTACGCCTCGGAGGAGTCACTGTGGTGCTCGACGCCGCCGATCCCGCCGCCATAGGGCACGCGCACGGTGATGGGCAGCGGCATCGCACCCCTGGTGCGGTTGCGCATCTTCGCCACATGCGACAGGAGCTGTTCGAACGCGGGGTAGGCGAAGGCGTCGAACTGCATCTCGACGACGGGCCGCAGTCCGTACATCGCCATGCCGACGGCCGTCCCGAGGATGCCCGCCTCGGCCAGCGGCGTGTCCATACAGCGGTCCTCGCCGAACTCCTTCGTGAGCCCGTCGGTGACCCGGAAGACGCCGCCGAGCGCCCCCACGTCCTCTCCGAGGACGTGCACGGAGGAGTCCTCGGCCATGGAGTCGCGCAGCGCCCGCCCGAGCGCCTGCGCCATGGTGGCCGGTTTGGTGGCCGGCTTCGCCGCGACCGTGGTCATCGCGCCCCGCCCTCCGATCCGTGCGCCTCTTCCGAGGCGGCGTCCAGCTCGGCCCGCAACTGCGCCGCCTGCTCCCGCAGTTGCGAGGTCTGCTCGGCGTACACGTGCGTGAAGAGGTCCATGGGGTCGAGCAGCGGGTCCTGGTTCATGCGCTCGCGCAGGTCGGCGGCCATGGCCTCGGCGTCCTCGCCCGTCCGCCGCTTGAAGTCGTCGTCCAGAAGGCCGCGCCGCGCCAGCTCCCGCTCCAGGAGCAGGATCGGGTCATGGCCGCGCCAGGCCTCGACCTCGGCGTCCCCGCGGTAGCGCGTGGCGTCGTCGGCGTTCGTGTGGGCCTCCATCCGGTAGGTGACCGCCTCCACGAGCGTCGGGCCGCCGCCCTCACGCGCGCGGGTGACCGCTTCGCCGAGGACCTCGTGCATCGCGATCGCGTCGTTGCCGTCCACCAGGCGTCCCGGTATGCCGTACCCGACGGCCTTGTGGGCCAGGGAGGGGGCGGCCGTCTGCTTGGCGAGCGGCACGGAGATCGCGAAGCCGTTGTTCTGCACGAGGAAGACCACGGGCGCCCGCCACACGGCGGCGAAGTTCAGCGCCTCGTGGAAGTCGCCCTCGCTGGTGCCGCCGTCACCGACCATGGCGAGCGCGACGACGTCGTCCCCCTTGAGGCGGGCGGCGTGCGCGAGGCCCACGGCATGGGGAAGCTGGGTGGCCAGGGGAGTGCACAGGGGCGCCGTGCGGTGCTCGCGCGGGTCGTATCCGGTGTGCCAGTCGCCGCGCAGCAGCGTCAGGGCGCTCACCGGGTCGAGGCCCCGGGCGACCACGGCGAGCGTGTCCCGGTAGCTCGGGAAGAGCCAGTCCCGCTCCTCCAGGGCCAGCGCGGCGGCCACCTCGCACGCTTCCTGGCCTGTGCTCGAGGGGTAGACCGCGAGCCTGCCCTGCTTCGTCAGCGCCGTCGCCTGCGTGTTGTAGCGGCGCCCGCGCACCAGCTCCGCGTAGAGGCGGCGCAGCAGCCCCGGCTCGGCCTTCGCGGCGGCCTCGGTGCCGAGCACCCGGTACGGCTCCGCGTCCGGCAGCAGCGGCGCGGGGTCGGTCCTGGGCTGCCAAGCGGGGGGCGGGGTCGGCCGGTAGGCGCCCCGCTGCTCCATGACCGTCATGACGGCACCTCCTGGGGGAAGCGGTCTCCTCGTGAGGAGCGGCAAAAGAGGCGCGGTGATGTGAGGCGCCTCACCTACCGATTGTTCGGTCGTCGGCACATTTTGGCTACAGGCGCCTCCAGGCTGTGGACAAACGGTTCTGCACAGCCTGGGATGGGCGCAGTACGTCCATGGTAGGGAGGCGGGGGGACATGGCATCTGAACGAATGGCCGACCAGCATGCCGAGGGCCGTCCGGAGCCCCGCTCCCTGGACGCCATCGACCGCGACATCCTCCAGATCCTGCACACGGACGGCCGCGCGTCGATACGTTCCGTGGCCGAGCGGGTCCATGTCTCGCGGGCCAACGCCTACGCGCGCATCAACCGCCTCATCGACGACGGCGTCATCCGGGGGTTCGGTGCGCGGATCAATCACGAGCGCGCCGGACAGGGCGCGTCGGCGTACATCACGCTGAAGATCGTGCAGAACACCTGGCGCACGGTGCGCGAGCATCTGCGCGCGCTCCCCGGTGCCTCCCACATCGCACTGGTCAGCGGCGACTTCGACGTACTGCTCCTGGTGCACACGCCGGACAACCGCGCGCTGCGGGAGCTGGTGCTCACCCGGCTGCAGTCCATCCCCGAAGTCCTCAGCACGCGGACGCTGCTGGTCTTCGAGGAGGACGACCTGCAGAGCGCCGAGCCGAGCGCCCATCCATGACGCCGAGACGGCACGCCGGTGCCCGTGAGTCAGCGGTCGGTGCGCAGCCCTCCGAAGGCCAGCTGCACGACGGCGTCGGCGATCTGGCCGCCGTTGGCCGCTCCCCGGCTCTCCGGCCGGTACCACTCCACGATGGAGTTGATCATTCCGAAGA
The DNA here is from genome assembly GCF_055581265.1 of Streptomyces sp. NPDC031466. Taxonomy (NCBI): domain Bacteria; kingdom Bacillati; phylum Actinomycetota; class Actinomycetes; order Kitasatosporales; family Streptomycetaceae; genus Streptomyces; species Streptomyces sp. NPDC031466. Next base: position 390,258 of record NZ_JBVIJT010000005.1, read on the forward strand.
GCAGCCGGGTGGCCAGGCGCAGCTCGACGTCGGAGCGCAGATCACCGTCCGCGACCGCCTCCTTGAGCAGCGCGGCCACCTGCTGGTCGAACTCCCTGCGCCGCTCCAGGGCCCACCGCTCGGTGTCGGTGTTGCCGCGCACCCGCAGCAGCAGCGTCACGTAGGGCAGTTCGGCGACGAGGACCTCGACCGTGCGCCGTGTGACGTATTCCAGGCGCTCGACGGCGCTGCCCACGCGCGCGTGCTCCTCGGCGAGGATCCCGAAGAGGCCGTCGATCGCCCGGCTCACCGCGCGGCGCAACAGTTCCTCCTTGCCCGCCACATGGTGGTAGATCGAGGACTTGGAGATACCGGCCGCCTTGGAGAGGTGCTCCATGGACGTGCCGTCGTAGCCGCGTTCGTTGAAGACCCGTACGGCGACGCTCAGCAGCGTCTCCGGGGTGTACGTGTCACGCCGGGCGGTGGTCATGAGTACTCCTCTCGCACGGCCTGGCGCCGCAGGGCCTGGGAGGGCGCGTAACGCCCGGTGGGGTACTCGTCGTTCATCAGGTCCAGCGCCTCGGCCACGCGGTACGCGGTGAGCCGCCGGCCCCATTCGGCCGGTCCGAGCGGGTAGTTGACCCCGAGGCGCATGGCGGTGTCGACGTCCTGCGCGTCCGCCACCTCGCGGCCGACGGCGTCCAGGGCGAAGTCGACGAGCATCCACACCGTGCGGGCGACGATCATCCCCGGGGCGGGGCCGATGACGCTGACCTTCTTGCCGAGCGCCTGGAAGAGGCCGACCGCCTCCTTCAGCGCCCGCTCGTCCACTCTGCCGGAGGGGGCCAGGGCGATACGGGTCGCGGTGCGGTAGTCCAGGGCGAGGTCGAAGTGGATCGTGGGTTCCGCCGCGGCGTCGGGGGACATCCCGTCGGCCGGTTCGAGCCGCGCGCCGCCGGGCAGCTCGATGGAGCCGGGACAGCTCGGGGTGTCCGTCCCGTGCCCGACCCGGATGCCGGCTTCCCGCATGAGGTCGAGCAGGGCGTTGGCCGCGAAGAGGTCACCGTGGACGGTGACGGACTCCGGAGCCCGCTCGGGCCCCGCGGTGTGCGGCTCCGCGCGCGGGGTGTCGTCGCCGTACGCGTACCAGCCCTGCCCGGACTTGCGGCCGAGGCGGCGCGACTCGACGAGCCGGCGCTGGACGAGCGAGGGCGTGAACTTGGGGTCCTGGAAGAACGACTCCCACACGGAGCGCGTGACGGCTTCGTTGACGTCCTGGCCGATGAGGTCGGTCAGCTCGAAGGGGCCCATCTTGAAGCCGCCGCACTCGCGCAGGACCGCGTCGATCGTCGCCGGGTCGGCGACCCGCTCCTCGTACAGGCGCAGCGCCTCGGCGTAGAAGGGCCTGGCGACGCGGTTGACGATGAACCCGGGGGTGTCGGCGCAGCGCACCGGAGTCTTGCCCCAGGCCCGCGCGGTCTCGTACGCGCGCGTGGCCACCGCCTCGTCGGTCGCGAAGCCGCTGACGACCTCCACGAGGGGGAGCAGCGGCGCCGGGTTGAAGAAGTGCAGGCCGAGGAAGCGGCCCGGCTTCTTCAGGGCGCCCGCGATGGCCGTCACGGAGAGGGAGGAGGTGTTGGTGGCCAGCAGACAGTCCTCGGCGACGACGTCCTCCAGGTCCTGGAACAGCCGCTGCTTGACGTCCAGTTGCTCCAGCACCGCCTCGATGACGAGGGCGCAGCCGGCCAGTTCCGCGAGGCTCTCGGCGGGTGCGAGCCGGGCGGCCGCGGCGGCGCGGTCGCCGGCCGAGAGCCTGCCCTTCTCCACGAGCCGGTCCAGGCGGGCGCCGATCGCGTCGGCCGCAGCCTTCGCCCGGCCGGGGGCGGCGTCGTACAGCCGCACGGGGTGGCCGGCCACCAGGGCGACCTGTGCGATGCCCTGCCCCATGGTTCCGGTGCCGACCACGGCAACGGTGCTGCTGAGCTCGAGTGCTGTCATGCTCGCGATCCTCCCGCACGGTTGGCCGGCCGGAGGGTTCGGGGTGGCCGCGAAGAAGTTGTCCACAGGTTTGGCGGACCCTCTTGTCCCGACCGATCGTTCGGTTACTCTAGCTCTGTCAGCCAGTCCCTGCCCACTGTTCCCGCCCATCTCGCCAGCTCGACGGAGAGCTGACCGACGAGGAGTTGGTCCTGTCATGGCCGCCGAACTCACCGCGCACCAGCTGATCGCCAAGCACCGGTCCACCCTCGATCAGGCGCTGGAGACCATCCGCACGCGTGCGTACTGGTCGCCGCACCCCGAGCACCCCAAGGCGTACGGGGAGGACGGCAGCCTGAGCCTGCCCGAGGGCAAAGCCGCTTTCGACGCCCTCCAGGGCACCCGCTTCGACCTCGACCAGCCCGGCACGGACGACTGGGTCGGCGCCGAGGTCTCTCCCTACGGCCCGGAGCTGGGGATCACCTACCCCCACCCGGACATCGACGTCCTGCTCCCCGCGATGCGGGCCGGCATGCGCGCCTGGCGCGACGCGGGCGCGGAAGCACGCGCGATGGTCGGCCTGGAGATCCTGGCGCGCATCAGCGCCCGCACCCACGAGCTCGCGCACGCCGTCATGCACACCAGCGGCCAGGCCTTCATGATGGCCTTCCAGGCGGGCGGCCCGCACGCCCAGGACCGCGCCCTGGAAGCGATCGCGTACGCGTACGTCGAGCAGGCCCGCACCCCCGACACCGCCGAGTGGCACAAGCCCCAGGGGAAGCGCGACCCCCTCGCGCTGAACAAGCGGTTCACGCCTGTGGCGCGCGGCATCTCGCTCCTGATCGGCTGCAACACCTTCCCGACGTGGAACGGCTACCCGGGCCTCTTCGCCTCGCTCGTGACCGGCAACCCCGTCCTGGTCAAGCCCCACCCGCGCGCGGTGCTCCCGCTCGCCCTCACGGTGCGGATCGCCCGCGAGGTCCTCGCCGAGGCCGGCTTCGACCCGAACCTGGTCTGCCTGGCCGTCGAGCGGCCCGACGAGGGGATCGCCAAGGCCCTCGCCGTCCGCCCCGAGATCAAGATCATCGACTACACGGGGTCGACGTCCTTCGGCGACTGGCTGGAGGCCAACGCCCGCCAGGCGCAGGTCTACACCGAAAAGGCCGGGGTCAACACCGTCGTCATCGACTCGACGGACAACTACAAGGGAATGCTGGCCAACCTCGCCTTCTCCCTGTCCCTCTACAGCGGCCAGATGTGCACGACCCCGCAGAACCTCCTCATCCCCCGCGACGGCATCCACACGGACGCCGGGGCCAAGTCGTACGACGAGGTGGTGGCCGACCTCGCGGCCTCGGTGAGCGGCCTCCTGGGTGACGACGCCCGGGCCAACGGCATCCTGGGCGCGCTGGTCAACCCGGATGTGAGGACCCGCCTGGAAGCGGCCGCCGGCCTCGGTGAAGTCGCCTTGCCCTCCCGGCAGGTGGCCAACCCCGACTTCCCGGACGCCGTGGTGCGCACCCCGGTCATCGTCAAGCTGGACGGCGCGAAGCCGGACGCCGAGGCGGCCTACCTGAGCGAGTGCTTCGGCCCGGTCTCCTTCGCGGTCGCCGTCGACTCGACGGCGGACGCCGTGGAGCTGCTGCGCCGCACGGTGCGCGACAAGGGAGCGATGACCGTCGGGGCGTACACCACCTCGCACGAGGTCTCCACGGCCGTCGAGGAGACCTGCCTGGAGGAGTGCGCCCAGCTGTCCCTGAACCTCACGGGAGGGGTCTATGTGAACCAGACGGCGGCGTTCTCGGACTTCCACGGCTCGGGCGGCAACCCCGCGGCGAACGCCGCGCTGTGCGACGGCGCGTTCGTCGCCAACCGCTTCCGCGTGGTGGAGATCCGCAAGGACGCGTGACCCGCGCGCGGGACGGACTGCGGCGGGTTCAGGCCTCCAGGCCCGGAGGCCTGCCCGCCGACCAGTGGAAGAGCGCCATGCCGACACTCGTCGCCAGGTTGTAGCTGGAGACCTGCGGCCGCATCGGCAGGGACACCAGATGGTCGGCCCGTTCCCGCAGGGCCGCCGAGAGACCGCTGCGCTCGGAACCGAACGCGAGCACGGCGTCGTCCGGGATCTTCAGCCCACGGATGTCCACACCCTCCGCGTCGAGCGCGAACACCGGCCCGGGCGGCAGCTCGGCGACCTCCATGCGCTCCACGGCGGTCGCGAAGTGCAATCCGGCGCCGCCGCGTACGACAGTGGGGTGCCAGGGGTCCAGCGTCCCGGTCGTGACGACACCGGTCGCCCCGAACCCGGCGGCGAGCCGGATCACCGCCCCGGCGTTGCCCAGATTGCGGGGGTCGTCGAGCACGACGACCGGTGCCGTCCTCGGCGTACGCCCCAGTGCCGCCAGGTTGGCGGCGCGCGAGGGGCGTACCGCCAGGGCGGCCATCGCGGTGGGGTGCAGCCTCGGCACGAGCGCGCGCAGCCGCTCCTCGGAAACCTCCACCAGGAGCGCGTCCAGCGCGTCCCGCACATCGGGCGCCAGCTCGTCGGCGAGCGCCAGCGCGCCCACACGGTCACCGGTCAACGCGACGGGCACCCGCGCGTCGAAGCGCAGCGCGTGCTTGATCGCGTGGAAGCCGTCGAGCAGCACGGAGGTGTCGGCGAGCCCGAGCCAGGCGCGTACGGCGCCGTCGGCGTCCGTCGCGTGCGTCCCGTCCGTCGGGTCCGTCCCGTTCATGGAGCGAAGCCTACGTGCGCGCGTGCCGCCCACTTGCCGAGGCGCCGCAGGAACGATGTCGGCAGGAAGACCGCGTCGGCGGTGATCATCGCGAGAGAGAAGAACGGCAGCCCCAGGACGACGGCGATCACGGCATGCTCGAAGATCATCGCTGCCAGGAGGACGTTCTTCACCCGGCGGTTGAAGAGGGTGAAGGGGAAGGCCACCTGCACGGCGACCGTCCCGTACGTCACCAGCATCAGCATCAGCCCGTGGGACGACAGCAATCCGGAGAGAGCCGGCCAAGGAGAGAAGTAGTCGAGGTTCAGCGGGTAGTAGACGGCCGTCCCGTCCTGCCAGCGGCTCCCCTGGATCTTGTACCAGCCGGCGGTGGCGTAGATCAGGCACGCCTCCACCATGATCACAAGCAGGCCCGCGTTGTGGGCGAGGTTGGCGACGACATCGAGAAGCTTGCGCAGCTCGCCGTGCGGAGCGCGCCGCCCCGCCAGCCACCACAGGCCGTGGGCGAGCCACGCCCCCCAGAAGACCAGGGGCCACCAGTCGCTGAGTTCTCCCATGAGGGTGACGACGGACAACCCGAGCCCGAGCACCCACCACAGGACGGGCCCCACCCGGTCGACGCCCGGCTCGCCCCGCCCCGTCCGCACACACGCGCGTGCTGCCCGCCGCGCGTCCAGCGACCAGACCTGACCGCACCGGAGGAAGACCAGGTAGGTCGCCATGAGGTGGATGACGTTGTCACCGCCGTCGCCGATGAAGACGCTGCGGTTCTGCAGCGACAGCACGCCGATCATGAACAGCACGGACATCGTGCGCGTGCGCCAACCGAACAGCAGCAGGGCGCTGCTCAGGACGGCCACCGCGTAGACGATCTCGAACCAGATCCGCGCGTCGGACCACATCAGGGCGGTGAAGGCGCCGTTGCCCGAGATGAGCTGCCGCGCCATCTCCCAGTCCCAGGGGCCGTCGGGGCCGTACATCTCATGGCGGTGGGGGAATTCGCGCAGCAGGAAGAACAACCAGGTGCCGGCGAATCCGATGCGGATGACCGCGCTCTGGTACGGGCCGAGGGCGTGGCCGGTGACCTTGTCGAGCCCCCGCGCCAAGGGGTGTGCGACGGCCAGGAGACGCTGCCCGGCCCAAGACCCCTGCCCGGCGACGGGCTGTTCGCTACGGGTCACCGAGCCGCCCCCTCCGCGTCGGCGAGCGGCAGGTCGTCGGGCGTCACCGACCACCACGGGACCAGGCGGTACACCGGCTTGGTGGAGACCTTCTCCTCGCTCCACTTCGGCGGCCGTACGCTCGTCGTCCTGGAGCGCAGCTGCACGCGCGCGATCTCGTCGCCCGCGCCGCCGGGCCCCTCCCGTTCGAGCCGCAGGTACGCGATGCGGCGGACGTAGCGCTCGGAGAGCCGGCCCCGCAGACCGACGGGACGATTCTGCGCGTCGTGCGAGCCGACGTAGAAGTCCCAGGCGCGGCGCAGTTCGTTCTGCCGGGTGTGGCTGGGCAGCAGGCTTCCGTCGATGGCGGCGCCATCCTGTGCGGAGAGGTCGTACCAGTCGGTGGTCCGTACTCCTCCGTCGGCCGTACGCAGCTCCGCCCGGGCCTGTACGGCGACGTTCTGCTGGAGCGGGTTGGGTGCGAAGAGCTTCCAGTTCTGTTCGAACTCGGGGTAGATCCATTCGTCCACCACGTCGCCGTGCCGCTTGGTCAGCGTGTTCGAGGGAGCGACGTGGAAGAAGAGCATCCCGATGTGGACGCACGCGACCACGGCGATGAGCGCGAGAGCGCAGGCGGCGACGATCTGGTGGCCGAGCTTGAGCCCGGCGATGCCGGGTCGGGGAGACCCGGATGGCGGCTCGCTCGGCCCGGATGGTGGCGTACTCGGCCCCGAATACCCCGCTGGCGCACGGGGCGGTTCGCTCGGCCCGGAAGGCCCGGCAGACCCGCGTGACGGGGCGGGCTCGACAGGCCCGGTAGCCCCAGGCTGCCCGGCGGACCCAGGCGGCCCGCCAGACCCCGGTGGCCCGGCGGACCCGCCCCCGGAACCCTCGTCGTACCCGTCCATTCCGCCCCGTTCCCCCGCCCCGCTCTAAACCCTGCCGCCGGAACGGTACTCAGGCCTGTCCGCCGCGCACAGCGGCGGCGAAGTTATCCACAGGGTTGACACCTTATGGCGGCGCGCCGCACCATTGAATTCCAACGAACCGAACGATCGGTCGGTCGGTTCGCTCCCAGGTCGAGGGGGACCGAGATGGCGACAGCAGCCGCACACAAGGCGGCGGGGACGGAGCCGGAAGAGGCCGCGTCCTCGGCCGCGCGCACGGTCGAGCAGCAGACCGCCTTCGACGCGGCGGTCGCCGCCGACGAGCGCATCGAGCCACGCGACTGGATGCCGGACGCCTATCGCGCCTCCCTCGTGCGCCAGATCGCCCAGCACGCGCACTCCGAGATCATCGGCATGCAGCCGGAGGCCAACTGGATCACCCGCGCCCCTTCCCTGCGGCGCAAGGCGATCCTGATGGCGAAGGTGCAGGACGAGGCCGGGCACGGCCTGTATCTCTACAGCGCCGCCGAGACCCTCGGCACCAGCCGCGACGAGCTGCTCGACAAGCTGCACTCGGGCCGCCAGAAGTACTCATCGATCTTCAACTACCCCACGCTGACCTGGGCGGACGTCGGCGCGATCGGCTGGCTCGTGGACGGCGCCGCGATCACCAACCAGGTCCCCCTGTGCCGCTGCTCGTACGGCCCCTATGCCCGCGCGATGATCCGCGTCTGCAAGGAGGAGTCCTTCCACCAGCGCCAGGGGTACGAGTCCCTGCTCGCCCTCAGCCGTGGCACCGCGGCCCAGCACGAAATGGCGCAGGACGCGGTGAACCGCTGGTGGTGGCCCTCGCTGATGATGTTCGGCCCGCCCGACGACGAGTCGTCGCACTCCGAGCAGTCGATGACATGGAAGATCAAGCGCCACTCGAACGACGAGCTGCGCCAGCGTTTCGTCGACATCTGCGTCCCCCAGGCCGCCTCGCTGGGCCTGACCCTCCCCGACCCCGACCTGGTGTGGAACGAGGCGCGAGGGCACTACGACTTCGGCCCGATCGACTGGACCGAGTTCTGGGACGTCCTCAAGGGCAACGGCCCGTGCAACGACCAGCGCATCACCCAGCGCCGGCGTGCCCACGAGGAAGGCGCCTGGGTCCGGGAGGCCGCCGCCGCCTACGCCACGAAGCAGTCGGCCAGGACACAGGCAGACGGCACGCGGGCAGACAGGGCACAGGTGAGCGGCAAACAGGTGAGCGGCACCGACGGCAGCACCGCACAGCACGGAGAGGCGACAGCATGAGCAGCTCGACCGACTGGCCGCTGTGGGAGGTCTTCGTCCGCTCCCGTCGCGGGCTCTCCCACACCCACGCGGGCAGCCTGCACGCGCCGGACGCGGAGATGGCCCTGCGCAACGCCCGCGACCTGTACACCCGCAGGAGCGAGGGCGTCTCCCTCTGGGTCGTGCCGTCCACCGAGATCACCGCCTCCTCGCCCGACGAGAAGGACTCCTTCTTCGAACCGGCCGGCGACAAGCCCTACCGCCACCCGACGTTCTACGACATCCCGGAGGGGGTGAAGCACCTGTGACCACCACCCCTACCGCAGCCACCACCCGAGCCCCGGCCGTCCCGGCCGAGGCCCTGCCGGCCCTCGCCCTCGGTGACGACGCCCTGGTGCTGTCGCACCGTCTGGGGGAGTGGGCCGGCCACGCCCCCGTCCTGGAGGAGGAGGTCGCCCTCGCGAACATCGCCCTCGACCTCCTCGGCCAGGCCCGCGTCCTGCTCTCTCTCGCCGGCGACGAGGACGAGCTGGCGTACCTCCGCGAGGAGCGCGCTTTCCGCAACCTCCAGCTGGTCGAGCAGCCGAACGGCGACTTCGCCCACACCATCGCCCGCCAGCTCTACTTCTCCACCTACCAAACCCTCCTGTACGGCCGGCTGGCCTCCGGGGACAGCGAGTTCGCCCCCCTGGCGGCGAAGGCCGTCAAGGAAGTCGCCTACCACCAGGACCACGCCGAGCAGTGGACCCTGCGGCTCGGCGACGGCACGCCCGAGAGTCACGAGCGGATGCAGCGCGGGCTCGACGCGCTCTGGCGGTTCACCGGTGAGATGTTCCAGCCGGTGGCCGGCATCGACGTCGACGGCGCGTCCCTGCGGGAGAGCTGGACGGCCTCGGTGACGGCCGTCGTCGAGCGAGCCACCCTCTCCATGCCCAGCGGACCGCAGACCGGCGCGTGGACGGCGGGCGCCGGACGCCAGGGCCTGCACACCGAACCCTTCGGGCGGATGCTCGCCGAGATGCAGCACCTGCACCGCAGCCACCCGGGGGCGTCATGGTGACGACCGCGCCCACAGCACTCGAGGCAGAGCTCCTTGCCCTCGCGGGCTCGGTGCCCGACCCGGAGCTGCCCGTGCTGACCCTGGCCGACCTCGGCGTGGTGCGCGGCGTCCGGGTCCTCGCCCCCGGCAAGGTCGACGTCGAGCTGACCCCCACGTACACCGGCTGCCCGGCGATCGAGGCCATGTCCTGCGACATACAGCAGGTGCTGCGTGACCGCGGCATGACCGAGGTGTCCGTGCGCACCGTGCTCTCCCCCGCCTGGTCCACGGACGACATCAGCGCTGAAGGCCGCCGCAAGCTCGCCGAGTTCGGCATAGCGCCCCCGCGCTCCCACCCGGCGGACGGGCCCGTGCCCCTGAGCCTGTCGATCCGCTGCCCGCACTGCGGATCGACGGACACGGAGCTGCTCAGCCGCTTCTCCTCCACGGCGTGCAAGGCGCTGCGCCGCTGCGCCTCCTGCCGCGAGCCCTTCGACCACTTCAAGGAGTTGTGATGGCACGCTTCCACCCGCTCCGGGTAGCGGCGGTCGACCGGCTCACCGACGACTCCGTGACGCTCACCTTCGACGTGCCGCCCACGCTGCGCGAGGAGTACCGCTTCACCCCGGGCCAGCACCTCGCGCTGCGCCGCTTCACCGACGGCACCGAGATCCGGCGTACGTACTCGATCTGCTCCCCCGCCCCACCCGCCGACGCCCCCGACGAACCCCGGACACTGCGCGTCGGAGTGCGCCTCGTGGAGGACGGCGCCTTCTCGACATACGCCTTCAAGGAGCTGTGCGTCGGTGACGAGCTGGAGGTGATGACCCCGGCCGGACGCTTCACGCTGGACCCCGCTCCCGGCCGCTATGCGGCGGTGGTCGGCGGCAGCGGGATCACCCCGGTGCTCTCCATCGTCACCACACTCCTGGAGCGCGAACCGCAAGCCGAGTTCTGCCTCATACGCAGCGACCGCACGGCGGCCTCGACGATGTTCCTGGAAGAGGTCGCCGACCTGAAGGACCGTTGGCCGGACCGCTTCCAGCTGGTGACCGTCCTCTCCCGGGAGGAGCAGCAGGCCGGCCTCGACTCGGGGCGGCTCGACGAGGAGCGGCTCACCCGGCTGCTGCCGGCCCTGCTGCCCGTGGCGGACGTCGAGGACTGGTTCCTGTGCGGGCCGTTCGGTCTGGTGCAGGGAGCCGAGCGGACCCTGCGCGGCCTCGGCGTGGACCGTCGGCGCATCCACGAGGAGATATTCCACGTGGACGGCGGTGTCTCCACCGCTCCCCCGGCCCCGCCCTCCACTCCCGCGCACAGCATGGTGACCGTGACCCTCGACGGCCGCTCGGGCACCTGGCCCGTCCTGGACGGCGAGACGCTGCTGGAGACGGTGCTGCGCAACCGCGCGGACGCGCCCTACGCCTGCAAGGGCGGGGTCTGCGGTACGTGCCGTGCCTTCCGGGTCTCGGGGGAGGTCCAAATGGAGCGGAACTTCGCACTGGAGCCGGAGGAGACGGAGGCCGGATATGTGCTGGCCTGCCAGTCCCATCCGGCCACGGACACCGTGGAGTTGGACTTCGACCGCTGAGACGCCGGCCCACGTACCGGCGGCCATGACCGCCGTGGCTGTTCCCTTCCCCTAGAACCTGTTCTATCTTGACGCCCCGTCAGTCGGGACAGGCCGGTGCGTGGGAGGACAGGCAGTGGACTTCACCTTCACCGAGGAACAGCAGGCCGTGGTCGAGGCAGCCAGGGCGCTCTTCGCCGGCGTCGCACCGGACGGGGTGCCGAGCCCGGCCCGCACGCCCGGTGCCGTCGCGGAGGACTTCGACCGCGCCGTGTGGGCCCGGCTCGCGGACGCCGACCTGCTCGGGCTGCTCATCGGCACCGAGTACGGCGGCGTGGACCTGGACGCCATCGCCCTGTGCCTGGTGCTCCGCGAGTCCGCGAAGGTCCTCGCCCGGGTTCCGCTCCTGGAGCACACCGCCGCCGCCGCGCTCTTACAGGCCCACGGCAGCGCCGAGTTGCAGCGGCGCGTCCTGCCCCGCGCCGCTCTCGGGCAGCTCGTCCTCACCGTCGCCGCCCACGGCCGGAGCGGCCACGACCGGGCGGACCTCGCCGTCTCCGCCCGACCCGATGGCGACGGCTGGCTTCTCGACGGGCTGCAGACCGCCGTGCCCTGGGCGCAGAACGCCGACCTCGTCCTCGTGCCCGCCCATGCCGACGACGGCCACACCGTCCTCGCCTTCGTGCCCCGTGTCCACGAGGGTCTGACCATCGCCGAGCAGTGCTCCACCAGCGGTGAACGGCTCGGTGAGCTGTGCCTGGAGGACGTGCGCGTCGACGCCGCCGACGTCATCGAGGCAGCCGGCGCCTGGGACCGGCTGCGTGACCTGCTCGCCACCGGCACCTGCGCCCTCGCCCTGGGCCTCGGTGAGGCGGTGCTCCGCATGACCGGCGAATACACCGGCAAGCGCGAGCAGTTCGGGCACCCCATCGCGACGTTCCAGGCAGTGGCGGTGCAGGCCGCCGATCGGTACATCGACCTGCGCGCCATGGAGGTGACCCTCTGGCAGGCCGCCTGGCGGATCAGCACCGGCGCCAACAGCGCACTGCCCGTCACCGGGGACGTGGCCGTCGCCAAGATCTGGGCGTCCGACGGCGTACGAAGGGTCGTCCAGACGGCGCAGCACCTGCACGGCGGCTTAGGCGCCGACACCGACTACCCCCTGCACCGCTACCACGCCTGGGCCAAGCAACTGGAGCTCTCCCTCGGCCCGGCGGCGGCGTACGAGGAGACGCTGGGCGACCTGCTGGCCGCCCACCCGCTCGGCTGACGCGAGGTGGTCGGGCGACGAAGGGATCCGGAAAGACGAGGAGATCCAGAGAGGCGGGGAGAGGCCGTGAGACCCAGAGAGGCTAGGAGGTCAAGAGAGGCGAGGGGCCTCAGATCACGGTGCCCGGCCGGCCCTGGTCGTCCACGACCGGTCGGCCGGAGGCCTGCCAGGCCTCCATGCCCCCGGCGACGTTCACCGCGTCGACGCCCTGCTGCCCCAGGTACATGGCGACCTGGGCGGAGCGCCCGCCGGAGCGGCAGATGACGTTGACCTTGCCGTCCTGCGGGGCGGCCTCGGTCAACTCGCCGTACCGGGCGACGAACTCGCTCATCGGAATGTGCAGCGCGCCCTCGGCGTGACCCGCCTGCCATTCGTCGTCCTCGCGGACGTCCAGCAGGAAGTCGCCGCTCGTGAGGGCGTCGACGCCGACGGTGGGCACATGAGATCCGAAAGCCATGTCCCCGACGCTACCCGACCGGCGCCGCCCCCGCGGGCACACCTCCGTACGCGGACCGGGCCGGACCAAGCCGATCCGGTCAGGTCTGGGCCCGACCGGGATCCTGGGCCAGACCGGGACTACGCCGTCAGCCGTGCCAGCTCCGCCTCGCGCTCGGCGACCTGCGCGAGCAGCTGCTCGGCGATCTCGTCGAGCAGCGTGTCCGGGTCGTCGGGCGCGAGGCGCAGCATCCCGCCGATCGCGCTCTCCTCCAGCTCCTTGGCGAGGACCGAGAGGAGTTCCTTGCGCTGGGCGAGCCATTCCAGCCTGGCGTACAGCTCCTCGCTGCGGGTGAGCCGCTGCTCCTGGGGCACGGGCCCCGCGGCCCACTCCTCGGACAGTTCACGCAGCAGCGCCTCGTCACCGCGGGCATAGGCGGCGTTGACGCGCGTGATGAACTCCTCGCGCCGCTGTCGCTCGCCCTCCTCCTGCGCCAGGTCCGGATGCGCCTTGCGGACCAGCTCGCGGTAGAGCTTGCGAGCCTCCTCGCCGGGACGCACGCGCTGCGGCGGCCGCACCGACTGCTCGGTGAGCATCGCCGCGGCCTCGGGAGAGAGGCCCTCGTCGTCCATCCAGCCGTGGAACAGCTCCTCCACGCCCGGCATCGGCATCACCCGTGCCCGCGCCTCTTCCGCCTTGCGCAGGTCCTCGGGATCACCCGTGCGGGCCGCGGTGGCCTCCGCGATCCGGGCGTCCAGCTCGTCGAGGCGCGCGTACATCGGGCCGAGCTTCTGGTGGTGCAGGCGCGAGAAGTTCTCCACCTCCACCCGGAAGGTCTCCAACGCGATCTCGTACTCGATCAGCGCCTGCTCGGCAGCGCGCACGGCCCTTTCGAGCCGCTCCTCGGGCCGCTGGGGCTCCTCGCGCGGAGTCTCTGCCGCGGGCTGCCCCGCCTGCTCGCGCCGCTCCTCGGAGCGCGCCCGCAGCCGCTCCTTGAGCTGGTCCTTGAGCCGCCCTTCCGGAGCCGGGCGCCCCGCCTCCTCACCGGAGGTCTCGGGCGTCTCGGGCTGCGTCGGCTCGGCTTCCGGCATCGTCACTCGTCCAGCGTAGGGCACCAGGCGCCCCGGTCCGGAAGTCCGCCGTCCACCGCCCGGATGCCGCGCCCGGGAGCACCCCGTCCACCGCACCCGGAAGCGCTCGGCCCGTTCCGCCTCACACCCCCGTCTCGGCGGCCACCCGCCCCTCCTTGACGGCTCGCGCCAGCGACGCGTGATCCGCCTCCGTGCGGTCCGCGTACGCCGTCGCGAAGCGCGATATCGCCACGTCCAGCTTGTCGCTCTTGCCGCAGTACCCCGCTATCAGGCGCGGATCGGCGCTGTGCGCGTGGGCGCGGGCCAGCAGGGCGCCGGTCATGCGGGCGTAGTCGTCCATCTGGTCGGCGGTCAGCGCCGCCGGGTCCACGCTGCCCTTGCGGTTCCTGAACTGACGCACCTGGAACGGTAGTCCGTCCACCGTCGTCCACCCGAGCAGGAAATCGCTGACGACCTGCATCCGCTTCTGGCCGCGCACCACCCGCTGCCCTTCGTGCGCGCTCTGGGGCTCCTTGAAGCCCGCGGCGGGCAGATGCGGCAGCAAGGCGGAGGGACGCGCCTCCTTGACCTGGAGCACCAGGGGCTCGCCCCGGTGGTCGAGCAGCAGCACCACGTACGACCGCAGGCCGACGCTGCCCGTGCCCACGACGCGGAACGCCACGTCCTGCACGGCATACCGCCCGAGCAGCGGCAGCCGGTCCTCGGAGACCGTCTCCAGGTACTCCCCGAGGGACGCGGCCACCGAGGCGGCCTCCGCGTCCTTCACCCGCCGCAACACGGGCGGCGCGTCCACGAAACGCCGCCCCACAGAACCGTCGTCGCCCTCGACCCGCTCCGTCGACTTCGCGGCGAACCGGGCGCTCGTGTTCTGCCGGGCCTTGTCCGAGACCCGCTGGAGCGTGCCGAGCAGATCGCGGGCATCCGCGTGCGAGACCAGTTCCTCGTCCGCGATGGCGTTCCAAGCGTCCAGGGCGGGGAGCTTCGCCAGGAGCCGCATGGTGCGGCGGTAGGACCCCGCCGCGTCCAGGGCGGCGGCCGCGCAAACCGCCTCACTCGCGCCCGCCTCGCGGCCGGCGAGCACCAGGGAGGTGGCCAGTCGCTTCAGGTCCCACTCCCAGGGGCCGTGCACCGTCTCGTCGAAGTCGTTGAGGTCGATGACGAGGCCGCCCCGCGCGTCCCCGTACAGCCCGAAGTTCGCCGCGTGGGCATCCCCGCATATCTGCGTACCGATCCCGGTCAGCGGGGCCCGCGCGAGGTCGTACGCCATGAGTCCCGCGGACCCCCGCAGGAAAGCGAAGGGGGAGGCGGTCATCCTGCCGACCCGGATCGGCACCAGCTCCGGGAGCCTGGTGCGGTTCGACTCCTCCACGGCCGCCACGGGGTCGGGGCGCCCCGCACCCGCCTCGAACCCCGCGTGCATCGAACGGGGAACACGTCCGCGCAACGCCTTGCCCTCGCGCTTGGGCGACCCCTGCCCGGGCCACGGCGCGAACCCCGACACCTGCGGAACTCTCTTCCCCTGCCGTTGTCCCTGCCCTCGCCCTTGGCGCACCAGCGCCTTCCCGAGTTCCGCCATGCCCATCGCCCCCGCCGTCCGTCCACCGAACCTGGCCTCGAAAGTACCGCCGCGCGCCGACTCCCGTCAGAGCCTGTGGATAACTTCGGTGACATAGATCACCGCAAGCCGCAGAGGCAGACCCGAGTACGGACACGGACATGGGCACAGGCACACACACGGGCACAAAAAGAAGCGGTCTTCCTCCGGACTTTCGTCCGGAGGAAGACCGCTTCCTCATGGTGCGCGAGGGGGGAGTTGAACCCCCACGCCCTTTCGGGCACTGGAACCTGAATCCAGCGCGTCTGCCTATTCCGCCACCCGCGCATGGGTGTTGTCTTTGGGTCTCTCACTGTGTGGTGCGAGCGCCTGCCGACATCCAGAAGATTAGCACGGTGCGGACGGTGGATTCACATCCGTATTCGGCGGGCACCTGCCAAGGGATCCGCTCTCGGACCGTGCCGGGGCCCAGGCCACGCCCGGGGCCGCGCCCGGGCCGGCACCGGACCTGCCCCCCTGGACCGTGCTCCCGCCCGCCCGGCCCGGCCCACCCTCGCCCGTCCCCGGGACAGGAGCACGCCGAGGTCCACAGCCAGGTGCGGGACACTGGCTCGGGGCCACCTCTACGATCCCTGCAAGAGGAGACTCAGCATGCGTCGCGAGCAACTGCCCGGAAGGGTTTGCAGATCCGGAAATCAGGGCCTCGTCAGGGGCCCTGGGGGGATCCCTGGCGCCTGGTGCGGGCATGCCTTGTGAGAGGCGACACTCACCGACCGGGCAGACAGGGGGAACCAGCCGATTTCCCGGCGCGTGGATACGATCAGTAAGCAGTACCAGGATGACTACGACGGAGGAGGTGCCCCATGGGAGTCCTGAAGAAGTTCGAACAGCGACTTGAAGGTCTGGTCAACGGCACCTTCGCCAAGGTGTTCAAGTCCGAGGTCCAGCCCGTCGAGATCGCCGGCGCCCTCCAGCGGGAGTGCGACAACAACGCGACGATCTGGAACCGCGAGCGGACAGTCGTCCCCAATGACTTCATCGTGGAGCTCAGCGCCCCCGACTTCGAGCGCCTGAGCCCCTACTCCGGCCAGCTCGGCGACGAGCTCTCCGGCATGGTGCGCGACTACGCCAAGCAGCAGCGCTACAGCTTCATGGGGCCCATCAAGGTCCACCTGGAGAAGGCCGAGGATCTCGACACCGGCCTGTACCGCGTCCGCAGCCGCACACTCGCCTCCAGCACCTCCCAGTCTCCCGAGCAAGCCACCGCGGGCCCCGGTCCCGGCGGTGCGGGTCCCGCTCCCGGCGGCCCCGTGGCCCCGGGCCGTGGCGCGGGCGGCGGCTATGGCTATCCGCCGTCGTCTTCCGGTGCCCCCGGCGGGGCACCTCCCATGCCGGCGGCACCACCGCCCGGCACGGGTCGCCCCGGCGGCCCGTCCCCGGCGGCGGCCAGACCCCCGGTTCCCGGCGCCGGACCACTCCCGGGCGCCCAGGTGCGGCGCTGGATCGAGATCAACGGCAATCGCCATCAGATCTCCCGCCCGACGCTGGTGCTGGGACGCAGCACCGACGCCGATGTGCGGATCGACGACCCCGGCGTATCGCGCCGGCACTGTGAGATCCGGACCGGAACGCCCTCGACGATCCAGGATCTCGGGTCTACCAACGGCATCGTGGTAGACGGGCAGCACACCACCCGCGCTACGCTCCGCGACGGCTCGCGGATCGTCGTGGGCCAAACCACCATCGTTTACCGGCAAGCCGAAGGGTGAAGCGGGGGCAATGTCAGAGCTGACCCTGACGGTCATGCGGCTAGGTTTCCTAGCTGTTCTGTGGCTGTTCGTGATCGTGGCCGTCCAGGTCATCCGCAGCGACCTGTTCGGAACGCGCGTCACACAGCGCGGTTCGCGCCGAGAGCGGCCCCAGCAGGCCGCCCGGGCGCAACAGGCCGCGCCTCCGCAACAGCGCCAGCAGCAGAGCGGCGGCGGTCGCCAGCGCCGCGGCGCCCCGAGCAAGCTCGTCGTCTCCGAGGGCATCCTCGCCGGGACGACGGTCGCGCTGCAGGGCCAGACCATCACGCTGGGCCGTGCGCACGATTCGACGATCGTGCTGGACGACGACTACGCCTCCAGCAGGCATGCCAGGATCTACCCGGACCGGGACGGCCAGTGGATCGTCGAGGATCTCGGGTCCACCAACGGCACGTATCTCGACCGGACCCGACTCACCACCCCGACGCCCGTTCCGCTGGGCACGGCGATCCGCATCGGCAAGACCGTCATCGAGCTGCGGAAGTAGTGCTACGTCATGAAAGAGCGCGAGCGGAGCGAGCGAGCCGAAGCGGCTGTCCAGGCACTGGACGCCGGCGCGCTCCCGACCGGAGGGTGGGCACCGTGCGGATGTACCCGGAGCCGACGGGCGAGGTGCGCATGAGTCTGTCTTTGCGCTTCGCCGCCGGATCGCACAAAGGCATGATCCGGGAGGGGAACGAGGACTCCGGTTACGCCGGCCCCCGTCTCCTCGCCATCGCCGACGGCATGGGGGGCCAGGCCGCGGGTGAGGTGGCCAGCTCCGAGGTCATCACGACGCTCGTCACCCTCGATGACGACGTGCCCGGTTCGGACATCCTGACGTCGCTCGGCACGGCCGTGCAGCGGGCCAACGACCAGCTGCGGCTGATGGTCGAGGAGGACCCCCAGCTGGAGGGCATGGGGACGACCCTGACCGCCCTCCTGTGGACGGGACAGCGCCTCGGCCTCGTCCACGTCGGCGACTCCCGCGCGTACCTCCTGCGCGACGGCGTGCTCACGCAGATCACGCAGGACCACACCTGGGTGCAGCGCCTCGTGGACGAGGGCCGCATCACCGAGGAAGAGGCCACCACCCACCCGCAGCGCTCCCTGCTGATGCGCGCGCTGGGCAGTGGCGACCACGTGGAGCCGGACCTGTCCATCCGCGAGGTCCGCGCCGGCGACCGGTACCTGATCTGCTCCGACGGCCTCTCCGGCGTCGTATCGCACCAGACCATGGAGGACACCCTCGCCTCCTACCAGGGCCCGCAGGAGACCGTGCAGGAGCTGATCCAGCTCGCGCTGCGCGGCGGCGGCCCCGACAACATCACCGTGATCGTCGCCGATGTCCTGGACATCGACAGTGGCGACACCCTCGCCGGCCAGCTGTCCGACACCCCCGTGGTGGTCGGCGCGGTCGCCGAGAACCAGCTCCAGGCGCAGGACGACGGCGCCATGCAGACGCCCGCCGGCCGCGCCTCCGGGCTCGGCCGTCCCGTGCCGCCACAGCCCTCGGGCGGCGGCTTCGGCCCGCCCGGCAGCGGTGACTCCACGGGGTACGTCCCCGAGGGCGGCTTCGGGGCGTATGACGACGAGGACTTCGTCAAGCCCCGCGGCGGCCGCAAGTGGATCAAGAGATCGCTCTACACCGTGCTCGTCCTCGCCGTGATCGGCGGCGGCCTCTACGGCGGGTACCGCTGGACGCAGACCCAGTACTTCGTGGGCACGAAGGACAAGCACATCGCGCTCTACCGGGGCATCGACCAGGATCTCGCCTGGGTCAGCCTGTCGAAGGTGGAGAAGGACCACCCCGAGATCGAACTCAAGTACCTGCCGCCGTACCAGCGCAAGCAGGTCGAGGCCACCATCGCCGAGGGCAACTTCGACGAGGCCACGAGCAAGATCGAGGAGCTGGGTCTGCAGGCCTCCGCGTGCCGGAAGGACGCCGAGCGCCGCAAGGTGGAGCGCGAGAACAACGCCAGGAACGGCGAGGGCGAGGCGGGCGGCACGACCGGCCTGACCAAGGCCCCGGGCGACGACCCCACCACCGACCCGTCGACCAGCCCGACCGGCAAGAACGACAAGAACAGCACGACCGACAAGAACAAGTCCAAGACCGCACCGACTCCCACACCCGGCCCCAGCCTCTCCGAGGATGAGCAGAAGCTGGTCCCGCTGTGCGGTAAGCAGTAAGCAGCCGTTGGGGGCCTCTGCACGCCATGAGCAGTACTACACACACGTCGACGATCGGCGCGATCGGGGCGCCGAGCCGGCGCAACACCGAGCTCGCGCTGCTCGCTTTCGCGGTCGTCATCCCGTTGTTCGCCTATATGAACGTGGGGCTCGCGCTGACCGGTGAGCTGCCGACCGGCATGCTCGGTTACGGGATGGGGCTCGGCCTGCTCGCAGGCGTGGGCCACATCGTCGTACGCAAGTTCGCCGCATACGCGGACCCGCTGCTACTGCCGTTGGCGACGTTGCTCAACGGTCTGGGGCTGGTGGTGATCTGGCGGCTGGACCAGTCGGAGAAGCTCCAGAACCTTGCCAAGGCCCAATTCGGTGCCTTCAGCCCCTCGGCGCCCAAACAGCTCCTGTATTCGGCGGTCGGCATCGCGCTCTTCGTCGGAGTGCTGCTGTTGCTCAAGGATCACCGCATCCTGCAGCGCTACACGTACATCTCGATGGTCGGTTCCATCGTTCTGCTGCTTCTTCCGCTCGTGCCCGGCATCGGCCAGAACATCAACGGCGCCAAGATCTGGATCCACGTCGGGAGCTTCTCGATCCAGCCTGGTGAGTTCGCAAAGATCGTCATCGCCATCTTCTTCGCGGGCTACCTCATGGTGAAGCGTGATGCGCTCGCTCTGGCCAGTCGCCGCTTCATGGGCCTCTACCTGCCGCGTGGGCGTGACCTCGGCCCGATCATCGTCGTCTGGGCGCTTTCGATCCTCATCTTGGTGTTCGAGACTGACCTCGGTACGTCACTGCTGTTCTTCGGCATGTTCGTGGTCATGCTGTACGTCGCCACGGAGCGCACCAGTTGGATCGTCTTCGGTCTATTGATGTCTGCCGTCGGCGCGGTCGGGGTTGCCACTTTCGAGCCGCATGTGCAAAAGCGTGTCGACGCATGGCTGAACCCATTCTCGGATGCCGTCATCACCTCGACCGGAAGTGACCAGATCGCCCAATCCCTGATGGCCTTCGGCTCCGGTGGTGTCCTCGGGACTGGCCTTGGCCAGGGCAACTCCGACCTCATCGGTTTCGCAGCCAACTCAGACTTCATCCTCGCCACGTACGGCGAGGAGATGGGGCTGGCCGGGATCATGGCCGTCTTGCTGATCTATGGCCTGATCGTCGAGCGCGGCGTCCGCACCGCGCTCGCCGCCCGTGACCCCTTCGGCAAGCTCCTCGCGATCGGCCTCTCCGGAGCCTTCGCCATCCAGGTCTTCGTCGTCGCCGGCGGCGTCATGGGTCTGATCCCGCTGACGGGTATGACCATGCCCTTCCTGGCATACGGCGGTTCCTCCGTCATCGCCAACTGGGCCCTGGTCGGCATCCTGATCCGGATCAGCGACACGGCGCGACGCCCCGCCCCGTCCCCCGCCCCGAACCCCGACGCCGAGATGACCCAGGTAGTTCGACCGTAAACCGCCAAAACGATCAGCGCTTTCTACGCGCAATACGGCTGTGGGGACTACGACCACAGAGACAACAATGCCGTATGGGTCACCAGCACGTGACCCATACGGCAAGTTGCCAGACCGCTAGTCGGCCTTAGTGGTGTCAACAGTCACCTTGTCGACGGTCAGCTTGTTTCCCCACTCGATTCCGTTAATGTATTTGATCCGGAAAACGTAGTGGTCTTGGGGAAGGTTCGTCCAAACGCCCGTACTCGTCTGGTCGGCACCACCCGTGAAGCATTCCGTAAACGTCCTGGTCCCACGGCTTTCATTGATTCCGTCTACGCCTATCAGCTCAACAGTGACGCTCCCACCTTCGGTGTTGGATGCGTCACATCGAGTGAAGTGAATCTGCGTGTAACTACTGTCCGACCATTCCCGCGACGTGAACCCAGGCGCTACAGCACTCAAGCTGCTGCTCCAGGTGGCGAAGGCACTTGTGATGCCCAAAACTGTCGCCGCAGTGAACATTCCGGCGACAACCCCGACACGCTTAATGTTGTTCATTCTACTCAATTCTTTAGCCAGAAACGCATATGTTGCACAGTGAACGATCGTCACTCACCGCGTTCGATTCTTCACTAGATGCACATTGCACGTCAACCAACTTTCACGCTCTACCCATACGGCAACGAAAGGAATATTTTGCAGAGAGTGTCCACAATTTTCCCTATATGGTACGTTTCGTGAATTGAGTGAGAAACACAGGCAATACCACTTAGACTCAACGGAAACCACTGAATTAATTACCAGGTAGAGAGGTTTCGTGAACAAGCCCCTGCGCCGGATCGCGATCTTCTGTGGGCTGCTCGTCCTCGCCCTGCTGGCCCGGGACAACTGGCTCCAGTACGTGCAGGCCGACACCCTGGCCAAGCACGAGAAGAACCGCCGCGTCACCATCGAGCGCTACTCCCAGCCGCGCGGCGACATCATCGTGGACGGCAAGCCGATCACCGGCTCCAAGGCCACCCCGGGCAGCGACCTGAAGTACAAGCGCACCTGGAAGAACGGGCCCATGTGGGCCCCCATCACGGGGTACTCCTCGCAGCGCATCGGTGCCAGCCAGCTGGAGAACATCGACGACGGCATCCTGACCGGCAACGACGACCGGCTCTTCTTCCGCCGCACGCTCGACATGCTGACCGGCGAGAAGAAGGAGGGCGGCAATGTCGTCACCACCCTCGACGGAGCGGCGCAGAAGGCCGCCTACGAGGGGCTGAAGGGCCGCGGCAAGGGCGCGGTGGCCGCCATCGACCCGTCGACGGGCGCGATCCTCGCGCTGGCCTCCACCCCTTCGTACGACCCCGGTGACTTCGCGGGCAACACCAACGCCGAGGCCGAGAAGTTCCTGGAGCTCGACAAGGACAAGGACAAGCCGCTGGTCAACCGCGCACTGCGCGAGACCTACCCGCCCGGCTCCACCTTCAAGGTCGTCACGGCGGCGGCAGCCCTGGAGCACGGCCTGTACGACAGCGTCGACGGCAAGACGCGCTCGCCGCTGCCGTGGACCATGCCGAACACCACGACCCAGCTGAAGAACGAGGGCGACCTGCCCTGCAAGAACGCCTCGCTGCGTGAGGCGCTGCGGGTCTCCTGCAACACCGTCTTCGGCAAGATCGGCGCCGATCTCGGCAAGGACAAGATGCTGGAGACGGCGAAGAAGTTCGGGTTCAACTCCGAGCAGTTCGTCCCGGTCCGCTCGAACGCCTCGAACTTCCCCGAGGACATGGACAAGCCGCAGACCGCGCTGTCCTCCATCGGCCAGTTCGAGACCGCCGCCACGCCCCTGCAGATGGCCATGGTCGCCTCCGCGATCGCCAACGACGGCACGCTCATGGAGCCGTACATGGTCAGCGAGCTGCAGGCGCGGAACCTGGACGTCATCGAGAAGCACTCGCCCAAGGAGATGAGCGAGCCGCTCTCGAAGGAGAACGCCCAGAAGCTCCAGGAAATGATGGAGACGGTCGTCAAGTCCGGCACGGGAACCAGGGCGCAGATCCCCGGCGTCACCGTCGGTGGCAAGACGGGTACGGCCCAGCACGGCGTGGCGAACAGCAAGAACCCCTACGCCTGGTTCATCTCGTACGCCAAGACGGACTCGGGTTCGCCGGTCGCCGTCGCCGTGGTGGTCGAGGACAGTGCCGCGGACCGGGGTGACATCTCCGGTGGCGGGCTCGCCGCCCCCATCGCCAGGGACGTGATGGAAGCGGTCATCAAGAGCAAGAAGTGACGCCCGTCACGGCCACTCGACATCGGTGCACGTTGCGGTACCGGTCCGGTATCGGCTGACGGTCACGTCCGGGTCACGTAAGTCGAGCCGGGTACCGTATGCCCGGACAGCACACCGCCGGACCACACAAAGGTGCGGTCGGGGACCGACGGAGAGGGCTGGATTAGCTATGGAAGAGCCGCGTCGCCTCGGCGGCCGGTACGAGCTGGGCCAGGTGCTCGGCCGTGGTGGGATGGCGGAGGTCTACCTCGCGCACGACACCCGCCTCGGACGCACCGTGGCGGTGAAGACGCTGCGGGTCGACCTGGCCCGCGATCCGTCGTTCCAGGCCCGGTTCCGCCGTGAGGCCCAGTCGGCCGCCTCGCTCAACCACCCGGCGATCGTCGCGGTCTACGACACCGGCGAGGACTACGTCGACGGGGTCTCCATCCCGTACATCGTGATGGAGTACGTCGACGGCTCCACGCTGCGCGAGCTCCTTCACTCCGGCCGCAAGCTGCTGCCGGAGCGGGCCATGGAGATGACGATCGGCATCCTCCAGGCACTGGAGTACTCCCACCGCAACGGCATCGTCCACCGCGACATCAAGCCCGCGAACGTCATGCTGACGCGCAACGGCCAGGTCAAGGTCATGGACTTCGGCATCGCCCGCGCCATGGGCGACTCCGGCATGACGATGACGCAGACCGCCGCGGTGATCGGCACGGCCCAGTACTTGTCCCCGGAGCAGGCCAAGGGCGAGCAGGTGGACGCCCGTTCCGACCTCTACTCCACCGGCTGTCTGCTCTACGAGCTGCTCACCGTCCGGCCGCCGTTCGTCGGCGACTCCCCGGTCGCGGTCGCCTACCAGCACGTACGTGAGGAGCCGCAGGCCCCGAGCGTCTTCGACGGAGAGATCACTCCGGAGATGGACGCCATCGTCCTGAAGGCCCTCACCAAGGACCCCGACTACCGCTACCAGTCGGCCGACGAGATGCGCGCCGACATCGAGGCGTGCCTGGACGGCCAGCCCGTCGCGGCCACCGCCGCCATGGGCGCGGTCGGCTACGGCCACCCGGACGACCAGCAGACCGCGATGCTGCATCCGCAGAACGGTGGCGGCCACACGTCCATGATGCCGCCGGTCGGCCCCGACGACGGGGGCTACGACGAGACCGGCCACGGCCGCCGCCAGAAGAAGAACAACACGTCGACGTGGCTGCTGATCATCGCGGGCGTCCTCGTCCTGGTGGGGGCGATCCTCATCGGGAAGGTGGCGTTCAGCGGGGACGGCGCCGACAGCACGACGAAGGCGCCGAACCTCGTCGGCGAGAAGGTCAGTGAGGCCAAGGAGTCGGTCGCCAACGTCGGGCTCAAGCTGGAGGTCGGCAAGCACGAGCCGTGCGCCAAGTACCCGAAGGGCGAGATCTGCGAGCAGGATCCCGGGGCGGACACGGAGGTCGAGAAGGGCGACACCATCACGGTGACGGTCTCGACCGGTGCGCCCAAGGTCGCGGTGCCGAACGTCATCAGCACGGACGTCGAGGACGCCACGGAGAAGCTTCGGGGCGACAAGTACCAGTTCAAGGTGGAGACCGAGTCCCGGGAGTCCACCGAGGAGCCGGGCACGGTGCTCGAACAGGACCCGACGTTCGGGACCGAGGTCCAAAAGGGCAGCGAGATCACCCTCATCGTCGCCAAGAAGAAGACGCAGTCCGTCGTGCCCAGCGTGGTCGGCAAGACCTGGGCCGAGGCGAAGAAGCAGATCGAGGACAGCAACCTCGTCGCCCAGCGTCAGGACGTCGCCAGCGACGAGGTCGCGGAGGGCAAGGTCATCCAGACCACGCCCACCGCGGGCACGTCGGCCGACCCCGGCTCCACGGTGACCGTCCAGGTCGCCAAGAAGCCGGAGGAGACCACCGTCCCGCCGCTGACCGGCCAGAAGCTGAAGGACGCCCGTAAGGCCATCGAGGACGCCGGCCTCTCGGTCGGCACCATCACCGGCCCGCAGGACGACGACGCCCTCGTGGTCCTCTCCACGCCCAACGCGGGCGAGAAGGTGGATCCCGGCTCGGCGGTCAACCTGACCACCGCGGGCGGCGGCGGAAACGGCGGGAACGGCGACGGCGGAATCGGTGGCGGCGGGGACGACGACGGCGGCGGCTTCCTCGGCGGCCTGTCGCAGCGCGACTCCCACCGGGACTCCCACTGGGGCTCGAACCGCGACGAGGACTGACCCGGCCCACCGGCCGCGTGCACAGAGCCCCGGTCACCGCTCAGCGGCGACCGGGGCTCTGTCGTGCCCGCCCTGGGGCGGCGGCGGTCACTTCAGCTCCGGTGGAGGCGTCCTCTTGTTGTCGACGTCATCGATCCGCTCCAGCTCGCCCCACACGACGTAGCGGTAGGTGGAGGTGTAGACGGGCGTGCAGGTCGTCAGCGTGATGTAGCGCCCGGAGTGCTTCACGCCCGATTCCCTGGGGACGGGGTCCAGGACCTTCACGTTGTACTTCGAGGTCTCGGGCAGCGTCTTGTAGACCTTGTAGACGTACCACTTGTCCCGCGACTCGAAGACGATCGCGTCGCCCTTCTTGATCTTGTCGATCTTGTGGAACTTCGCGCCGTGCCCGTCGCGGTGCGCGGCCAGCGTGAAGTTGCCCTTCTTGTCCTCGGGCAGGGCGGACTTGATCGGCTTCTTGTAGTAGCCGGCGACGCCGTCGTTGAGGCGCTTGCTGTCGGTGCCCGGTTTGACCAGGATCTCGCCGTTGCCCATCGCGGGTACGTGGAGGAAGCCGATGCCGCCCTTGGTGTCGACGCTGCCCGGGCCGCCCGCCCACCGGTCGCGCACCTTCTCGCCCTGCTTGTGCGCCTCGCGGTCGGCGACGACGTTGGTCCACCACAGGGAGTAGACGACGAAGAGCCCGAGGACCAGGCCCGCGGTGATGAGGAGTTCCCCGAAGACGCTGACCGCCGTGGCGATGGGGCCGCGGCCCCGACGGTGTGGTGCGGGCGCCGGAGCGGGCGCCTCGGCCTGCTTCTCGTCGTCTTCGGTTGTGGCTGCCACTGGTTCTGCCCCGTTCTCACACTTCTAGTTGACGAGCGCGCTCGGCTTGCCCTTGCCGCGCGGCCGCTCCTCGGCCATCTTGCCCCAGACGATCATCCGGTACTTGCTGGTGAACTCCGGGGTGCAGGTGGTCAGTGTGATGTAGCGGCCGGGTTTCGTGAAGCCGGAGCCCGGTGGCACGGGGCTGATCACACTGATGTTTCCGGGGTTCGTCTGCGGCAGGATGCTTGCCATCTTGTAGACGTAGTACGTGTCCCGCGTCTCGACGACGATGGGGTCGCCCGGCTCCAAGCGGTTGATGTAGCGGAACGGCTCACCGTGGGTGTTGCGGTGGCCGGCCAGCGCGAAGTTGCCCTTCTCGGCGTCCGGCATCGCGGTCTTGGTGGCGCCCTTGTCGTAATGGCCGACCATGCCGCGGTCGAGGACCTTCTGCTTGTCGATGCCCTCGGCGACCGGCACGACGACGTCCAGCTTCGGGATGTGCAGGAGCGCGAAGCCCTGGCCCGGCTCGAAGGCGCCCGGCCTGCCCTCGCCCTTCGCCCACTCCTGCTGAAGCTCGTGGGCGGCGCCGTCCGCCTGCCGCTGGGCCCTTATGTTCGTCCACCACAGCTGGTAGGCGACGAACAGCAGCATCAACACGCCTACGGTGATGAAGACTTCGCCGAGCCCACGGCTGATCACCGCGCCGGGTGAGGGCCTACGGGCACGTTCCGCGCGACGGGCCTCCACACGCGAGAGCGGGGCACCGCCGGGCCGGGGCGGTGCGGGGCGCGCGCCGCCCTTCCTCGCGGCCTTGCGGCGGGCGGCCCTGCCCTCGGCGGGGTGAAGGGGCTCGGGGCTGCCCCCGGTGGAGCCGACGGGCTCGGGCCCGCCCTCGGTTTGCAGCGCGCGGCGCGTCTCGGCGGTCCGCAGGCCCACCGTCTCGTCATCGGCTGTCGGCTCTGGGGCGTAACCACCGTACAGCTGCTCGTACGTGGGTTCAGGCACGCGCTGGGGCACCACCCTGGGGGCGGGGGCCGCCGTGGGCTCGGGCGCGCGTGGCGGCTTTGCCACCGGCTCGGGAGCGGGCGCGCGCTGCGGTTCGGCAATCGCGCTGCGGAACCACGGAGAGGGGTGATCCCCGGGCCGGGGGCCGGGCAGCGGATCGGTCAGCGGGTCGGCCAGGTGCTCGACCGCCTCCTCCAGTGTCTCCGCGTCCCCGGGCGCGCGACCGCCACCGTCCCCGGGCGCATGACCGCCCCCGCCCCCGGGCGCGCCACTCGCGCCGTACGGGGCCGCGGAGGGGTCTGGCTCGGGGCGCGGGGCCGTCACGCCGTGGCCCTGCCCACCACCGGGGCGAGCCCGCTCGAGCGCGCGACGGCGCCGGTGTCGCCACACTCCACCAGCCAGTTGGCGAGCATGAGATGGCCGTGCTCGGTCAGCACGGACTCCGGGTGGAACTGCACGCCTTCGACCGCCAGTTCCCGATGGCGCAGGCCCATGATGATGCCGTCCTCCGTGCGCGCGGTGACCTCGAGCTCGGCCGGGACGGTGGCGGGCTCCGCCGCCAGCGAGTGGTAGCGGGTCGCGGTGAAGGGCGACGGCAGGCCGGCGAAGACGCCCTTGCCCTCATGACGTACGAGTGAGGTCTTGCCGTGCAGAAGCTCCGGGGCGCGGTCCACCACGCCCCCGTACGCCACCGCCATGGACTGCATGCCGAGGCAGACCCCGAAGACGGGCACGCCGGTCGCGGCGCAGTGGCGCACCATCTCGACGCAGACGCCCGCCTGCTCCGGGGTGCCGGGTCCGGGCGAGAGCAGGACGCCGTCGAAGCCGTCCTGCGCGTGCCGCAGCTCGACCTCGTCGTTGCGCAGCACCTCGCACTCGGCTCCCAGCTGGTACAGGTACTGGACGAGGTTGAAGACGAAGCTGTCGTAGTTGTCCACGACCAGGACGCGTGTGCGGCGGGCGCCGCCGGGGGCGCTCACTGGCCGTCCACGGTGACGTCGTTGAAGGGGAGCAGCGGTTCGGCCCAGGGGAAGACGTACTGGAACAGCAGATAGACCACCGCGAAGACGAGCACCAGAGCGATCAGCGCCCTCAACCATGTGTTTCCCGGCAGATGCCGCCAGATCCAGCCGTACATGCCGTCCCTTCCGGTCGCGTACGGCAACAGGCCTCTCTCGCCGTACGGCAACAGACTAACGGCGCAGTGCCTCCGGTTTCCCGGCCTCCACGGGCCGGATGCCCTCCAGTCGGGCCCAGACGACCAGCCGGTGGCTGTGTCCCCACTCCGGTTCACAGGTCGTCAGGGTGAGGTAGCGGTCGGGGCCCTCGAAGCCGGAGCCGCGCGGGACGGGCGCGATGACGCCGATGTCGCCGGGGAGGGTCTTGTGGGGCCTTCTCTCGACGCGGTACGTGAACCAGGTCGCGCCGTCGGTCAGGACGACGGCGTCACCGCGCCGCAGCCGCGGGAAGTCCTTGAAGGGGTCTCCGTAGGTGCGCCGGTGGCCGGCGACCGCGAAGTTGCCCTTCTGCCCCAGCCGGGCGGTGGCGGCGTAGTGCCCGAGCCCCTTCTTCAGCACGTCCGTGCCGGTGCCCTGGAGCACGGGCTTGTTCCACGTGAAACCGAACCGCGGGATGTACATGACGGCGAACGGTTTGCCGTCCTTGTAGGGGGCGGGCTGCTGCGGGGAGGCCTCGACACCGCCACCCTCGGCGCCGCCCGTCCCCGCGGACGCCGAGCCCCGCGCCCACCGGCTGTGGAGGTCGTCGATCTGGCGCTCCATGGCCTCGTCGGCCCGCACGCCGGTCCAGAACAGGACGTACACCACGAAGAGCACGATCAGCGTGCCGACGGTCACGCACAGCTCGCTGAACGTCCTGACGATCACGCGCACGGACACAGGCTCCCCCTGGGGGCGGCTATTCTCCGGCTGCTCCACGGCTCCGCCGGTCGTCGCACGGGACCGCTCCGCCGGTCATCGCACGGGCTTCGCGTAGTGGAGATCCACTGTGCCCGAGTAGCCGGGAAGAGTCACCGCCCCGTCGTCGTCCACCTTCCAGCCGAGGCCGTAGGCGTTGACGTACAGCATGTAGTTCTGGATCTCGGGGGACGCGGCGAGGGCGGCCCTGAGCTTGTCGGGGTTCCCCACGGCGGTCACCTTGTAGGGCGGGGAGTAGACGCGGCCCTGGAGGATCAGGGTGTTGCCGACGCAGCGCACGGCGCTCGTGGAGATCAGCCGCTGGTCCATGACCTTGATGCCCTTGGCGCCACCCTGCCACAGGGCGTTGACCACCGCCTGGAGGTCCTGCTGGTGGATGACCAGGTCGTTGGGCTGCGGGTCGGGGTAGCCCGGGAGCTTGGGCGCCGCGTCGGGTGGGGCGTCGGCGAGGGTGACCGTGACGGCCTCGCCGTGCAGCTCCTTGGTGCCGGCGTTCTCCTCCAGGGCCTTGAGCCGGGCGTCGTCGGCCTTGGTGCCCCCGTCGTCCCGCTGGGCGAGCGCCTCGACGTCGTCGCGCAGGGAGCCGTTGGACTCGTCCAGCGCGCCGTTCTTGTGGCTGCGCTCCTGGATCAGGTCGGACAGTTTCAGCAGGGAGGCGTCGGTGCGGATGTTGGTGCCCTTGGCCGTGTTGAAACTGGTGAAGAAAATCAGGCCGGCGAGCGCGAAAACGGCACCCGTAAGCACCCGAACCGGACGCCATCGAGGGCGACGACCGGCACCTTTGTGGGGGTCGGCAGAATTGCTCAACGTACCCTTATCTCCTTCAGCGCCGCGGAAGCACTACGCTAACGGACGCCCGGGGGGAGGCCTCAGCTCCCCGAGGAGTCCCGCCAAGCCCCGTCCCAGTTACCTGCGCGGCCACGCAGCGCATCGACAGGAGAGACCCTCGTGCCGAAGTCACGTATCCGCAAGAAGGCTGACGACTACACGCCGCCCCCCGCCAAGAAGGCGACGAACATCAAGCTGACCAACCGCAGCTGGGTGGCTCCGGTGATGCTGGCGATGTTCCTCATCGGGCTGGCCTGGATCGTGGTCTTCTACGTCACGAACGGCACGCTGCCGATCGACTCGCTCGGCAACTGGAACATCGTCGTCGGTTTCGGCTTCATCGCGGCGGGCTTCGGCGTCTCCACGCAGTGGAAGTAGCTCTCCGCGGGGAGGGGAAGTAGCCCACTTCACCCCCGCCGCACAAGCCCTGCCCTGAGTTATCCACAGCGCTATCCACACGAGTGGAAAAGGTCTGAAGATCTGTGGATAACTCTCCGCCGGTTGACACCGGTGTGACTGACCCACCGGTTCCCTCGCCACCGCCCACCCCTTGTCCTTCCTGGGAAAACCCGGGCCGGCGACGAGGGGCACGGGTGTTCCCCACTGCGTGCACAGGATCGAGCACACGCTGTGGACAACACCGTTTCCTCACACGAGCTGCCCGGTCCTGACGAGGACGATCACCACGGTCGCGACCAGGACCAGCGCACAGCTGCCGTACTGGATGAGGCTCCGCCGCTTGCGGGGCGCGTACACCATGGCGTAGCCCACGACGAGCCCGCCGACCAGGCCACCGATGTGGGCCTGCCACGCGATGTTGGGCCAGAACTTCGTGATGAGCAGGTTGATCGCCAGCAGCGCGAGGACCGGCCGCATGTCGTACTTCAGGCGCCGCATCAGGATGGCGGTCGCGCCGAACAGGCCGAAGACGGCGCCGGACGCTCCGAGCGAGGGCTGATTCGGCTCTTCGAGGAGATAGGTCAGCGCGCTGCCCGCGATCCCCGAGGCCATGTACAGGGCGATGTACCGGGCCCGGCCGAGAGCCGCTTCGAGCGGCCCGCCGATCCACCACAGGCTCAGCATGTTGAAGGCGATGTGCATGACGCTGCTGTGCAGGAACATCGCCGTGACCAGGCGGTACCACTGCCCCTCGGCGACGCCTTCGACCGATCCGAGCTCCGGCACGATGGCGCGTCCGAGCATGTCGTACTGGTCGGTGAAGCGGTCCCCGATCGCCATCTGCATCAGGAACAGGGCGATGTTCAGCCCCAACAGGATCTTGGTGACCAGCCGGGGGTCGGCGCTGATGGTGCCGCCGGCGACCGTGCGCGGCTGGGTGGCCGTCGGGGCGTGGCCGGTCCCCGAACCGCCGCGGACGCACTCCGGGCACTGGAAACCGACCGAGGCGCTGATCATGCACTCGGGGCAGACGGGACGTTCGCATCGGGTGCAGGTGATGCCGGTCTCACGGTCCGGGTGGCGGTAGCAGCGGGGCAGGCCCGACGCCCCTCGCGACTCCTGCGGGCTGCCTGGCACCTGGTCCATGAGGTCCCCTCAAATCTCCGTGCGACGGCACTGGTACGACGGCACTGCGGCGTGGCGGCACTGGTACGACCGCACTGTGGCGCGGCAGGCGCCGGCGTGATGGCACGCTCGGCAACGCACCGCCCCGCCCTTCCTTACGGATGGGCGGGGCGGTTCGGTTCCCCCGCGGACACCCGCGGGTAAGCGCCGATCAGGCGTCGCGGTTCTCGATGACCACGGACTCGATGACCACGTCCTTCACCGGGCGGTCGGTGCGCGGGTTGGTCTGCGTGCCCGCGATGGCGTCCACGACCTTCCTGCTGGCGTCGTCGGCGACCTCGCCGAAGATCGTGTGCTTGCCGGTCAGCCACGCGGTCGGCGACACAGTCACGAAGAACTGCGAGCCGTTCGTGCCCGGTCCCGCGTTGGCCATCGCCAGCAGGTAGGGCTTGTTGAAAGCGAGGTCCGGGTGGAACTCGTCCTTGAACTCGTAGCCCGGGCCACCGGTGCCGTTGCCCAGCGGGTCGCCGCCCTGGATCATGAAGCCGCTGATCACGCGGTGGAAGACCGTGCCGTCGTACAGACGGTCCGTCGTCTTCTTGCCGGTCGCGGGGTGGACCCACTCGCGCTCGCCCTGAGCGAGCTCAACAAAGTTCTTGACCGTCGTGGGCGCGTGGTCCGGCAGGAGCCGGACGACGATGTCGCCCTGGTTGGTCTTCAGGGTGGCGTAAAGCTGCTCAGCCACGATCTGCCTTCCGTTGTCTTCTGTGACACCCCGATCCTCGCACGGACCGGATTGGGACGAGTAGCCGCCGAGTCGGCGCGCGCCGCGGCGATCCGTGACATCGTCGGCAAAGAACTCTTCTCATCCCGTTCAATCGGATTCCCCGCGCCGGAAACGGATACCCGCTCCTTGCCGCCCGCGAGTGATTCATACCTGGGAGCGATCCAGAAGGCATGATCCTTGAAAGGGTGGAAAGGTGACATACGTATACGCCACCGAGGAGGAGGATCACGTGACCCGCATCGACAGCGTGCGTGCCGCGACTGGCTCGGCCAAGGACAGCGTGCGGCACGCCGCGGACGCGGTGGCGCCATACGCCGACACGGCCAAGGACCGGGCCGCGCAGTACGCCCAAGAGGCGCGTGCGCGGCTGGCGCCCAAGGTGTCGCAGGCGGCCGAACAGGCCCGTGTCCAGTACGGCGCCCACGTCGCCCCCCGCGTCGAGCAGGCGCGTACGCACGTGCCGCCGAAGGTCGACCACGCCGCCCACGAAGCAGCCGTACGTACCCGCAAGGCCGCCCGACAGGCCGCCGAGTACTCCAAGCCCCGCATCGAGAGCGCGGTGGCGGCCGCCCAGCCCGTCCGTGAGGAGGCCGCGGCCCGCAGCACGGCCGCGCTCGCCGCTCTGCGCGGCCAGGTCTCGGCCAAGGAGATCCAGCGGCTGGTCCGCAAGCACGAGCGCCGGGCCAGGAACGGCCGCATCGCCAAGAAGCTCGCCCTTGTCAGCATCCTCGCCGGGGGTGCCTTCGCCGCCTGGAAGTGGTGGGACAAGCAGGCCAACCCGGACTGGCTGGTGGAGCCGCCCGCGGCCACCGAGGTCCCCGACAGCACGCCGCTGACCTCGGTCGACGGCAGCGACCAGGCCGCCCTCGACCCGGAGGTCCAGGCCAAGCAGGCCGAGGCCGAGGCGACGGACCGGGACAAGCAGAGCTGACGCAGGTGGGTCGCGCGCCGCGTCCCGTGCGGCATTGACACAGCAGCACCGCGCATCGTGGGGGCGGAGGGCCAATCGGTCCTCCGCCCCCACGATGTTTCACGTGAAACAGCGTCTCGTACGTCCAGTGCGCCGCCTGACCACGTTCTCGCGCACGCCGCTCACCAGTCGATCCCGGCCGCCACCGGCCGATGGTCGCTGCCGGTGGCCGGCAGCACCCACGCGCTCGTCGGCTCGACGCCCCGGACCAGGATCTGGTCGATCCGCGCCACCGGGAAGGTCGCCGGCCAGCTGAAGCCGAAGCCGTCCCCGGCCTCCTGTTGGGCGGAGTGCAGCCGCGAGGCGAGACAGGCGAGCGCGCGGTCGTCCATGGTGCCGTTGAGATCACCGAGGAGCACCACCCGTTCATTGTGTTCGGCGGCGACGGCCTCGGCGAGCGCCTGTGCGCCGCGATCCCGGTCGCCCGTCCAGAAGCCGTCCCCGGGACGCACCCGTACGGACCCCAGGTGGGCCACGTACACCGCCAGCGGCCCGTTCTCTGTGGTCACCGTGGCGCGCAGCGCCCGACTGTCGGCCGCCCTGACGTCGGCCGGCTTGGTGTCCGCCAGCGGCCCGACGTCCTGCGCGATGTCGACCGGTTCGGTGTCCGACAGCGGCAGCTTGCTCCACAGACCGACCGTGCCCAGCACCATGTGGTGCGGGTACGCCTTCGCCAGTGCCCGCTCGTACGCCGGCTTCGCCTGGGGGGTGATCTCCTCCAGGGCCAGGACGTCCGCACCGGAGCCGACCAGGTCGCGGGCGGTGCCGGCCGGGTCGGCGTTGTCGGCGTCGACGTTGTGGGAGACCACGGTGAGGTCGGCGCCCGGCCGGGACTTGTCGGCGAGCAGCCCGCCGAAGAGGTGCAGCCACGCCACCACGGGCAGCAGCAGCGCGAGTGCCGCCGAGGCGGAGCGGCGCCACAGCGCCCCGGCGAGCAGCACCGGGACGAACAGTGCGGACCACGGCAGGAAACTCTCCACCAGGCTGCCGATGCCCTTGCGGTCCGGGATCCGGGCGTGCAGCAGGATGAGCAGGCCCAGCAGCAGCGCCAGCACCGCGAACACCGGGCCCCGCTTCCAGGGCTCCGCTCGGGAGCGGGCCGGGGCGCCCGGACGCCCCTCCTGGTGCCGCTCCTGGTCTGGCTCCTGGTCTCGGTCGAGCAGGGCGTCCGTTCGGAAAGTGCTGTTCACCGGCGCATCCTCGGGTCCTCGGTGGGGTCGGCGTACCTCCGCGGGCAGCCCTGATCACGCGCTTCGGCGCGCAGCTCGTAGTGCCAGGGCTCGTTCTCGTAGATCTGGCACAGCCCGTACGGGGCACCGTGCCGGGACAACCACTTCGTCGCGTCGGAGCGCCCGAGGTCGACCGCCTCCCCCGAGACATGGGGAGAGGTCTGTGCGGTGGCCACCCACCGGGAGGCCTCGTACTCGGAGCCGTACTCGGCGACCGCCTTGCGAAGCAGTTCTTCCTGGTACTTCGGGGAGCGCCAGCCGCTGTTGACGTTGAACCGGATTCCGTCGTCGGCGGCATCCGTCGCGGCCCGGCGGAGGGCCTTGCGCAGCCGCGGGTCAAGCTTGGTGACGGCCGGGGTTTCGTCGTCGAAGACCGTCACGCCGTCGGGGACCACTCCGTCGGCCGCGCCGACTCCGTCGGGCGGCGCCTTCGGCAGTGCCGGGGCCTCGGAGGACGTGGGCGGTGCGGACGTGGACGTGGACGCGGAAGAGGATGAGGAGGTGGACGGCGGTGGCCTGCGGCCGAGGGCCATGGTGAGCACCGCGACGGCGGCGATGGCGACCAACAGCCCGGCGACGAGGAGCCGCCGCCTCCGACGCTCACGTATTCCTGCCGACAGTGGAGTGGGAGTCATACCGCCAGTCAAGGCAGCCGGGTGTTGCCGGCACGTATGCGGTTTTCGATACACCGGCGATATGTGCCGGCTCGTAGCCTCGCTCCATGCGTGTGCTGATTGTCGAGGACGAGCCCTATCTGGCGGAAGCCATCCGCGACGGCCTCCGCCTGGAGGCGATCGCGGCCGACATCGCGGCTGACGGCACCACCGCGCTGGAACTGCTGGGCATCAACACGTACGACATCGCCGTCCTCGACCGCGACATCCCCGGCCCGTCCGGCGACGAGATCGCCAGGCACATCCTCGCCTCCGGCAGCGGCACACCGATCCTCATGCTCACGGCGGCCGACCGCCTCGACGACAAGGCCTCGGGGTTCGAACTCGGAGCCGACGACTACCTCACCAAGCCCTTCGAACTCCGGGAACTCGCGCTCAGGCTCAGAGCACTCGACCGCAGACGCGCCCACCACAGGCCTCCCGTACGGGAGATCGCGGGACTGCGCCTCGACCCGTTCCGCAGAGAGGTCTACCGGGACGGCCGCTACGTGGCACTGACCAGGAAGCAGTTCGCCGTGCTCGAAGTCCTCGTCGCCGCGGAGGGCGGTGTCGTCAGCTCCGAGGAACTCCTGGAACGCGCGTGGGACGAGAACGCCGACCCGTTCACCAACGCCGTCCGCATCACCGTCTCGGCCCTGCGCAAACGGCTCGGCGAACCCTGGATCATCGCCACGGCGCCGGGAGCCGGCTACCGCATCGACACGGCGCCCCGGGCCGCACACAAGGGGGAAGGCCATGGATAGGCGGCCCGGCCTGAGCGTGCGCCTCAAGCTCACCCTCAGCTACGCCGGTTTCCTCATGCTCGCCGGTGCCCTGCTGCTGGCCGCCGTGTGGGTGTTCCTCCTGCAGTACGTCCCTGACGACTGGGACCGCAGAATGCTGCACGACAACCCCAATCGCCAGCTTCTCATCGGCACCTTCACCCCGGCGGCCGCCGCGGTCCTGACGTTCCTGCTGGTCTTCGGCCTCCTCGGCGGCTGGTTCCTCGCGGGCCGCATGCTCGCCCCCCTGACCCGCATCACCGACGCCACCCGTATGGCCACGGACGGATCGCTCTCGCACCGCATCCGCCTGGAGGGCCGCAGGGACGAGTTCCGCGACCTCGCCGACGACTTCGACGCGATGCTCGAACGGCTCGAAGCGCACGTCGCCGAACAGCGGAGGTTCGCGGCCAACGCCTCGCACGAGCTGCGCACCCCGCTGGCGATCTCGAAGGCGCTGCTCGACGTCGCCCGCGGCGACCCCGACCACGAGACCGGCGAACTCGTCGAGCGTCTCCACGCCGTCAACACCCGGGCGATCGACCTCACGGAGGCGCTGCTGCTGCTCGGCCGCGCCGAGCAGCGGACCTTCGCCCGAGAACGCGTCGACCTGTCCCTCATGGCGGAAGAAGCCACCGAAACGCTGCTCCCCCTCGCCGAGAGGCACGGCGTCACCCTCACCACCAGCGGCGACATCGCCCCCACGACCGGCTCGCAGGCACTCCTGCTCCAACTGGCCACGAACCTGGTGCACAACGCGATCGTCCACAACCTGCCCGGCCGGGGCACCGTGTGGATCACCACCGCTGTCCGGCCCGAAACCGTGCTTCTCACCGTCGAGAACACCGGCGAGAAGCTCGCCCCGCAGTTGACCCCGACCCTCACCGAACCGTTCCGGCGCGGCACGGAACGCGTCCACACCGACCATGTGGGCGCGGGCCTCGGCCTGGCCATCGTCAAGACGATCACCCGTGCCCATGACGGCACCCTCACCCTCACCCCGCGCCCCGCCGGCGGCCTCCGCGTCGCCGTCGAACTGCCCGCGGCGCCCCCGCGTACCGACTCCTGACCGAGGTCGGCGGAGCCACGCATCCGGGGAACGGCGCGGGGCATGTCACGGACATGCACGGAGGGACCAGACCGCATGCACGGCACGGCAAGGGGGTGCCAGAAAGCGCATGCATGCTGAAGCGAGATGCGAGGGGATTGCAGACCCCGCCCCCCACCCGACCGACTGATGAGGGAATGCCGTGCTCAAGAGGACTGGCTTCGCGCTGGTGTCGATCACCGCCGCGACCGCACTGCTCACCCCGCTGGCCACCACGGCCTCGGCGACGACCGGCCCGGCCGACAGGACGACGGCGGTCAGCCGGGACCTCCAGCCAGCGGCCAAGACCAGCGCGGCGACCCGACAGAACTGGCCGGTCATCGACTGGGACATCACGGACATCACGGCCGGCCGGGGTGAGCACGCGAATCGCTACTGGAACCTGATCGACGCGATCCACCAGAACAGCTACGGCGACGCGACCGACACCGGCAGCGGCCTGGTCCAGCAGACCACCCGGAACACGAACCGGCTGATCCAGGTGCGGGTGCGGAACGAGGGACGCG
Source organism: Streptomyces sp. NPDC031466 (assembly GCF_055581265.1). Taxonomy (NCBI): domain Bacteria; kingdom Bacillati; phylum Actinomycetota; class Actinomycetes; order Kitasatosporales; family Streptomycetaceae; genus Streptomyces; species Streptomyces sp. NPDC031466. The sequence continues at coordinate 427,277 of NZ_JBVIJT010000005.1, forward strand.
ACCTCGTCTCCGTCTACCTGTGGGCCGACAACCTCTACGTCGCGGGCTTCTACTCTCCCGGCGCCGGCGTCCACTGGGCCTTCCAGGACGGCCGCCAGCAGCAGTTCCAGCAGGATCTGGGCGTGCAGGTGCGTTTCATGCCGCGCAACGGGAGCTACCTCAGCCTCAACGGCGGCAGCACGCGCGAGAACCTCTACCTCGGCTCCACCAACATCTTCAACGCGCTGTACGACCTGCACAACGTCCCCACGTGGAACGAGACGCGCGTCGACCGGGGCATGCTGATGGCCATCACCATCTTCTCCGAAGCCGCCCGCTTCGGCCCGATCTTCAACCGCGTCTACGGCAACATCAACGGCTTCACCAACTACCAGCTGAGCCACGATTACGCCGAAATGGAGAACCAGTGGGGAGCCCTCTCCCTGGCCGCCCACAGCTGGCGTGAGGGCCGCCCGGCCTCGGTGCGCCTGATCGGCAACAACGTCACGAGCTTCGACAGGCTGCGCCAGGTGGTGGGCTTCGTCGAGCTGCACGGTTCGGAGGCGCTGCTCTAGAGCTCCTGTTCACCCGCGCCAGGCGGAGGTGCGGTTCCACGGCGGGCGTGCCGGCCGGGGCCGGGAAACAGCCGGCCGGGCTCCCGAGGCCCGCCGTGTCGTCGTCCTCTGTCAGGTCTCGCGGACCACCACCACGGGGCAGGGGGCGAGGTGTACACAGTGCTGGCTCACCGAACCCAGTAGAGCCTGGGTGAAGGCGCCATGGCCGCGGTTGCCCACTACGAGCAGCTCGGCTCCGCGTGCCGCGGTGATCAGGCACTGGGCGGCGTTCCCGTCCACCACGGTCTGGCGGATCTCGACACCCGGTTCGTCCTTCTCCGTCTGCGCCACCGCCTCCGCCAGCACCTTGCCGAAGGTGTTCTCGAAGTCGTCGGGCAGGGGCAGCGGGGGCCACCCCGCCGTCGTCGGATAGTCCCAGGCGGTCAACGCCTCGACGGTGCTGCCCGACAGCCGGGCCTGCCGCACCGCCCACCGCAGCGCCGCCCGGGACGGCGGCGAGCCGTCGACCCCGACCACGATCCTTCGTCGTTCGTCACTGGGGAGAACCATGGTCATACTCCTGTTCGGAGCGGATCTCGCGAGCCGCTCGATGGGCGGGCCGGGCCGGTCACCATTTGTCACCAGGAGTAGATGCGGGAAATGATCTCCGTACGTGCCACCTGCTCCGGGCCCGGATGGGTCACCTGCACCGGAATGCCATTGGGGTCACGGCCCTCGACCCACGTGAAACCGGCCGCCTCCCGCGTGGTGACGTGAGCGCCGCGGTCCTTGAGGACCTCTTCGCAGTGGCGCAGGGCCGACGCGCTGGGGGCTGTCCACATGAGGCACGGCACTCCGATGCCCCCGGTCGGGTGCGGGGCGTGCCGGCCGACGCAGCGCAGATACAACTGGGACCCCTCGCTGCTGACCAGGAGCGTGGCCTCATGCATGGCCACGGCCACCTGGAGCCCGAGCAACTCCCGGTAGAACGCCACCGACTGATCCAGGTCGAAGACGTACAGAACCGCGGAGGCCAGTCGCATCCCCTCGGACCGCGGATGGCTGCTGTCCTCCCGGGCCGTGGCCGGGGCCGTGGTGGAGGAGCTCTTGTTCGTTCCGGTCGACATGGGACCTCCGGTTGCCGGGCTCCGACCGCGGCACCCCGGGGCGCGCGTGAAGGCGGACAGGACACTGACCGGCGCGCAGGGTGTGCCCCAAGAGACGCGGCAGCTGCTCGTTCGCGCTGCCGGGGGCTGGGGCCGCACAGTCCACGTTAGTCCCCCCGCGGACCTCGGGATACGCGAGAGCGGTACTTTCTCCCGCCCTGCCCTGCGACCTGGCCCGCCGACGTCCGCCACCCCGGCGGCGACCACACTGCGCCCCGCATCAGGCCTGGCTGACGCCAGAAACGCGAAGAGCCCCTCCGACCCGCGTTTCCGCAGTTCGGAGGGGCTCTTGCAATGTGGAGCCTAGGGGAGTCGAACCCCTGACATCTGCCATGCAAAGACAGCGCTCTACCAACTGAGCTAAGGCCCCGAGACGATGCGCCGGGCCGCAGGACCGCCTTCCGGCGTGCATCGCAGACCAGAGTACCGGGTCACCCCCCGGATCTCGCAAAAGGATTGGGGGTCCCGGTCGACGACCACGCTCCGTAAGATGCACGACGTGGTTCGCGGCAGCGAACCGCGGTCTTAGGGGAAGCGATGGGGAGACGCAATGGACGCCGCACAGCAGGACACCACCGCGAGAGCACGGGAGCTCCAGCGGAACTGGTACGGGGAGCCGCTGGGGGCGCTCTTCCGTCGACTCATCGATGATCTGGGCCTCAACCAGGCGCGTCTCGCCGGGGTCCTCGGCCTGTCCGCGCCCATGCTGTCCCAGCTGATGAGCGGTCAGCGCGCCAAGATCGGCAACCCCGCGGTCGTCCAGCGTGTGCAGCTCCTCCAGGAACTGGCGAGCCAGGTCGCGGACGGCAGCGTGAGCGCCGCCGAGGCGACCGACCGCATGGACGAGATCAGGAAATCCCAGGGCGGCTCCGTGCTCACCAACACCGCGCAGACGGCGACCGGTTCGGGCGCACCCACGGTCAAGCGCGTGGTGCGCGAGATCCAGTCGCTGCTGCGCTCCGTCGCCGCGGCCGGCGACATCATCGACGCCGCCGACTCCCTCGCCCCGACCCATCCGGAGCTGGCAGAGTTCCTCCGGGTGTACGGCGCCGGACGCACCGCGGACGCGGTGGCCCACTACGAGGCGCACCAGAGCTGAGCCGTCGACCGGGCCGCCGCACGGCCTGGAAGGGGAGCGGAGCGCGACCATGGGTGAGGTCTTCGCCGGCCGGTACGAACTGGTCGACCCGATCGGACACGGGGGAGTCGGAGCGGTCTGGCGCGCCTGGGACCACCGGCGACGCTGCTACGTGGCCGCCAAGGTGCTGCAACAGAGCGACGCGCACACCCTGTTGAGGTTCGTGCGGGAGCAGGCCGTCAGGATCGACCACCCGCACGTGCTCGCGCCCGCCAGCTGGGCCGCCGACGACGACAAGGTCCTGTTCACCATGGACCTGGTCGGCGGCGGCTCGCTGGCGCATCTCATCGGGGACTACGGGCCGCTGCCGCACCGTTTCGCCTGCACGCTCCTCGACCAGCTCCTCTCCGGTCTCGCGGCCGTCCACGCCGAAGGTGTCGTCCACCGCGACATCAAGCCGGCCAACGTCCTGCTCGAAGCCACCGGCTCCGGACGCCCGCACCTGCGTCTGTCGGACTTCGGCATATCCATGCGCAAGGGCGAGCCACGACTGACCGCGACCGACCATGTCATGGGCACACCCGGATACTTCGCTCCCGAGCAGCTGCTGGGCGCCGAACCGGACTTCACCGCCGACCTCTTCGCCGTCGGCCTGGTGGCCCTGTACGTCCTGGAGGGCGCCAAGCCGGACGCCACGGCGCTGATCGAACACTTCGCCGAGCACGGCACGCCGTGCGCGCCACGGGGCGTGCCGGAGCCGCTCTGGCAGGTCATCGCCACCCTGCTCCAGCCCGACCCCCGGGCGCGCTTCCGCACCGCCACCGGGGCGCGCAAGGCGCTGGCGTCCGCCGCCGAGCTGCTGCCGGGGCCGGGGCCGGACGCCGAGGCCGTGCAGATCTTCGACCACCTCCCACCGCTGCCCACGGGGTACGCCCTCACCGGGCCCACTGGTCACAACGACCTCGTCGGTCCTCCCGGCCTCGTCGGCCCCACCGGCCCCGCCCGCCCCCAAGCCACCCTCAGTCACGGCCCCCCACCACCAAGCCCCGCACCCACACTCGCCCCGACGTACCGCGCCCCCGCCTTCGGGCCCCACAGCCACTTACCGCCGCCACCCTCCACGCCCCCGCGCCCGTACTCCACGACCGGTCCACCACCCCACCCGCCCGCGAAGATCGCCGTCCCGATGCTGCTCATCGCGCTGCTGTGCCTCACGGTCGGTGTGTGGGCCCTGACCCGGCTCTGACGGCGAAGAGCGTCGCCCTCCGCCGCGCGACCAGCGTCCACACGCCGAGGACGCCCAACAGACCCGCCCCGGTCCCGATCCCACCGACGGCGAGCACCACCATCACCGTGTCATCGTCGTCGTCCCGCCCCGCGCGGTTCCCGGCAGCCGTCTCGCCCCGCCGGGCCGCGTCCAGGTCCCGCTCCGTGACGTCGAACTCCCCGGCGGGTACGGGCGATCCCGCGTACGCCGGCCCCGGCCGCGCGGTCCCCTCGACGGATATCCGCAGTGTCAGGTCGAGCGGCCCCTCGCCGGACACCTCCGCGACCCGCGGGCTGAGGTGGACCGACAGGTAGTACCAGCCGGCGAACCGCACCGCGGCCACCCTGTCGCCCGGCGCGAAGCGGTTCTCGTACGCGACCGGAGGCAGTGGGTCCATTCCCACCGACTTCTGCTTGCCGTCGTACGCCGTGTCCGCGTCGTCGACCTCCGCGCGCACCGGGTTGGACAGCGCCACGACCAACGCGGAGGAGACGTACCCCCTCCCGCGCCCGGAGCCGCGTACCGTGCCGCTCCGCTCACCGCGCCCGCTCGAACTGCCCAGCTCCGCGCCGACGGAGAGGCGCTGCCCCCAGTCGACCGGCACCCGGTAGAAGAGCGTTCGGCCGGGCTCGATCCGGTCGCCCCAGACCCCCGTGCCCAGCGCGCGGGCCCCGGAGAAGCCCGGCCCGCCCGCGCGGCTCGTCCGCTCACCGGTCCGGGGCGCGGGGGTCGCGGAGTTCCAGGAGCGCGGCGCTCGCGTCGCTCCCGCAGACCGCAGCGCGGGTTCCGTCGCGACCCGAAGCTCCAGCCCCCAGCCACCCCGGGAGGACTCGGGGGCGCTCATCCGCTCGACGAGCACGTAGTACGTACCGCTACCCGCGCAGCTCCTCTCGTCGGGGCCGACCCGGCGCGCCGCCGTGGCGGTGACGGGGCGCGGGCTCTCGGAGGCGCCGAACCTCGCCTTCCGCGCCTCCCGGGGGCTGCAGTTGTCGCCGTCGGCGTCCTGCACGGAGACCTTGATGCCATCGGCGTAGGAGACCTTCTCGGCCAGCCCCGGCACCGCGGTGACCGCCACGTAGGCGCTCTCCTCGGCCGTCAACTCCAGGCGGTAGAAACGCTGTCCCGCGCGCGGGAGGGAGCTTAGGTACGTCTTCCCCGGGCTGAGCCGGTGCCCCGTCGCGTTGCTCGTCGCGCCGTCGATCGTTTCGGCACCTTCGGCGAAACCGTACGGAGAGGACGCACCCGCCGCCACCGTCTGCGCCGGGGGCAGCGCCCCGGTCACACACAGCGCCGCCCCCACTGCCAGCGCCGCGCCCCTGCCCCCGCCAAGCCGCCGCCCCATCCCGCGCCACCCCTCGTCGCGAAGTCGGCGGTCCCGCCCGGACCGCCCGGGCCCATCCGCCCCGAGCGTCCTGCCCGCCGGGCGCCCCGGGGACACCACCACGACTCCGCCGTCACCGCAACCGCGCCACCCACCACCCCCACATTCGCCCCCGCAAGCAACTCCTTCACGGAAGCGAACTCACCGCACAGCACAAAACCCCGGCCGCATCAGCGACCGGGGCCTGTGAAGTGACTGGTGTCGATGACTCACGAACCCGTGGGCACGGAGTCAGTCGCCTCCGTCCACAGATCCTGCTCGGCGCGATCCGCCTGGATCTGGCGGTACACGAGGAGCCCGCCGATGGCGGCCAGTGCGACCAGGAGAAGCTTCTTCACCGCGCGACCTCGTCTTTCCTTGACGTAGGGGACTTCTGGCGCCCGACTATACACACCGACCGATATCGATCGGTGACCTGGATCCGACCCCAACTTCCGCCCCGGACACAGCAGTCCAAACGGACTTCGGCGCTCCATGGGCATCGCCCCACTGTGACGTTCGCCGCTCCGCGCCCTTTCTCGGGGCCCTTAGGGCCATCCGTGTGGTGTTCATCTGAACATCGGCGCCGCGCGGGCGTCGGTCCGCCGTTATCGACCCCACATACACATCATGAGGAAAGTACGCAAATCGCCCAACCCGAATTGAGGGGTCATGACCGGCAACAAGGCCATGAAGCTGTGGACCACGATCGTCACCGCCTTCCTCGCGCTCTTCGCGGCGCTCGGACTCACCACGACGGCCGCCGCGGCCACGGCGGTACAGGAGACCACGAACACTCGCAACGCCACGGAGTGCGCGCCCACGCCGGCTCTGGCCGCCCTCTGGACAGCCGCGTACGAACGTTCGTTGCCCCCGACGATGAAGCAGCGCATCCGCGCCGAGGCCCACGGGTCGTCGCCCAGCTGCCGGCACCTGCCCCCCGCGGACACGGAAGCCGAGGCCGGGACGGCCACCGCCCATGAGCCAGGGCTCGCCTCGGAGCCGTAACCCGGACCAGACACCCCCCATAGACGTCCGAAGGCCCCCCAGCCACACAGGCTGGGGGGCCTTCGCGCGAACGGACGGGCCAACCTGGGGGCGCGCGGTGGGGTCAGCTCGCCCGGTGTCGCTGACCGAGGACGCAGAACTCGTTGCCCTCGGGATCCTCGAGGACCACCCACGACTGCTCGCCCTGGCCGATGTCGACGCGCTTCGCGCCGTGCGCCTCGAGACGGGCCACCTCGGCGGCCTGATCGTCGGGCCTGAAGTCGAGATGCAGCCGGCTCTTCGCCTTCTTGCTCTCCTCGACCCGCACGAAATCCAACCCCGGCAGCCGATCCGGCGCCGGGCGGATCTCGAACTCATCGTCATCGGAGTGGACGACCACCCAGCCAAGAGCGTCGGCCCACCACTGCCCCAGGGCCGCCGGATCCACCGAATGAACGATTACTTGTTCCCATTCCAAGGCCATCCGCAGAGCGTAGTGCGACCGAGGTTTCGGCAACAGTTGTTCAGGGCGGCCGCGACGCAGCAAAAACCCCCGACCGTATTCGGCCGGGGGTTTTCGTACTGGTGGGGCTAACAGGATTTGAACCTGTGGCCTCATCCTTATCAGGGATGCGCTCTAACCAACTGAGCTATAGCCCCGCCGCGCTTCGGAGTATGTCCCGCGCGCTGACCCCTGAAGATTAGCGCACCTGGGGGCCAGTCCCAAAATCGGTGCTCAGGCCCCCGGCGCGACCCCCGTTACTCGTCTTCCGCCAGCGTCAGCTCGACGCCGCCCACGAAGCCCGCGGAGAGGTTGTAGATGAACGCGCCGAGCGTCGCCAGAGCCGTGGCCAGGATGACGTCGATGACCGCGATGATCGAGGTGAACGTCAGGACACGCGGCAGCGACAGGAAGGACTGCAGGTCGAAGCCGTTCGACTCGTTCGAGCCCGTCGCTTCGGAGATCGTGCCGCCCACCGTGGAGAAGACGCCCATCGCGTCCATGACCATCCACAGCACGGCAGCCGCGACGATCGTGCAGATGCCGAGCGCGATGGAGAGCAGGAAGCTGACCTTCATGACCGACCACGGGTCGGCCCTGGACACCCGCAGCCGCGCCTTACGCGTACGCGGCACGGTGCGCGTGCCCGGCCGCGGCTTGCGCGCCGCGCCCCCCTTGGCGCCCTGCTGGTACGCCTGCGGCGGGTGGTACGGCTGAGACGCCTGCGTCTCGGGCCTGCGCTCCCCGGGCAGCGCCCCGCCCGATGTGTCGGCGTCTCGGGTGTCCGTCACAGTTCCCCCCTGGGATCCATGAGACTCGTCGGAGTCGTGGGCATCTGTGGCGGAGCCACGGGCACCGTCCCTACCGGTAGTGCCGGCCCGCTGGGCCTCGGCGCCCGTGGCTTTACTCACGATGACTCACTCCTCGCGCTACTCGGCCGAGGAGTCCGTGCCCTCGTCCGTACCGATGGCCGGCTCGATGCCGTCCGGGTCGTCGACGACGATGTCCCCGTCGACTTCCTCGGCCTCGCGGCCGGCCTCGGCGTTACGAGCGATGCCGACGACGGCATCGCGCTTGCCCAGGTTGATCAGTTGGACGCCCATGGTGTCACGGCCCGTCTCCCTGACCTCGTTGACTCGCGTACGAATCACACCACCGCCCAGCGTGATGGCGAGGATCTCGTCCGTCTCCTCGACCACCAGGGCGCCCACGAGTTCGCCGCGGTCCTCCACGATCTTGGCGGCCTTGATGCCCAGGCCACCGCGACCCTGCACGCGGTACTCGTCGACATTGGTCCGCTTCGCGTACCCACCGTCGGTGGCGGTGAAGACGAACGTACCGGGCCGGACGACATTCATCGAGAGCAGCTCGTCGCCGTCGCGGAAACTCATGCCCTTCACACCCGACGTGGCGCGGCCCATCGGGCGCAGCGCGTCGTCCGTTGCGGTGAACCTGATCGACTGGGCCTTCTTGCTGATGAGCAGCAGGTCGTCCTCGGCCGACACCAGCTCGGCGCCGATCAGCTCGTCGTCCGAACCGTCGTCCGTCTCGCGGAGGTTGATGGCGATGACACCGCCCGAGCGGGGCGAGTCGTAGTCCTTCAGCGGTGTCTTCTTCACGAGACCGCCCTTGGTGGCGAGCACCAGGTAGGGCACCGCTTCGTAGTCGCGGATCGCGAGGATCTCGGCGATCTGCTCGTCCGGCTGGAAGGCGAGGAGGTTCGCCACGTGCTGGCCGCGGGCGTCGCGGCCGGCGTCGGGCAGCTCGTACGCCTTGGCGCGGTAGACGCGGCCCTTGTTCGTGAAGAACAGCAGCCAGTGGTGCGTCGTCGACACGAAGAAGTGGTCGACGATGTCGTCCTGCTTCAGCTTCGTGCCGCGCACGCCCTTGCCGCCGCGCTTCTGCGAGCGGTAGTCCTCGGTCTTGGTGCGCTTGATGTAGCCGCCGCGGGTGATCGTGACGACGATGTCCTCTTCGGCGATCAGGTCCTCCATGGACATGTCGCCGTCGAAGGGCACGAGCGCGGAGCGACGGTCCTCGCCGAACTTGTCGACGATCGCCGCGAGCTCGTCGCTGATGATCTGGCGCTGCTTCTGGGGCGAGGCCAGGATCGAGTTGTACTCGTTGATCTTTGCCTGGAGCTCGTCGTGCTCGGCGACGATCTTCTGGCGCTCCAGGGCGGCGAGCCGGCGCAGCTGCATCTCGAGGATGGCGTTGGCCTGGATCTCGTCGATCGAGAGCAGGCCCATGAGGCCCTCGCGCGCGACGTCGACGGTCTGGCTGCCGCGGATGAGCGCGATGACCTCGTCGATGGCGTCCAGGGCCTTGAGCAGGCCGCGCAGGATGTGCGCCCGCTCCTCGGCCTTGCGCAGCCGGAACTTCGTGCGCCGGACGATGACCTCGACCTGGTGCGTCACCCAGTGGCGGATGAACGCGTCCAGCGAGAGCGTGCGCGGCACTCCGTCGACCAGGGCCAGCATGTTGGCGCTGAAGTTCGACTGGAGGTCGGTGTGCTTGTAGAGGTTGTTCAGCACGACCTTGGCGACCGCGTCCCTCTTCAGGACGATGACCAGGCGCTGGCCGGTGCGCGAGGACGACTCGTCGCGCACGTCGGCGATGCCGCCGACCTTGCCGTCCTTGACCAGGTCGGCGATCTTCTGCGCGAGGTTGTCGGGGTTGGTCTGGTAGGGCAGCTCGGTGACCACCAGGCACTGGCGGTTCTGGATCTCCTCGACCGCGACGACCGCGCGCATAGTGATGGAGCCGCGGCCCGTGCGGTAGGCCTCCTCGATGCCCTTGCGGCCCACCACGAGGGCGCCGGTCGGGAAGTCGGGGCCCTTGATGCGCTCGATGAGGGCGTCCAGCAGCTCCTCGTGCGAGGCGTCGGGGTGCTCCAGGGCCCACTGCGCGCCCGCCGCGACCTCGCGGAGGTTGTGCGGGGGGATGTTGGTGGCCATGCCGACCGCGATGCCCGCCGAGCCGTTGATCAGCAGGTTCGGGAAGCGCGCCGGCAGGACCGTCGGCTCCTGGTTGCGGCCGTCGTAGTTGTCCGTGAAGTCGACGGTGTCCTCGTCGATGTCGCGGACCATCTCCATGGCCAGCGGCGCCATCTTGCACTCGGTGTACCGCATGGCGGCCGCCGGGTCGTTGCCCGGGGAGCCGAAGTTGCCGTTGGAGTCCACCAGCGGCATCCGCATCGACCACGACTGGGCGAGGCGCACCAGGGCGTCGTAGATCGAGGAGTCGCCGTGCGGGTGGTACGTGCCCATGACGTCGCCGACGACGCGGGCGCACTTGTAGAAGCCCTTCTCGGGGCGGTAGCCGCCGTCGTACATCGCGTACAGGACGCGGCGGTGGACGGGCTTCAGGCCGTCGCGTACGTCGGGCAGCGCGCGGGACACGATGACGGACATCGCGTAGTCGAGGTAGGAGCGCTGCATCTCCGTCTCGAGCCCGACGGGCTCGACACGCATGCCCACACCGGGAACGACAGGTTCCTCTTCGGGCGTCACAGGGGTGTTCTCGTCGGCCATTGCTGGTCAAAGTCCTTTCGAGGTGCGGCTTGTACGGGCCGACTCAGATGTCGAGGAAGCGAACGTCCTTGGCATTGCGCTGGATGAACGAGCGCCGTGCCTCGACGTCCTCTCCCATCAGCACCGAGAAGAGGTCGTCGGCCTGTGCCGCGTCGTCCAGGGTGACCTGGCCGAGCACGCGGTGCTCCTGGTCCATCGTGGTGATGCGCAGCTCCTCGGCGTTCATCTCGCCGAGGCCCTTGAAGCGCTGGACCGAGTCGTCCCTGATGCGCTTGCCGGCCTGGCGGCCGATCTCCACCAGGGCGTCGCGCTCGCGGTCGGAGTACGCGTACTGGAAGTCGTCCCGCGACCACTTGATCTTGTACAGCGGCGGGCGCGAGAGGTAAATGTGCCCGTTCTCGACCAGCGGCCGCATGAAGCGGAACAGGAACGTCAGGAGCAGCGTGTTGATGTGCTGACCGTCGACGTCGGCGTCCGCCATCAGGATGATCTTGTGATAGCGGAGCTTCTCGATGTCGAAGTCCTCGTGCACACCGGTGCCGAAGGCCGAGATGAGGGCCTGGACCTCCTGGTTGTGCAGGATCTTGTCGATGCGCGCCTTCTCGACGTTCAGGATCTTGCCTCGGATGGGCAGGATCGCCTGGTACATCGGGTCGCGGCCGGACTTCGCCGAACCACCGGCGGAGTCACCCTCGACGATGAAGATCTCGCACTTCGTCGGGTCGTTCGACTGGCAGTCGGAGAGCTTGCCGGGCAGGGACGCCGTCTCCAGCAGGCCCTTGCGGCGGGTCAGGTCGCGCGCCTTGCGGGCGGCGACGCGGGCCGTGGCGGCCTGGATGCCCTTGCGGATGATGTCGACGGCCTCGTTGGGGTTGCGGTCGAACCAGTCCGTGAGGTGCTCGTGGACGACCTTCTGCACGAAGGTCTTGGCCTCCGTGTTGCCCAGCTTGGTCTTCGTCTGGCCCTCGAACTGGGGCTCGCCCAGCTTCACGGAGATGATCGCCGTCAGACCCTCGCGGATGTCCTCGCCCGTGAGGTTGTCGTCCTTCTCGCGGAGCAGCTTCTTCTCGCGCGCGTAGCGGTTCACCAGGCCCGTCAGCGCGGCCCTGAAGCCCTCTTCGTGCGTACCGCCCTCGTGCGTGTGGATCGTGTTCGCGAAGGAGTACACACCCTCCGTGTACTGCGAGTTCCACTGCATCGCGATCTCGACCGAGAGCAGGCGGCCCTTGTCCTCGGCCTCGATGTCGATGACGGTCGGGTGGATGACCTCGCCCTTGCGGGAGTTGAGGTACTTCACGAAGTCGACGATGCCGCCTTCGTAGTGGTACGTGACCGTGCGGGCCTCGGCGGCCTCGTCATCGGTCGCCTCGGCCGAGTCCGCACCCGCCGTGGCCTTCGCCGACTCGCGCTCATCAGTGAGTTTGATCGTCAAACCCTTGTTGAGGAACGCCATCTCCTGGAAGCGCCGTGCCAGCGTCTCGAAGGAGTACTCGGTGGTCTCGAAGATGTCGCCGTCGGCCCAGAAGGTGACCGAGGTGCCGGTCTCGTCGGTCGCCTCGTGCCGCTCCAGGGGGGCGGTCGGGGCGCCCGTCTTGTAGTCCTGCGTCCAGCGGTAGCCGTCGGTCTTGATCTCGACGGAGAGCTTGGTGGACAGGGCGTTCACGACGGAGACGCCGACGCCGTGCAGACCACCGGAGACGGCGTAACCGCCGCCGCCGAACTTGCCGCCCGCGTGCAGCACGGTGAGCACGACCTCGACGGCCGGCTTCTTCTCGACCGGGTGGATGCCCACCGGGATGCCACGGCCGTTGTCGATCACGCGCACGCCGCCGTCGGCGAGGATCGTGACGTCGATCGCGTCCGCGTGGCCGGCGAGGGCCTCGTCCACGGAGTTGTCCACGACCTCCTGCACCAGGTGGTGCAGACCGCGCTCACCGGTGGAACCGATGTACATGCCGGGTCGCTTGCGGACCGCGTCCAGACCCTCGAGGACGGTGATCGCGCTGGCGTCGTACGAGGGCGGGGCCTCGACGGTCTCGCCGGCGGCGGTGGACGGGATGTTCTCGTTGGGGTTGCCGGAATCGGCCACGAAGCGCCCTTTCTGGCACAGCACAAGCCAAGCTCCCGGCGGTGGCCGGAGCGGCTGCGTCGTTCAGCGATAGTCAGCGTTGCTCGGTGCGTCCCACAAGTGGGGCGGGATTAGCTTCCAGTCTACCGGTAGCACTGACATTGATGGGGGCTTGCCGGTACCTGAGTCCTCATGTGCCGCCCTGAACCGGACTCGGCCGACTCCCCATATACGGAACGGGGCTCCAGAGGGCTCACAGCGGCACTCAGCGCTTCGAGCCGTCAACCCCCAGCAACCGCCGCCGACAGGCTCAGCCGTAGGTGTCGCCGGGGCCCGTGCTGCCCGGTGCGCGCAAGGGTCCGAAGCGGTGCGCGGGCCCCCCGGGACCGAGCACCTTGATGAGGCGCACGGTGCCGTGGCCCAGGTCCTCGTTGAGGCGGGCGACCAGCTGGGGGGCCATGAGGCGCAGCTGGGTGGCCCAGGCCGTGGAGTCGCACTGGACGGTCAGGACGCGCTCGTCCTCGTCGTACTTCTGTGGGACGCAGTGCTTGGCCAGGTCGTCGCCGACGATCTGCGGCCAGCGGCCCATCACACCGCCGACCGCGGCCGGCGTCTCCCAGCCGCGCTCGGTGATCAGCCGGTTGATGGCGGAGCCGAGCGGCAACGGATCGCGGCCGTCGGCGCGGGCTCCGGAGCGCAGTCCGCCGCGGCGGGCCTGCTTCTTCTGCTGCGCGGCGTCGCCACGCGCGCGGGCCTGTTCTTTCGCGGCGCGCAGGGCGACGCGGGCGAGGTCGACGCCGGAGGGCTCCGGCGTCTTCCGCGCTCCCTCGGGCTCACCTTTGGCGGGCTTCTCCTGGCTCATACGCGGTCCACCGCCCCGTCCGCCACCGCGAACCGCGTGCCTGCGAGCACGCCCGGGACGTCGTCGTCCACCGCGGCCGTGACCAGCACCTGCTCCCCGGGGGCCACCAGTTCCGCGAGCCGCTCCCGGCGGCGGGCGTCCAGCTCCGCGAAGACGTCGTCGAGGACGAGCACCGGCTCATTGCCCTCGGCCCTGAGCAGGTCGTACGAGGCGAGGCGCAGCGCCAGGGCGTACGACCAGGACTCACCGTGGCTCGCGTACCCCTTGGCGGGGAGCTGGCCCAGCTTGAGCAGCAGGTCGTCGCGGTGCGGGCCGATCAACGTCACGCCCCGCTCGATCTCCTGCTTGCGCGCCTCCTCGAGGGCGGCGATCAGCTGTTCGTAGAGCGCCTCGCGGGTGTGGCCCTCACCGGGCGCGGAGGGCTTGTACTCCAGGGCGACGGGTCCACCGCCGGGGGCCAGCTGTTCGTATGCCTTGTCGGCCAGCGGCTGGAGCGCCGAGATCAGATCGAGCCGCTGCGCCAGCAGCTCGGCGCCCGCGCGCGCGAGGTGCTGATCCCAGACGTCGAGCGTGGACAGGTCCATGGAGCGTCCGCCGTGGCGCCGGGCGAGCGCGGCCGACTTCAGGAGGGTGTTGCGCTGCTTGAGGACCCGGTCGTAGTCCGAGCGGACGCCTGCCATGCGCGGGGAGCGGGCGGTGATCAGCTCGTCGAGGAAGCGCCGCCGCTCACCGGGGTCGCCCTTGATCAACGCCAGGTCCTCGGGCGCGAAGAGCACCGTGCGCACGATGCCCAGCACGTCCCGCGGCCTGACCTGCGAGGAGCGGTTGACGCGGGCGCGGTTCGCCCTGCCGGGGTTCAGTTCGAGTTCGATCAGCTGCTGCCGCTCGCCCTGGCGGACGTTGGCCCTGATGACGGCCCGCTCGGCGCCCATGCGCACCAGCGGGGCGTCCGAGGAGACGCGGTGGCTGCCGAGCGTGGCGAGGTAGCCGACGGCCTCCACGAGGTTCGTCTTGCCCTGGCCGTTGGGGCCCACGAACGCGGTGACGCCCGGATCGAGTGGGACCTCGACCCGGGCGTACGACCGGAAGTCGGCCAGCGACAGATGCGTGACGTGCATGGTGTGCGCCGACCTCCCCCGGCAAGCCTGTGCTCGACGCACAGGCTGTGGATTACTTCTTCTCGACCGCGTGGCCGCCGAACTGGTTGCGCAGCGCGGCGATCATCTTCATCTGCGGCGAGTCGTCCTGGCGGGACGCGAAGCGGGCGAAGAGGGACGCGGTGATCGCCGGGAGCGGGACCGCGTTGTCGATGGCCGCCTCGACGGTCCAGCGGCCCTCTCCGGAGTCCTGCGCGAAGCCGCGCAGCTTCTCCAGGTGCTCGTCGTCGTCCAGCGCGTTGACCGCGAGGTCCAGCAGCCAGGAACGGATGACCGTGCCCTCCTGCCAGGAGCGGAAGACCTCGCGCACGTCGGTCACCGAGTCGACGGCTTCCAGCAGCTCCCAGCCCTCGGCGTAGGCCTGCATCATGGCGTACTCGATGCCGTTGTGGACCATCTTCGCGAAGTGGCCCGCGCCGACCTTGCCCGCGTGCACCGATCCGAAGTCGCCCTCGGGCTTGAGCGCGTCGAAGACCGGCTGCACCTTGGCGACGTCTTCCTTGTCGCCGCCGTACATCAGCGCGTAGCCGTTCTCCAGGCCCCAGACGCCGCCGGAGACGCCGCAGTCCACGAAGCCGATGCCCTTGGCCTTCAGCTCCTCGGCGTGCTTCTCGTCGTCCGTCCAGCGGCTGTTCCCGCCGTCCACGACGACGTCGCCGGGCTGGAGGAGCTCGGACAGCTCGTCGATGGTCGACTGGGTCGCGGCACCGGCCGGGACCATCACCCACACGACCCGCGGACCCTTGAGCTTGCCCACAAGCTCTTCGAGGCTGTGGACATCGGCGAGGTCCGGGTTGCGGTCGTATCCGATGACGGTGTGACCTGCGCGGCGGATGCGCTCGCGCATGTTGCCGCCCATCTTGCCGAGGCCGACGAGACCGAGCTCCATCAGTGGTTCCTTCACTAGCGACGTGGCGTTACGGCACTTTCGTACCTGCGTCCGAGCCTACGCCCGGACGCACGCACACACCTGTGGGCTCAGCCGCTCAGACGTACCGGCATGATCAGGTACTTGTAGGCGTCGTCCGCCTCGGCGTCCAGGGCCGGCCTGCCGCTCAGCAGCGCCGGCTTCGTGGAGGTCGTGAAGGACAGCTGGGCGACCGGGGAGTCGATCGCGCTCAGGCCGTCGAGCAGGAACGTCGGGTTGAAGGCGATCGAGATGTCGTCGCCCTCGAGCTGGGCGTCGACCCTTTCCACAGCCTGTGCGTCGTCGCTGGAGCCGGCCTCCAGGATCAGCACCCCCTGCTCGAAGCTGAGCCGCACCGGGGTGTTCCGCTCGGCCACCAGGGCCACACGCTTGACGGCCTCCACGAAGGGGACGGTCTCGATGACGGCCACCGAGTTGAACTCGGTCGGGAAAAGCGTGCGGTACTTCGGCAGGTCGCCTTCGAGGAGACGCGTGGTCGTACGCCGACCCGCTCCCTCGAAACCGATCAGGCCCTCGCCCGCGCCCGAGCCGGACAGCGCCAGGGTGACCGTGTCGCCGCTCGTGAGCGCCTTGGCGGTGTCCAGGAGCGTCTTGGCCGGGACCAGGGCGACGGCGGACGCCTCGGGGTCCTCCGGCTTCCACAGGAACTCGCGGACCGCGAAGCGGTAGCGGTCGGTGGAGGCCAGGGTGACCGTGTCGCCCTCGATCTCGATGCGTACGCCGGTCAGCACCGGCAGCGTGTCGTCGCGGCCCGCGGCGATGGCCACCTGGGCGGCGGCGGAGGCGAAGACCTCACCGGGGACGGTGCCCGTGGCGGTCGGCATCTGCGGCAGCGCGGGGTATTCCTCCACAGGAAGCGTGTGGAGTGTGAAGCGCGAGGAGCCGCAGACCACCGTCGCCCGTACACCGTCTGTGGAGATCTCCACCGGGCGGTTGGGGAGCGCGCGGCAGATGTCCGCGAGCAGTCGGCCCGAGACGAGGACCGTGCCTTCCTCGTCCACCTCGGCGTCCACCGAGACGCGTGCCGAGACCTCGTAGTCGAAGCTCGACAGGCTCAGTGCGCCTTCCTCGGCCTTCAGCAGCAGGCCTGCGAGGACGGGCGCAGGCGGCCGGGCCGGGAGGCTGCGCGCCGCCCAGGCCACCGCCTCCGCGAGTACGTCGCGTTCAACCCGGATCTTCACCGTAAGCCGCCCTCCTGCTGTTGCTGGCTGCTCTCGCCCGCTGGGCCTGTGGCCCTCGTCGTCTGACTCGGTGTCTCTCAGCCATGCCGTGGGAAGGACACCGGGGTCCAGTCTGACGCACCGCACTGACAGTCGGTGCCCGTCGGGGTCAAGTCGTGGCAAGCGGCCTCGGAGCTCCGCGGGGCGAGTTGTGCACAGGCCCCACTTCCAAACGATTTCCCCGGACTCTCTAGTTGGGAGTAGTAGTAGGGCCTGTGGAAACCGTGGATAACCGTGTATGCGCTGGTCAGCACCGGTTTTTTATCCACCGAGCCTGTGGGCGGAGCCCGTGGACAACCGGGTGTTTCTGTGGACGGGCGAAAGTTCTGCACACCCGATGCACAGGCAGGGGCCACTTCTCCCCAGCGCTGTCCCCAGCTTTACCCCGCTTCCCCACAGGCCAACCCGGCACCTTGGTGTGACGCCTTTCACTCGACCCGGTGAGGGGGCGCGTCGCGTTGCCGAACAGTGGACAGCCGTGTGGAGAAGCTGGGAAAAGCTGGGGACAACAGCCTCCTGCCTGTGGGCCGCCGGTGGACAACGTCGTGCACACCCTGTGGACGGAAATTTCATCCACACCCTGTGGATAGTCTTCGTCCACGAATCCACAACCAGCTGACCTGGCCTGATGATCTCTCAGCCGCGCTGCCTGTGGACAGTGTCTGGACAACTTTCCAGTCCCCAGGGTGTGGACGCGAAAAAGTGCCGACATCTGTGGAGAACCCCCGTCTGAGCTGGGGAAATCGAACAAAGAGGGCCGGCCGTACGAGGGTCTTGTGCGGTTGGAACGGGCTTCCCACGCCTCCGAACGGGCCCCACGCACGCGTGGGCAACGAAAAAAGGCGCCCCGGAAGGTGTCCCGGGGCGCCCTCAGCGACGTGTCGCAGCGGCTGTCAGCCGTTCTTGATGCGGTTGGTGAGCTCGGTGACCTGGTTGTAGATGGAGCGCCGCTCGGCCATCAGAGCGCGGATCTTGCGGTCCGCGTGCATGACGGTCGTATGGTCGCGGCCGCCGAACTGCGCCCCGATTTTCGGCAGCGAGAGGTCGGTCAGCTCCCGGCACAGGTACATGGCGATCTGGCGGGCCGTCACCAGCACGCGGCTGCGCGAGGATCCGCACAAATCATCCACTGTGAGCCCGAAGTAGTCCGCGGTCGCCGCCATGATGGCCGTCGCCGTGATCTCCGGAGCCGCGTTCTCGCCGCCCGGGATCAGGTCCTTGAGGACGATCTCGGTGAGCCCCAGGTCCACGGGCTGGCGGTTCAGCGACGCGAACGCCGTGACCCGGATCAGCGCGCCCTCCAGCTCGCGGATGTTCCGCGAGATCCGCGACGCGATGAACTCCAGGACCTCCGGCGGGGCGTTGAGCTGCTCCTGTACCGCCTTCTTACGGAGGATCGCGATACGCGTCTCCAGCTCGGGCGGCTGGACGTCGGTGATCAGCCCCCACTCGAAGCGGTTGCGCAGCCGGTCCTCCAGCGTGACCAGCTGCTTGGGCGGCCGGTCGCTGGACAGGACGATCTGCTTGTTCGCGTTGTGGAGCGTATTGAAGGTGTGGAAGAACTCCTCCTGGGTCGACTCCTTGTCCGCGAGGAACTGGATGTCGTCGACCAGCAGGATGTCCATCTCGCGGTAGCGCTTGCGAAAGCTGTCGCCCTTGCCGTCGCGGATGGAGTTGATGAACTCGTTGGTGAACTCCTCGGAGCTCACGTACCGCACGCGCGTTCCGGGGTACAGGCTGCGGGCGTAGTGCCCGATCGCGTGCAGCAGGTGCGTTTTGCCGAGTCCCGACTCCCCGTAGATGAAGAGGGGGTTGTACGCCTTCGCGGGCGCCTCCGCGACGGCCACCGCGGCCGCGTGTGCGAAGCGGTTGGACGCGCCGATGACGAAGGTGTCGAACAGGTACTTGGGGTTGAGCCGGGCGGTCGGCTCGCCGGGTCCCGTCGCGGGCGCCGGCTGCGCGGCCAGCGGGCCGGGGGCGCCGCTGGACGAGTTGCGGCCGACCGGGCCGCCCCGGTGCACTCCGTGGCCGCCGTGCCCCTCGTTGCCCCGGTGATCACGCGGATCGCGGTGGTCGCGAGGATCACGGTGGTCGCGGGGGTCCCCGGACGAGTCGGACATGTCGTGCCGCTCGCGGCGGTCCTGCGACTCCGAGCGCTGCTGCTCGTACGGGGAGCGGTCCTGCGGCTGCGAGCGGTAGTCGCGCTGCGGCTGCTGGACCGGGTTCGCGTACGGGTCGCGGTCGGGGAAGCCGAGCCGGGGCTGCTGCCAGCCGTAGTCGTCCTGCCGCTGCGGCTGCGGCCAGGCGCCGGGGCCCGGGCGCCGGTAGTCCGGGTAGGCGGGCCGGGCGGTCGGCATCTGATCGCGGGAGCCCTGGTGCTCGTCCGAGGGGCGGCGCCCGTAACTCTCGTAGCCGTCACGCCCCTGGCCCGAGCCGGAGGGCAGCTCGGGCTCCTCGTAGCGCTGCTGCTGCTGGCCCTGCTGCTGGTGCTGGATCGGCGGGCCGGCCGGTTCGCCGACGGAATCGTCGACCGTGATGGCGATGCGGATCGGGCGGCCGCACTCACGGCTCAGCGTCTCGCTGACCACAGGGGCCAGACGGCCCTCCAGGACGCCCTTGGCGAATTCGTTCGGCACGGCGAGCAGCGCGGTGTCGGCGACCAGCGCCAAGGGCTGGCAGCTCCTGAGCCACCGCTCGTCCTTCGCCTCGACGCCTTGGCCCCGCCCCTCACCCAGCAGATGTTCCAGAACTCGTGGCCACACTGCGGCAAGATCGGCAGGTACATCAGCCACAGGGCACGCTCTCTCACGGGGTCCCACGAAGGTGTGGTTCTTGGGACGGAAATCGGGATGGGGAGGGGGAAGGGAACGAATCGGAGTTCAGCCAAGGTAGTCAGGGCGACGGCTGCGGTTCAAGTTGTTGTCCACAGGCTGTGCACAGTGTCTCCCTCCAGCGGTCGGTTTGACCGGATGGCGTAGCCCCGCGTACCGTGACCAGGTCGAGTTGTCGATGGCTGCTGCCGCCTGCCTCCGATGGGCAAAGATCACGATCTGTGATTGTGAAGCGGTGCACTCGGTGCGTATTCGCGAGCTTCTCGTGGGCGCACGGTGACAGCCAGGCGATGTCCCGCCACCCACGATCATTTCTGGAGCCCCCGAGTGAGCAAGCGCACCTTCCAGCCGAACAACCGCCGTCGCGCCAAGACCCACGGCTTCCGCCTGCGGATGCGCACCCGCGCCGGCCGCGCGATCCTCGCCAACCGTCGTGGCAAGGGTCGCTCCAGCCTGTCCGCCTGATCTCAGTCAGGTCATGACGTCGTGCTGCCTACCGAGCATCGGCTGAGGCGGCGCGAAGACTTCGCGACCGCGGTACGCCGAGGACGCCGGGCCGGACGCCCGCTTCTCGTCGTCCATCTACGCAGCGGTGCAACGGACCCGCACGTGCCTGGGGAGAGCCTTCCCCCGACACGTGCGGGTTTCGTCGTCAGCAAGGCCGTGGGTGGAGCAGTCGTACGCAACAGTGTGAAGCGCAGGCTTCGCCACCTCATGCGCGACCGGCTGGCCTCCGTGCCCCCCGGTAGCCTGGTAGTCGTACGAGCGCTGCCCGGAGCGGGCGACGCCGACCATGCACAGCTGGCCCGAGACCTGGACGCCGCCTTGCAGCGGCTGCTGGGAGGGGGCGCGCGATGAAGTACCCGCTGCTGGCCCTGATCAAGCTGTACCAGTGGACGATCAGTCCGCTTCTGGGTCCGGTCTGCAAGTACTACCCGTCGTGTTCCCGCTACGGCTACCTGGCCATCGACCGGCACGGTGCGCTCAAGGGCACGGCGCTCACCGCCTGGCGCGTCCTGCGGTGCAATCCGTGGTCGCTCGGTGGTGTCGACCATGTTCCGCCGCGCAAGCGTCCGCGGTGGCACGAGATGCTGCGCGCCGCCTGGCGCGAACGCAAGGGCGGGCCCTCCGCCGCAGGCGCGCCGACCGGGCCTCCTCCCCCGAGCACGGCCGCCGAGACCGAGACCCCGTCCCATGCTCAAGGAGCCTGATTAGTGGACACGATTGCCAGCCTCTTCAGCTTTATCACGACACCAGTTTCGTGGGTCATCGTCCAGTTCCACTCGGTGTACGGGAAGCTCTTCGGCCCCGACACGGGCTGGGCCTGGGGCCTGTCCATCGTGTCCCTGGTGATCCTGATCCGAATCTGCCTGATCCCGCTCTTCGTGAAGCAGATCAAGGCCACTCGGGCCATGCAGACGCTGCAGCCCGAGATGAAGAAGATCCAGGAGCGCTACAAGAGCGACAAGCAGCGCCAGTCCGAAGAGATGATGAAGCTGTACAAGGAGTCGGGCACCAACCCGCTCTCCTCGTGCCTTCCCATCCTGGCG
Organism: Streptomyces sp. NPDC031466; assembly: GCF_055581265.1. Lineage (NCBI taxonomy): Bacteria > Bacillati > Actinomycetota > Actinomycetes > Kitasatosporales > Streptomycetaceae > Streptomyces > Streptomyces sp. NPDC031466. Next base: position 448,319 of record NZ_JBVIJT010000005.1, read on the forward strand.
CAGTCGCCCTTCTTCTTCGCCCTGTACCACGTGCTGAACGGCATCGCGACGGGCAAGACGATCGGGGTCATCGACCAGGGTCTTCTGGAGAGCGCGCGCAAGGCACACATCTTCGGTGCTCCGCTGGCCGCGAAGTTCACGGACAGCGCCGACAAGGTCGCCTCGCTCAGCGCCTCGATGACGGACGTCCGCGTCGTCACCGCGATCATGATCATCATGATGTCGGCCTCGCAGTTCTTCACCCAGCGCCAGCTGATGACGAAGAACGTGGACACCACGGTCAAGACGCCGTTCATGCAGCAGCAGAAGATGCTGATGTACGTCTTCCCGATCATGTTCGCCGTGTTCGGCATCAACTTCCCCGTCGGTGTCCTCGTCTACTGGCTGACCACCAACGTGTGGACCATGGGCCAGCAGATGTTCGTGATCCGCCGGAACCCGACGCCGGGCTCCAAGGCCCAGGCGGCCTTCCTGGAGCGTCTGCAGAAGCAGATCACCCACACCAAGAAGGTGCGGGGACGGGGCAACACGAACGTCATCAAGGCGATCGTCGCCAAGGGCCGTGACCGCAACGAGTTCGAGCGCAAGTTCATCAACGGTCTGACCAAGGCGGGCCTCGCGGCCCAGGCCGACGGCACCGTGGTGGAGAGCGAGACCGCGGTCGCCACGCCGACCGAGGACGGTGCCACCGCCGCCGGTGGCCCCAAGCGCCAGCAGCCCAAGCGCCAGAGCAAGGCCAAGCGCCAGACCGCCACCGTGCAGGGCGCCACCAGGACGGACGCCGAAGAGGCGCCCAAGACGTCGCTGGAGAAGGCTCAGGTCCAGCCCGAGGACGCCGCCCCCAAGGCCAAGCCGACGGGCGGCGACACGACGGGCACCAAGCCCGGCTCCGGTACCCGCAGCAAAGCCAAGTCGGGACAGCAGCGCAAGGGCCAGCCGCGGCCCAAACACCCGTCCTCCAAGAAGTAGAAGGAGCCCATCCCGTGACGGAAGGCACCACCACCACCTCCGCCGCTGCCGAGGCTGGCGACACTCTCACGCGCCTCGAGCAGGAGGGCGAGATCGCGGCGGACTACCTCGAGGGTCTGCTCGACATCGCCGACCTCGACGGTGACATCGACATGGACGTCGAGGCCGACCGGGCCGCTGTCTCGATCATCAGCGACACCGCCAGCCGTGACCTGCAGAAGCTGGTCGGGCGCGACGGCGAAGTCCTGGAGGCCCTCCAGGAACTCACGCGCCTGGCCGTGCACCGCGAGACCGGTGACCGCAGCCGCCTGATGCTGGACATCGCGGGCTACCGCGCCAAGAAGCGTGAGGAGCTGTCGGAGCTGGGCGCCACGGCCGCGGCCGAGGTGAAGAGCTCCGGCGAGCCGGCCAGGCTCAAGCCGATGACGCCGTTCGAGCGCAAGGTCGTGCATGATGCGGTCAAGGCCGCCGGTCTGCGCAGCGAGTCCGAGGGCGAGGAGCCGCAGCGCTTCGTCGTCGTGCTCCCCGCCTGAGCGACACCGCTCTTCCCGGCCCCGTCTGTCCGCAGGCGGGGCCGGTCTTTGTCAGCCCGATAGTCACCACCCCAGTGCGGTACGGAAGGACGGTCCCCGTGACGGAGGCAGCGGAGCTTCCCCCGGCGCCTGAAGAGGCGCGGACGGTATTCGGCGATCGCTTCACGGACGCGGTCCGGTACGCGGAGCTGCTCGCCGATGCGGGAGTGCAGCGAGGCCTGATCGGCCCCCGGGAAGTACCCCGGCTCTGGGAGCGGCACCTGCTGAACTGCGCGGTGCTCTCCGAGGTCGTGCCCGAGGGCGTCACGGTCTGCGACGTCGGCTCAGGTGCCGGGCTTCCCGGCATCCCGTTGGCGCTGGTCCGCCCGGATCTGAAGATCACCCTCCTTGAGCCGCTGCTGCGGCGCACGAACTTCCTCACCGAGGTCGTCGAGCTGCTCGGGCTCGACCATGTGACGGTCGTGCGCGGCCGTGCCGAGGAAGTCCTCGGCAAGCTGCCTCCGGTCCATGTGGTGACCGCGCGGGCCGTCGCGCCGCTGGACCGGCTGGCGGCCTGGGGCGTACCCCTGCTGCGCCCGTACGGGGAGATGCTTCTCCTGAAGGGCGACACCGCCGAGGAAGAGGTCAAGGCCGCGGGGTCCGCCCTGAGCAAGCTCGGCGCGGTGGGCACCTCGGTCCTGCACGTCGGGGAGGGCGTGGTGGACCCCCTGTCCACGGTTGTACGGGTCGAGGTCGGGGAGAGCCCGGGCGGAGTGCGCTTCGCGGCCAAGCGGGCCAAGGCCGCCCGCACGGGCCGCACACGCCGCCGTCGCCACGGCTGACGCAGGGCCGTAGAAGCGGGTCCATACGTACGCATACCGGGGTGTCGCAGCAGCGGCACCCCGGTTGCCGTGCATCGTGTTTCACGTGAAACGTCGCTCACTGCTGCATGGCATCATCAATCGCGGCCGCGCTGCGGAACCTCGCGACCGCCGTCCCCTCGGTTCCCTCGATAGGGGAACGGAGTTGTCCACAGAGGTGGATTCGTCCACAGATCACCGGGCCTCGCTGGTTCATGAACCTCAAAGCATGGGAGGCTCTGTTCATTGTGAGCCTGATGTCGAGGAGAGTGAATCCTTGCGGTCCGACGCCAACATCGCGGGACCGATGACCGATCCGGTCCCCGGTCCCCGTACCGAATCGGCGGGGGAGGATGTTTCACGTGAAACACCGACCCCGATGGACGACACACCCATCGGCCGTGCTGCCCAACTGGCGGTGGAAGCGCTTGGTCGCGCGGGAGAAGGCCTGCCACGCCCCGAGCAGACCCGCGTCATGGTCGTCGCCAACCAGAAGGGCGGGGTGGGCAAGACGACGACGACCGTCAATCTCGCTGCCTCGCTCGCCTTGCACGGCGCACGCGTCCTGGTCATCGACCTCGACCCGCAGGGCAACGCCTCCACCGCTCTCGGTATCGACCACCACGCCGAAGTGCCGTCCATCTACGACGTCCTGGTCGAGAGCAAGCCGCTCTCCGACGTCGTGCAGCCGGTGCCGGATGTCGAAGGCCTCTTCTGTGCCCCGGCCACGATCGACCTTGCCGGTGCGGAGATCGAGCTGGTGTCGCTGGTGGCGCGGGAGAGCCGGCTGCAGCGCGCGATCCAGGCCTACGAGCAGCCGCTGGACTACATCCTCATCGACTGCCCGCCGTCCCTGGGGCTGCTGACGGTCAACGCCATGGTGGCGGGCGCCGAGGTGCTGATCCCCATCCAGTGCGAGTACTACGCGCTGGAAGGACTCGGCCAGCTCTTGCGCAACGTCGACCTCGTACGGGGGCACCTCAACCCGCACCTGCATGTCTCGACGATCCTGCTCACCATGTACGACGGCAGGACCAGGCTCGCCTCCCAGGTGGCGGACGAAGTGCGCAGCCACTTCGGAAAGGAAGTGCTGCGAACCAGCATCCCGCGCTCGGTCCGCATCTCGGAGGCGCCGAGCTACGGCCAGACGGTGCTTACCTACGATCCGGGATCGAGTGGCGCTCTTTCCTACTTCGAAGCAGCACGCGAGATCGCGCTGCGCGGGGTCGGAGTGCACTACGACGTACAACACGCCCACCCGGGCGCGCAGAACGACCAGCACAGCACGACGGAGGGGATGCAGTGAGCGAGCGACGGAGGGGACTGGGGCGAGGTCTCGGTGCCTTGATCCCTGCGGCTCCGACAGAGAAGCAGGTACCGCAGAGCGCTGCGGGAGCCTCGACCTCTCCGACGGCTGTGCCGGTACTCACCGCAGAGCGAGGGGTGGCCGCCGCGAAGGTGACGGCGCTCCCGCAGAGCACCGTTTCACGTGAAACGGTGGAGCCGCCCCGACAGGCGGCAGCGGCCCAGGAGAATACGCCGGCGGCCGGTGCTTACTTCGCTGAGCTGCCGTTGGACTCCATCACTCCCAACCCTCGGCAGCCGCGTGAGGTGTTCGATGAGGACGCCCTCGCGGAGCTGGTCACCTCCATCAAGGAGGTCGGCCTGCTCCAGCCGGTCGTCGTACGGCAGTTGGGCCCCACGCGCTACGAACTCATCATGGGTGAGCGGCGCTGGAGAGCCTGCCGGGAGGCCGGTCTGGAGCGCATCCCGGCGATCGTGCGGGCCACGGACGACGAGAAGCTCCTGCTGGACGCGCTGCTGGAGAACCTGCACCGTGCCCAGCTGAACCCACTGGAAGAGGCCGCCGCCTACGACCAGCTCCTCAAGGACTTCAACTGCACGCACGACCAGCTGGCGGACCGCATCGGCCGGTCCCGTCCGCAGGTCTCCAACACTCTGCGCCTGCTGAAGCTCTCCCCGGCCGTGCAGCGCAGGGTGGCCGCCGGGGTCCTCTCCGCCGGACACGCCCGGGCCCTGCTCTCCGTGGAGGACTCGGAGGAGCAGGACCGGCTCGCGCACCGGATCGTGGCCGAAGGCCTCTCGGTGCGTGCCGTCGAGGAGATCGTGACCCTCATGGGGTCCCGTCCCCAGAGCGCTCCGAAGGCCAAGGGGCCGCGTGCCGGTGCCCGGCTCTCGCCGGCGCTCAGCAGTCTGGCCACTCGTCTCTCCGACCGGTTCGAGACCCGGGTACGGGTGGACCTCGGACAGAAGAAGGGCAAGATCGTCGTCGATTTCGCCTCGCTGGAGGACCTGGAGCGCATCCTCAGCACGCTGGCTCCGGGTGAGGGCCCCGTCCTGAAGAACGGCCAGGTCGAGGACGCCCTGGAGGATACCTCCGAGGACCGCAGGGCCTAGCCACGCCAGTCGGCACCGCGAGAGCGGGCCGTGTCCGGTCTGTACCGGAACACGGCCCGCTCTTTGCTTTCCTACGGTATCGGTGGAATCACTTCGTGGATACGATGCGTTCGGGTATGGCGCATCCACCTGACGGCACCTCATTGGGGAGGCGGGGGCCATGCGAACGATGAGCCGCACCGGACTGATGACCGCGGGCCTGGGGCTTGGGGCGGTCGGCGGGTTCGTCGGCAGTCTGCTCCGGGAACGAAGCGCTCTGACAGCCGCCCGCAGTGTGGCGGGCGAGGAAAGTGAGGGACCGCCTTCATGGGGCGTCGGCTCGTACCGCTCACGCTGGACAACCTCCCGGACCTTCCCGAACGCTGCCGATCGTGCGTCTTCTGGGAACTGGACCCGGTCAGCGGCGAGGCCGCGGTAAAGGCCGGAACCTCAGAGGCGGAGAAGGAGGCGTGGATCTCCGCGGTCCTTCTGGAGTGGGGCTCCTGCGGCAGGGTCGTGTACGTCGATGATGTGCCGGTGGGCTTCGTGCTCTACGCTCCCCCCGCTTATGTTCCGCGCTCCACCGCGTTCCCGACGAGCCCTGTGTCGCCGGACGCGGTTCAGCTGATGACGGCATGGATCATGCCCGGGTATCAGGGCCAAGGGCTTGGCCGGGTGATCGTCCAGACGGTCGCGAAGGATCTGCTGCGTCGGGGATTCAAGGCGATCGAAGCCTTCGGCGACGCGCGGTGGGAGAAGCCGGCGTGTCTGCTGCCCGCCGACCACCTTCTGGCGGTGGGCTTCAAGACGGTCCGCCCGCACCCCGCCTATCCACGGCTGAGGCTGGAGCTGCGGACGACGATCTCCTGGAAGGAAGACGTCGAGATGGCGCTCGACCGGCTGCTGGGGGCGGTACAGAAGGAACCGGTGCTACGACCGCTCTGAGCGAGTGGGCCGAGCGCACCGCGTGGGGCAAACACAATGGGCCGGCCCCAGAGGGCCGGCCCGTTGTGTTTCACGTGAAACATCGCGTGACGCGTGAAACGCCGTCGTTGATCACTCGGCGATGAAGTCCGCCAGGTCACGCTCGAGCGCGGCCTTCGGCTTGGCGCCGACGATGGTCTTGGCGACCTCGCCACCCTGGTACACGTTCAGGGTCGGGATGGACATGACGCCGTACCTGGCGGCCGTGCCCGGGTTCTCGTCGATGTTGAGCTTGACGATCTCGATCTTGTCGCCGTGCTCGGCCGCGATCGCCTCGAGGGAGGGGGCGATCTGGCGGCAGGGACCGCACCAGGCAGCCCAGAAGTCCACCAGTACGGGCTTGTCGTTCTTGAGGACGTCCTCCTCGAAGGAGGCGTCGGTCACGTTCTTGAGGGTGCCGGCCACGGCAGTCTCCTTAACTTGGTGCGGTGGGGGAAGAGGGGGTCAGACGGTGGCAGCCGTCGCGGTCTCGCTGTCGGCGAGGGCGGCGAGGAAACGCTCGGCGTCGAGGGCGGCGGAGCAGCCGGTGCCGGCCGCCGTGATCGCCTGGCGGTAGGTGTGGTCGACGACGTCACCGGCACCGAAGACGCCGGTGAGGTTCGTCCGGGTCGACGGCGCCGCCACCTTCAGGTAACCCTCGTCGTCCAGCTCCAGCTGTCCCTTGAAGAGCTCCGTGCGCGGGTCGTGGCCGATGGCGATGAACAGGCCGGTCACCGGCAGCTCGGAGGTCTCGCCCGTCTTGAGGTTGCGCAGCGTCAACCCGGAAAGCTTCTGCTCGCCCTTGATCTCGGCGACTTCGCTGTCCCAGATGAACTTGATCTTCGGGTCGGCGAAGGCGCGCTCCTGCATCGCCTTGGAGGCGCGCAGGCTGTCGCGGCGGTGCACGATCGTCACGGACTTGGCGAAGCGCGACAGGAAGGTGGCTTCCTCCATGGCGGTGTCGCCGCCACCGATGACGGCGATGTCCTGGTCCTTGAAGAAGAAGCCGTCGCAGGTGGCACACCAGGAGACGCCGCGTCCGGAGAGCGCGTCCTCGTTCGGCAGGCCGAGCTTGCGGTGCTGCGAGCCGGTCGTGACGATGACGCTCTTCGCGCGGTGCACGGTGCCCGCGGTGTCCGTCACGGTCTTGATCTCACCGGTGAGGTCGACGGCGACCACGTCGTCGGGCACGAGCTCGGCACCGAAGCGCTCGGCCTGGGCACGCATGTTGTCCATGAGCTCGGGGCCCATGACGCCGTCCTGGAAGCCGGGGAAGTTCTCCACCTCGGTGGTGTTCATCAGCGCACCGCCGGCGGTGACGGCGCCCTCGAACACCAGCGGCTTCAGCGACGCGCGCGCGGTGTAGAGCGCCGCCGTGTAGCCGGCGGGCCCGGAGCCGATGATGATCACGTTACGGACGTCGGTCACGGCTTGATTCCTCGTCTCTGGGGACTGCTGCGTACTGCTGGTGGGTGCCTGTGTCAGGACTACTCACCCCACCCAACGGATCCTACGGGGCATGCATTCCCCGCCGTGCCCACGCGTACGAAGGCGTGTCAGCCCTGAGGGTAGGAATGCGTCAGCAGAACCTTGCCCGCGCTCGGTGAGGACTTGCCCACACAGGCGGCGTCGACGATGTAGGCGGAGACCTGGCCGGCGTCGGAATCGTGGGGCACCACGACGAGATACGCGCGCTTTCCCTCGTACGAGCCCTCTTCGGCGGCGAGCGGGGTCCTGGAGCCGATGCCGCGCCGGATGCACTCGGGGACCTGGACCGCCTCTTCGCGCAGCGGGGAGTCGGCCGTCGGGGACTCCGGGCTGGAGCGGGTGTCGAAGGACGGCTTGGACCCGTCCGACTTGCGGCCCCGCGACTCCTTGACCGGGCTCTTGGCCAACAGGTCGGCGACCTGCCCCTTGAGCTCGCCTTCGGAGAAGGAGTCCGCGGTTTTCTGCCGGTCCGCTGAGATGTTCGGGGAGTCATCGCCCAGGGTCTGCATCAGCAGGGACCCGAGGCCGATGGCAGCGGCGGTGAACACGGCTCCGAGTACGGCTGTACGGCGGCGGGTACGGCGTAGAGGCGCACCGCGCCCCGGACCGGTGGCCCCGCGCGGTCGCCCGGCAGGCCGGTCGCCGGAAGCACGGGGCATGGAGGCGGTGGTGGCAGCGGGCGCTGTTTCACGTGAAACATGCGGCGCGGCAGCGGATGCCGAAGGGGCGGGTGCCGAGGCGGCCGCTGCGGGCTCCGCCGCCGCGTCCGTCGAGGGGCCGTCAGGAGCGGTGGCGTCCAGCAGCGCTTCGGCGGCCAGCGCCGCATCGATCCGGCCCGCGACATCGGCTGGCATATGGGGCGGGCCGGGGAGCGTGCCGAGCAGGCCGCGGATCTCTTCCAGGGAGGCATGGACGTCGGCGCAGAGGTCACAGCTGTCGAGATGCCGCCGTACATCGCCCATGCGCGACGGGGAGAGCAGACCTTCGGTCAGGTCGGAGATCTCGGTGACCTCCGGGTGCCCGTCCGAGTCGGTCGTGGCTGTCACGCTCGCCCACCTCCGCCCTTCACCGCAGCTGAATCGCTTGGTCCCGCATCCCGTGGCCCTGCTGCCGGTGGGACGGATGTCCCCTGCGTCCGGTTCCTTCCTGAGCCGGGCCTCTTGTCCTTGCCGTCCTCGCCACCGTCGCCGTCGCGCGCACGTGTCTCCGAGCGCAGATGGGTGAGCAGCGGCAGCAGTCTGGCTCTGCCACGGGCACAGCGGCTTTTGACCGTGCCGGTGGGGACGTCCAGGACCCGGGCGGCCTCGGCGACCGGGTAGCCCTGCATGTCGACCAGGACGAGGGCGGCACGCTGGTCGTAGGGGAGCGTGCCCAGCGCCTCCTGGAGCTCCCGGTGCAGGTCGTTCCGCTCGACCGGGGCGGACGCCGACTCTTCTGGCTCCAGCAACTGTTCGAGGCGCTCGGTGTCGTCGAGCGGGGAGGTCTTGCGGGAAGCAGCCTTGCGGGCCCGGTCGAGGCAGGCGTTGACGGTGATCCGGTGCAACCAGGTCGTGACGGCGGACTGGCCGCGGAAGGTGTGCGCGGCACGGTAGGCGGAGACGAGGGCGTCCTGGACCGCGTCGGCGGCTTCCTCGCGGTCTCCCAGGGTGCGCAGTGCCACGGCCCACAGCCGGTCCCGGTGGCGGCGGACCAGCTCACCGAAGGCGTCCTTGTCGTGCCCGGAGACGTGGCGGGCGAGGAGCTCCTGATCGCTCAGGTCACCGTGCGCGGTGCCGTCCACTGTCGATCCCCTCCCCCCGTGCCACGCCGATCCCTCAGCCCTTGAACTTCACGTCCGCGATGGCCTGCTTGAATCCTGCTCTCTTGAAACCGTCGGGGCCGGACCGCGGAAGGGACGTCATCCACAGAAGCACGTACTGCGACTTCACGGGTTTCTTGGCCACGATCTTCGCGGTGTTGCCGGATGTCGTGGCGGCACCGATCTTCTTCATCGAGTCGATCGATGTCGTGGGTGTCAGCGAGTCCACGGCCAACAATGTGACCGTGGTCTCGGGACCGCTGTACAGAAGGGCTATGGACGCCTCGGAGACGTCCTGCTTCGAGCCGAGGTCGTACACGATGCCGACGCCGGGCTTGAACGGGGCGATCTTCGGTCCGTCGTCGAAGGTCCTGGTGCGCCAGAGCGTCGAATGGTCCTTGTCGTAGGTCTTCGCGACGGCACTCGGATCCTGGGCCACGCCCTTCAGGACGTACTCCTGGCCGTTCTCGATGCTGATCGGCTTCTTGGGCCTGAGACGGCCCTTGTCGTCGCCGTCCTTGGTCGTCTGCGTCGTGTTGGTGTCCGCGGAGTTCTCGCGGTCCATGAGGGCGTCCGCGAGCTGCCAGCTGCCGAGGCCGAGTGCGGCGATCAGCAGTGCTGACACGGCCCACTTGAGGGCCCTGCCGGTGCGGCTCTGCAGCGGGGCCGGCGGCGCGAGCACGGGCGGGGTGGCGCCGGGGTGGAGCGCGGGGCGGCCGTAGGTGCCCTGCTGGTACGTGGTGCGCTGGTACTCGGGCGGCGCGGTGAACGCCGGCTCCGGCGGGCGGATGCGGGGCATCTCGCCGATGGCCTTGACCAGCTCCTCCGGCGTCGTGCACGGCTGGTCCTGGCGGGATGCGGTCGCCCCGTCGTTGACGAGCGCCCGCATGGCGAGCTCGGAGAGGCCGCGGTGGACCCCTGCCCGCACCTGGTCGGGGGCGATGAGGCCGACGTCCTTGGGCAGCCCGGAGAGGCCGTAGGCGTCGTCCGCGTACGGCCAGCGCTGCGTCAGCGAGGCGTACAGCAGGGCGCCGATCGCCTCCGTGTCCGTGCGCTGCGGGGTCTCGGAGCTGATGCCGCGCAGCGCGGCGTTCACGGCGAGGCCGCGGATGCGGTACTGACCGGTGGAGGTGCGCAGCACGGCGCTCGGGGTCAGCCGCAGATGGGCCAGCCCTTCGCGGTGCGCGGCGGCCATGGCCTGGGCCACCTGGCTGACGAGCTGGTACGCGTCGTGCGCCTCCAGGGGACCGGCCGCGAGGACCGCGGTGAGTTCCGTGGCGTCCGGAAGCCATTCGTGGACGACGTAGACGAGGTCGTTCTCCTCGACCGCGTCCAGGACCTGCACGAACCGCGGGTCTCCGAGGAGAGCCGAGGACCGGGCCGCCGCCAGCACGGATCGCGCCCGTGCGTGGTTCGCGGGCAGCAGGTGTACGCCGACGGCGCGACGGAGTTTCTCGTCCACCGCGCGCCAGCTGCTGAAACCGTCCAGTCGAGTGACGCACTCTTCGAGTCGGTAGCGTCTGGCGAGCTTGTGGCCGCTGTGCAGTTCCGGGGGTGAGGAGGCCCCACGGCTCTTGGGCTTCCCGGTTTCCGCCGCGTCTTCGTCTGCTGCCGTGTCCCGCTCCCGGGTTAGGGCCACCCCGTCGGCCGTGGGCTGCTCCGCCTTGGCGGTCAGCGGCTCATCACCGCTGTTGTCTGCCACGTCGACGGCAGCCGTGCTCCGTTCCGCCACCGTCGTTCCTGCCTCCCCATCCATTGCGCTTCGTCAGACGCCAAAGCCAATTGTGCCCACAGTCCTGTGCTCTGCACGACACGCGGTCCCCGGCGATGGTTGTGCGGTACTCCTCATCTCAGCGCCCGAGACGGCCGCGGACCATGCCGACCATGGAGTTGATCTCCTCGATCCGCATGCGCTTGGCCGCGACGAAGAAGACGCCGATCAGTACGAAGCCGCCCGCGACCAGTGCCGCCAGTGACCCAAGGACACCCTGTCCGAGCGCTCTGGTGACGGCGTACGCGGCGCCGCCGCCGAGCAGGGCCGCGGGCAGCGCCGCGATGCCGAGCCGCGCGTACGTACGCAGGACACGGGAGCCGTCCAGGTCGCCGCCGAGCCGCTTGCGCAGCCGCTGCCAGGCGACGCCCACGCCGATGGCGTAGGCGAGGCCGTAGACGGCCGCCATGCCGGTGACCGCCCAGCGGGTGGGCAGCAGCATGTAGCAGGCCCCGGAGGCGGCGGCGTTCACGGCCGCCACGATGACCGTGTTGTAGAAGGGGGTGCGCGTGTCCTCGTAGGCGTAGAAGGCGCGCAGCACGACGTACTGCACGGAGTACGGGATCAGGCCGAGGCCGAAGGCCATCAGCATGTAGCCCATGTTCGTGGCCTGCTCGGTGCCCGAGGAGCCGAAGATCAACGTGCAGACCGGGATGCCGAGGGCGACGAAGCCGAGGGCGATGGGCACGATCGCGACGGCCGTCGTGCGCAGGCCCTGGGAGATGTCGTCCCGGACGGAGCCGGGGTCCCCGTCCTGGGCCGAGCGGGCCAGCCGGGGCAGCAGGGCCGCCATCAGCGACACCGTGATGATGGCCTGCGGGAGTCCCCAGATGAGCTGGGCGTTCGCGTAGGCGGAGAAGCCGATGCCGCTCGTCGAGGGCAGGTCGGTGGTGGCGGCGGTGGCCAGCTGGGTGACGACGAGGGCGCCCGCCTGGTTGGCCAGCACGAAAAGGACCGTCCACTTGGCGAGCTTGGCGGCCTTGCCGAGACCGTGGCCCTTCCAGTCGAAGCGGGGACGCAGCTTGAACCCGGTCTCGCGCAGGTACGGGAACATGGCCAGGGCCTGTACGACGAGACCGAGCAGGACACCGAAGCCGAGGAGTCGCTCGGCCTCCGGCGGGATGCTGTCGACGGACATGCGGGACGTCGCCGCGGTGCCGTACACCCAGAGGAACATGCCGAGTGTGGCGATGATGACGATGTTGTTGAGGACCGGGGTCCACATCATCGCGCCGAACTTTCCGCGCGCGTTGAGGATCTGGCCCATGACCACGTGGATGCCCATGAAGAAGATCGAGGGCAGGAAGTAGCGCAGCAGCGTCGTGCCGACCTCGGTCGCCGCGGGGTCGTTGGCGACCGGAACGGACATCACCCGGACCAACTGGGGGGCCAGGACCATGCCGAGGACGGTGAGGACGCCGAGCGCCACCATGACGAGGGTCAGCAGGCGGTTGGCGTAGGCCTCGCCGCCGTCCTCGTCCTCCTTCATGGAACGGACAAGCTGCGGGACGAACACCGAGTTCAGGCCGCCGCCGACCGTGAGGATGTAGATCATCGTCGGGATCTGGTAGACGACCTGGAAGGTGTCGCCGAGCAGGCCGACGCCCAACGCCGAGACGATCAGCGCGGAGCGGATGAAACCGGTGAGGCGGGAGACGAGTGTGCCCGCCGCCATGACGGCGCTGGACTTCAGCAGGCCCGAGGCCCGGCCGCCCGACTTCGGGGCGGGCGCCGCGGCCGGCGTCGCGACGGGCGGGGGCACCGGTGCCGCGGGGGCGGGCACGATCGACTGGTCGGCGGGGGGATAGCCGCTGTCGAGGGGCTGCTGGTAGCCGCCCTGGGGGTAGCCGTTGTCGTTCTGGGGATAGGCGTTGCCGTGCGGGTAGCCGTTGCCCTGCTGGTGTCCGCCCTGCGGGTAGCCGTTCTCCTGCGGGTAGCCGCTCTGGGGATAGCCGCTCTGGGGATAGCCGTTGTAGTCCTGCGGGTAGCCGTCGTCCTGAGGGTGGCCGTCCTGCTGGTAGCCGACCTGATGGCCGCCGTGGCCGCCGGACTGCTGGTCGCGGAAGAGGTGGGCGAAGGCGTCTGGCTCGTGCCGCTCCTCGCCGGCCTGGGTGACCAGGTCGTCGACGCCCACGAACTGCGTCGTACGGGCGTCGTCGCCGTACGGCAGATGCCGGGTGGGGCCCTCCGGCTCCGGGGCCGGGGGCTGGGCCCACACGCGAGGGTCGGGGGCGTGCTCGGGCGTGGGCGGCCGGCTGTAGAGCGGCTGCTGCGGGTAGGTGCCCGGCGGCGGCGGAGGGTGGGCCGCACGGTCGTAGAGCGCCTCGGTCACCGGATCCTGGGCGGAGAGGTCCCGCGCCCGGTAGGGATCCTGCTCGTAGGCGTCCTGGAAGTAGGTGTCGGGCGCGGGCTGCGGCGGAACCTGCCCGTGGTCGGCAGAGTCCGCGGGCGGGCCCTCGGGCGAGGCGGAGCCGCCCGAGCCCTGGCCGCGGTCACCGTCGTACGGCGCGTTCATGGTTTACCCCACCTCATCGTCCCCGGGCCCACCGGCCACGACATCGCTCAACGGTCCACTCTCTCACCCGTCTCCGACGGGTCGGTGCTTTCGGGACCGGTGTCCGGTGTCGGGTCACTCGGCTGCTCGGGGTCGTCCTCCCCGGACGCCGTACCGGCTTCGCCGTCGGGGCCGTCCTCCTGGCCTTCCTGCTCGGCCAGCCGGCGGGCCGCTCGCTTGCGCTGCGTGTACATCCGGAATCCGGCGAGCACGAGCAGCAGGAGGCCGCCGGCGATGACGAGCATGACCGTGGGGGTGACCTCGGTGGCATTGACCTCGAAGTGCACGGCATCTCCGTAGAGCTGCCCGTCCTCCGTGTAGAGCTGGGCGTAGACCGGGACCGGGCCGTTGGCGTTGGCCGTAGTGGTGAACTTCACGGACTGGGAGTGCCCGCCCGCGATCTTCACCGGGTGTTCCTCGAACTGCCCGTCGCCGATCTTGAGCCGGGTGGGGTTCTGCGAGTACAGCCGCAGGGTCAGGTTCTCGACGCCCTGCACCAGGTTGTTCTGCACGGACACCGGGATGGTCGCGCTGCGCCCGGAGAGCTTCGCGTCGGACCTGTTGATCAGGGCGACCTGCTCGGTCAGCTCGCGCAGGTAGCTCTCGACGCTGCCCCGGTAGGTGGACGCCTGCGCCGGGCGGCCGCGCCAGGACGTGGACATCTCACGGTCTATGGCCCGTCCGAACGGGGTGACCACCCGGTCCTCGTCCGTGAGGATCACCTGGAAGCGCTCCAGCATGCCCTGGGTGTCGCGGATCGACTCGAAGGCCGACTGCGGCAGCTCCTGCCTGCGCAGCGAGGCCGGGTACGCCCCGGTCGAGGGCACCCGGGTGGTGGCCCGCGGGTCCGGCTTCTCCTTCGCCGCCGCGGTGAGGTCCTCGGACTGCGACCACCGACCGCCCTGGAGCGCGGTCAGGGCCTTCGCCATGGTCTGGGCCTGGCTGGCCGACGGCATGCGCTGCGGGGCGACCACGACGCTGCGCTGCCTGCCGGGGTCCTGGAGGTTGAGCATCAGGCTCTGGGTGACGAACTCCTGGACGGCGAGCGTGGAGTTCTCGGCCTCCGACATGTCGCCCTGGAAGGCGGTGGACAGACGCGCGTCGGCCACCACGGCGGTCGTTCCCCCGCCGATGGGCCGGGCCGCGTTGGGCGAGTACGGCAGGCCGCTGGTCTCGCGCAGACTGTCGCTGCGGGCGATCACCGTGTGGGCGCCCGCGGAGGTGGACACGTCGACGATGGACGGGTCGATCGCCCCTTCGGCGGGCCACGCGAAGTCTGTGCTCGGCTTGACGTGCAGGATCGTCTCCACCGCCCGGACCCCGGCTTCGGTGGCGTCCTTGAGGTGGCTGAGGGATCCGCTGACGGCCCTGCCGTTGTGCGCGAGGGAGGCGAGGTCGGGGTCGGCGAAGGGCAGCGCGACGATCTTCTTGCCCTTGACGGCCGCCTCCAGGTCGTTGAGCCACTCTGTGGCCACCGCCTGGTGCTTGCCGGTCCTCGTGGTCTTCCCGCCGTCGTTCTGGATCTGGTAGCCCTTGGTCATCGCCTCGACGGTGGTCAACAGGTCCGGGTCGAGAACCCACGTGACGTCGAGGTCACTGCCGAGGGTCAGCAGCTGTTGCAGGCGTCCGCCCGGGGCCAGCTCCTCGGCCAGATCGTCGTTCTTGAAGACGGGCGTCTGCTGCTCGTCGGACTCCGTCTTCGCCGTGAGGTGGGTGTCGGAGATGAGCGGCCACAGGTAGGCCGTCTTCGTCTTCGTCTCTGCCGCCCCGGGCTGCCACGGCAAGAAGGTGCGCTCGATGCCGAGCACCTGCGGATAGCCCTGCACCGGGGTCTGCCCGGTGAGGGTCACACCCAGCTGGTAGACACCGTCGGCCCCGAGGTCCAGGGCCTTCACGGGCACCCTGATGCTGAAGTCCTGCCGGACGCCGGGAACGAGCTTGTCGAACTTGTCGACGTACTTGCCGCCGACCTCGCTGCCGTCCGACCCCGGCTGGAAGCCCCGGCGCTCCGCAGCCCGGTCGATCTCGCTGCGGCCACTGAACGACGGTCCGACCCGCAGCCCGACCTGGGCCCCGGTCACCGTCTGCCTGCTGTTGTTGGTGACGGTGCCGGAGACGGTGAGGGTGTCGTCCTCGTCGGGAACCGTGGGAGTGAGCGCGTCCAGCGAGACGTCGACGGTGGTGGAGCCGGTGGCTTCGGCCGCCGCGCTCGACACGGTGGCGTGCGCGGGGCCTGCCGGGGCCTGTAGGGCGCCGGCCAGCAAAGGGGTACCCACCAGGAGTGCTGCGGTGCGCCGCAGCCACCGGCGGGCAGGTGAGGGGCTCGTCCCCGGGAAGTCTGCCGCCTCGGCCACGCGTTCGCCCGTCCCTCGTCGTCAGT
Source organism: Streptomyces sp. NPDC031466 (assembly GCF_055581265.1). Classification (NCBI taxonomy): domain Bacteria; kingdom Bacillati; phylum Actinomycetota; class Actinomycetes; order Kitasatosporales; family Streptomycetaceae; genus Streptomyces; species Streptomyces sp. NPDC031466. Next base: position 464,011 of record NZ_JBVIJT010000005.1, read on the forward strand.
GGTCGTCGGTTGTGCGTCCACGCATGGTAACGATGCGCGCTGTGGCGAAGTGCCGCGGACTGCTCCACGGGATCGAAGGACCCGACCGGGGGTACCGAGGCGCGGTCCGTGTCGGTGCGGGCCGCGGGCGGCCGACGGCAATCGGGTCGGCTCCGGGCGCCCGGGGCACGTACCCTTTTCTGTTGTGCCGAACGCCAATGAAGACAATCCCAGCGCACTGAGCCAGGTGCAGCGCCGCGCGGTCGCCGAACTGCTGCGCGTGTCCCCTGTCGCGGACGACCTCGCCCGCCGTTTCCAGGAGGCCGGGTTCTCTCTCGCCCTGGTCGGCGGCTCGGTCAGGGACGCCCTGCTGGGCCGGCTCGGCAACGACCTGGACTTCACCACTGATGCCCACCCCGAGGACGTCCTGCAGATCGTCCGGCCGTGGGCCGACGCGGTGTGGGAGGTCGGGATCGCCTTCGGGACGGTCGGCTGCCAGAAGGAGGGCCGCGCCGGCGACAGCGAGCAGAGCTTCCAGATCGAGATCACGACGTACCGCTCGGAGGCGTACGACAGGACCTCGCGCAAGCCCGAGGTGTCCTACGGCGACTCCATCGAGGAAGACCTCGTCCGCCGTGACTTCACCGTGAACGCGATGGCCGTGGCGCTCCCCGAGAAGGAGTTCATCGACCCGCACGGCGGGCTCGAGGACCTGTCCGGGCGCGTTCTGCGGACCCCTGGCACGCCCGAGGAGTCCTTCTCGGACGACCCGCTGCGGATGATGCGGGCCGCGCGGTTCGCCGCACAGCTGGACTTCGAGGTGGCGCCCGAGGTGGTCGCCGCGATGAAGGCGATGGCCGAGCGCATCGACATCGTCTCGGCGGAGCGCGTGCGGGACGAGCTGAACAAGCTGCTCCTCTCCACGCACCCGCGCAAGGGCCTCGCCCTCCTCGTCGACACGGGTCTCGCCGCGAGGGTCCTGCCCGAGCTTCCGGCGCTGCGCCTGGAGCGGGACGAGCACCACCGGCACAAGGACGTCTACGACCACTCGCTGATCGTTCTTGAGCAGGCGATGGCGCTGGAGACGGACGGCCCCGACCTGACGCTCCGGCTCGCGGCACTGCTGCACGACATCGGCAAGCCGAAGACGCGGCGCTTCGAGAGCGACGGCCGGGTCTCCTTCCACCACCATGAGGTGGTCGGAGCCAAGATGGTCAAGAAGCGCATGACGGCGCTCAAGTACTCCAACGAGCTGGTGAAGGACGTCTCGCGCCTCGTGGAGCTCCACCTCCGCTTCCACGGCTACGGCACGGGCGAGTGGACGGACTCGGCCGTGCGCCGCTACGTGCGGGACGCGGGCCCGCTCCTGGAGCGCCTGCACAAGCTGACCCGCTCGGACTGCACCACGCGCAACAAGCGCAAGGCGAACGCGCTGTCGCGTGCGTACGACGGTCTGGAGGAGCGCATCGCCCGCCTCCAGGAACAGGAGGAGCTGGACTCGATCCGCCCCGACCTGGACGGCAACGACATCATGGAGGTCCTGGGCGTGGGCCCCGGGCCTGCCATCGGCAAGGCCTACAAGTTCCTGCTGGAACTGCGCCTGGAGAACGGCCCCATGGAGCGGGACGCGGCGGTGGCGGCACTCAAGGAGTGGTGGGCCTCGCAGGACTGAGGCGAGAGGGGTGTTTCACGTGAAACACCCGCAGCGCCCAGGAGGGACCAAGACGGACCAAGGGGCGGTGTTTCACGTGAAACCGTGAAACACCGCCCCTTGGAATCTTCTGGAGCCCTACTGGTCCCGCTACTTCGTCTTCTTCAGGCAGAGCACTACGTCGTGGCCCTTGCCCTGCTGGTAGTAGGCGATCTGAGAAGTCTTGACCGCCCGGCACTTCTCGGCATCGCTGGTGCCGTCGAACTTCTCGACCACCTTGAACTCGGAGTCGCTGGACGAGCAGTCGACTTCCTTCAGATCCGGCTTGAAGTCGGTGCCCTCGTTGTGCATGCAGCTGCCGACCGCGGTCGTCTCGGCATCGCTCTTGCCCAGGTACCACTTGCCGACGGCTATGAGGATGGCGACGAGGATGAAGCCGCCGATGCGCAGGAGGAGCTTCTTGCCGCGGCCTTGGCGCGGAGTGGCCGGCGGGGGAACCGGGGCGCCCTGGTTGAAGGCCGGGTACGGCGGCTGCGGAGCGGCCGGCTGGCCCTGCTGCGGGGCGCCGCCCTGGGGCTGGCCGTAAGGGTTCTGAGGCTGGCCGTAAGGGGCCTGTCCCTGGGGCGGGTACGGAGCTTGGCCCTGGGGCGGCGGAGTGGTCACTTTGGGGGTCCCCCTCGAACGAGAGCGCGATGGCGCGGATAAGACGCCCGTAAGTTATCCGGACGCAGTGACATCTCTGAAGCCCAGAGCGGCTCTGTGGCACTGATGTGACACTTACTGCACGTCAAACCGGGCCATAGCCGAAGCAATCGCTGCGTACAGCAGAGCCACGGTGACGACAAGTGGAACCGACCGGCCGTCAGGCGGCAGCATCAGCGCGGCCACGGCGGCTGCGCCCACGAAAGCGACGTTGAAGAGCACGTCGTAGAGGGAGAAGATCCGGCCACGGAAACGGTCGTCCACCGAGGACTGCACCACCGTGTCCGTGGCGATCTTCGGGCCTTGGGTCGTCAGGCCGAGGAGGAACGCGGCGACGAGGAGCGGGGCGGCTTCGAACGAGAGGGCCAGGGCAGGTTCAAGGAGCGCCGCCGCTCCCGCGCACACGGCGACCCACCGGCCCGGCCCGAGCCGTCCCACCGCGGCCGGCGTCACCACGGCCGCCACGAAGAACCCCGCCCCGGAAACCCCGACGGCGAGGCCGAGCAGCGCCAGCCCCTCGGACTCCGTGGACGTCCAGGCGTACCGGCACAGCATCAGGACCATGACGGTCAGCGCGCCGTAACAGAACCGCAGCACCGTGATGGCGGCCAGGGCGCGGGCCGCCGCGGGGCGCCGCGCCAGGTGGCCCACGCCCGCCCGCAGGCCGCGTGCCGTGCCGGCCAGGGCCTGGCCGAGGCGGGGCCGCACCAGTTCGGGGTCGGGGCCGAGCAGCCCGCGGGACATCCGGAGCGAGGCGAGCGCCGCGCAGAGGTACAGGGCCGCTCCGAGCAGCACGACCGCCGCGTCCGAGTCGGGGCCCGCCAGACGGACGACGAAGGCGATGCCGCCACCGGCCGTCGCGGCCAGCGTCCCCGCCGTCGGCGAAAGGGAGTTGGCGATGACCAGCCGGTCGGCGTCGACCACCCGCGGCAGCGCGGCCGAGAGCCCGGCGAGGACGAAGCGGTTGACGGCGGTGACGCACAGGGCGGAGACGTAGAAGAGCCCGTCGGGGGCGCCGCCGAGCATCAGCAGGGCGGTCAGCGCCGCCAGCACCGCGCGCAGGAGATTGCCGTGGAGGAAGACCTGCCGCCGTGGCCAGCGGTCCAGGAGGACGCCCGCGAAGGGGCCGATCAGCGAATACGGAAGGAGCAGCACCGCCATGGCGGAGGCGATCGCCGCGGGCGAGGTCTGTTTCTCCGGGGAGAAGACGACGTACGCGGCGAGGGCGACCTGATAGACGCCGTCCGCGCTCTGGGAGATCAGTCGTACGGCGAGCAGGCGCCGGAAGTCCCGCAGACGCAGCAGGACACGCAGGTCACCGACGACGGCCATGGCCCCCACTTTCCCGAGGGTCCCCACCCTCACATACGAGGAGGGCCCCCGGGGCGCGATGCCCGGGGACCCTCTCAAGCGGCAGGAAGAGAGCGGGTCAGCGCTCGACCTCGCCCTTGATGAACTTCTCGACGTTCTCGTAGGCCTCGTCGTCGAAGTACTGCACCGGCGGGGACTTCATGAAGTACGAGGACGCGGAGAGGATCGGACCGCCGATGCCCCGGTCCTTGGCGATCTTCGCGGCGCGCAGGGCGTCGATGATGACACCGGCGGAGTTCGGGGAGTCCCAGACCTCGAGCTTGTACTCGAGGTTCAGCGGGACGTCACCGAAGGCGCGGCCCTCGAGGCGGACGTACGCCCACTTGCGGTCGTCGAGCCACGCGACGTAGTCCGACGGGCCGATGTGGACGTTCTTCGCGCCCATGTCGCGGTCGGGGATCTGCGAGGTGACGGCCTGCGTCTTCGAGATCTTCTTCGACTCGAGGCGGTCGCGCTCCAGCATGTTCTTGAAGTCCATGTTGCCGCCGACGTTGAGCTGCATGGTGCGCTCGAGACGGACACCGCGGTCCTCGAACAGCTTCGCCATCACGCGGTGCGTGATGGTGGCGCCGACCTGCGACTTGATGTCGTCACCGACGATCGGCACGCCGGCCTCGGTGAACTTGTCCGCCCACTCCTTGGTGCCCGCGATGAAGACCGGCAGGGCGTTGACGAACGCGACCTTCGCGTCGATGGCGCACTGCGCGTAGAACTTCGCGGCGTCCTCGGACCCGACGGGCAGGTAGCAGACGAGGACGTCGACCTCGCGGTCCTTGAGGACCTGGACGACGTCGACCGGGGCCTCGGCGGACTCCTCGATGGTCTGGCGGTAGTACAGGCCCAGGCCGTCGAGGGTGTGGCCACGCTGGACCTGCACGCCGGTGTTCGGCACGTCGCAGATCTTGATGGTGTTGTTCTCGCTGGCGCCGATCGCGTCCGCGAGGTCGAGGCCGACCTTCTTCGCGTCGACGTCGAAGGCGGCGACGAACTCGACGTCACCGACGTGGTACTCGCCGAACTGGACGTGCATCAGGCCCGGGACCTTGGCGTCCGGGTCGGCGTCCTTGTAGTACTCGACGCCCTGGACCAGCGAGGCGGCGCAGTTGCCCACGCCGACGATGGCTACGCGAACCGAACCCATTCCGGTTGCTCCCTGTTTGTTCTCGGTATTCCGGTTGAAACCCCGCGGAACGCTGGGTCTCACTTGGCGGGGCGGTCGGACGGATCCGGCGGCGGGTCGTTGTCCCGCCGCCGGGGCAGGCCCGTCGACTCCCCAGATGTGCTGTTCTGCTGAGCGGAGCTTTCGGGGGAGGGCCGTTGCTGGTCCCGTCCCGCTCGCTCGCTCTCGATGAGCTCGTTCAGCCAGCGCACTTCGCGCTCCACGGACTCCATGCCGTGCCGCTGCAGCTCGAGCGTGTAGTCGTCGAGGCGCTCCCGGGTACGGGCCAGGGAGGCGCGCATCTTCTCCAGACGCTCTTCGAGGCGGCTGCGGCGGCCTTCGAGCACCCGCATCCGCACGTCCCGCGAGGTCTGCCCGAAGAAGGCGAAGCGGGCCGCGAAGTGCTCGTCCTCGTACGCGTCCGGGCCGGTCTGCGAGAGCAGGTCCTCGAAGTGCTCCTTACCTTCCGCCGTCAACCGGTAGACGATCTTGGCGCGTCGCCCGGTGAGCGGAGCCGCGAGGGCGTCCTCGGAGGTGCTGCCCTCCTCCTCGATCAACCAGCCGTTGGCGACCAGCGTCTTGAGGCAGGGGTAGAGCGTCCCGTAGCTGAAGGCACGGAACACCCCCAGCGACGTATTGAGGCGTTTGCGCAGCTCATAGCCGTGCATCGGGGACTCTCTGAGGAGGCCGAGGACGGCGAATTCCAGGATGCCGGAGCGCCTGCTCATCTTCGCCTCCCGTCTGCCGCGGTCCCTCGGAGCGGCCCTTGTGCCGACCGTTATGCCGAGCTGATGTATCGACTCGATACATCGAGACGATAGAACGGTGATCCGCTTGAGACAAGAGGGGGCACGGTGAACGGCGTCACATCACCGATTCGTAGGAAGTAACTTGCCTGATTTGGGGTGAACTTCGGTCCTACGAGGGTTTTGACCGTGCGTAGTCTGTGCGCCATGCATGCCACCGGGAACCAAGTGACCCCAGGGACCGTCGTCATCCCCGGTGTAGTGCGGGTGAGCGCCGGGACGGGCGCACCCGTACGTCGGGGGGACCGGAAACCAGCCGCCGTTTCCAGGCGCGGGCAACTGCGCCTGCCCGAGGAGTAATCGTTCGATGAGCGAGCACCGTCGCAAACCGCCGCAGCCGCAGGGTGGCGGACGACCCGCGGCCAGGCGTGGCGCCCCAGCAGCGCCGTCGGGCCGCCGTGCGGCACCGCGAGATGCCACTGGACCGTCCTCTTCCTCCTACGGAGACAGGTCCTACGGAGAAGCGGCCTACGGAGACACCTCATATGGGGAGGCGTCCTTCGGGACGCGTGCGTCCGGTACCCCGGACGAGGGGGAGCGCCCCTACGGCGGGCGGGCCCAGGCCCGTCGCGCCGCGCAACGCAGCGGCTCGGTCGGCGCGAGCGGCGGTCGTCGCCGGGCGGCCGAGGCCGGCGGTGGCGGACGCGGCGGTGGCGGGGGGCGTCGCGGCGGTGGATCCGGTGGCTCGGGCGGTGGCGCCGGGCGCGGCGGCCGAGGCCGGGGTCCCGGGCCGTCCGGCAAGAAGCGGTTCATCGACTACCCGCGCGCGGGCCGGCACGGCATGCGGCGCTGGGTTCCGTCGTGGCGCCTGGTCAGCGGCCTGTTCCTCGCCTTCCTCGGCAGCCTGATGGCAGTCGCGGGCATCTCGTACGCGTTGGTGGAGGTGCCGGAGGTCGACAAGGCGGCCAAGGCCCAGAACAACGTCTACTACTGGGCCGACGGCAAGCAGATGGTCGCGACCGGTGGTGAGCGCAACCGCCAGATCATCGGCTACGACGACATCCCCAAGGAGATGCGCTTCGCCGTCATGTCGGCCGAGAACAAGACGTTCGAGGACGACAAGGGCGTCGACCCGATGGGCATCGCGCGTGCCTTGGTCAACATGGCCAAGGGCGGGCAGACGCAGGGCGGCTCCACGATCACCCAGCAGTACGTGAAGAACGCGCGGCTGGGTGACCAGTCGCAGACGTTCAGCCGCAAGTTCAAAGAGCTGTTCATCTCCATAAAGGTCGGCCGGACCGAGTCCAAGGAAAAGATCATGGCCGGCTACCTCAACACGGCCTACTACGGTCGCGGGGCCTACGGCATCCAGGCGGCCGCGCGGGCGTACTTCGACAAGGAGGCCAAGGAGCTCGACCCGAGCGAGTGCGCTCTCCTCGCGACGGTCCTGAAGGGCGCTACGTACTACGACCCGGCCGGCTACCCCGAGATCGACCCCGCGGCCACGCGGCAGGACAACACCGCGCGCGCCAAGAAGCGGTGGGAGTGGATCCTCGACGAGGAGGTCAAGGACGGCCGCCTCACCTCCGCGGAGCGGGACAAGTACCGAGACTTCCCGAAGCTGAAGAACCCGCGGTCGAACATCCAGCTGGGCGGCCAGACGGGTTACCTCGTGGACCTGGCCAAGGCCTATGTCATCCGGAACACCGACATCACCGCCGAGCAGCTCCAGCGGGGTGGCTACGAGATCCACACGACCTTCGACAGGACGAAGGTCAAGGAGCTCGAGAAGGCGGTCAACAAGGTCCGCAAGGAAAAGATCAACCCGAAGCTGCGTCCGGAGAAGGACACGCACGTCCAGTTCGGCGGGGCGTCCGTGGACCCCGAGGACGGCGCGATCAAGGCGATCTACGGTGGTGTCGACGCGACGAAGCACTTCACCAACAACGCCGACCAGACCGGCGCCCAGGTGGGTTCGACGTACAAGCCCTTCGTGCTGGCCGCCGCCTTCAAGTACGGCGTGCGCGATCCGAAGGGCCCGGAGATCCAGAGCGAGGCCGAGCGCACGGTCGTCAATCCGAAGAGCCTGTACAGCGGAAAGAACGAACTGAAGATCCAGAATTACAACGGCACCGTCTGGACCGACCGCGACGGCAAGCAGTGGAACCAGAAGAACGACGGGAACCAGTCGTACAACCCTCCCACCTACCAGATCGACCTGCGTGAGGCGATGCGCGAGTCGGTCAACTCGGCCTATGTGCAGCTCGGCATGGACGTCGGGCTGAGCAAGGTGAAGGAGGCGGCGATGGACGCCGGCCTCAAGGACGACCGCTCCATGGCCAGCTCCAACTATCCGTCGTTCTCGCTCGGCACCTCCTCGCCGAGCGCGATCCGGATGGCCGGGGCCTACTCCACCTTCGCGGCCAGCGGCGAGCAGAACGACCCGTACTCGGTCACCAAGGTCGTGCACGAGGGCGACGAGGTCTACAAGCACGAGAAGCAGACCAAGCGAGTCTTCGAGGAAGAGGTGGCCGACAACGTCACCGACGTGCTGAGGACCGTCGTGGAGAAGGGCACCGGTACCTCGGCCCAGCTGGGCAACCGCCCGGTCGCGGGCAAGACCGGTACGACCGACGGCAACAAGTCGGCCTGGTTCGTCGGGTACACCCCGCAGCTCTCGACAGCGGTCAGCATGTACCGCCTGGACGACGACGAGGCCAACAAGAAGCGCGAGTTCCTGGAGATGTTCGGCACGGGCGGTGAGGAGAAGATCCACGGCGCCTCGTTCCCCGCGAAGATCTGGCAGGACTACATGTCGAACGCGCTCAAGGGCGAGCCCGTCGAGAACTTCCCCGTGCCGCAGCCCATCGGAAAGGTGGTCGGCGAGACGCCCCCGCCGCCGCCCAGCCCCACGGCGACCGAGGAGCCGAAGGAGGAGGAGGACAAACCCTCGCCCCCGGCGCCGACCGAGACGGAGACGACGAAGCCCCCCACGAAGTCGCCCGACCCCGAGGAGTCCTGCAGCCAGTGGGACTGGGAGTGCGGCCATGAGGACGGCGGTGTCGACGGCGGTGCCGAAGACGGTGGCGCCAACGGCGACCCGGGCGGGGAAACCCCGCCTCCCACGGCTGATCCGCCCGGCCAGGAGGACGGAGGGCTCTTCGGCGGCCCGCGAGGCCGACAGGGCTGAGCGGGGCCTCCGGCCGGGCTGTAGCCGGGCAGCGGATGTTTCACGTGAAACGAGGGCCGCCACACCGACGGGTGTGGCGGCCCTCGCCGTATCCTCCGTCGCTTACGGGCCGCGTTCTCCGTCGCGTACGGACCGTGTTCTCAGCCGCGTACGGGCCGTGCTCTCAGCCAGGTACGGCAGGATGGCGGGCATGCCCAGTGCAGACCCCAGCGCCGACCCGGGCGCAGAGACGCCGAGCACGAGCGCGTACGAGACCGTGAACCGGTGGGAGCCCGAGCCGGTACAGCCGACCATGGAGGACGAGGTCGCCCGGGCCGGCAGCGAGCTGCTCGGCGGTCCCCTTGGCCGAAGAGCGTTGACCTGCGCGACCTGGTGGACGCCGGTACGCGTCATCGCACTCGTGGCGCTCGGGATGTTCGCGCTCGGGATGGTCCAGAAGATGCCGTGCTACAACGGCGCGTGGTTCTTCGGGACGAGCTCGCAGTACACGCACGCGTGCTACTCCGACATCCCCCACCTCTACGAAGGACGCGGCTTCGCCGACGGCCTCGTGCCGTACTTCGACAAGCTGCCCGGTGACATGGAGTACCTGGAGTACCCGGTCCTGACCGGCCTGTTCATGGAGTTGGCCTCCTGGGTGACGCCCGGCAGCGGATCCATCCACCACCAGGAGAAGATCTACTGGATGGTCAACGCGGGGATACTGATGGCCTGTGCCGCCGTCGTCGCCGTCTGCGTCACCCGCACGCATCGCCGCCGCCCCTGGGACGCCCTGCTCGTGGCCCTCTCGCCCGCCCTGGCGCTGACGGCCACCATCAACTGGGACCTGCTCGCCGTCGCTCTCACGGCCGCCGCGATGCTGATGTGGTCCCGGGGACGCGCCCTCGCTTTCGGCGTTCTCCTGGGGCTCGCCACGGCCGCCAAGCTCTATCCCGTGCTGCTGCTCGGACCGCTGCTGATCCTGTGCCTGCGCGCGGGCCGGTGGCGGGAGTTCGGGACCGCCCTGGTGGGTGCGGCGGGCACTTGGCTCGTCGTGAACCTGCCGGTGATACTGCTCGCCGGTGAGGGCTGGTCGAAGTTCTACACGTTCAGCCGGGAACGCGGCGTCGACTTCGGATCCTTCTGGCTGATCCTCGACCAGCGCATGGACTCCCCCCTGGCCACGGACACCGTGAACCTCCTGGCGATGGTCCTGATGCTTCTCGTCTGCCTCGGCATAGGCGCGCTCGGTCTCACCGCCCCGCGCCGGCCGCGCTTCGCGCAGCTGGCCTTCCTGGTGGTCGCCGCCTTCGTCCTGACCAACAAGGTCTACTCGCCGCAGTACGTCCTGTGGCTGATCCCCTTGGCGGCGCTCGCGAGGCCGCGCTGGCGCGACTTCCTGATCTGGCAGGCGTGCGAGGTCGTGTACTTCCTCGGGATCTGGATGTACCTGGCGTACACGACCAGCGGAGACGCCCACAAGGGACTGCCCACCGAGGGCTATCAGGTCGTCATCGCCATCCACCTGCTGGGGACGCTGTACCTGTGCGCCGTGGTCGTACGCGACGTCCTGCTGCCGGAGCGGGACGTGGTGCGGCGGGGCGGGGACGACGACCCTTCGGGCGGTGTCCTGGACGGGGCGGAGGACGTCCTCGTGCTGGGCGTCGGGGCCCATTCCGGGCGGCGTATGGCGCACTCCAGTGCGGGGCCGCCCGTGAAGTGGGGGTCGGTCACCGACGGGGTTTCGCCCTGAGCGAACAAGGGCCCTCGAATGGCCGAAGGGGCCGGACACGAGCATGTCGTGTCCGGCCCCTTCGATGTGGTGCGCGGCGTTCCGGAGCGGTGTGGTGCGCAGTGCCCCGGAGATGACTCAGCGATCCACCATCCGGTCGAACTGCGTGGTGGTGTGCCGCAGGTGGGCCACCAGCTCCTCGCCGACCTTCGGCTCCGGTGCGTCGGAGGGCACGAAGAGGATGGACACCTGCATGTGCGGCGGCTCGGCGAACCAGCGCTGCTTGCCGCCCCACACGAACGGCGAGAGGTTGCGGTTGACGGTCGCGAGGCCCGCGCGGGCCACCCCCTTGGCGCGGGGCATCATGCCGTGCAGCGCCTTCGGGGCCTCCAGACCCACGCCGTGCGAGGTACCGCCGGCGACCACGACGAGCCAGCCGTCGGACGCGACCTTCTGCTGGCGGTAGCCGAAACGGTCGCCCTTGGAGACGGCGGTGACGTCCAGGACGGCGCCGCGGTACTGGGTGGCCTCGTGGTCGCCCAGCCAGAGGTTCGTGCCGATGCGCGCCCGGAAGCGGGTCTGCGGGAACTGCTGCTGAAGGCGAGCGAGTTCATTGGCCTTGAGGTGGCTGACGAACATCGTGTGCAGCGGGAGACGGGCCGCGCGCAGGCGGTCCATCCAGCCGATGACCTCCTCGACGGCGTCCGAGCCGTCGGTGCGGTCCAGCGGCAGATGGAGCGCGAACCCTTCTAGGCGCACGTCCTCGATGGCGGCGTGCAGCAGCGGAAGCTCCTGCTCGCTGACGCCGTGTCGCTTCATCGAGGACATGACCTCGATGACGACGCGGGCGCCCACCAGGCCGTGCACGCCGTCGAGCGACGACACGGAGCGCACGACGCGGTCGGGCAGCGGAACCGGCTCCTCGCCCCGCCGGAACGGGGTCAGGACCAGCAGGTCGCCGCTGAACCAGTCCTTGATGCGGGCCGCTTCGTAGGTGGTACCCACGGCGAGGATGTCGGAGCCGAAGCGCGTGGCTTCCTCGGCCAGGCGCTCATGACCGAAGCCGTAGCCGTTGCCCTTGCAGACCGGGACGATGCCCGGGAACTGCTCCAGCACGTGCTTGTGATGTGCCCGCCAGCGCGCGGTGTCGACATAGAGCGTGAGCGCCATGGCTGGATCCCGGAACCTTTCTCGTGTCTGCGGTGTAGCTGAGTGGTGGAACGACGTTGTGCGGGATCAGCGACGCGACATGTACATGTCGAGCGCCTTGTGCAGCAGCTTGTTGAGGGGGAAGTCCCACTCGCCGATGTACTCGGCGGCCTCGCCGCCGGTGCCCACCTTGAACTGGATCAGACCGAAGAGGTGGTCCGTCTCGTCCAGGGAGTCGGAGATGCCGCGCAGGTCGTAGACCGTGGCCCCCATGGCGTACGCGTCGCGGAGCATCCGCCACTGCATCGCGTTCGAGGGCCTGACCTCGCGCCCGATGTTGTCCGAGGCGCCGTAGGAGTACCAGACGTGACCGCCGACGACGAGCATCGTGGCCGCCGAGAGGTTCACGCCGTTGTGGCGCGCGAAGTACAGCCGCATGCGGTTGGGGTCCTCGGAGTTGAGGGCCTGCCACATCTGCTGGAAGTAGCCGAGCGGCCGCGGGCGGAACTTGTCGCGCACAGCCGTGATCTCGTAGAGGCGCTGCCACTCCGCGAGGTCCTGGTAACCGCCCTGGACGACCTCGACGCCGGCCTTCTCGGCCTTCTTGATGTTGCGCCGCCACAGCTGGTTGAAGCCCTTTTGGACCTCGTCCAGGGAGCGGTTGGCCAGCGGCACCTGGAAGACGAAGCGGGGCTGCACGTCACCGAAGCCGGCGCCGCCGTCCTCACCCTGCTGCCAGCCCATCCGGCGCAGCCGGTCGGAGACCTCGAAGGCACGCGGCTCGATGAACGTGGCCTCGGTGTCCCGCAGGCGCTTCACGTCCGGGTTCTGGATGCCGGCCTTGATCGCCGGAGCGTCCCAGCGGCGGATCACGACGGGCGGGCCCATCTTCACGGAGAAGGCGCCCTGCTGCTTGAGGTGCGCGAGCATCGGCTGGAGCCACTCGTCGAGGTTCGGGGCGTACCAGTTGATGACCGGGCCCTCGGGGAGGTACGCGAGATAACGCTTCAGCTTGGGCAGCTGGCGGTAGAGCACCAGGCCGACGCCGACCAGGTAGCCGGTCCGGTCGTCGAACCAGCCCAGGTTCTCCGAGCGCCATTCGCTCTTCACGTCAGCCCATGCCGGGACCTGGCAATGACTCGCCGACGGCAGTGTCTGGATATATGCCAGATGCTGCTCGCGACTGATGGTCCTCAGGGTCAGACTCATTCGGGGCGCTCCTCGGGCTGGTGTGTCCCCATGGGTTCAGGGGCTCCGGCTCTCGCGCCGAAGCCTACTGCGCCCCGAGAGCGCCCCGACTGGCCGTAGGCGACCTCAGCACCCCGACCCGCCCGGGGCCGGGGTGCGGCGAGGGCGTCAGCCGACGATTCCGCCGAAGAGTCCGCCGTGTGCCATCCCGAGGAAGAACCCGATCGCCGAGGCCCCGAGACCGATGATCAGGCCGAAGCGCTCGCGGGTCGTCGCCGAGATGAACTGGCCGTACGCACCCGTGGCGATCCCGACCAGGCCCGCCCAGGAGCTGAGCAGATGGAGGTGGTGGAACATCGCCGTCACGAAGGCGATCGCCCCCAGCACCAGCGTCACGCCGACCAGCGTGTCCTGGAGCGGATGGGATCTGCCGTCCGAGGCGAGGAGAGAGGTGGTGTTGTTGTGTCGCATTGTCTGTGCCATAGGAGGCACCTCCTGCGGAAAGCGGCGCATCGTAGCGCCATGCACACCCGATGTGTACAGATTCTGCCCGTCCGCCGCCGGATTTCAACCGGAAGCCTCGGTGCGGGTAGTCTGTACCGTCTGCACCCGTGTCTGCCCGGCCACGGCAGGAGCTCCCGTTCGCGGAAGCCGATTGTCAGTGGCGGCCGATACGGTTGCGTACGCATCACGACCCTCCTGCCACGGAACGACCGTGGCCGCTGAGTCCAAAGGAGGTGGGTTCCACATGCGTCACTACGAAGTGATGGTCATCCTCGACCCCGATCTGGAGGAGCGCGCTGTCGCCCCCCTGATCGAGAACTTCCTCTCCGTCGTCCGTGAGGGCAACGGAAAGGTCGAGAAGGTCGACACCTGGGGCCGTCGTCGTCTGTCCTACGAGATCAAGAAGAAGCCCGAGGGCATCTACTCGGTCATCGACCTCCAGGCCGAGCCTGCGGTCGTCAAGGAGCTCGACCGACAGATGAACCTGAACGAGTCGATCCTCCGGACCAAGGTCCTCCGTCCCGAGATGCACTGAGCTTCCTAGCTCAGCGGCACCCGGGAATCGAGTAGCAGCAACAAGCAGCCAGCAGCAAACCCGCCGAGAGGTTCCCCCATGGCAGGCGAGACCGTCATCACGGTCGTCGGCAATCTTGTCGACGACCCCGAGCTGCGCTTCACCCCCTCCGGTGCGGCGGTCGCGAAGTTCCGTGTCGCGTCCACCCCCCGCATCTTTGACAAGCAGACCAATGAGTGGAAGGACGGCGAAGGCCTGTTCCTGACCTGCTCGGTCTGGCGTCAGGCGGCGGAGAACGTCGCGGAGTCGCTCCAGCGAGGCATGCGCGTCATCGTGCAGGGCCGACTGAAGCAGCGGTCCTACGAGGACCGTGAGGGCATCAAGCGCACGGTCTACGAGTTGGACGTCGAGGAAGTCGGCGCCAGCCTGAAGAACGCCACGGCCAAGGTCACCAAGACCACCGGCCGAGGTGGCCAGGGCGGTTACGGCGGCGGTGGCGGCGGCCAGCAGGGCGGCAGCTGGGGCGGTGGCTCCGGCGGCGGTCAGCAGCAGGGCGGCGGCGGTGCTCCCGCCGACGACCCCTGGGCGACCGGTGCGCCTGCCGGTGGCGGCCAGCAGCAGGGCGGCGGCGGTGGCGGCTGGGGCGGAAGCTCCGGCGGCTCCGGTGGCGGCTACTCGGACGAGCCCCCCTTCTAAGCCCCAGGGCTTTGGGCCTTCGGGCCGAGGGTGGGCCGTACCCACACTTCTTGATCACACAGGAGAAACACCATGGCGAAGCCGCCTGTGCGCAAGCCTAAGAAGAAGGTCTGCGCTTTCTGCAAGGACAAGGTCACGTACGTGGACTACAAGGACACGAACATGCTGCGGAAGTTCATTTCCGACCGCGGCAAGATCCGTGCCCGCCGCGTGACCGGCAACTGCACGCAGCACCAGCGTGACGTCGCCACGGCCGTCAAGAACAGCCGTGAGATGGCGCTGCTGCCCTACACGTCCACCGCGCGATAAGGGAAGGGTGACCGACTAATGAAGATCATCCTCACCCACGAGGTCTCCGGCCTCGGTGCCGCCGGCGAGGTCGTAGACGTCAAGGACGGCTATGCCCGCAACTACCTGATCCCGCGGAACTTCGCGATCCGCTGGACCAAGGGTGGCGAGAAGGACGTCGAGCAGATCCGTCGTGCTCGCAAGATCCACGAGATCGCGACCATCGAGCAGGCCAACGAGGTCAAGGCCCAGCTCGAGGCCGTCAAGGTCCGCCTGGCCGTCCGCTCCGGCGACGCCGGTCGTCTCTTCGGTTCCGTCACCCCGGCCGACGTCGCTTCGGCGATCGAGGCTGCCGGTGGCCCGAAGATCGACAAGCGTCGTGTCGAGCTGGGCTCGCCGATCAAGACCCTGGGCGCCCACGCGACGTCCGTGCGTCTGCACCCCGAGGTTGCCGCGAAGGTCAACGTCGAGGTCGTCTCCGCCTAAGCGTTCCGCTTGGCTGGACTGAGTGAAGGGGCCGCACCCGATGGGTGCGGCCCCTTTGCCGTCCGCCGTTTCACGTGAAACGCCAGCCGCTGTGCCACGTGAATCGCCGTCGGCTGTTTCACGTGAAGCGCCGTCCCCTGTCTCCCGTGTATCGCCGTCGGCTGTTTCACGTGGAACAACGGAGTGTTCAGCGGGTGGCGCCCGTGACGATCCAGCGGCCGGAGCGGGTGCGCAGCCACAGGGTCAGCATCCGCACCAGCATCATCAGCGTCATGGCTCCCCACACCGCGGTCAGCCCACCGCCGAGGACCGGTACCAGCAGGGCGACCGGGGTGAAGGCGGCCAGCGTGAGCAGCATCGCCCAGGCGAGGTAGGGCCCGTCGCCGGCGCCCATCAGCACCCCGTCGAGGACGAAGACGATGCCGCAGATCGGCTGGGCGAGCGCCACGACCATGAGTGCGGGCAGTGCGGCGTCCCGGACCGTGGCGTCACCCGTGAAGAGCGGGACGAACACCGGCCGCGCGAGGATGACGAGCAGTCCCAGGCCCACTCCCGCGGCGATACCCCACTGCACCATGCGCCGGCAGACCGCGCGGGCGCCCTTGGCGTCGCCGGCGCCGAGATAGCGGGCGATGATCGCCTGTCCGGCGATGGCGATGGCATCCAGCGCGAAGGCCAGGAAATTCCACAGGGAGAGAGCGATCTGGTGAGCGGCGACCTCCGCGTCACCCAGACGCGCCGCTACGGCGGTGGCGAGCATCAGGATGGCCCGCAGGGAGAGCGTGCGGACCAGGAGCGGCGCCCCTGCCTGGGCGCAGGCCCGGATCCCGGCCACATCGGGGCGCAGCGAGGCACCGTGCCGTCTGGCGCCGCGTACGACGACGAAGAGGTACACCGCGACCATGCCGCACTGGGCGATGACGGTCCCCCAGGCCGAACCGGCGATGCCCAGGCCGGCGCCGTACACCAGGCCCACGTTGAGGAGGCCGTTGGCGACGAAACCGCCGACCGCGACGTAAAGGGGCGTCTTCGTGTCCTGAAGGCCCCGCAGCACACCGGTGGCGGCAAGGACGACGAGCATGGCGGGAATGCCCAGGGAGGAGATGCGCAGATAGGTGATCGCGTATCCGGCAGCGGCGTCCGAGGCGCCGAAGGCGTCCACGAGCGCCGGTGCGGTGGGCATGACGACGGCGATGACGGCGGCGCCCAGCAGCAGGGCGAGCCAGATGCCGTCCATGCCCTGGCGGATGGCGGCGGGGAGATCGCCGGCGCCCACCCTGCGGGCGACCGCGGCGGTGGTGGCGTAGGCGAGGAAGACGAAGATGCTCACCGCGGTGGTGAGGAGACCCGAGGCGATGCCGAGGCCGGCCAGTTGCGCGGTGCCGAGGTGGCCGACGATGGCGCTGTCGGCGAGCACGAAGAGGGGCTCGGCGACCAGTGCGCCGAAGGCGGGGACGGCGAGCGCGATGATCTCCCGGTCGTGTCGTCGCCGGTCGGCCTTGGGCGCGAGGGGGGCCTGTGTCATGGACACCAATCTAATCTTCCACAGGTAAGAGATGCAATTGTCTAGAGACCCTTACTTCGACTCGCGGTGGACGCTCGGTGACGCGCCGTTTGTCGTGATCTTGGCCCGCTGGGAAAAGTTTTTCTTCTGCACAGCCGGTGGATGGGAAAACCGCAGGTCAGCGGCGCTGACACGCAGGGTCTGAGGGCTTGTTCACAGGGCTGTCCACCGGGCCGTGCACAGGTTTCGCGGAGTTCTCCACAGCATCGGGCCCGTCATCCACACCACCTGTGGATAACCAGATTGGCTGACGGTGCCCGCGGGCCTACCGTGGTCCGGCGCCCGCCTCGTCGTACGACCTCGGAAACCCGGTAAAACCGACGCGTCAGAACCGGAGTTGGGCCCCCTTGTTTGTCAGTGTCGTGCCGTAAGTAAGAGGGGCACGGCTAGGTCCGCGCGGCGGACGGGAGGAGGTGGCCCGGTGAGTATTTCCGAGCCTTTGGACGACCCCTGGGCCGACAGCGGTCCCAGTGACCGTCTGCCCGTCTCCCGTCAGCGCCGTGACGGCGGCAGGGGCCGCGACGAGCAACACGAGCGCGGCCGGGAGGGCGGTTGGGACGGGGGAGGTTCGTCCTTCGAGCGTGTCCCCCCGCAGGACCTCGACGCGGAGCAGTCGGTCCTCGGCGGCATGCTGCTCTCCAAGGACGCCATCGCCGACGTCGTGGAGGTGCTCAAGGGCCACGATTTCTACCGGCCCGCGCACGAGACGATCTACGCCTCGATCCTCGACCTGTACGCGAAGGGCGAGCCGGCCGACCCGATCACCGTCGCGGCCGATCTGACCAAGCGCGGCGAGATCACCAAGGTCGGCGGCGCGTCGTATCTGCACACGCTGGTCCAGACGGTCCCGACCGCGGCGAACGCCGAGTACTACGCGGAGATCGTCCACGAGCGCGCGGTACTGCGGCGACTCGTCGAGGCCGGCACCCGCATCACCCAGATGGGTTACGCGGCCGACGGCGACGTCGACGAGATCGTCAACAGCGCCCAGGCCGAGATCTACGCCGTCACCGAGCAGCGCACCACCGAGGACTACCTCCCGCTCGGCGACATCATGGAGGGCGCCCTCGACGAGATCGAGGCGATCGGTTCCCGGTCGGGGGAGATGACCGGTGTACCGACCGGTTTCACCGACCTCGACCAGCTCACCAACGGGCTGCACCCCGGACAGATGATCATCATCGCGGCGCGGCCCGCGATGGGTAAGTCCACCCTCGCGCTGGACTTCGCGCGGGCCTGTTCGATCAAGCACAACATGCCGAGCGTGATCTTCTCGCTCGAAATGGGGCGCAACGAGATCGCGATGCGTCTGCTGTCCGCCGAGGCGCGTGTGGCACTGCACCACATGAGGTCGGGCACGATGACGGATGAGGACTGGACCCGGCTCGCCCGCCGCATGCCGGACGTCTCGGCCGCCCCGCTCTACATCGACGACTCCCCCAACCTGTCGATGATGGAGATCCGCGCCAAGTGCCGGCGCCTCAAGCAGCGCAACGACCTGAAGCTCGTCGTCATCGACTATCTGCAGCTGATGCAGTCCGGCGGCTCCAAGCGGGCCGAGAGCCGGCAGCAGGAGGTCTCGGACATGTCGCGAAACCTGAAGCTCCTGGCCAAGGAGCTGGAGCTGCCGGTGATCGCGCTCTCCCAGCTGAACCGTGGCCCCGAGCAGCGCACCGACAAGAAGCCCATGGTCTCCGACCTGCGTGAGTCCGGCTCGATCGAGCAGGACGCGGACATGGTGATCCTGCTGCACCGCGAGGACGCGTACGAGAAGGAGTCGCCCCGCGCGGGCGAGGCCGACATCATCGTGGGCAAGCACCGTAACGGCCCGACGGCGACGATCACGGTCGCCTTCCAGGGCCATTACTCGCGCTTCGTGGATATGGCACAGACCTGATCCGAGGCGTGTTGTCGGCTCCCACTTCTCTCTGCCGCGAACGCGGCCCGTCGCACGGGCGGCATGATCGGGTCCTCCGACCCACCTCCCCGCCCACACCGGGCAGCGTGCGTGCCGCCTCGCCGGGATGGCCTGGGCTCAGTGTTTGGTCAGGGTGCGGTCGAGGAGGGGGAGCAGGCGGTCCCAGTGGCGCTGCATGCCGCTCGGGCTGAAGGCCGAGGTGTCGGACATGGTGAAACCGTGGGCGGTGCCGGGGTAGATCTCGGAGGTGTGGTTGACGCCCGCGGTGTCCAGGGCCTCGTTGAGCTCGGCCAGGGTCTCGGGCGTGAGGTCGCTCTCGGCGTGGCCGAAGTGGGCCTGGGCGGTGAGCTCGGAGAACACGTCGGTCCCGTCGGCGCTCACAGGGGCGTGGAACGCGGCGAGGGCGGCCACCTGGTCGGGGTGGGCCACGGCGGTGCGCGTTGCCAGGAGGCCGCCGAAGCAGGAACCGGTCACCGCGACGGGCCCGGGGGCGACCTCCGGCTGGGCGGCGAGGAAGCCGAGGTAGGCGTCGGCGTCCATCAGGGTGCGTTCGGCGGTGTGCGCGTTGACCAAGGGCATCACCTCGGCCAGGACCTCGGAGCGGACCTCTTCTCCGATGTACTCGGGAAGTTCGATCAGAGGCGCTGTGCCGTGCCGGTAGAAGAGGTTGGGGACGAGTACGTAGTAGCCGTGCCCGGCCAGTTCGCCGGCCAGCTCCCGCAGGACGGGCCGGATGCCGAAGGCGTCCGCGTACATGAGCACTCCGGGGTGCCGCGTGCCGTCGTCGGGGCAGGCGGCGAACGCGTCGGCCTGGCCGTCCGGAGTGGGGATCCGCAGGTTCTTGATGGGCAAGAGCTTCCTTCCGTCGGTTTCACTCGATCTGCGTGGGATGCGCTCGATTTCCATCAACGGTCGCTCGTTCTACGCTGAGGTCCCGCGACGGGCGTTTGTGCAGCTGACGTTCTCGCTCGAACGTGCATCGTTAGTCCAACTAACGTAAAGATGGAGATGGGCGCCATGACCAGTGCCGAGGCTGCGGACCGGCCCGATGACGGCACGCCGAGGACGCCCGACAGGCTGCGCCGGCGGGCCAGCCGACTGCTGTCGCAGCTGACCGCGCGGTCGGACCGGCTGATCAACGAAGGGCTGGCCCGGGCCGATGCCCGCAAATGGCATTACGCCGTACTCGCCGCACTGGAGGAGGACGGCCCGGGCAGCCAGGCGGCGTTGAGCGGACGCACCGGCATCTACTGCAGCGACATGGTCGGCGTGCTCAACGAACTGGTCGAACGGGGCCTGGTCGAGCGTGCCCCGGATCCCGCCGACCGGCGCCGCAACGTCATCACGATCTCCGCCGCCGGACGCCGTCATCTGCTCCGCCTCGACCAGGTCCTGGACGACCTGCACGACGTACTGCTCGCGCCGCTGAGCCCGGAGGAACGCGATCAGTTCGTGGGGTTGCTCATCCGTCTCCTGGACCATGCCGGGCCTCTGCCCGCCTAGCGGAGGCAAGCTGCTCAGGCGAGATTGGTCAGCTCACAGGAGAGGTCCCACAGCTTGGCTGCCGCGTCGGTGTTTCTGACCCAGGGCTTCACCCCACCGATGAGCATGTCCTCGGTGGTGGCCGGTTCGGCGATGTCACAGTCCTGGCAGTACGCGCCGCCGTGCGCGTCCAGCAGAGGGGAGGTCGCGGCCCAGACGGCCGTCGCCGCGCCCTGTTCCGGGGTCTTGAAGCCGACGGCCGGCGTGCCGTCCCGCGTCACCCAGCCCTGGGCGACCCACTCCTCGCGCGGGATGTGGCGTTGCAGGGTCGTGAGGATGCTGCCCGGGTGGACGGCGTAGGCCCGCAGGCGGTGTTGTGCGCCCAGACGGTCGAGGTGCAGGGCGAAGAGGGCATTGGCGGTCTTGGACTGGGCGTAGGCCGACCACCGGTCGTAGCCGGTGCGGAAGTGGACGTCGTCCCAGCGGATGCCGGACAGAAAGTGCCCCGAGGACGCCACGGACACCACCCGGGCCCCGCCGGACGCGAAGGCGGGGCGCAGCCGTTGTGTGAGCGCGAAGTGGCCGAGGTGGTTGATGGCGAAGTGCGCCTCCCAGCCGGGGCCGACGCGTGTTTCCGGGCAGGCCATGACGCCCGCGCCGTTGATGAGGAGGTGGAGGGGGCGGCCGGTCTCCAGGAAGCGCTCCGCGAAGACGCGGACGCTGCCCAGGTCGGCCAGGTCGAGGGCGTGCACCTCTGTACGGGGAACGCCGCGCAGGGCGGCCTCCGCGGTTTCGGGCCTGCGGGCCGGGACGACGACGTGGGCACCGGCCCGGACGAGGGCACGGGTGGTCGCCAGACCGAGACCGGAGTAGCCGCCGGTGACCAGGGCGGTGGTACCCGACAGGTCGCGGCCCGCCAGCACGTCGTCGGCGGTGCTGTGCGCACCGAACGGGGAGCCGAGCTTTCGCTGTTCCGTGATCATGCGGGTGAGGCTAGGACCTGGAGTGCGGTCTAGATCAAGCGGTGACGTCGGTACGGTCCACCCAAGGGCCCAGCGCGAGGGACGAGCGAAGGCGCGGTACTTGCGCGACGGAACGACGAGTGGGCTCTGGCCCCGACTGCGACCTCGACCCGGCCCTGGTACCCACGCCGACACCGCCACCGACGTGCTGACCTCCCTATGAATCCACTCGACGTACCGGCGTCCTCCCGATGAACTGGTCCCATGACAACGCCTCATGAAGAACTGCTCCCCGCCACCCGTCGAGCCCTGCTGCACCGCATCGCCACCGCTCAGACAGCGGGGCGAGCCCCCTCGCTGGTGGCCTCGGTGGCCAGGGACGGCGAGCTGGTGTGGAGCGGCGGACACAGCATGGTCGACGGACACGCGCCGGATGAGAACGTCCAGTACCGCATCGGGTCGATCACCAAGACCTTCACCGCCGTACTGGTGATGCGGCTGCGGGACGAGGGGGTGCTGGACCTGGGTGACCCACTGGAGAAGCATCTGCCGGGGACCGGCGTGGGCGAGGCCACGATCGCCGAACTCCTCGCGCACACCGGTGGTCTGGCGGCCGAGACGCCGGGTGAGTGGTGGGAGCGCACGCCTGGATCGACGCGCCCGAACCTCACCGATGTGCTGGGCGAGCAGCCCTTCAAGCACCCCGTCGGACGTCGTTTTCACTACTCCAACCCCGGCTACACCCTGCTCGGTTCGCTCGTGGAGGCACTGCGGGGCGCCTCCTGGGAGGAGGTGCTGCGCCGCGAGATCCTGGAGCCTCTGGGCCTCAACCGTACGAGCGCGCAGCCCGAGGCACCCCATGCGGGCGGCTGGGCCGTGCATCCCTGGGCGGACGTGATGATGCCGGAGCCCGACGAGGACCTGGGACTGATGGCTCCGGCGGGCCAGCTGTGGTCCACGACGGCGGACCTGGCGCGCTTCGCCTGTTTTCTCGTCAAGGGTGACGAGCGGGTGCTCGGTGCGCAGTCACTGCGGGAGATGCGGACCCCGTCGGCGCCCTCCCAGGCGGACAACTGGGACCGGACGTATGGCCTGGGGCTGGATCTGCTGCGTGGGGAGGGGCTCAGTCTGGCCGGGCACACGGGGTCGCTCCCGGGCTTCTTGGCCGGACTGTGGGTCAGCGAGCGGGAGGGGCTGGCGGCGGTGGCTCTCGCCAACTGCACGTCAGGGCCCCTGGTGGCGTCTGTGGCCGCAGACCTGGTGAAGATCGTCGCCGAGGCCGAGCCACGTATCCCGGAGCCGTGGCGTCCTCTCCCGGAAGTCGACGAGAAGGTCCTGGAGCTGACCGGCCCTTGGTACTGGGGCACTCAGGTGCTCGCGCTCCGGCTGGTGAACGACGGCGGGATCGAGATCGGCCCGCTGTCGGACGCGGGACGCCAAGCGCGTTTCCGGCCGCACGGTGACGGCACGTGGCTGGGGCTGGACGGCTATTACGCGGGGGAACTGCTCCGGGTGGTACGACGGGAAGATGGCTCGGTGAGCCATCTCGACCTGGGGTCGTTCGTCTTCACCCGTGAGCCCTACGACGAGGGAGCGCCGGTGCCCGGTGGGGTGGACCCGCAGGGGTGGCGCGGTTTCTAGAGGCGGCATGTTTCACGTGAAACGACGTCTCAGCAAGCTTTCAGAGCTGGAGCTTGAACCCGACGTGTGACGCCGTGAACCCGAGCCGCTCGTAGAAACGGTGGGCGTCGATGCGCGTGACGTCGGAGGTCAGCTGCACCAACTGGCAACCCTGTCGCCGCGATTCTTCGACGGCCCACTCGATGAAGCGGGTGCCGAGCCCGCTGCCGCGTTCGTCGGCATGGACGCGCACCCCCTCGATGATCGACCGGGTCGCCCCCTTCCGGGAGAGACCCGGAACGATCGTGAGCTGGAGGGTGCCGACCACGCGTCCCTCACGTACGGCGACGACCAAGTGTTGATTCGGGTCGTCGGCCAGGCGCTGGAACGCGGTGGTGTACGGAGTCAGGTCGTCCGGCGACTCGCGCGTGGCACCCAGCGGGTCGTCCGCGAGCATTTCCACGATGGCGGGTAGGTCATCGGCGACGGCCGGGCGTATCTCAAGATCTCCCATGGCGACAGCCTATGCGGCTGCCGTCACCGGGGAGGGGCTTCCGCCGCGGGCCGCGTCCGGCACCGCGTCTAGGCGGGCACGCGGAGCGTTTCGACGGCCCTGACCAGGGGAGCGAGTTGCGGGTTCCGCGCGGCCTCGTCGAGCGCCTCGCGCAGGGCGGCGTCATTGGTCGGGCGGGCCTCGTCGAGAAGCGTGAGGCCGGCTTCGCTCACGTCGGTGTAGATGCCCCGGCGGTCGGTGGGACACAGATAGCGGGAGAGCAGCCCGCGATCCTCGAGCCGGGTGACCAGGCGGGTGGTGGCGCTCTGGCTGAGCACCACGGCGTCCGCGACCTGCTTCATCTGCAGGTGGCCGCCCTCGCCGTCGTGCTGGCGGCTGAGGACATCGAGCAGGGAGTACTCCCGCACGCTCAGCCCGTGCTCGGCCTGGAGGGCGCGCTCGATGTGGGTCTCGATCTGTCCGTGGAGCAGGGAGAGCGCGCACCAACCCTGCGCGAGGGCGGTGAGTGCGGGGTCCGTCGCTGTCATGGCTCTAGTTTCCTCCGTCCCCGAGTAGCTAGGGCTCAGGATAGTCCACGAACGCAATATCCAGCGTTTGCAAGTAACCCGCGTCTGCAACTATTGTGGACGCACGTTAAGCGCACCTGCAATCGTTTGGAAGGTAGATCCATGCCTCTCGCGCTCCTGGCCCTCGCGATCGGGGCCTTCGGGATCGGCACCACCGAGTTCGTGATCATGGGGCTGCTCCCCGAGGTCGCCGGTGACTTCGGCGTCTCCATCCCCACGGCCGGCTTCCTCGTCACCGGCTATGCCCTGGGCGTGGTCCTCGGAGCACCACTGATGACCGTTCTCGGCACCAAGATCTCGCGCAAGCGGATGTTGATGCTGCTGATGGGCCTGTTCATCGCGGGCAATCTGCTCTCCGCCGTCGCCCCCGTCTTCGGTGTGATGCTCGCGGGCCGTGTCGTCGCCTCCCTCGCCCATGGCGCCTTCTTCGGCATCGGCTCGGTCGTCGCGGCCGAACTGGTCGCCCCCGAGAAGAAGGCCGGCGCGATCGCCATGATGTTCACGGGCCTGACCGTGGCCAACGTGGTGGGCGTGCCGCTCGGCACCTTCGTCGGACAGACGCTCGGCTGGCGGATGACCTTCACGATCGTCGCGGCGCTCGGTGTCGTCGGCCTCGCGGGCGTCGCCAAGCTGGTCCCCGACCTGCCCAAGCCCGAAGGCGTGCGCCTCCGCCACGAACTGGCGGCCTTCCGCAACGTCCAGGTGCTGCTGGCCATGGCCATGACCGTCCTCGGCTTCGGCGGAGTCTTCGCCGCCGTCACCTACCTGGCGCCGATGATGACCGACGTCGCCGGTTACGCGGACTCCTCCGTCACGTGGCTGCTCGTCCTCTTCGGCCTCGGCATGGTGGCCGGCAACCTCATCGGCGGGAAGTTCGCCGACCGGGCCCTGATGCCGCTCCTCTACATCTCACTGGGCTCCCTGGCCGTCGTGCTGGCGCTCTTCACCCTCACCGCGCACAACAAGGTCGCGGCCGCCGTGACCGTCGCGCTGATCGGCGCGCTCGGATTCGCGACCGTTCCGCCGCTGCAGAAGCGCGTCCTCGACCAGGCCTCCGGCGCCCCCACCCTGGCCTCGGCCGTCAACATCGGCGCGTTCAACCTCGGCAACGCGCTCTCGGCCTGGCTCGGCGGCATCGTCATCGCCGCGGGCCTCGGTTACACCGCCCCGAACTGGGTGGGAGCCGCCCTCGCCGGATCCGCTCTCGTCCTGGCCATCGTCTCGGCGGCACTGGAGCGCCGTACCGCCGTGACGCACCCGAGCCTCGTCGTGACCGGCAAGGCCCCCGTCGAGGCCACGCCCGTCCACCACTGACCTTCCCCACTCACGCGGCTCACATCCCCCGCACCACCCCGCAAGGAGACCTCCCCTCATGAGCACCACCGCCACCAACGCCGTCACCCCGCTGACCATCGAGGACGCCGAAGCGCTCGTCGCCACGGCCCGCCGCGCCGCCGAGGCGGCCGATGTCACGGTCAGCGTCACCGTCCTCGACGCGGGCGGCCACCTCCTGGCCTTCCGGCGCGACGACCGGGCCGTGCTGATCTCCGGCGAGACCAGCACCCGCAAGGCCTACACCGCCCTGCAGCTGAACGCCCCGACCGCCGACCTGGTCGACGCGGTCCAGCCCGGCGGCCCCTTCCACACCCTGCCCACCGCGCTCGACCGCCCCCTGCTCTTCATCGCGGGCGGCGTGCCGGTGCACCGCGACGGCCGTCTGATCGGCGCGATCGGCGTGGGCGGCGGTGCGCCCGAGCAGGACCACGGCTTCGCGACGACGGCCGTGGAGGCCCTCGCGTAGCGCATTACGCGTGTAGGCCCGTCCCGGGCGCCGAAAGACTTCTGGCGCAGAGGGACGGGCCTACGCGTGTTTCGCGCGCCGTGCGTCTGTCCGGGTCAGCCGGCCGCCACCGTCAAAGGCGCGAAGCGTCGGGTCCAGTCGCCGGGCAGCTCCGGCATGCCGTAGGCCATCACGGCGTTGAAGGCGACCGGTTCGAGGCCGCTCTCCTTCACCCAGGCCAGGAGCTCCTCGTGTCGTACGTCGATGTCAGTGCGCAGCGGCCGGTCGGTGTGCGCGCCGAGCGATGCGATGAGTGCTTTCGCGGTCTCCGTGTCGCGGGCGATGAGAGGGCCGACGACATGCGTCTCCATGTTCGGCCAGGCACCCGCGTAGCCGATGATCTCGCCGTCGGCCTCGGCGACACGAAGCTGGTCGGTGAAGGCGGGAAGACGGGTGATCACGTGGGTCCGGTCGTGGCCGAAGACCTCGGCGTCGAGCCGGAGGATGGCGGTCAGGTCCTCTGCGGTGGCCGGCCGGGTGGCGATGCCGGGAATCGGACCCGAGGGCGCGAGGCGGCCGCGGACCATCTCGGCACGGCCGATCACCTTGAAGCCGAGCTGTTCGTAGAGGGGCCGGCCATGAGGGGTCGCGTGGAGGGTCAATGGGACCGGGGCCTCCTGCTCGATGGCGTACTGCATCAGACGGCGGCCGATGCCCCGGCGGGCGTACCGCTCGGCGACGAGGACCATGCCGATTGCTGTGAGGTCGGGGCGCTCCTGCGGGCCGTACCGGGTCACCACGAAGACGCCGATGAGGCCTTCACCGTCGGGGTCGTCGATGCCGTAGCCCGACCCGGCTCTCAGCAGGAAACCCCACTTGTGTTCCTCGCGGGGCCAGCCCCGGTCCTCGGACAGATCGGCACAGGAGATGAGATCGCGTGGGGTGAGCCGGCGGATGGGCAGTGCGGAGAGGGAAGGTGTCGACACTCGGGTCAGGCTGTCTGACGTACGTCCTTGGCGTCCACCCGTTTGTGGGCAGAAGCACGTCGCTTCTGATCACGCTGTCCCTGACCGCGTGGCCTGACGGGCGGGGCGGCTTGGTTTCACGTGAAACACAGTGCCAACCGCGCTGGTCCAGGGCCTTAGGCGGCGGGGGTAACCGCGGGTACTAGCCTCGGCGTACATGGCACTCCTTCACCTCTCCGATCCCGAGCCTCGCCGCCTGCTCTCATCTCGGGCGGGACCTGCGCAAGGGGTACGAATTGCTCCGGCACATCGGTTGATTGCGGCCACGGGAAGGTGTCGGCGTTGAATTAGCGAGGCAGGGCAGGGGACTTGTATGTCGCGCGGCTGCCGGTATGGTCGACTCCGGTTCGTGCCGGGTGGGCTACCTCACACCTGCGGGCCGCGCGCGCAGGTCGATGAAGCCTAATGCGGCGGGAAGATCCCGAGCCGGTTCTTCCTGTTATGCAGCGACGCGGTGGTGGTGGATGGGATGCTGCGGTGAGCAGGCTGCGGCCAATGTCACATTCTTTCCCTACTTGTCCGTAGGGTCCGGGTGTCCGGGGTTCAATGTGGCCGGATCAGCCATCAAGGCAGAGCGAGGAAAGCGCGGGCTTCCGGCAGGAAGTGCACAGACCGACCGAGAGATGTTCGAGGCGAGGCACAGGATGGACGCTCCGACCACCACGTCGGCGGACGACGGCACTTCCGGCGGCGGGAGTGGCTGGTTCACGCCGCGCAGGCCGCCGAAGCGGCAGGAGGACGGGCATCAGCAGCGGCCCGGCGCCGAGGAGCCGGAAGCCGCGGAGGTGCGCCGACCGGCGTCGATACGTCCCTTGGGCAGGGTTGAGGAGGCGAGCCCCGGCGCGTCGCACTCCGGGGTCTCCACCGGATCTCACACCGCGGCTCCGGTGGAAGAGCGAATATCCGGCGCGTCGGTCTCCCGGACGGCCCAGGCACTCGCGACCGCTCCTGCGGATCAGGAACAGGCCCCGGCGGCGGACGCCGCACCGCGGATGCCCGCCCAGACCGCCCGACGACAGCCCGCCCCGCACGCGGCCCAGCCGCACCCTGCTCCACAAGCGGCCCGGCCGCACCCTGCCCCGCAAGCCGCTCAACCCCGGTTCACCTCGGCAGCGGGCGTTACGCAGCACACGGCAGCGACCGGCACGCAGCATGCTCCGGAAGCCGCTGACCCGCGACACGTTCCGGCAGCAGCGGACGATCCGCGGCACACTCCGGAAGCCCCTGGCCCGCAGCACGCTCCCGAAGCCGCTGCCCCGCAGGGCGCCCCACCGGCCCCCGCAGAGCCCGAGGCCGAGGCGCTCGCCCAGTCCTCCAAGCTGGCCAAGCCGTCCGTACCGGTGTCCCCCGACGCGGCCCTGGTCCAGCGCACGATGGCCGAGATCGGCCCTGTCGCCGATCAGGTCACCTCGTACTTCTACGCACTGCTCTTCACCCGCCACCCGGATCTGCGCCCCTTGTTCCCCGCGGCGATGGACACCCAGCGGGACCGTCTCCTCAAGGCGCTGCTGACGGCGGCCGAGAACATCGACCGCACCGATGTGCTCGTCTCGTATCTGAAGAACCTCGGTCGCGGCCACCGCAAGTACGGCACCCAACCCGAGCACTACCCGGCCGTCGGTGAATGCCTGATCGCTTCTCTGAGCCGGTACGCGAGCGCGGTCTGGGACGAGGAGACCGAGGCCGCCTGGGTCCGTACGTACACGACGATCTCCCAGGTGATGATCGACGCGGCCGCGGAAGACGAACTGCGCGCCCCCGCCTGGTGGTTCGCCGAGGTCGTCGCCCATGACCTCAGAACCCCCGACATAGCCGTGGTCACGGTCCGCCCGGACCAGCCCTACCCCTTCCTCGCGGGGCAGTACACCAGCCTGGAGACCCCTTGGTGGCCGCGGATCTGGCGGCACTACTCCTTCGCGTCGGCGCCTCGCTCCGACGGGCTGCTGTCCTTCCACGTCAAGGCGGTCCCGGCCGGCTGGGTCTCCAACGCCCTGGTGCACCACGCCCGCCCCGGCGACGTACTGCGACTCGGTCCGCCCGCGGGGTCGATGACCGTCGACCACACCACCGACAGCGGCCTTCTGTGTCTGGGCGGCGGCACGGGCATCGCGCCCATCAAGGCCCTGGTCGAGGATGTCGCCGAGCACGGCAGACGCCGACCGGTGGACGTGTTCTACGGCGCCCGTACCGATCACGATCTGTACGACATCGACACCATGCTGCGGTTGCAGCAGGCCCACCCCTGGCTCGCCGTGCGCCCCATCGTGGACCAGCGGTCCCATCTGCCGGACGCCGTGCGCGAGTACGGCCCCTGGGACGAGTACGACGCCTACCTCTCGGGTCCGCCCGGCATGATCCGCAGCGGCCGGGACGCCCTGCGGGACGCGGGCATCCCCGAGGGGCGGATCCGCCACGACTCGGTCGAGGAATTGGTGGCGGCGGCCCGGGACTAACCCAGGTCGGGGGCGTGCATCGCGCGTACGCCCTCGATATTGCCGTCCAGGTAGTGCCGCAGCGACAGCGGTACGAGATGGACCGAGGCGATGCCGACGCGGGTGAAGGGCACCCGGACGATCTCGTACTCGCCGCAGGGTTCCTCGACCTCCGGGCCGTGCCGCAGGCCGGTGTCCATGGACTCCAGACGGCAGACGAAGAAGTGCTGCACCTTCACACCGGTCGCGCCGCCGTCCTCGCCGATGTGCTCCACGGTGTCGACGAAGCACGGCACGACGTCGATGACCTTCGCACCGAGTTCCTCGTGCACCTCACGGTGGAGCGCGTCGATGACGGTGGCGTCCTCCGGCTCCACGCCGCCGCCGGGGGTGACCCAGTACGGATCGACACCAGGCTTGGTCCGCTTGATCAGGATCAGGTCGTCGCCGTCCAGCAGGACGGCGCGTGCGGTGCGCTTGACCACGGGTCGGACGGTCATGGGAGGAATGTGGCCCGGACTGTTCCACGTGAAACATCGCGAACCGGTGGACGCGGCCATCAAGCCCAGTGAACGGCGGCCCGCAGCAGCCATGCGTGCGCCCGCGCTATGTGCGGCATGGCGAGCGTGCCCGTGCGCACCACCAGGAAGTATGTGCGCAGCGGGGGCACGGCGGGCTCCAGGAGGGCCACGACATCGCCGTGCGCCAAGGCGTCGGCGCACAGATAGCGGGGCAGTACGGCGAGACCGGCGCCCGAGGCCGCGCACGCGAGGACCGCGCGCAGGTCCGGCACGATGACGGCGCCGGCCGCGGCGGGACGGGTGTCGAAGACGGCGGCCCAGTAGCGGGAGATGAACGGCAGCGTCTCGTGCACCTCGACCACCGGCAGGTTCTCCAGTGGCAGCGCGCCCTTTCGGCGTAGCTTGCCGGGGCCGATGCGGGCGGCCCAGTTCTTCCCCGCGACCAGGACGTGCTCCTCGTCGCAGAGCGGGGTCGCGGTGAGCAGTCCGCCCCGGGGCCGGGCCGCGGTGATGGCCAGATCGTGGTGTCCGGCCGCGAGTCCCTCCAGGACTTCGTCGGCGGTGCCGAACGAGGCACGCAGCGCGTAACTGTGACCATCTTGGCCGTTGAGGGTGGTGAGCGCGGGCAGGGCCCGTTCCGCGGTGAACTCGGGGGGACCCGCGAGATGGAGAGTGCGCACCGATGACTCCTCGTCGAGTCCGGTCTCCGCGATCTCCACGAGGGCGTCCAGATGCGGGGCGGCCTTGTGGGCGAGTTCGTCGCCGATGGTCGTGGGGGTGACGCCGCGGGCCTGGCGCAGGAAAAGGGGGCGGCCCAGTTGCCGCTCCAGGGTGCGGATCTGGGAGGTGACGGCCGGCTGGGAGAGCCCGAGCAGTGCGGCGGCACGGGTGAAGGAGCCGGCCCGGTGCACCGTCACAAAGGTGCGCAGCAAGGCCAGGTCCATGGCGACGCCCTTCTCCTTCGTGACTCTCAGGGCGCTCAACTATAAATATGTCGATAGGCCTCTGTCGCTACAGTGATTGGACACTGACACAGAGTCAACTAGCCTTGTTCACGCGGTTCTTCGCAAGTGGAACCGGAACGGTCCGAGCCACGAGGGGGGAGGCTCGGACCGTTCGCCGTCCGCGGCCGCCGCAGCGTTCACCCTGCGGATGCGTCCAGCGCGTGGAGTACGTCAGCCACCAGGTCAGCGGCGTCTTCGGCCCCCGCGGAGAAGCGGATGAAGCCCTCCGGAACATCGTCGCCGCCCCAACGCCTACGCCGCTCGGCTGTGGACCGCACACCGCCGAAACTCGTCGCGTCGTCAACGAGCCGCAGCGCCTCCAGGAAGCGCTCGGCACGCTCGCGGGTGGGCAGCGTGAAGGACACCACGCACCCGAAGCGCCGCATCTGCCGTGAGGCGATCGGGTACGAGGGGTCGTCGGGCAGCCCGGGATAACGCAGCCCCGTGATCTCGGGGCGGCTCCGCAGGGCCTCGGCGAGGGCCAGCGCGTTCGCGTTCTGCCGGTCGGCACGCAGTTGGAGCGTGGCGAGGGAGCGATGCGCGAGCCAGGCCTCCATCGGCCCCGGAATCGCCCCGACGATCTTGCGCCAGCGTCGTACGGAAGCGGTCAGTTCCACGTCGCGGCAGGCGACGTACCCCAGAAGGATGTCGCCGTGACCGGTGAGCATCTTCGTGCCGCTCGCCACCGCGAAGTCGGCGCCCAGCTCAAGGGGCCGTTGGCCGAGCGGCGTGGCCAGGGTGTTGTCGACCGCGACAAGGGCGCCACGCGTGCGTGCCGCTGCCGCGAGGCGGCGCACGTCGCAGACGTCGAGCCCCGGGTTGGACGGCGTCTCGATCCACAGCAGCTTGGCGCCGTCCAGAACGTCGAGTTGCGCGTCGCCCCTGGTCGGGGCGGTCCGCACCTCGATGCCGTACGCCATGAGCTGCTCGCGGACCAGCGGCAGCACCTGGTAGCCGTCGTCCGGCAGGACCACCGCGTCCCCGGCGCGCAGCTGCGAGAACAGCACCGCCGAGATCGCGGCCATCCCGGAGGCGAAGACGAGCGTCTCGACGTCCTCACCGGCCCCCGGGGCCTCCAGCTCGCCGATGGCGCGCTCCAGGTGCGTCCAGGTGGGGTTCTCGTCGCGGGCGTAGGCGTAGCCGCCCGTGGGGTTGCCGGGCAGGTGGAAGTGCGCGGCGAAGACCGGACCCGGAAGCGTGGGTTCGTGCTTCACCGGCTCGGGCAGCCCGGCCCGGACGGCCCGTGTGCCCTCGCCTATGCGTTCGGGGTGGTCGTGTGTGCCGTGGGGGGCGTCGGCGGTGCCGTCTGAGGGGCCGTCGCCGCTGCCGCCCACGGGTGCGGAGTCCGTCATGCCGTTCAGTCCTCGTCCGGGAGGAGCATGTTCATGGCCCAGGAGACGATCGAGATGATCAGGCCGCCCAGGACGGCGGTCCAGAAGCCCTCCACGTGGAAGCTGACGTCGAACTTGTCGGCCAGCCACGAGGTGAGCAGCAGCATCAAGGCGTTGACCACGAGGGTGATCAGGCCGAGCGTCAGGATGAACAACGGGAAGGTGAGTACCTTCACCACCGGCTTGACCAGGAAGTTCACCAGCCCGAAGAGCAGAGCGACGACGATCAGGGTGCCGACTTTCTTGCCGGTGCTGCCGCCGGTCAGGGTGATCTTGTCGAGCAGCCACACGGCGACGGCCAGGGCCGCGGCGTTGGCGATCGTCTTGACTACGAAATTCTTCATGTGTCTGATCGTGGCAGACCCGGACCGGGAACGGCCGGTTCACGAGCACCGGCGGGGACTCCGCGGGGTGAGCACCAGCGAGGGGCGTACAAGGGCGATGAAGGCATTCCGACTGGATGAGCTGGAGGCGGAGCGCGCGGCGAACGACGGCGCGTATCTGCAGTTTCTGCGGGAGCGGAACATGTCGGTCGGGCTCTACGCGCTCGACGCCGGCGAGACCGATCCGCAGCAGCCGCACGCACAGGACGAGGTGTACATGGTCGTCAGCGGCCGTGCCTCGATCACGGTCGGCATGGAGACGACGGCGGTCGCGCGCGGCAGCGTCGTCTACGTACCGGCGGGCGTCGCCCACAAGTTCCACCACATCAGCGAGGACCTGCGGGTCCTGGTCGTCTTCTCGCCGCCGGAGGCCTGACGCCGAGGCCGGATCCCGAGCGGCAGGGGTGCGAGACGTGCTTGCGAGGCCTACCCCCGAGAGGCCTGATCGCTCTCTGAAGTCGGCCCTCTTCAGGGTCGCGACCTCGGGGTTCCCTCAGGGTCGGATCAGGGGAGGACAAGGGCTGCGCGGCCCCCGCAGGGCTCTTCGGCGCCCTAGCATCGAATGCAAGAAGTCGGGAGTCCACGGACACTCAGGAACCCGCGCCGATGCGATGTGCGCCGAGAGAGGTAAGGACGATGGCAGTGAAGGAGATTTTCGCGGGAATGCCGTGGTGGGTGAAGTGGGTGGCCGTGCCCGTCATCGCCTTGGTCGTGTTCGGCGGCGTGATAGCGACCGTTGTCGGCTTCGTCGTCGGCCTGCTCTTCAAGGCGCTGCTCTTCGTCGCCTTGGTCGGTGGACTCATCTACGTCGTACGGAAGTTCATATCCGGCTCCTCGTCCCGCACCGATTGGTGATCACGCGCGTGCCGAGCTGACTCCCACCGGGGCCGGCTGAACGCCGAGAGGTCGCCGTCAAGGCGATTACCGCCGAGGGGCGACTTTTCGAAACGGTTCCCTCGGCAGAGGGAAGTTTCCTGGCAGATGGCCGGGGAGCGGTGGCCAAGGGTTAGAGTCCGAAAACCGACGCGGGGGCCGCTCCCTCGCGGACGGGCGCACTGCCCACCCGTGTTTCTCCGGGCACGGACGGCTCCCCCTACGCGCTTCGGGAGTGAACCTTGGCCGCGGTCGACACCTCCACCTCGCCGGGCGGCACCTCCACCGCACCGAACGCCACCGCCGGCACACCCACCCTCATCGGCTCGGTGCAGCGGGCGATGCGGTTGCTGGAAGCCGCCGCGTCCCATCAGCACGGGGCACCTGCCAAGCAGTTGGCCCGAGAGGCGGGTCTGGCCCTCCCCACGGCCTACCACTTGCTGCGCACGCTGACCCACGAGGGCTATCTGCGCCGGGAGAATGGAGTGTTCGTGCTCGGCGAGGCGGTCGAGCGGCTCAGCGGCGGCGCTGCGCAGCAGAATCGTCGCGGCATGATCGGTGAGGCCCTCGCGCACTGCCGTGATGCCATCGGAGTGCCGGTGTACTTCGCCGTGTACCGGGAGGGCGAGATCGAGGTCGTCGCGGTCTCCGACACCCCGGGTAATCCGGCCGTCGAGGAGTGGGCCGACTTCCGCGAGACGGGCCATGCCCACGCCATCGGCCAGTGCCTCCTGTCCCAACTCGACGGAGAGGCGCGGCAGGACCACCTCGACCGCTATCCGGTGCGGTCGATCACGCGGTACTCGGTCCGGGACGACCGGACGTTCCTGCGTCGGCTCGACGCCATGGAGCGCATGCGTCCGGTCGTGGAGCGCCAGGAGTACGCGCTCGGAACGGTCTGTGCCGCCGTTCCGATCCTGGCGGGGAGCACCGCGGCGACCCTGGCCATCTCCGTGCCCGCCGCTCAGGCGGCCCGTCTGATGCCCGCCGCGGAGAGATTGCAGCGGGAGATCGGGGAACTGCTAGGGACACTCGCCTTCTCTATCAGCATCTGAAAACTCACTCCTTGTGATCAGGTGTGCACGTTCAGCAAGATGCCAGGAGCGTCAGGAAGTTGGTTCCTGGCCACTCGAGGGCTATGTGACGGGGTAGGGCGCAATGGACGAGTCGGTTCAGGCAGAAGTCATGATGAGCTTCCTTGTTTCCGAGGAGCTGTCGTTTCGTATCCCCGTGGAGTTGCGCTATGAGGCAGAAGATCCTTATGCCGTGCGGCTGACCTTCCACCTGCCCGGCGACGCCCCGGTGACCTGGGCTTTCGGGCGGGAGCTGCTGATCGACGGGGTGGTCAGGCCGTGCGGGGTGGGGGACGTGCGCATCGAGCCCACTGATCCCGAGACGCTCGACGAGGCCCTGATCAGGCTTCAGGTCGGCGAGGACCAGGCGCTGTTCCGGGTGGGAATCCCACTGCTGCTCGCCTTCCTGGACCGTACGGACAAGCTGGTGCCGTTCGGGCAGGAGCGAGCCCTCGCCGACTTCGAGGCGCACCTCGACGAGGCGCTGGACCGGATCCTGGCGGAGGAGCAGAACGCGGGCTGACCGCGGGCCCAACAGGCGGACACCAATGGCAGATTGGTGCATTTGCCGGCGTCAGGCCTTGCGGCGGCGCCCCTTTCCGCCTCGGGAGGAGCGTGGGGCCGGCGTGCCGGTGGCCGGGGCCGGGATGACGGGGCCGGACGAGCGGTCGGCGGAGACGACCAGGGCGGCCAGCGCGGTCGTCACCGGTACCGAGGCGACCAGGCCGATCGAGCCGATCAGGGTGCGCACGATCTCCTCGGCGACCAACTCGCTGTTGGCGACCGTGCCCACGCTGGACTGCGCGATCGAGAAGAGCAGCAGCAGGGGCAGTGCGGCACCCGCGTAGGCGAGGACGAGGGTGTTGACGACCGACGCGATGTGGTCGCGGCCGATACGGATGCCTGCGCGGTAGAGGCCGCGCCAGCCCATGGCCGGGTTGGCCTGGTGCAGTTCCCAGACCGCCGACGTCTGGGTGACCGTCACGTCGTCGAGGACGCCGAGGGAGCCGATGATGACGCCCGCGAGCAGCAGGCCGCTCATGTCGATGGACGGGTAGAGGCCGTGGATGAGACCGGTGTTGTCGTCCGTGTTGCCGGTCAGCGCGGCCCAGCCGATGAACAGGGAGCCCAACAGGCCGATCAGAAGGAGCGAGATGAGAGTGCCGAGCACCGCGACCGACGTACGGGCCGTGAGCCCGTGGCAGAGATAGAGCGCGACCAGCATGATGGCGCTCGCCCCGATCACGGCCACGACCAGCGGGTTCGAGCCTTGGAGGATGGCCGGCAGGATGAAGAAGGTGAGGACCAGGAAACTGACGGTGAGTGCGACCAGGGCCATCGCGCCGCGCAGACGGCCCACCACGACGACCGCCAGCGCGAAGATGCCGGCGAGCAGCGCCATGGGCATCTTGCGGTTCACATCGGTGACCGAGTACTGGAGTCCCTCGGGCGCCTTGGGCTCGTAGGCGACCACCACCTCTTGGCCCTGGTGCAGTTGCCGGGCCGAGTCCGGCTGGATGATCTCGGTGAACGTGCGGCCCTTGTCCTTGCCGGCGGACACCTCGATCAGCGCCTTCTTGCAGGTGCCGCTCGCACCGGACTGGGCGGATTGGCCCTCGGCGGTGGAGGTGTCGCCGTTGGGCGGGGTCTGCGAGGGGTTCAGGTCCTTGCAGGGCAGCTCCTGCACCTTCGTCACCTTTGCCGACTGCGTCTGCCGGTCGAAGCCGACTCCCGTCCGCTCGTGCGAGGGCGTACCACCCGGCCAGAGCACGACGAGCCCGACGACGACCGCGGTGGCGAAGGGAATCAGCACTGCGGCGATCACCTTGCGCAGATGCTGGGAGACGGGCGCGGCCGGCCCGTGGTTGTGCGAGTGCCCGCCGTGCCCGTGCCCGCCGCCGTGCCCATGCCCTCCGTGCCCGCCGCCGTGGCCGCCGTGCCCCTCGCCGGGCTCACCGCCGTGCACGTGCCCGGGGGTGGGCTCAGGCCCCGGCACGGGTTCGTGCCCAAGGGCGGGACCGGGTCCGTGTGCGGGCCCGTGGCCGTGGCCTTGGTCGCGTGCGTACCCGGGGCCGGGATCCGGCGGGCCCGAGTGAGGCGGTCGGGAGTGGGGAGGCGGCGGCGGGGGTGTGGTGGTCACGGCCCGATCATCGCAAGAACGGAGGGGGCCCTCTGTTCAGCGCGGCCGACATGACGCTAGCGTGGAGCCACCTTTGCAATCGCGGGAGCTCGGAGCACCGGGCTGAGAGGGCGCTGACCTCCGTACGAAACGGCACGAGATGTGCACGAGCCGTACGGAAGCCGCTGCGTCGACCGCCGAACCTGTTACCGGGTAATGCCGGCGTAGGGAGTAGGTCTCATGACCACATCGGACGCACGCACGCCTGCCTCGACGCGGGACCAGAGTCAGGACCAGGCCCAGAACAAGGGCCAGGACCAGGTCTGGAACCAGCGCGACGAGGCCGGGAAGTCCATCGGCTGGCACAAGGCGTATGTCGAGGGCTCACGCCCCGACCTGCGGGTGCCGGTCCGCCAGGTGCACCTCACCAACGGCAAGGCCGTCACGTTGTACGACACGTCGGGCCCGTACACCGACCCGTCGGCCGAGACCGACGTCCGTCGCGGGCTGCCCCCGCTGCGGGAGAACTGGATCATCGCCCGCGGCGACACCGAGGAGTACGTGGGCCGTCCGCTCCGCCCCGAGGACGACGGCATCAAGCACACCTCGCCCCGCGGCGGGCTCAAGAACCTCGACGCGGTCTTCCCCGGCCGCCCCCGCCAGCCGCGCCGCGGCCGCCCGGGTCAGGCGGTGACGCAGCTCGCGTACGCCCGGCGCGGGGAGATCACGCCCGAGATGGAGTTCATCGGGATCCGCGAGAACATGGACCCCGAGATCGTGCGGGAGGAGGTCGCGGCGGGCCGGGCCGTGATCCCGGCCAACGTCAACCACCCGGAGATCGAGCCGATGATCATCGGCAAGAAGTTCCTGGTGAAGGTGAACGCCAACATCGGCAACTCCGCGGTCACCTCCTCCATCGAGGAGGAGGTGGACAAGATGACCTGGGCGACCCAGTGGGGCGCCGACACGGTCATGGACCTCTCCACCGGCCGCAACATCCACACCACCCGCGAGTGGGTGCTGCGCAACTCCCCCGTGCCCATCGGCACCGTGCCGCTCTACCAGGCCCTGGAGAAGGTCGACGGCAAGGCCGAGGAGCTGACCTGGGAGATCTACAAGGACACGGTCATCGAACAGGCCGAGCAGGGCGTGGACTACATGACGGTGCACGCGGGCGTGCGCCTGCCGTATGTGCCGCTGACCGCGCGCCGCAAGACCGGCATCGTCTCGCGCGGCGGTTCGATCATGGCCGCCTGGTGCCTCGCGCACCACAAGGAGAGCTTCCTCTACGAGCACTTCGAGGAGCTGTGCGAGATCCTCGCCGCTTACGACGTGACGTACTCGCTCGGCGACGGCCTTCGGCCCGGGTCCATCGCGGACGCCAACGACGAGGCGCAGTTCGCGGAGCTGCGCACGCTCGGGGAGCTCAACACGATCGCCAAGCGGCACAACGTACAGACGATGATCGAGGGCCCCGGGCACGTCCCGATGCACAAGATCAAGGAGAACATCGACCTTCAGCAGGAGATCTGCGAGGAGGCGCCGTTCTACACGCTCGGTCCGCTGACCACCGACATCGCGCCCGCCTACGACCACATCACCTCCGGCATCGGGGCCGCGATGATCGGCTGGTGGGGCACGGCCATGCTCTGCTACGTCACGCCCAAGGAGCATCTGGGGCTGCCCAACCGCGACGACGTGAAGACCGGCGTCATCACGTACAAGATCGCGGCGCACGCGGCGGACCTCGCCAAGGGGCACCCGGGCGCGCAGGCCTGGGACGACGCGCTCTCGGACGCGCGCTTCGAGTTCCGCTGGGAGGATCAGTTCAATCTCGCCCTGGACCCGGTCACGGCGCGGGAGTTCCACGACGAGACGCTGCCGGCCGAGCCCGCGAAGACGGCGCACTTCTGCTCGATGTGCGGGCCGAAGTTCTGTTCGATGAAGATCTCCCAGGACATCCGCCGCCGGCACGGCGGAGACCTGGACCAGGACGACATCGAGGCGGGCATGGAGCAGAAGTCCAAGGAGTTCGCCGCGGCGGGCAACCGGGTCTATCTGCCGATCGCCGAGTGAGCGCGCCCCGCACGGCAGGGGTGTCCGCAGAGCGCCGGGTCGGCTCTGCGGACTCCCCGGCCTACTCCGGCTTGCGATCGGGCCCGCCGAAGTCCGGGCTGGGGAAGTCCGGGCTGGAGTAGCTCGGTCGCGACCCGGGCGCCCTGCCGCCGTCCGGGCTGCTGAAGCCCGGTCGGTGGTAGCCGAGTTGGGGCATGCGGCCGCCGGACCGCGGGTCGGCGGGCACCTGGGACGGCGTGCGGGCGGCGGGCGCCGCACCGGGATCCGCCAGGGCCGCCCGCAGGAACGGCACGAGGCCCTGTTCCAGGAGCGCCAGGCCCCAGGCTTCTCTGGCCCGGGCCACCTCGTCGCGCAGCTCGCCGTGCGGGCCCGCCTGGAGAGAGGTGGAGCCGTTGCGCAGGGCCGTCAGCAGGAGGCCGACCGCGGCGATCAGGATGCCCGCGGCCGTCAGCGCGCCGAACAGCCATCCCGCGGTGAGCAGGGTGTCCGCGAAGGCGGGCTCGGGGTTGAGCATCTTCAGGATGTAGCCGACGAGCAGGAAGATCGCGGCGGCCGCCCCCGCGAGGACGGGCGCGAGGACCGCGACGACGGCGATCGCGCCGGCTCCCGCCGTGGCCGCCGGTTCGGTGACCTCACCCATCGTCGTGGCGAGGCCTATGCCGCCGGAGCCGGACTCCGCGGCGCTGTGTCCGCTCCCTTCGCGGATCGAGGTGGAGGACGGTCGAGGTTCGCGCGCCTCCTCGCGAACCTGCACGTAGTGCGCGTACTCGGCCGCGGCGGCGGCCGTGATCAGCGCTGTCGCGTTCAGGGCCATGGTGCGCAGCTGTTCGGTGTTGAGCCGCCGGCCCACTGCGGCGAGTTCAGGACGGTCAGGTGCGGTGCGCAGCGCCTCGTCGAGTATCCGCTCGTACTCGGGGCGGTCCTCATTGAGCAGGTGTGGAGCGCTGTTCATGTGCATCCCCCGATGCTCCGTAGGGCTAAGGCTCGCATGGCTACGAGCCGTCGGGCAGAAACGGAGGGGAGCCTGCTACGGATAAGCCGATGGTAGAGCCGTGACGGCACGCGTTGACAGGGGGTTTCCAGAATTCTCCCCCCCCTGGGCAACACGGACCTGTAAAGGGGTGCCTGCCCGGGGAACGCTCAGATACCCAGGGGGAGTTGGCAGACCAGTAGCTTTCCGGCCATGGTCACTCCGCCGTCCATGGCGATGGCCAGGCCGTCGGCGTAGACGTGCGGGCCCTCGATGACCGGGCCGCCGCCGTCCGACTCGTCCTCGGAGCCGACATCCCCCAGGAGGTAGGGGATGGGGCTGTGACCATGGACGATGCGGGTGCCGCCGTACATGTCCAGGAGC
Source organism: Streptomyces sp. NPDC031466 (assembly GCF_055581265.1). Taxonomy (NCBI): domain Bacteria; kingdom Bacillati; phylum Actinomycetota; class Actinomycetes; order Kitasatosporales; family Streptomycetaceae; genus Streptomyces; species Streptomyces sp. NPDC031466. The sequence goes on from NZ_JBVIJT010000005.1 coordinate 504,002, forward strand.
TCGCGCACGGCCGCGGGGCCGGACTCGTCGCGGAACGCGAAGCGCTTGGTGAACTTGCGGAAGAGGTCCCAGCACTCGTCGGCGTCGTTGCGCGTGAGGGTCTCGCGGATGGTGTCGTTCACCGCCTCGATCGAATCGCCGTAGTCGAGATAGGCGGTCGTGTCGGAGTGCACCAGGAGGTGCCCGTCGGCCTCCTCCATCGCGTCCAGCCGGGCCATCCACTGCAGGTGGTGGTCCTCCAGGCGCTCCATGTCGGTCTTCTGGCCGCCGTTGAGCAGCCAGGCGGCCTGGAAGGTGGCGGTGCCGGCACCGGAGTTGACGGGGGTGTCGCCGAAGCGCTTGGCGCCGAGCAGGAGCAGCTCGTGGTTGCCCATGAGGGCCTTGCAGTAGCCGCCGGCGGCGGCCGCCTCGGCGGACAGGCGCATCACGAGGTCGATGACGCCGATGCCGTCGGGCCCGCGGTCGGTGAAGTCGCCGAGGAACCACAGGCGGGCGTTGCCCGCCGCCCAGTTGCCCTCGGCGTCGAGGAGGCCCTGTTCCTGGAGGGCCGCGAGGAGCTCGTCCAGATAGCCGTGCACGTCGCCCACGACGAACAGCGGGCCGTGCTGGTCGCCGGGCCTCGGCTGCGGGGGATCCGGCATGACCTGCACCTGGACCGTGTCACCACGGCGGCCGATGACCGGCAGGTCGCGCTGGGTCGGGGTGTAGCCGTCGTCCGGCACCTCCCCCGGAGCCGGGGCCGGGGCCGGCCCGGGGCCCGGGGGCGCGGGGCTCACCTCGGCGGGACCGGTCGTCTCATGGACGTACGCCGGTACGCGGAAGTCGCGCAGCGTCGCCGTCCGCACATCGGGTCCCTGACCGGCCCCCTGAGTCATCGACCCCTCCACCACCATTGCGCCGCATCTGCACCGAGAACGGACTGCCTGGTCGCAGCGGCCCGCGGTGTCGTCCGCCCATCATAGGAATGCGGCTCCCGCTGTGTGGTGCACCAGGGGTGGTGAATCGGTCCCTGACACCGGTTCACCGATGATTTCTCCCGAATTGGGCAGAGGTTTCCCCGCTCGTCGCGAGTGGGTGGCCCTCCTCCGCCCGGCTTCGTGGCGGTCAGCCGGAGCCCGAGGAGCGCGGCGGGCTGACCGTAGTGCGCGGTGGACGCCGCTCGGACGAGGTGCGGACGATCAGTTCGGTCGGTATCACCTGCTCGACCGGCCGGCCCGAGTCGATGCCCTCGATGGCGTCGATCAGGAGCTGTACGACGGCCGTGCCGATGCGCCGGGGCTTGAGGGAGAGCGTGGTGATGGGCGGTTCCGTGGTGGCGTAGACGGTGGACTCGCTGCAGCAGACGAGCAGCAGGTCGTCGGGGACGCGCAGGCCGTAACGCCGGGCGGCGGCGAGCAGGTCGGTGCCGTTGGGGTCGAAGAGGCCGTAGACGGCGTCGGGGCGGTCGGGCCGGGCGAGCAGCCGGTCGGCGGCGACGGCGCCCGCACACGGGTCGTGCGCGGGGTAGGACTCGTAGACGGGATCTTGTCCGACGCGCTCGCACCAGCGCAGATACGCGGTCGTGGACAGGTGGGTGTAGGTGTCCGTCGTGGTGCCGGTGAGCAGGCCGATGCGGCGGGCGCCCGCGGCCGCGAGGTGGTCGAGGATCTCCAGGACGGCGGCCTCGTGGTCGTTGTCGACCCAGGCGGTGACGGGCAGGGAGCCCGCGGGGCGGCCGTCGGAGACCACGGGGAGGCCCTGCCTGACCAGCTCGCTGACCACCGGATCGTGGTCGGAGGGGTCGATGACGACGGTGCCGTCGAGCGCGACGTTGGACCACACGTCGACCGGGCTGCGGCGCGAGGTCGCCGGGAGGATCACCAGGGCGTAGCCCCGGGCGAGCGCGGCGGAGGTGGCGGCTCTGGCCATCTCCGCGAAGTAGGCGAACTCGGTGAAGGTGAAAGGTTCATCCCCGTACGTCGTCACGGTCAGGCCGATGAGGCCGGACTTGCCGGTACGGAGGGTTCGGGCCGCCGCGGAAGGGCGGTAGCCCAGGCGCTCGGCGACTTCTCGGACGTGGCGTCGGGTGGCATCGGGCAGCCGCCCCTTGCCGTTGAGGGCATCGGAGACCGTCGTGATGGAGACACCGGCTGCGGCGGCCACGTCTCTGATGCCCGCCCTGTTGTGCCGGTTGCCCCGGCGCGCGGTCTCCGCTCGGCTCACCTGGTGCTTCCCTGCTGCTGTCATGGCGAGCCGATAGTAGGGCTCATCGGGGTGGGTAGCGCGGGTGCATATTCACTCGTTGACAGGCACGTTTCTGCAAGGCCTCTCCCGGTCAATGACCATGGAAAGCAATGGTGTTGGGCTTTCAGGAAGTCACTGCCGCTGATCGTCGCGCGAGGGCCCGGCGCATGCGGTAGGTCTCGAAGAGGTCTCAACTCACCTTCACGGGTGACGCGCGCCACGGAGCGAGCCACCGGCGCACGGGGGAGCACGGAGCGCCCCCCCGCTCGCCGCACACCTTCACCGCGCGCGGCCGGGCCCACCGATCGCGGATGGATCTCCGGAGGCCATTCGCACCGGCGCCGAATCCTCATAAGGTGAGCAGTATTCGAACCTTCGAGATGCGAACTTTCGAATCTTCGAACTGTTCCGGTACTGGTACGAGGAGGACTGCGGTGAGCGAGACGAGCCCGAGGCTGCGCGCCGAGCTGGAGGGGATCCCCACCTACAAGCCGGGCAAGCCCGCCGCGGCCGACGGCCCGGTGGCCTACAAGCTGTCCTCCAACGAGAACCCCTACCCGCCGCTCCCCGGCGTCCTGGAGAGCGCGCTCGCGGCGGCCGGTTCCTTCAACCGCTACCCCGACATGGCGTGCACGGGTCTGATGAGTGAGCTGGCCGACCGCTTCGGGGTGCCCGCGGCGCACATCGCCACCGGCACCGGCTCGGTGGGCGTGGCCCAGCAGCTGCTCCAGGCCACGTCCGGCCCGGGCGACGAGGTCATCTACGCGTGGCGGTCCTTCGAGGCGTACCCGATCATCACGCAGGTCAGCGGCGCGACGTCGGTGCGGGTGCCGCTGACCGAGGGCGAGGTGCACGACCTGGACGCGATGGCCGACGCCATCACCGAGCGCACCCGCCTCATCTTCGTCTGCAACCCCAACAACCCCACCGGCACCGTGGTCCGCAGGGCGGAGCTGGAGCGGTTCCTGGACCGGGTGCCGAGTGATGTGCTGGTCGTACTGGACGAGGCGTACCGCGAGTTCATCCGCGACCCCGAGGTGCCGGACGGCATCGAGATCTACCGTGACCGCCCCAACGTCTGCGTCCTGCGGACGTTCTCCAAGGCGTACGGTCTCGCGGGCCTGCGGGTCGGCTTCGCGGTCGCCCATGAGCCGGTGGCCGCCGCGCTGCGCAAGACGGCGGTGCCCTTCGGTGTGAGCCAGCTGGCGCAGGACGCGGCGGTGGCGTCGCTGCGCGCGGAGGACGAGCTGATGGGCCGGGTCGGCACGCTGGTCGCCGAGCGCACCCGGGTGGTCGAGGCACTGCGCGGGCAGGGCTGGACGGTGCCCGAGACGCAGGCGAACTTCGTGTGGCTGCGGCTCGGGGACCGTACGGCCGACTTCGCGGCGGCGTGCGAGCGGGCCGGCGTCGTGGTGCGGCCGTTCGCGGGCGAGGGCATGCGGGCCACGATCGGGGAGACCGAGGCCAACGACGTCTTCCTGGCGGCGGCGGAGGCGTTCCGCAAGGAGCTTTAGCGAGGTGCTCCGGGAGGGGCCGGCCTCAGGCGGTGAGGAGTTCGACGCGGATCGGGTCGCCGTCGCGCACGGTCGCCAGGAGGCGCGGGTCCTGCTCGACCCGGCCGAGGACATTGCACGGGCTCGCGAGGCGGCACTCGTCGCCTCGCGAGATCGGCGTGGGGCCGTAGGGGAGCGCGAGGGCGTCGCCGTCGGGCCAGAAGGCCACCGTGCCCGGCTCGACGACCTGACGGGCGTCGGCCTCGCACGGGACGCTCACGCCCGTGTCGAAGTAGACCTCCTCGCCCCAGGTGTGGGCGGTGGCGGTGAGCGGCAGGGCCTTCTCCAGGGCCCGGAAGGTCGGGGTGTCGCCGACCGTCGCGGTCAGGTGGCCGGCGGGCCAGGAGATCCGTATCCGTAGCTGGTGCTGCTCTGTCTGCATGCCGCGGATTCAACAATATGTTGAAGCCGATGGGAAGGGTCCGCGACCCCGACGGCAAGTTCCCGGCTGTGGGTCCCGGCGGTAAGGGGACCCCCCATTTGGGCGTCGACAGCCAGTACGACATAATGCTTGTGAATGTGAACGCGTTCACAAGCGTGCCCCGGTTCCTCCGGAGATCAGTGGGACAAGCAGGGGCAAACTGCCGCGATGACCACGGCGAGTAAGGAGAGACGCAGTGGACCTGGCTCTGGCGCCCGAGACCTTGGCGCGATGGCAGTTCGGCATCACCACCGTCTACCACTTCCTGTTCGTCCCCCTGACGATCTCGTTGGCCGCCCTCACGGCGATCCTGGAGACGGCGTGGGTCCGGACGGGCAAGGAGCACTACCTCCGGGCGACGAAGTTCTGGGGAAAGCTGTTCCTGATCAACATCGCGATGGGTGTCGTCACCGGCATCGTCCAGGAGTTCCAGTTCGGCATGAACTGGTCCGACTACTCGCGCTTCGTCGGTGACGTCTTCGGGGCGCCGCTGGCCTTCGAGGCGCTGATCGCCTTCTTCTTCGAGTCGACCTTCATCGGCCTGTGGATCTTCGGCTGGGACAAGCTGCCGAAGAAGCTGCACTGCGCGACCATCTGGATCGTCTCCATCGGCACGATCCTGTCGGCGTACTTCATCATCGCCGCGAACGCCTTCATGCAGCACCCGGTCGGCTACAAGATCGTGGAGCGGGACGGCACCAAGCGCGCCGAGCTGACGGACTTCTCGAAGGTGCTCTTCCAGGAGACGACGCTGGTCAACTTCTTCCACGTCATCTCGGCGGCCATCTTGGTCGGCGGCGCCTTCATGACCGGCATCGCCATCGTCCACCTGCGCAAGAAGCGGCACATCCGCACCATGCGCATGTCGATGCGGCTGGGCCTGGTCACGGCGTTCGTCGGCACCCTGCTCACCGTGGTCAGCGCGGACACGCTCGGCAAGGTCATGTACGAGCAGCAGCCGATGAAGATGTCGGCCGCCGAGGCGCTGTGGGAGTCAGAGAAGCCGGCGCCCTTCTCGATCTTCGCGTACGGCGATGTCGCCGAGGGCCACAACAAGGTCGCCATCGAGGTCCCCGGCGTCCTGTCCTTCCTCGCCAAGAACAACTTCAGCGCCGAGATCCCCGGCATCAACGACCTCAACAAGGAGGCGCGGGAGAAGTTCGGCCCCGGTGACTACCGGCCCAACATCCCCACCGCCTACTGGTCGTACCGCTGGATGATCGGCTTCGGCGGAGTCTCGATGGCCCTGTGCACCGCGGGTCTGTGGCTGACGCGCAAGAAGTTCTGGCTCGCTCCGGAGCACCGCACCGGCGCGGACGAGATCCCCAAGCTCATGCTCACCAAGAACAAGGAGCTGGCCCCCAAACTCGGCCACTGGTGGTGGGTGCTCTCCCAGTGGACGCTGATCTTCCCCCTCATCGGCACCGCCTGGGGCTGGATCTTCACCGAGACGGGCCGGCAGCCCTGGGTGGTCTACGGAGTGCTCCGCACCCGGGACGCGGTCTCGCCCGGCGTCTCACAGGGCGAGGTGCTCACCTCGCTGATCGGGTTCACGCTCATCTACGCGATCCTCGCCGTGATCGAGGTGAAGCTGCTGCTCAAGTACGTCAGGCAGGGGCCGCCCGAGCTGACCGAGGCGGACCTCGACCCGCCCACCAAGATCGGCGGGCCGCGCGGCGGTTCCGGTGCGGGATCGGACGCCGACGCCGACCGGCCCATGGCCTTCTCGTACTGAAGGAAGGAGCGCTCAGGACATGGAACTCCACGACATCTGGTTCGTACTGATCGCCGTTCTGTGGATCGGCTACTTCTTCCTGGAGGGCTTCGACTTCGGGATCGGGGTCCTGACCAAGCTGCTCGCCCGCGACCGGGTCGAGAAGCGGGTCCTCATCAACACCATCGGCCCCGTCTGGGACGGCAACGAGGTGTGGCTGCTCACGGCGGGCGGCGCGACCTTCGCCGCCTTCCCCGAGTGGTACGCGACGCTCTTCTCCGGCTTCTATCTGCCGCTGCTCGTCATCCTGATCTGCCTGATCGTGCGCGGTGTCGCCTTCGAGTACCGCGCCAAGCGGCCCGAGGAGCGGTGGCAGACCAACTGGGAGCACGCGATCTTCTGGACGTCGCTGATCCCGGCGGTCATGTGGGGCGTGGCCTTCGCGAACATCACACGCGGTGTCGCGATCGACGCACACAAGGAGTACGTGGGTTCCTTCTGGGACCTGCTCAACCCGTACGCGATCCTGGGCGGCCTGGTCACGCTGACCCTGTTCACCTTCCACGGCGCGGTGTTCGCCTCGCTCAAGACGGTGGGCGACATCCGGGTGCGTGCGCGGAAGCTGGCGCTCGGTCTCGGGCTCGTCACGGCCGTGCTGGCGCTGGGCTTCCTGACGTGGACCCAGCTGGCCCACGGCGACGGCAAGAGCCTGGTCGCGATGGCCGTGGCGGTGCTCGCGCTGGTGGGCGCCATCGGGGCGATCAAGGCCGGGCGCGAGGGATGGTCGTTCGCGCTGTCGGGCGTCACGATCGCGGCGGCCGTCGCGATGCTCTTCCTGACGCTCTTCCCGAACGTCATGCCGTCGTCCCTGAACGACGAGTGGAGCCTCACGGTCACCAACGCCTCGTCCAGCCCGTACACCCTGAAGATCATGACCTGGTGCGCGGTCATCGCGACGCCCGTCGTGCTGCTCTACCAGGGATGGACGTACTGGGTGTTCCGCAAGCGCATCGGCACGCAGCACATCGCCGACGCCGCCCACTAGGTTCCGACGTCCCTGTGGCTCTCAGGAAGGCGTGTTTCACGTGAAACCAATCGATCCGCGTCTGCTCCGGTACGCCCGTGCCACCCGCTTCTTCCTCGTCGCGGTGGTGGTCCTGGGCCTCGCGGGGGCAGGTCTGGTGATCTGCCAGGCGATGCTCATCGCCGAGATCGTGGTGGGCGCCTTCCAGAAGGGCCTGTCCGTCGCCGACCTGGGTATGCCGCTGTCGTTGCTCGCCCTGGTCGCGGTGGGCCGGGGGCTGGTCTCCTGGCTGACCGAGCTGGCCGCGCACCGGGCGAGCGCGGCGGTCAAGTCGGAGCTGCGGGGGCGGCTCCTGGCGCGGGCCGGTGAGCTGGGGCCCGCATGGTCGAGCGGGCAGCGGACCGGCTCGCTGGTGTCGCTGGCGACGCGGGGCGTGGACGCGCTCGACGACTACTTCTCGCGCTATCTGCCGCAGCTGGGGCTCGCGGTGGTGGTCCCCGTGGCGGTGCTCGCCCGCATCGTCACCGAGGACTGGGTGTCGGCGGCGATCATCGTGGTGACGCTGCCGCTGATCCCGATCTTCATGATCCTGATCGGCTGGGCGACGCAGCACCGGATGGACCGGCAGTGGAAGCTGCTGTCCCGGCTCTCGGGGCACTTCCTCGACGTCGTGGCGGGCCTGCCCACCCTGAAGGTGTTCGGCCGCGCCAAGGCACAGACCGAGTCGATCCGGAAGATCACCGGCGAGTACCGGCAGGCGACGATGCGGACACTGCGCATCGCCTTCCTGTCGTCCTTCGCGCTGGAACTGCTCGCCACGATCTCCGTCGCGCTGGTCGCGGTGACCATCGGCATGCGACTCGTCCACGGCGAGATGGACCTGTACGTCGGCCTCGTCATCCTCGTCCTCGCCCCCGAGGCCTATCTACCGCTGCGCCAGGTCGGCGCGCAGTACCACGCGGCGGCGGAGGGTCTTGCCGCCGCCGAGGAGATCTTCGAGGTCCTCGAGACCCCGGTACCGGCTACCGGCACCCGGGCGGCGCCGTCCGGCGTGCTGAGCGTGGAGGGCGTGACGGTCCGGTATCCGGGGCGGGTCTCGGACGCGATCTCCGGGGCGTCGTTCGAGGTGGCGCCCGGGGAGACCGTGGCGCTCGTCGGGCCCAGCGGGGCGGGCAAGTCGACCCTCCTGAACGTGGTGCTCGGGTTCGTGCGGCCCACCGAGGGGCGGGTGCGCGTCGGGGGCGTCGACCTCGCGGAGGTCTCCCCCGAACGGTGGCGCGAGCGGATCGCGTGGGTGCCGCAGCGCCCGCACCTCTTCGCCGGGACCATCGCGGAGAACGTACGGCTCGCGCGACCCGAGGCGTCGGACACGCTGCTGCGGGAGGCGCTGCGCGACGCGGGGGCGCTGGAATTCGTGGACGCGCTGCCCGCCGGGGCGAACACCCCGCTGGGGGAGGACGGGGCCGGGCTCTCCGCCGGGCAGCGGCAGCGGCTCGCCCTGGCCCGGGCGTTCCTGGCCGATCGGCCCGTGGTGCTGCTCGACGAGCCGACGGCGGCGCTCGACGGGGGGACCGAGGCGGGGGTCGTGGAGGCCGTTCGGCGGCTGGCCGTCGGACGGACGGTGCTGCTGGTCGTGCATCGGCCCGCGCTGCTGGCCGTGGCGGATCGTGTGGTGCGGCTCGACGCGGTGCGCGGAGGGGCGGCGCGGCCGTCGGGGGGTGATGGGGCGGCCCTTGGCGCGTCGCACTTGGACGTGCCGGCTCTTGTTGCCCCGGCCCTTGCCGCGTCGGACTTGGACGGCCCGGCTCTCGATACGTCGTCCCTCGACGCGTCGGCCTCGGCCGCGCCGTCCCTCGATGCGCAGGCCGCCGGGGAGCGGGCGGCCTCGCCCATCGTGACGGTGGATGGTCGGACGGGGGACGCCGGCAAGGGGCGTGGCGTGGCGGCCCGCGTACGGGCAGCCGCGGGGGCGCGGCGAGGGCAGCTGGCGCTCGCGCTGTTGCTGGGGAGTCTCGCGCTGGGCAGTGCCGTCGGACTCATGGCCACGTCCGGGTGGCTGATATCCCGGGCCGCCGAGCAGCCCCCGGTGATGTACCTGATGATCGCCGTGACGGCGACCCGCGCCTTCGGTATCGGCCGCGCCGTCTTCCGCTACGCCGAGCGGCTCGTCTCGCACGACGCCGTGCTGCGGATGCTCGCCGACACCCGCGTCGCGGTCTACCGCCGCCTGGAGCGGCTCGCCCCGGCCGGCCTGCGCACCACCCGCCGCGGTGACCTCCTCTCCCGCCTGGTCGCCGACGTCGACGCCCTTCAGGACTACTGGTTGCGCTGGCTGCTGCCCGTCTCCGCCGCGGCCGCGGTGAGCGTCGGAGCCGTCGGTTTCACCGCCTGGCTGCTGCCCGAGGCGGGCGCGGTGCTCGCCGTGGGGCTGCTCGCCGCGGGCGTCGGGGTGCCGCTGCTGAGCGGTGCCGTGGCGCGCCGCACGGAGCGGAAGCTGGCCCCCGCGCGCGGGGTGCTCGCCACGCGCGTGGCCGATCTGCTCACGGGGACGGCGGAGTTGACCGTCGCCGGCGCGCTGAAGCGGCGTACGGCCAAGGCCGGGGAGGCCGACGCCGAGCTGACGCGGATCGCCTCCCGGGGCGCCACCGCCACCGCGCTCGGCGACGGGCTCGGCGCGCTCATCACGGGGCTCACGGTGACCGCGGCCGCGCTCGTGGGGGTGCAGGCGGTGCGAGACGGGCGGCTCAGCGGTGTCGCCCTGGCCGTGGTCGTGCTCACGCCGCTCGCCGCGTTCGAGGCGGTGCTGGGGTTGCCGCTCGCCGTGCGGTACCGCCAGCGGGTCATGAAGAGCGCCGAGCGCGTCCACGAGGTCCTCGACGCCCCCGAGCCGCTGCCGGAGCCCGCGGCGCCCGTGCTCGCCCCGTGCTCGCCCTTCCCGCTGCGGGTCGAGGGGCTGCGCGCACGCCACGAGGGTCAGCGGGGTGACGCGCTCGCCGGTGTCGACCTGACGCTGGAGCGCGGGCGGCGCATCGCCGTGGTCGGCCCCTCCGGTTCGGGCAAGACGACGCTCGCGCAGGTGCTGTTGCGCTTCCTGGGCGCGTACGAAGGGACGTACACGCTCGGGGGCACGGACGCGACCGCGCTGGACGGCGACACCGTGCGCGGCATGGTCGGACTGTGTGCCCAGGACGCGCACATCTTCGACAGCTCGGTGCGCGAGAACCTGCTGCTCGCCAAGAAGGACGCCACGGACGCGGAGCTGCGCGGCGCGCTGGAGCGGGCCCGCCTGGACGACTGGGTCGCCTCGCTGCCCGACGGCCTCGACACGCTCGTCGGCGAGCACGGGGCGCGGCTCTCCGGAGGCCAGCGGCAGCGCCTCGCGCTGGCCCGCGCGCTGCTCGCGGACTTCCCCGTCCTGGTGCTCGACGAGCCGGCCGAACACCTCGACCTGCCGACCGCGGACGCCCTCACCGCCGACTTGCTGGCGGCCACGAGGGGCCGCACGACACTGCTCATCACGCACCGGCTCGCCGGGCTCGACGCGGTGGACGAGGTGATTGTCCTGGACAGCGGGCGCGTGGCGCAGCGCGGCACGTACGGGGAGCTGGCGGCGGTGGCGGGCCCGTTGCGGCGGATGGTGGAGGTAGAGCGCGCGGCTGATCTGCTCGGCGTGGCCTGAGGACGGGGGCAGGCCGGGACTCCCTCCGTGGGCACGCGGCCCCGGAGCGACGGCCGCCGGTGTCCGACAGGCCTCGACTTTCCCCGGTAAATAGGACTTACTAGGCTCAAAGTCATGCCAGTACCTTCGGCCTCCGCCGATTCCCCGCTCCCCGACGGCACACCGGATCCGGCGGGTACGGCGGCGCGGGCGACCCGCGGCCTCCAGGGGCTCTCGCCCGAGCTGACCTCACGGGTGCCGCAGCTGCTCGAAGCCATGCGGTCGGTCGGTACCGGGCTCGAACTCCACACCACCCTGGACCGCATCTGCGAGACCGCCGCGGAACTGGCGGACGCGCGCTACGCCGCCATCGGCGTCGTCGCCGAGGACGGCAAGGGGCTCTCCGAGTTCGTCTACCACGGTATCGACGAGCGGACCGCCGAGCGGATCGGGCGGCTGCCGGACGGCCACAAGGGGCTGCTCGGTGCCCTCATCCACCAGCCGAGGACGCTGCGCCTCGCCGATCTCTCCGCCGACCCGCGCTCCTGCGGGTTCCCGGCCCACCACCCGCCGATGCGGACCTTCCTCGGCGTCCCCATCCGCGTCCAGGGGGAGATCTTCGGCAACCTCTATCTGACGGAGAAGCGGGACGGGGCCGAGTTCAACGACTACGACGTGCACATGGTGCGCGTCCTCGCCACGGAGGCCGGCATCGCCATCGGCAACGCCCGCCTCTACGAAGCCGCCAAGCAGCGCGAACGCTGGATCGACGGTTCGGTGGCGGTCACCACGGCCCTGCTCTCCGGCAGCGACGCCGAGGACGCCCTCGCCGTCGTCGCCGAACAGGCCAGGCACCTCGCGGACTCGGCGGCCGGGATCGTGCTGCTGCCCGACGAGGAGGGCGGCATGGAGGTCGTCGCCGTCTCCTCGGACGAGCCCACCGGGGCGCTCGGCCTGATCGTGCCTCCGGAGAGCCGCATCGTGGCGCAACTCCTCGAAGGGGAGGCCGTCTTCATCGACGACGCGGCCACCGACCCCCGGACGATGACCGACCTCGCGCGCCGCTACGGTCCGGTGATGATGCTGCCGCTGCACAGCGACGGCCGGGTCCTCGGGACGCTCGTGACGCCCCGCGCGCGGGGGGCGCGCCGGTTCAGCGAGGCCGAGCGGACGCTCGCCGCCCAGTTCGCCTCACAGGCCGCGCTCGCCCTGATGATGGCCGACGCGCAGCGGGACCGGGAGCGGCTCGCCGTGTACGAGGACCGCGACCGGATCGCCAGGGACCTGCACGACCTCGTCATCCAGCGCCTCTTCGCCACCGGGATGATGCTGGAGAGCGCCCAGCGCCGGTCCGTCGTGCCGGAGGTGCAGGTCGGCGTCGGGCGGGCCGTGGACGAACTGGACGTGACGATCCAGGAGATCCGCACCGCGATCTTCGCGCTCCAGCAGGGTCCGGCCGAGGCGCCGTCGGGGCTGCGCACGCGCGTGCTGCGCGAGATCAACATGGCCGCCGTCCCGCTCGGCTTCAAGCCCACCCACCACTTCGTCGGTCCCGTGGACACCGTGGTCGGCGAGCTGACCGGGAAGAACCTCATCGCGGCCCTGCGGGAGGCCCTCTCCAACGCCTTCCGGCACGCCCACGCCGCCCGCATCGACGTCGTCGTCGACTCGACGGTGCGGCTGCCCGACGGGCAGCAGGGCGTACGCCTGACGGTCGCCGACGACGGCGTGGGCATCGCCGAGGGCGGTCGGCGCAGCGGCCTGAAGAACCTCAAGCGGCGGGCCGAGTCACTGGGCGGCGACAGCTGGTACGGGGAGGGGATCGGCGAGGACGGCGGCGGTACGACGGTGGTGTGGCAGGCGCCGTACTGACGTCCGGGCCTGTCGCCGTATCGACGTAAGGGAAGCCCTGTGCGGGGGCGCTGTACGGCCGTTCGGGGCCATGCCGCTGGGCTGGACGGGGCAACCACGCCCCCCGAGTACACGAGTGGCGTAGGAGGTCCCGGGCCCCGCGGGGAAGCGATCGGTGACATGCGCCTGAGCCACCGTCGTCCGCGCCCGTGCCTTCCGCGCCGGCTCCTGAGTGTGTCGGTGCTGCTGTGCGCGCTGCTCGGGCTCGTGGTTCCGGCCGCGTCGCCTCCCGCCGCGGCCGCCGCCGTGACCACCGAGGGGTCGAGCGCCGGCGCCACCGTGGCGCGGCTCTACGAAGAGGCCGCCCGCGCGAGCGCCCACTACGAAGAAGGGCGTCGGGCGGCACGCCTCCAGAAGAGGAAAGTTCGGAAACTGGACCGACTTCTTGCCGCGCAACGGCGCCATGTCGCCGTGCTGTCCGAGGACCTCGGCCTGCTGGCCAGTGCCCAGTACCGCACGGGGGGCGGCCTCCCCTACGCCGCTGGGCTGCTCCTGGCCGACAGCCCCGACGCCCTGATGCGCGGCCGACAGGTCCTGTCGCAGGCCGACCTGGCGGTCAACAGCGCGGTCGCCGAGACGCAGCGGGCCGCCACCCGGCTCGCGGCCGCCAAGCGGAGGGCGGACCTGGCCAAGCGCGCGCTGCTCCGGCGCAGCGCCCGGCTGGCGAGGTTGAAGAGGGGCATCGAACGGAAGCTTGAGTCGGCTCAGAGGAGGATGCAGGGCCAGGCGGATCGGGCGGTCGCCGCAGGCAGGTGCCGAGGCGCCGTACGTCAGCATCTGCGTCAGCCGAAATCAGCCTCCGCGCGCGCGTGGGTGGCGCCCGTGAGGGAGTACGAACTCTCCGCGGGCTTCGACAGCACCGGCCGGCGCTGGGCCCACCGGCACACCGGGCAGGACTTCGCGGTCGGCATCGGGGCACCCGTGCGGTCGGTCGGCGCGGGCCGGGTGCACAGCGTGGCGTGCGGTGGCGCCTTCGGCATCGAGGTCGTCGTGCGGCACCGCGGCGGGTATTTCACGCAGTACGCGCATCTGGCGGCCGTCACGGTGGACGAGGGGGACAAGGTGCGCGCCGGCCAGTGGGTCGGACAGGCCGGCACCACCGGGAACTCCACCGGCCCGCATCTGCACTTCGAGACCCGGCTCACGCCGCGCTTCGGCTCGGGGGTCGATCCGCGGAAGTGGCTGGCGCGGCGAGGGGTCCGGATCTAGGACCGGTCCCGCTGCTTCAGGCGCTCCGCCAGGATCCGTTCGATCACGACCGCGACACCGTCGTCGTTGTTGGCGACGGTGCGCCCCGAGGCGGCGGCGATGACGTCCGGGTGGGCGTTGCCCATCGCGTACGACGTGCCCGCCCAGGTCAGCATCTCGATGTCGTTCGGCATGTCTCCGAAGGCGACGACCTCTGCGGGCGTGATGCCGCGCTCGGCACAGCACAGCGCCAGCGTGCTGGCCTTGGAGACGGTGGGGCCGCTGATCTCCAGCAGCGCGCTGGGGCTGGAGCGGGTGACCGTGGCCCGCTCCCCGATGGCCGCGCGGGCGGTCACCAGGAAGTCGTCGGGCTGGAGTTCGGGATGGAAGGCGAGGATCTTCAGGATGGGCTGTTCGGCGACGGCGGGGTCGCCGGGGTCCTCGGCCAGGAGCTTCTCCGCGGGCGCGACGCTTTCGCCGGGCTCCATGTGCAGCGGCGGATACGCCTCCTCGTGGTGCAGTCCGCCGGTCCGCTCGATCGCGAAGGCCGTACCCGGCGACGCGGCGCGCAGCCTACGGACGACGTCGAGGGCGCACGCCCGCTCCAGCGCGCGGACCTTGACGAAACGGTGGGCGCCGGGGCCGCCGTGCAGGTCGACCACCGCGGCGCCGTTGCCGCAGATGGCGAGGCCGTGGCCGTGGACATGGGCGCTGACCACATCCATCCAGCGGGCCGGGCGGCCGGTCACGAAGAAGACCTCGATGCCGGCCTCCTCGGCGGCGGCGAGCGCGGCGATCGTGCGGTCGGAGACCGACTTGTCGTCGCGCAGCAGCGTGCCGTCCAGGTCCGTCGCGATCAGCCGGGGCCGTGGCCGCGGCCCCGACGGCGCGGAGACGGCCGGGGTGTCCGGGGTGGGGACGGCCGGAGGCTGGGGCCCTGGGGTAGCTGAGGTCACACCGCCGATTGTCCCGCATATGCCCGCACGGGCGTGCGCGGGGGCGCACATCTGAGTGGACGTCGGCCGGACGCCGGCGCTGGTCGAGCCACAAGGGGGCCGCGGGCCGAGCCATGTCCTTACGGGGTCGGTGTCCGGGCGGGGCGGCGGGAAGGGGTCCATTCGGGGGCCGTCGGCGTCGCCGTAAGCTCTGAGGCATGAGCCTGCGCCTGAGCACCGTGATCCTGCCCGTACGCCGCTGGCACGAAGGCGGCCGCGACCAGTGGCTGCGCGCCGAGGAGCTGGGCTTCCACACCGCGTACACGTACGACCACCTCGCCTGGCGCTCCTTCCGCGACGGCCCGTGGTTCGGCGCGGTGCCCACTTTGACCGCCGCCGCGGCCGCCACCGAGCGGCTGCGCCTGGGCACGCTCGTGACGTCACCCAACTTCCGCCACCCGGTGACCCTCGCCAAGGAACTCATCTCGCTCGACGACATCTCCGGCGGGCGGATCACGCTCGGCATCGGCGCCGGCGGCAACGGCTTCGACGCCACGACCCTCCTCGCCGAGGGGCAGCAGCCCTGGACCCCGCGCGAGCGCGCCGACAGGTTCGGCGAATTCGTGCCGCTGCTCGACCGGCTGCTGACCGAGGACTCGGTGACGTACGAGGGGACCTTCTACTCGGCGACCGAGGCGCGCGACATCCCGGGCTGCGTCCAGCGGCCGCGACTGCCCTTCGCGGTGGCGGCGACCGGCCCGCGCGGTCTGCGGCTCGCCGCCCGGCACGGCCAGGCGTGGGTGACCACGGGCGACCCGAAGCTCTTCGAGAACGGCACGCCCGAGGAGTCCCGCGAGGCGCTCCGGGGGCAGATCGAGAGGCTCGGCAAGGCGTGCGCGGACCTCGGCCGGGACGTGGCCGAGCTGGACAAGATCATGCTCACCGGCTTCACGCCGGACCGCAACCGTCCCCTGGAGTCCGTCGACGCCTTCGTGGACTTCGCGGGCCGGCACAGGGACCTCGGCTTCACGGAGATCGTCGTCCACGCCCCGATCCCGGACTCGGACTTCGCCACCGACCAGGACGTCTTCGAGAAGATCGCGACCGAGGCGCTCTCCCAGCTGCGCTGAACCGCCCGCGCCGATTCACGGTGGCGTGCTCCCTCAGCGCACCCGGGAGCTGAGCCACGGCGTGAGCGTGCCGAAGGGGACGAACTCCTTGTACGTCTCGTCGCCGGGCAGCGGCACGACCAGTCGGTAGCCGGGCGGGAATCGCCTGCCCTTGACGTGGGCGAGGCCCCCTAGAACCGACCGCACGAACGCGGGCACCGCGTCACGCGGCACGTCGTGGTACTCGACGCCCTCCACCGTGATCAGGGTGTCGGCACCGCCGCCACCGTCGCCTTGGGCGCCGCCGTCGTCGGGATAGAGCCGCACCGAGATCCGGGGCGAGCCACCGAACTCGACGAACGCCTCGTGCGGCAGCGAACCGTCCGGATCCGCCGTCACGCCGATCCCGGCGGCGCTGCGCCGCGAGGTCTGATCGGCGCCGATGGCGTGGGAGACCTCGATCTCCCGGTCATGCTCGCGGGCCACCGCACGCAGGGCGGCGAGGGCGGCCTCGGTACTGGGCAGGTGCTCCATGCGACCGATCATGCCTGCCGGCCGCGGGCGCGGGTCAGCGGGGGCCGGGGAAGCGCAGGTAGCCGGGCGGGACGGCGGCCGTGAGCCAGACGCCGTTGCCGGTGACCTGGAAGACATGGCCGTCGCGGTGCATCGCGCCCGCGTCGACGGACAGGACGACGGGCCGTCCACGGCACGCCCCGACCCGCGTCGCGGTCTCGCGGTCGGACGAGAGGTGGACGGCGTGCCGGTTCATGGGCCGCAGCCCTTGCGCACGGATCTGCGACAGACGCGCGGCGACTGTGCCGTGGTGGAGGTACGCGGGCGGGGTCGCGGGCGGCAGACCGAGGTCGACGTCCACGGAGTGGCCCTGCTGGGCGCGTATCTGGCCGTCTCGGACCGCGAAGCGCTGTTTGTCGTTGACGGCCACCACGTGGTCCAGCTCGGCCCGGGTGAGAGGGAAGCGGTGTGCGGCGGTGGCGGTCAGGAGCGCGTCGATCTCGACCCAGCCGTTCTCGTCGAGGGCCAGCCCGATGCGGTCGGGCTGATGCCGCAGATGCTTCGACAAGTACTTGGAGATTCTCACGGTGCGCTGCTCATCCGGCGCGCGCTGCTCATTTGGCGTGTGCTGCTCATCCGGTGTGTGCTGCCTGATGCTCGCCGGGGAGGGTCGTCCTTCTTTCATTCCTTCAGCTTTCATTCCCTCAGCGTCGCGGGCAGGAGTTCTCCACGCACTCGATTTACGTCCACCGAGTTTTCATCAACGGATTCCGGCTTCCGGGTTTGATCCACAAGCAAGTCCGCTTATCCACAGGAAAGTTGACGGTTCTGTGGACAACGGGCGTGCGCACTAAGGCGTTTCGTCAATATTGCCCCTATTTGGGTCAGTTGTCGCCAATGCGTCCAACGTCCGTGCGGCGACCTCCCGTTCAGCGGCCGCCGCGACGAACGCCGCGGCATTGCTTTCGCCAACGAGCGCCCGCACAGCCCGCATTGTCGCGGCGGGCAGCGGCACCGGCTGCGGCTCCTCCGCACCCGCCACAGGACGCTCCGGGTCGAGATGTCGGCGCAAGTGCCGGACGGCGAACAGACGCATGGCGCGGGCGAGTTCGGCGTCGACGGATTGCTGGGCCAGTGGACGAAGGCGGCGCACGAGAGAGGCGGCCTCGGCGGCGTCCGACTCCGTCGGCGGATGCGGTCCGAGATATCGGGCGAAGACATGCTCCGTGGTGAACTCCAGGAAACGGGAGGCTATGTACTCGACCTGCCCCCTCAACTCCCGCAAATGGCCCGATATCGCCGACAACGGAACGCCCGCCGCGTGCAACTCCACCGCCACAGCCAGCTCTTGAGGGCTCGGCACCAAGAACTCGTCCTCGCTGCCCGGCACCGGTTCGAGCACCCCGAGGGCGACCGCGTCGGCCACCGCCGCCTCGTCCTGGACGCCACCGAACGCCGCCTCCAGCTCCGCGCGGGTGATCCGGTCGGCCTTCTCGTCCGTCCAGGGTCCGTCGACCTCCGCGGCCAGACCGAGCACCCCGCCCAGGCCCCGCCCGGTGTCCCAGGCCTCCAGCAGTTCCTTTATGGACGCCAGGGTGTACCCGCGGTCGAGCAGGTCGGCTATCTGCCGAAGCCGGGCCAGATGCCCTTCCCCGTACACGTTGGCCCGGCCGCGCCGCTCCGGGCGGGGCAGCAGCCCGCGGTCCTGATAGGCACGGATCGTGCGCACCGTCGCGCCGCTGTGGTGCGCCAGATCCTCGATGCGGTACTCCACGCTGACCGTCCTTCGTACTGCGTCGTGCCGGGCGGTGCCCGCCTGAATCTTCGGAGACCGCCCCGGTCGCCTCTGCCCCCCCCGCCGACCACCTCCGCGCCCTCTCCAGCCGAGGGCCGCCCTCCGCCAGGGAGTACCGCGAGCGGCCCGGCAGCTGGGGGATCGTGCCGGATCAAATAGGCCGCCCCCAGCCCCACCGGCTCACAGTGGCGGCTCCAGTCGCGCTATCGCGCGCAGGGCCCTCGGGGTGAAACGCGACATGAGGTGGGCGCCGCGGGCCTCGGGGGTGACCGGAACGACCGCCTGGTTCTTGACGACGGCGCGCAGGATCGCGTCGGCGACCTTCTCCGGCGGGTAGTTGCGCAGGCCGTAGAGCCGGGCGGTGCGCTTTTGGCGGCGCTTCTCCTCGCCGGCGTCCACCCCGACGAAGCGGGATGTCGACGTGATGTTCGTGTTGACGAAGCCCGGGCATATCGCGGAGACCCCGATGTCCTGCCCCGCCAGCTCCGCGCGCAGGCATTCGCTGAGCATCAGGACCGCCGCCTTGGACGTGCTGTAGGCGGGCAGCGCCTTTGACGGCTGGTAGGCCGCCGCGGAGGCGGTGTTGACGATGTGGCCGCCTTGGCCGCGCTCGGCCATCTGCTTGCCGAAGAGACGGCAGCCGTGGATGACGCCCCACAGATTGACGTCGAGGACCTTCTTCCAGTCCTCGGCGCTGGTGTCGAGAAAGGAGCCGGAGAGGCCGATGCCCGCGTTGTTCACCAGGACGTCCACGACGCCGTACTCCCTGGCGACCTTCTCGGCGAGCTTCTCCATGGCCTGCTCGTCGGAGACGTCGACCGTCTCGCCCCAGGCCTCACGGGCTCCGATCAGACGGGCCAGCTCCGCGGTGCGGGCGGCGCTCTCCTCGTCCCGGTCGACGGCCACCACGCGTGCGCCCGCCTCGGCGAAGGCGAAGGCGGTGGCCCGCCCGATGCCGCTTCCCGCGCCCGTGACCAGGACCAGCCGGTCACTGAACCGGTCGGCGTACTTGCCCGTGGCGGTGCTGTCCTTTCCGGGCAGCCCGTCCTCGTTGGCCGTCGCGAAGTCCGCGATCCACGCCGCCAGTTGGTCCGGACGCGTGCGCGGCACCCAGTGCTTGGCCGGCAGTGTGCGGCGGACCAGCCGCGGGGCCCACTGCTCCAGGTCGTCGTAGAGCCGCTCGGACAGGAAGGCGTCCCCGGAGGGTGTGATGAGCTGCACCGGCGCGTGCGCGTACGCGTCGGCGCGGGGCCTGCGCAGCCGCGCGCGGATGTTGTCGCGGTAGAGCCAGGCTCCGTGTACGGCGTCCTGGGGGAGCGACGGCGTCGGGTAGTCGCCGGCCGGGAGCTTCTCCACGCGCTGGAGGATCTTCGGCCAGCGCTTCCCCAGTGGTCCGCGCCAGGCCAGCTCGGGGAGGACGGGCGTGTGCAGCATGTACACGTACCAGGACTTGGCGCCCTGGCCGAGCAGCTGGGCGACCCGGCGCGGGGTCGGCCGTGCCACCCGCTTCTTGATCCAGTGCCCGAAGTGGTCGAGCGAGGGCCCGGACATCGAGGTGAAGGACGCGATCCGCCCCTCGGTCCGCTTGACCGTCACGAACTCCCAGGACTGCACCGAGCCCCAGTCGTGCCCGACCACATGCACCGGGCGGTCCGGGCTGACCGCGTCGACGACCGCGACGAAATCGTCGGTCAGCTTCTCCAGGGTGAAGCCGCCGCGCAACGGCCGCGGGGCCGTCGACCTGCCGTGGCCGCGCACGTCGTACAGCACGACGTGGAAGCGTCCGGCGAGGCGCTCGGCGACCTCGGTCCACACCTCCTTGGAATCCGGATAGCCGTGCACGAGCAGGACCGTGGGCCGCTCGGGGTCGCCCAGCTCGGCGACGCACAGCTCGATCCCGCCCGTGCGCACCCAGCGCTCGCGCGCGTCCTGCATCGTGTCGGTGCCTTTCCCGCTGCCCGCTCCGGTCGTCATACGGCGGCCCTCTCCTCGGCCCAGCGCCGCACATGCGGCAGATCGTCGTCCAGCCAGAAGGCGCTCTGTTCGGGATCCCTGGAGTCGGTGACGACGAGGATCTCCTCGAACTTCGCGCCCGTACCCCTGAACCCGAGGTGCGGTTCGACCGCCCAGAACCCCGCCCGGGGCGGGTGGTCGGAGAACTTGTAGGGCGACCACAGCGGGGACCAGCCCTCGCGGTGGCCGTGGAGCAGGTCGCTCGCCAGGCCCTTGAGCGACTGGGTGCCGAACCCGAAGAGGTGCGGGGACAGGCGGCGCTCCTTGACCCGGTCGACCTTGTGCGCGATGACTCCGAAGGGATAGGCGCGATGGCGGTTGGCATACCCCTGGCGGACCATGAGCCGGTCCACGTCCTCGTAGATCTCGCGCAGCGGGCGGCGCTCGCGGACCTCCCGCAGGATCAGCTCGCGGTGCGCCTCCAGATCGGCCAGCAGCTTGTCGTGGACGGGATTGAGGCCCAGACAGCCGGAGTACCCGATGTCGGCCGTGAAGCCCTTGTACACCGGGGCCATGTCGAGGATGAACGGCATCCCCGGCTCCAGCTCGCGGTGGGTGGGGAAGAACTGCAGCGGTATCCGGAAGTCCGTGAACGCCGTGCGGTCGCCGAACCAGGCGAAGGGCAGATGGAACCAGTCCCGCACGCCCCGCTCCCGCAGCCACTCGCGCTGCATCCGGGCGGCCTCGCGCTCCGTCACCCCCGGCCGGAGCTGGGCCGCGACCGCCTCGGCGCATTCATACGCCAGGGCCTGCACTTCCCTGAACCCCCGCAGTTCCGCCGGGAGTTCGCCTGCAACTGCTGAGGTCATGCCACCGTCCGTCCCGAGTCCGGTCCACCCGTGTCCGGCCCGTCGCCGTACGCGGTCGTAACTTGACACTGACGAATGTGACAATGAGCGGCGGCTGCGTCAATAGTTCCGTCCGACCCCGCGGGACAGGTCCGGGAGATCCCCCAGGGGTCGACCTCCGGACGACCCCTACGGGCCCGTAATACTCCAGGTTGACGGCGGGCCAGGCCCGTGGTCTGACGACGCGTGTGGCCTGCGCCACTACCTTCGAAGCGTGACTGTGATCGCGACCGAAAGCCTGAGCAAGCGGTTCCCCAGGGTGACCGCGCTTGACCGGCTCTCCATGGACATCGGGCCCGGTGTGACCGGACTCGTCGGGGCCAACGGAGCCGGCAAGTCCACACTGATCAAGATCCTGCTGGGTCTGTCCCCCGCCACGGAGGGCCGCGCCGCCGTGCTCGGTCTCGACGTCGCCACCAGCGGCGGCCAGATCCGCGAGCGCGTCGGGTACATGCCGGAGCACGACTGCCTGCCGCCCGACGTCTCGGCCACCGAGTTCGTCGTCCACATGGCGCGCATGTCCGGCCTGCCACCCACCGCGGCCCGCGAGCGCACCGCGGACACCCTGCGCCACGTCGGGCTCTACGAGGAGCGGTACCGCCCCATCGGCGGCTATTCGACGGGCATGAAACAGCGCGTCAAGCTCGCCCAGGCACTCGTCCACGACCCGCGACTGGTCTTCCTGGACGAGCCCACCAACGGTCTCGACCCGGTCGGGCGCGACGAGATGCTCGGCCTGATCCGCCGTGTCCACACCGACTTCGGCATCTCGGTCCTCGTCACCTCGCACCTCCTCGGCGAGCTGGAACGCACCTGCGACCACGTCGTCGTCATCGACGGCGGCAAGCTGCTGCGCTCCAGCTCCACCACCGACTTCACCCAGATCACCACGACCCTGGCCGTCGAGGTCACGGACACCGACGAACACCCCGACGGCACCCGGGCACTGCGCGACGCGCTGCGCGGGCGCGGCATCGGCACGGAGGCCGGCGGCGAACTGCCCGGCGCGGGGCACACGATCCTGCTCACCGCCGAGGGCGAGGAGACGTACGACCTCGTACGGGACCTCGTCGCCGGCCTCGGCCTCGGCCTGGTCCGCATGGAGCAGCGCAGGCACCACATCGCGGAGGTCTTCAAGGACGAGCCGCGCCAAGAGGCCGCCCCCGCGCGCGCGGGCGCCGCCCTCCCCGACCAGCAGCCCCGGCCCGCGGCCGCCACCGGCACAGCAGACAGGAGGCGGACGCGATGAGCACGGAGTCCACCCAGATCCACAACATCGGATACCGGAACTACGACGGCCCGCGCCTGGGCCGCGGCTACGCCCGTCGCTCGCTCTTCTCCCAGAGCCTGCGCGGCGCGTACGGCCTCGGGCGCTCCGCGAAGTCCAAGGTCCTGCCGATGATCCTCTTCGCGGTGATGTGCGTACCCGCGGCGATCATGGTGGCGGTCGCCGTGACCACCAAGGCCAAGGACCTCCCCGTCGACTACACGCGCTACGCGATCTTCCTGCAGGCCGTCATCAGTCTCTTCCTGGCCGCCCAGGCCCCGCAGACCGTCTCCCGCGACCTGCGCTTCAAGACGGTGCCGCTCTACTTCTCGCGGCCCATCGAGCGCGGGGACTACGTCCTCGCGAAGTTCGCCGCGATGTCCTCGGCCCTCTTCGTCCTCACGGCCGCGCCGCTGCTGGTGCTCTACGTAGGAGCCCTGCTCGCCAAGCTCGACTTCGCCGACCAGACGAAGGGCTTCGGTCAGGGCCTGGTCTCCGTGACACTGCTGTCCCTGCTCTTCTCCGGCATCGCACTGGTCATCTCCGCGGTCACACCGCGGCGCGGCTTCGGCATCGCCGCCGTCATCGCCGTCATGACCATCAGCTACGGAGCGGTCTCCACGGTCCAGGCCATCGCCTACGAACAGGGCAGCACCGGAGCCATCGCCTGGCTGGGACTGTTCTCGCCGATCACGCTCATCGACGGCGTGCAGAGCGCGTTCCTCGGCGCGACGTCCGCCTTCCCCGGCGGACAGGCCCCCTCGACGGGCATCGGCACCGTCTACGTAGTCGTCGTCCTCGGCCTCATCGCGGGCTGCTACGGCGCCATGATGCGCCGCTACCGAAAGGTCGGCCTCTGATGAGCACGATCACCATCGACCACACGTCCCGCTGGTTCGGCAACGTGGTGGCCGTCAACGACATCACCATGACCATCGGCCCGGGGGTCACCGGGCTCCTCGGTCCCAATGGCGCGGGCAAGTCGACGCTCATCAACATGATGGGCGGCTTCCTCGCCCCTTCCACGGGCAGCGTCACGCTCGACGGCAAGCCGATCTGGCGCAACGAACAGATCTACCGGGACATCGGCATCGTCCCCGAGCGTGAGGCGATGTACGACTTCCTCACCGGCCGCGAGTTCGTCGTCGCCAACGCCGAGTTGCACGGCCTGGACGAGCGGGCCGCCCAGAAGGCGCTCGCGACGGTCGAGATGGAGTACGCGCAGGACCGCAAGATCTCCACCTACAGCAAGGGCATGCGCCAGCGCGTGAAGATGGCGTCCGCCCTGGTCCACGACCCGTCCGTGCTGCTGCTCGACGAGCCGTTCAACGGCATGGACCCGCGCCAGCGCATGCAGCTGATGGGTCTCCTGCGCGCCATGGGTGACCAGGGCCGCACGGTCCTGTTCTCCTCGCACATCCTCGAAGAGGTCGAGCAACTGGCCTCGCACATCGAGGTGGTCGTCGCCGGCCGGCACGCGGCGAGCGGTGACTTCCGCAAGATCCGCCGCCTGATGACCGACCGGCCCCACCGCTATCTGATCCGTTCCAGCGACGACCGCGCCCTGGCCGCCGCCTTGATCGCCGATCCGTCGACGGCGGGCATCGAAGTGGACCTCAAGGAGGGCGCGTTGCGCGTCCAGGCGGTCGACTTCGGCCGGTTCACGGCGCTGCTGCCGCGTGTCGCCCGTGACCACGGCATCCGGCTCCTGACGGTCTCGCCCTCGGACGAGTCCCTCGAATCGGTCTTCTCCTACCTCGTCGCGGCCTGAAAGGGAGCATCGTGTACGACCCCACTGTGGCCCGGCTCACCTACCGTGCCCTGCTCGGCCGGCGCCGGGCAC
This sequence comes from Streptomyces sp. NPDC031466, assembly GCF_055581265.1. Taxonomy (NCBI): domain Bacteria; kingdom Bacillati; phylum Actinomycetota; class Actinomycetes; order Kitasatosporales; family Streptomycetaceae; genus Streptomyces; species Streptomyces sp. NPDC031466. The sequence goes on from NZ_JBVIJT010000005.1 coordinate 528,017, forward strand.
TCATCCTCTTCGCCCTGCCCGTCCTGCTGGTCGTCATCGCCGTCGCGGTGCGCGCGCTCAACGGCGCCGACGACCAGGTGGCCGTCGACCTCCTCGGCGGTTTCGCGCTCGCCACGATGGTGCCGATCATCGGTGTCATCGCCGGTACGGGGGCCATCGGACCCGAGATCGACGACGGCTCGGTGGTCTATCTGCTGTCCAAGCCGGTCAAGCGGCCCACGATCATCTTCACCAAGTTGATCATCGCCATCGCCGTGACCATGGCCTTCTCCGCGATCCCCACCTTCGTCGCGGGGATGATCCTCAACGGCAACGGTCAGCAGATCGCCGTGGCGTACACGATCGCGGCACTGGTCGCCTCCATCACGTACGCCGCCCTCTTCCTGCTCCTCGGCACGGTCACCCGGCATGCCGTGATCCTCGGGCTCGTCTACGCCCTGGTGTGGGAGGCGCTCTTCGGGACGCTGGTCGCGGGGGCGCGCACGCTCAGCGTCCAGCAGTGGTCGCTGGCCGTGGCCCAGAAGGTCGGTGAGGGGGACCTGATCACCAGCGACATCGGCCTGCCGGCGGCGACGGTCCTGCTGGTCGCCGTCACGGTCGCCGCGACCTGGTACGCGGGTCAGCGGCTGCGGTCGCTGACGCTGGCCGGGGAGGAGTAGCCGTCGGGGTCCCGCTCGCGAGAAGCGGAACCCCGGGCCACGAGGCCCCGCGCAGCCGCCCGGCGCCCCAGGGCCTCTCTTCCGGATCTTGCCGGGCTCGCGGCGTCCGGCCTGATCCGAAAGGGAGGCCTTAGCCCAGCAGGCGTTCCAGGACCACCGCGATGCCGTCCGCCTCGTTCGAGGTCGTCACCTCGTCCGCCACCGCCTTCAGCTCCTCGTGGGCGTTGGCCATGGCCACGCCGTGGGCCGCCCAGCCGAACATCGGGATGTCGTTCGGCATGTCGCCGAAGGCGATCGTGTCGGCGGCCTTGGCGCCCAGGCGGCGGGCCGCCAGGGACAGGCCGGTGGCCTTGGAGAGGCCGAGCGGGAGCAGTTCGACGACGCCTTCACCCGCCATGGTCACGCCGACCAGATCGCCCGCCACCTGGCGCGCCACCTCCGTCAGGGCGTCGTCGTCGAGGCCGGGGTGCTGGATGTAGACCTTGTTCAGCGGGGCGGCCCACAGGTCGGCGACGTCCGTGAAGGGGAGGCTCGGCAGGAGCCCGCTCTGGACCGCGTACCCCGGGCCGACCAGGACCTCGCCGGCGATGCCGTCACGGCTCGCGGCCAGGGCGAGCGGGCCGATCTCCGCCTCGATCTTCGCCAGGGCCAGGCCCGCCAGCTGCCGGTCGAGCGTCACCGAGGTGAGCAGCCGGTGCTCGCCCGCGTGGTAGACCTGCGCGCCCTGTCCGCACACCGCTATGCCGTCGTATCCGAGGTCGTCGAGGATGTGCCGGGTCCACGGCACGGCCCGACCGGTGACGACGATGTGCGCGGCGCCCGCCGCGCTGGCCGCGGTGAGCGCCTCGCGCGTGCGGTCCGAGACCGTGCCGTCGGGGCGCAGCAGCGTCCCGTCGAGGTCGGTGGCGACCAGCTTGTACGGGAAGGACGGGGTGACCGGAGCTGGCTGGCTCACTTGGCGATGGGCTCCAGGATCTCTCGGCCCCCGAGGTACGGGCGCAGCACCTCGGGCACGACCACGGAGCCGTCGGCCTGCTGGTGGTTCTCCAGGAGGGCCACGATCGTGCGCGGGACGGCGCACAGCGTGCCGTTCAGGGTCGCGAGCGGCTGGACCTTCTTGCCGTCGCGCATGCGCACGGACAGGCGGCGGGCCTGGAAGCCGTCGCAGTTCGAGGCGGAGGTCAGCTCGCGGTACTTGCCCTGGGTGGGGATCCACGCCTCGCAGTCGAACTTGCGCGAGGCCGAGGCACCGAGGTCACCGGTCGCCACGTCGATCACCTGGAAGGGCAGTCCGAGGCCGGTCAGCCACTGCTTCTCCCACTCCAGGAGGCGCTTGTGCTCGTTCTCCGCGTCGGCCGGGTCGACGTACGAGAACATCTCGACCTTGTCGAACTGGTGGACGCGGAAGATGCCGCGGGTGTCCTTGCCGTACGTGCCGGCCTCGCGGCGGTAGCAGGGCGAGAAGCCCGCGTACCGCAGGGGCAGCTTGTCGGCGTCCAGGATCTCGTCCATGTGGTACGCCGCGAGGGGGACCTCGGAGGTGCCGACCAGGTAGTAGTCGTCCTTCTCCAGGTGGTACACGTTCTCCGCGGCCTGGCCGAGGAAGCCCGTGCCCTCCATCGCGCGCGGGCGCACCAGCGACGGGGTCAGCATGGGGATGAACCCGGCCTCGGTCGCCTGGGCGATCGCGGCGTTGACCAGGGCCAGCTCCAGGAGGGCGCCGACGCCGGTGAGGTAGTAGAAGCGCGATCCGGAGACCTTGGCGCCGCGCTCGACGTCGATCGCGCCGAGCAGCTCGCCGAGCTCCAGGTGGTCCTTCGGCTCGAAGCCCTCGGCGGCGAAGTCGCGCGGGGTGCCGAAGCGGTCGAGGACGACGAAGTCCTCCTCGCCGCCGATGGGGACGTCCGGGTGGACGATGTTCCCCAGCTGGCGCAGGAGCCGCTTGGTCTCCTCGTCCGCCTCGTCCTGGGCGGCGTCGGCCGCCTTGACGGCGGCGGACAGCTCGCCGGCCTTCTTCAGGAGCTCCTGCTTCTCCTCGGGCGAAGCCTTGGGGATCAGCTTGCCGAGCGCCTTCTGCTCGGAGCGCAGCTCGTCGAAGCGGACGCCCGACGACCGGCGCCGCTCGTCGGCGGAGAGCAGGGCGTCGACGAGCGCGACGTCCTCTCCACGGGCGCGCTGGGAGGCGCGAACACGGTCGGGGTCCTCACGGAGCAGGCGAAGGTCAATCACCCCTCCAGGCTACCGTTGTGCGGTTCCGGCCTACGACTCGATATGCTTTTGCGGGCTTTTGCCTGTTTTGCCGGACTGAATTCGCGGGGGCGCGAGGGCGGGGGCAGCGGCAATGCCGACGAAAGATCACCGGAGGCGTCGCGGTCGGAGCGGCCGAAAAAGCCCCTCCTGTACGAACGTCGGCGGCCGGTCAATAAAACGGGCGCCCCTCCCCGAAACGGGGCAGAGTGCGCTCGGTCCCTTGACTCGAACTCCTTGTGCGGAGCGGGACTTGGGCCCGGCGTCCGCTTCGGTTGTCCACAGGAATGGTTACTTCCTAAGAGTTATCCACAGGGTGTGCGAAAGATCTGTGGATGCCGGAAGAAGTCGTTCCGTTAGCCGTGGGCGTACCGAATGGATCTCTTCCCCATCCGACTCTCCACCACTTTCGAGTGGAAATGGTTCGCTCCAAAGAGTTGATCAATGGAAAAGAGTGGACGAGGGGTGACGTGCGGGGCTGGGGACGGGGTCGGGCGCTCTGCACCGATTTGTCGACCATGTCGCGCTTCGTTGTCGACTTGTCCCCAGGTCGAGATGCGAGCCTGTGGATAACTTCTGTGGACAACGAAAATCTGCAGGTAGGAATGGCGCGCGGAGCCGGTACCGGGACAGCGAAGGACCACTTTCGGCGGGCCGAAGACCTTCGGTGGCTAGAAACGACCGTCCTGGCAGCGTGCCAGCCAGTCCCAGGCCGCCAGGAACTCCTCGTCCGACGTCCCGGGCCGCAGGGTCGGTCCATCCGCCGAGGCCATCCCGGCCCGCGGATAGGAGCCGAGGAAGCGCACCTGCGGGCAGATCCGCTTGAGGCCCATCAGCGCCTCGCCGACCCGGCGGTCCGTGATGTGCCCCTCGGCGTCAACGGAGAAGCAGTAGTTGCCGATGCCCTGGCCGGTGGGGCGCGATTCGATCCGCATGAGGTTGACGCCGCGCACGGCGAACTCCTGGAGCAGTTCGAGCAGCGCGCCCGGGTGGTCGTCCCCCAGCCAGATGACGACGGAGGTCTTGTCGGCGCCGGTCGGCGCGGCCGGGCGGGCCGGACGGCCGACCAGGACGAAACGGGTCTCGGCGTTCGCCGCGTCGTGGATCTCGCTGACGAGCGGTTCGAGGCCGTAGGTGGCCGCCGCGAACTCGCCCGCGAAGGCGGCGTCGAAGCGGCCCTCCTGGACCAGCCGCGCCCCGTCGGCGTTCGAGGCCGCCGACTCCCACCGGGCGTCCGGGAGGTGGGCGGCCAGCCAGTTGCGCACCTGCGGCTGGGCCACGGGGTGGCCGGTCACCGTCTTGATGTCCGTCAGCTCCGTGCCGGGCCGCACGAGCAGCGCGAAGGTGATCGGCAGGACCACCTCGCGGTAGATCATCAGGGGCTCGCCCTTGGCGAGTTCGTCGACGGTGGTGGTGACACCGCCCTCGACGGAGTTCTCGATCGGCACGAGCGCCGCCGCGGCCTGGCCGCCGCGGACCGCGTCCAGCGCGGCCGGCACGGACACCATCGGGACGAGTTCCCGGGCGGCCGCTTCGGGCAGCGTACGGAGGGCGGCCTCGGTGAAGGTGCCCTCGGGGCCGAGGTAGGTGTAGCGCGTCGCCGACATACCGTCACCCTAATGGGCCGGACGTGGCACGGCTCCCGTGTCTCACCAAGCGGCGCGGCCCTCACCTGAGCCCCAGGAGCCCCACGACAGCGACCCGTCCGGCCACCGCTCCCCCGCCCGGCAGCGGCCCCATGTGCCGCCGCTACCCCTCCAGCAGCCGCTGCCCCACGTACTCGCCCTTCGCCGCCCCGCCCGGCACCGCGAAGAGTCCGCTGGCCTCGTGGCGGATGAAGTCCGACAGGGCGTCCCCCCGGTCGAGCTTGCGCTGCACCGGCACGAAACCGCGCAGCGGGTCGGCCTGCCAGCAGACGAAGAGCAGCCCCGCGTCCGGCTCGCCGTGCGCGTCGAAGCCGTCGTGGTAGGAGAACGGCCTGCGCAGCATGGCGGCACCGCCGTTCTGGTCGGGCCGCGTGATGCGGGCGTGCGCGTTGAGCGGGATGACGACCTTGCCGTCGGGGCCCGTCTTCTCCAGGTCCGGCTCGGTCGTCTCGGTGCCGCCGGTCAGCGGCGAGCCGTCCGACTTGTGCCGCCCGATCACCGCCTCCTGCGCCTTGTGGCCGAGCTTCTCCCAGTCGTCGAGGAGCATCCGGATACGGCGTACGACGGCGTAGGAACCGTCGGCCATCCAGGCCGGGTCACCGTCGGCGGGCACGAAGATCCGCTCGGCGAAGTCCTTCTCCGAGGGCTTCGGATTGTTCGTGCCGTCGACCTGGCCCATGAGGTTGCGGGCCGTCATCGGCCGTGCCGTGGCGCCCGGCGAGCGGTTGAAGCCGTTCATCTGCCAGCGCACGCGTGCGGCCCCGGCCGACTCCCGCTGGATCGCGCGCAGCGCGTGGAAGGCGACGAGCGGGTCGTTCGCGCCGATCTGCACCCACAGATCGCCGTTGCTGCGCGCCTTGTCGAGGTGGTCCGAGGAGAAGTCGGGCAGGGGGTCCAGAGCGGCCGGACGCTCCTTCTTCAGGCCTGTGCGGGAAAAGAAGGAGGCGCCGAAACCGAAGGTGACGGAGAGCGCGGAGGGGCCCGCGTCCCGGGCGACCGCGGTGTCCTCGGCGCCGAGCGGTTCGCCCGCCATCAGCCGCTCGGCCGCGGCCGACCAGCGGCGCAGCAGGGCGGCCGCCTCCTTGCGGCCCGCGCCCGCCGTCAGATCGAAGGCGACGAGATGGCCGCGGGACTGCAGGGGCGTGGTGATGCCGGGCTGATGTTTCCCGTGAAACATCACCTCGTCCGCGCCCAGCGAGGCGAGGGCGGCCTGCGCTCCGCCGGTTGCCCCCGCCGCGTCGGAGGAGGGCGCCGCGGCGTACCCGACCGCGCCGCCCGCGGCGCCGAGCGCGAGGCCGGTCGCGCCGGCGGTGCCGAGGAGCCGTCGTCTGGAAATGCCGTTGTCCGTCATGCCGCCGAGATTCCGTTGTCCGTCATGTCACTTCAGCCGATCTGCGCGTTCTTCTTCACGGTGACCTGGTCGATGTCGGAGGTCCGCACCGTCACCGCGACCTTCCAGTCGCCCGCCATGGGGATCTGCACCCCGCTCGCACTCCAGTGTCCGGTGGCGAGGTGGTCCGGGGTGACGGGCAGCGGGCCGACGTCCTTCGCCTCCAGGGTGAAGGAGACCTTCACCTCGGGGACGTCGAAGGCGCTGCCGTTGGGCCGCTTCACATAGACGTGCAGGTCGTTGCCGCCGGTGCGGCCCGGGTCCAGTTCCAGGCGCACGGTGCCCCTGCCGTCCTGGCCACCGGTGTCGAAGGGCACGTCGAGCGTGAGCGGGCCCGAGCGCTGTGCGGCCGCCGCGGCGGTGGCCTGGGCGGCCTCCTCCTCGGTGCGGCCGGGTTCGGTGGTCGTCAGGACCGTCGTGACGGCCAGCAGGACGACGGCGACGCCCGCCTCCGTGAGCACCGAGCGGCGCAGTCCGGAGCGGTGCGGGTCGGCGTCGCGGGCGCGCTTCTCGCGCGCGGCGGCCATGGCGGCGCGCTGGCGCGCGAGCTGGGCGGAGCGCTCCGAGTCCTCCGGGCCACCGGCCCCGGAGGACGCCGGCACGGTGACCGGCGTCTTGCGGGGCTTGCCCGCCGGCTTCTTCTGGGCACACTGCTCGACGTCCGGGACGGCCGCGGCCTGCGGCACGACGCCGCCCCTCCCCGAGGGGACGCCGCCCGCCGCGGAGGTGATGCGGCCGGTCCAGCGCCGCGAGACGGCGGCGAGACCCACCAGGACGACGACCAGGCCGACCTTGACGAGGAGCAGCTGCCCGTACGCCGTACCGGTCAGCGCCGACCACGAACCGATCTGGCGCCACGACTGGTAGAGCCCGGTCGCGGCCAGGACGACGACGCTCACGAACGCCACGCGCGAGAAGCGTCGCACGGCCGCGGCCTCCACCGAGGGTGTGCGGTACAGCGCGACGACGAGCGCGGCGAGCCCGCCGAGCCAGGCGGCGACGGCCAGCAGGTGCAGCACGTCGACGGGCATCGCGATGCCCGCCTGGATGCCGGTCGATGCGTGCTCGGCCATCGCCCAGGTCGCCGCGATGCCGAGGGCGACGACGGTGCCGCCGATGGCGAGCCCGAAGGCGAGGTCCTTCTTCTCCTTCGGGCCCTCGCGCTTGTCGTACGCCCCGAAGAGCACCGCGATGAACAGCGCGGCGGCGGCGAGCAGCAGCAGCCGCGAGACCAGGGCCGCGCCGGTCTTGGTGTTGAGCACGTCGCCGAGCGCGTCCATGTCGAAGGCGTCGGCGAGCTTGCCCGAGCTGGTGTAGGGGGCGCGCAGCAGGAGCAGGACGAGCGTGGCGCCGGTCAGCGTGAGCCAGCCGTAGGTCACGAGCCGCTGGACGGGCCGCGCGCCCGCGCCGCGCGGCCAGCAGCCGAGTACGAAGGCGGCGCCCCCCACGACCAGGATGAACCCGGCGTAGGAGAAGTAGCGCGCGATGTCGTAGAGCACCCCGACGAGGCCGCCGCCCGCCTCCTGGTCGGGCAGGGCGACCTTGGTCTGGGAGGGCGCGCCGATGGAGAAGGTGAAGGCGCCGGCGACCGGGTGGCTGTCGGCGGAGACCACCTGGTAGGCGACGGTGAAGGTGCCGTCGGGCAGGCCGGGGCGCAGTTTCACGCCGTACGTATTGGCACCCAGATCGGTGGTCCTGCCGGTGTCGACACGCTTGCCGGCCGGGTCGAGGACCCGCACCGAACCGTCCGACATGGCGACCTTCTCCGAGAAGGTGAGCTTCACCTGGGCGGGCGCCTTGTCGACCACCGCTCCCCGCTTCGGGTCGCTGCCGGTCAGCGCGGCGTGCGCGGAGGCCGGCGCGGCACCGGCGAGGAAGGCGCCGGTCGCGGCGACGAGCACGAGAAGAAGCCGCCAGAAGCGGGGAGCGTTGGTCTGCATCAGCGATCCGTCCTCAGTGCGACGAGTGCGACGAGTGCGACGAGTGCGTCGAGTGCGTCGAGTACGACGTGTGCGTCATGTGCGTGTCGTGCGAGGCGTTCGAGCCCTCGTGCTGCCCGGGGCGGTACGTGGCCTCCTTGACCGGCACCTCGATCGTGATCGGGTCGGACTTCTGGAAGCGCAGGGTCAGCGAGACCCGTTCGCCGCGCTTCAGCTTCCGCTTGAGGTTTTCGAGCATCAGGTGGTTGCCGCCGCCGGCGAGTTCGAGCTTGCCGCCCGCCGGTACCTCGAAGGACTTCTGCTCCTTCATCGCGCCGCCCTCGGTGCTGTGCAGCGTGATGGAGCCCGCGATGTCGCTCGTGACGGAGGTGAGCCTGTCGGCGCCGCCCTTGTTCGTGAGCGTGAAGTAGCCGGCCGCCATGTCGGCCATGGTGGGCTCGGGGATGTACGCCCCGCCGAGCCGCAGGTCGGGCTTCTTCGCGGCGGCCGAGGAGGCCGCGGAGTCCTTGGACCCCGACCCCGAGCCGTCGCCGCACCCCGCGAGGGCGAGCGCCGCGGTGAGCGCCAGGGCGCCGGCCGCGAGCGCGCGAGGGCGGAGGGTGGTGCGGGTGGTGCGGTGGTTCACGGGGTCTCTCCCTTGATGAGCTTGGGGAGGTCCTTGGTGTAGTCGGCGGCGGTGGCGCCCTCGCCGTACAGGACGTATCCGCCGTCGGTCTTCGGCGAGAAGGCGATGACCTTCGTGCCGTGCATCGAGACGATCTTGCCGTTCTTGTCCTTCTTCGGCGGCTCGATGCTGATGCCGAGCCGGCGCGCACCGGCCTGGATGGTGGCGAAATCGCCGGTCAGGCCGGTGAAGTCGCCGTCCACGCCCTTCAGCCACTTGCCCAGTTCGGCGGGGGTGTCGCGCTTGGGGTCGGTGGTGACGAAGACGACCTTCAGCTTGTCCTGCTCGGCCTTGGGCAGGGCCTTCTTGGCGACCGCGATGTTGTTCATCGTCAGCGGGCAGATGTCGGGGCAGTGCGTGTAGCCGAAGTACACCAGCGTCGGCCTGCCCTTGGTCTCCTCGCGCAGGTCGTACTTCTTGCCGTGGGTGTCGGTCAGGACGAGGTCAGGCTTCTCGAACTCCTTGTCCAGGACCGTCGCCACCTTGCCCGAGTCGGCGCCGGTGGAGACGTCGACGACGGGCTTCTTGCTGCCCTCGCTGTCGCCGTCGCCACCGCAGGCGGTCAGGGTGAGCGCGGACGCGGCCAGGAGGGCGACGGCGGCGAGCGCCCTCCGCCCACCCTTACTGCCGACGATCCCGCCGGTCTCACGGCTCGGGGTGCTGTGGTTGTTGCTCATGATGCTCTCGGAGCTCTTCGTGCGCATACGGAAATGTCCCAGATGTGAGGGGCCGGGGTGCGCCGGGGCGGGCGTTCGCCGCCGCGGCGCACCCCGTGTGGATGGCCGGCGGAGGGTCAGCCGGCGACGCGGCGGCGCATGGCGAGGACGCCGAACGCGACACCCGCGGCGCCCACGACGATGCCGACGACACCGAGGACCCGGGCGGTGGTGTCACTGCTGTCGGAGGACTCCGCGGCGGTGCTCTCGCTCGTGCCGCCCTGCTCGCTCTTGTCGTCCGACTTCGCGGCGCCGCCGCCGTGGTGGTCGTCGGACGCGGCGGTCAGCCGGAGGGTGGGCGCGGGGTGCTCCGGCTCCTCCTGGCCCTTTTGCTGCGGCTCGATCCAGCGGACGACTTCCTTGTTGTCGTACGTCTGGACGGCCTTGAAGACCAGCTCGTCGGTGTCCTCGGGCAGCTGGCCCATGGAGAGGGGGAACTTCTGGAACGAGCCGGGCTGGATGCCCTTGCCGTCGGCGGTCCAGGTGACCTTGGTGACGGCCTCGTCGATCTTCTCGCCGTGCATCTCCAGCGGCTTGTCGAGCTTGGACTTGGTGACCTTGACGGTCCAGCCCGGGACGGCCTGCGTCATCACGGAGGCGAGCGGGTGGTCGCCGGGGAGGGAGACCTCCAGCTTGGTGGTCGCGGCGTCGTCCATCTCGTTCGGCACCTTGAAGTTGACCGTCGCGTAGCCGCCCTTGGCGGCCTCACCCTCCGGGGAGACGCTGACGTGCGCGAACGCGGGTGCGGACAGGACGAGAACGGCGGATGCGGCGGACGCGGCGACGGCGCCGACGGCGGCGGCACGGGACATCTTCATGAAGGAAACACTCCACTTCTGGCAGGGCGAGGAGTACGGGACGGCTCGCGGCCCGGGCCGACGGCCCGGGGTCCGGCGTCCTGTACTCAGTACGAGGGGGATGCGCGCGGCTCGGTTGGCGGCACGCGCGCGTGCGTGCCGAGCGACCCCTCCGTACCTCTGGTGGAGTACGTGTCCGAAAGGGATACGTCTCCGGAAGGGGCACGTCTGCGTGCCCCCGGGTGGAGTGCGTCGCGTCAGGCAGCGAGCGCGAGGTGGCGCACGCCCGCCGGCGGACCGCGTCGGATGACCGCGTCCTCCAGGGTGACCGTGCGCGGCTTCGGCGGCGCGAGCAGCGCGGTACGCGAAACCGGCGGTCCCGCCGTCTCGGGCGCACCGGGCAGACCGGCCCGCAGGGCGCGTACGAGCGTGAGGGCCGAGCGCAGAGAACGTACGAGCGCCGCCTCGGCGACCCCCTGCGCCCCTTGGGCGAGCCGGAGCAGCCGGAGCAGGGCGAGATCCCCGCGGCGCAGCAGCCACCCGGCGGCGAGGGCCGCCAGGAGGTGGGCGACGACCATCGGCGCCGACGGCAGCAGCGCCATGGCGTCCATCGATCCGGTCGGCGCCATCGAGCCCGAGGCGGCCGATTCCATGGCGCCCGCCGCGGCGGACCCGTGGTGGTGCGCGGCCGAATGGGCGGCGCCGCCGCCCGGGATGACCCCGGCGGTGCTGAGTATCCGCTGGGCCTCGGCGGGCGTGATGGTCGCGGCGCCGGCCCCGCAGACCAGCCGTGCGGCCCGCTCCACCAAGGCGGCGTCGCCGCCCGTCGGCGCGGCGGCGGCCATGCCGTGCTGGCCGAGGCCGAACAGGGCGTGCAGCCCGAGCTGACCCGCCGCGAGGAGCGCCGCGATGCCGGGCAGCGAACGCGTCCGCCCGGCGAGCGGCAGCACCACCGCGAGGACGGCGACGAAGGCCGCGCCGAGCGTCCACAGCGGGACGGCGGCGCAGGAGGCGAGCACATGGCCCCCGGCGGACAGCACGACACAGACCGCGGCGAACATCGCGGCCCTGAGCAGCCGGAGATCGACGCCGTCACGCGGCGGGCGCTGGCGGGGGGCAGTCATGGCGGGGCCATCATCGCACTGGGCACACCCGAGGCGTACGGCAGGTCCGGAAGGTCCCGTTCCGGACGATGGGCACGCCTGTGTCCCTTCAGGAGGCCCGACGGGGCGTACGCGCGTGGCAGAAGGGAAGTACTGGGGTGCGGGGGAGTGCTGGGACGCCCGGTGAGCGGGCAGGGAGGCCGTTCGCGAGCCGCCGAGGGGTGGCCGTCCTACACCAGCCGCGCACGCCGCGCGTCCGCCGTATGGGCGGCATCACGCCCGCAGAGCGCTTATTCACGCGACCCCGCGGCAATACGTATCGGTATGTCGAGCCGCAGCCAGGAGGCTGGAGCATGAGCATCTGGTGGTCTCTCCATTTGCGGCGCGAAGCTGCGAGTGTTCCGCTCGCCCGCCGCCTGCTGATCGGCACGATGGAGACCGCGGGCGTGGATCCCGACGTCTCCTTCGACCTGTCGGTCGCTCTCAGCGAGGCCTGCGCCAACGCCGTGGAGCACGGCGGTGCGAGCGCCGCCGGCGGGACGGCCGGCGCGTACCGGGTCACGGCCTATCTGGACGGCGAGAAGTGCCGCATCGAGGTGGCCGACTCGGGTCCCGGCTTCCCCGGATCGCCGCGCGGCTGTCCGCCGCCCCGGCCGCCCGCCGCGGAGACGGACGAGCACGGCCGGGGCCTTCGCATCATCAGGGAACTCGCCGACCACGTGCACCTCGACAACAAGCCGGGCCGGGGCGGCGCGGTGATCAGTTTCGACAAGCTGCTGAAGTGGCGCGAGGGCGCGCCCGCCCTCCTGACGGCCTGACCGCCCCTGCCGCGCCTGCCCCCGCTGCCGGCGCCCCAAAGGCGACGGCCGGACCCCACGGAGACCCGCGGTGCCCGGCCATCGGCACGGATCGCTCTCGCCCGGCTCAGCCCTTGAGGCGCGCCATCCACGCCTCGACCTCGTCGGAACGCCGCGGCAGCGCGTCCGAGAGGTTCCTGTTGCCGTCCTCCGTGACGAGGATGTCGTCCTCGATCCGGACACCGATGCCGCGGTACTCCTCCGGCACGGTCAGGTCGTCCGCCTGGAAGTACAGGCCCGGCTCGACGGTCAGGCACATGCCCGGCTCCAGCGTGCCGTCGACGTACGACTCGCGGCGCGCGGCGGCGCAGTCGTGCACGTCCATGCCGAGCATGTGGCCGGTGCCGTGCAGGGTCCAGCGGCGCTGGAGACCCAGCTCCAGGACGCGCTCCACGGGGCCCTCGACGAGGCCCCACTCCACCAGCTTCTCGGCGAGCACGCGCTGCGAGGCGTCGTGGAAGTCGCGGTACTTGGCGCCCGGCTTCACCGCCGCGATGCCGGCCTCCTGGGCCTCGTACACGGCGTCGTAGATCTTCTTCTGGAGCTCGTCGAAGCGGCCGTTGATCGGCAGCGTGCGGGTGATGTCCGCGGTGTAGTACGTGTGCGTCTCCACGCCGGCGTCGAGCAGGAGCAGCTCTCCGGAGCGCACCGGGCCGTCGTTGCGCACCCAGTGCAGGGTGGTGGCGTGCGGGCCGGCGGCGCAGATCGAGCCGTAACCGATGTCGTTGCCCTCGACGCGGGCGCGCAGGAAGAACGTGCCCTCGATGTAGCGCTCGCTCGTCGCCTCGGCCTTGTCGAGGATCTTCACGACGTCCTCGAAGCCGCGCGCGGTCGAGTCGCACGCCTTCTGCAGCTCGCCGATCTCGAACTCGTCCTTGACCAGCCGGGCCTCGGAGAGGAAGACGCGCAGCTCCTCGTCGCGCTCGGCGGTGACCTTGTCGGTCAGCGCGGCCTCGATGCCGGCGTCGTGGCCGCGTACGACCCGCACCGGGCCGGTGGCCTCGCGCAGCGCCCCGGCCAGCTCGCGCACGTCGGAGGCGGGGATGCCGTACAGCTTCTCGGCCTCGGTCAGGGAGTGGCGGCGGCCGACCCACAGCTCGCCCTGGCCGTCCAGCCAGAACTCGCCGTTCTCGCGGTCGGAGCGCGGCAGGAGGTAGATCGTCGCGTCGTGGCCCGTCTTCGTGGGCTCCATGACGAGGACGCCGTCCTCGGTCTGGTTGCCCGTGAGGTACGCGTACTCGACGGAGGCGCGGAAGGCGTACTCGGTGTCGTTCGAACGGGTCTTCAGATTGCCCGCGGGGATCACCAGGCGCTCACCCGGGAAGCGCGCGGAGAGCGCGGCGCGGCGGGCCGCGGTGTTCGCGGCCTGCGGGATCGGCTCCAGCTCGTACAGCTCGGTGTCGGCCCAGCCGGACTTCATGTTCTCGGCGAGCTCATCGGAAACGCCCGGGTACAGGCCGTTCTTGCGCTGCTTGATCGGCTCTTCTTCGGTCTCGTCCGGGCCCGCTGCGTCTGCAGCGATGGGTTCCGCCGGGTTGAGGGCGTCCGACACGGGTCTGCCTCCTAGGTACGACACTGGGCCACCCTCCATCGTACGGGCGTACGGAAGGGGGCACAGGGCCGTTGGACCACTTACAGCGCGTGGCCGTGGCCTCACGCGAAACGGGCCGCCAGGAGCACCACGTCCTCCTCGCTGTCCACCGTGTCGAGGCCGTCGGGGAGGACCGTGTGCAGCACGTGGTCGGCGATCGCGCCCGGGTCGTCCCTGAGGGCCTTGGGCACCCCGGCCGCCGCCGCGTGCAGCCGGGCGAACGCCCGGTCCATCGCGTCCCCGGTGCGGTGCAGCAGCCCGTCCGTGTAGAGAAGCACCGTTTCTCCGGGCTCGGGGGAGATCTCCACGCTCGGCGCCTCCCAGCAGGCGAGCATCCCGAGCGGCGCGGACAGCGAGGTCTCCACGAACTCCGTGCGCCGCTCACCGATGATCAGCGGCGGGCTGTGGCCCGCGCCCGCGAGGACGACCTTGCGCAGGGCGGGCTCGCAGTAGGCGAAGAGGGCGGTGGCGGACCGCGCGGGTTCGGTGAGCCGCAGCAGCAGCTCCAGATCGGAGAGTACGGCGACGGGGTCCTCGCCCTCCATCACGGCGTACGCCCGCAAGGAAGCACGCAGCCGCCCCATCGCGGCCACGGCGCTCGGCCCGGAACCGGTGACCGAACCGACGGCGAGGCCGAGCGCGGCGTCCGGCAGCGGCAGCGCGTCGTGCCAGTCGCCGCCGCCACGCGGCCCGGTGCGCTGCCGGGCGGCGAGCTGCACCCCGGCGACCCGGGGCAGCCGCGCGGGCATGAGCTCCTCGCGCAGGGTGGCGGTGGTGGTGCGGGCCCGGTCCAGTTCGAGCAGTCGGCCGAGGTGTTCGGTGGCGTAGCCGGCGTAGAGCCCCGCCAGGTGGCGCCTGCGCTCGGTCGGCTCGGCGGGCTCGTCGTACAGCCAGACGGCGGCGCCGATCAGGCCCGCCCCCTCGGTGGCCAGGGGCAGGGCGTAGCTGGCGGCGTAGCCGAGGCGGACGGCGACCTCGCGGTGGCGGGGGTCCAGGCCCTCGTCCGCGAGGAGGTCGGGCCGGACGATCTCGGGGCGGGGGCCGGGGGTGGGGCCTTCGCTCGCCGGGGCGTCCAGGATCTGGCCGTAGGAGGTGGCGCCGCGCGGCACCGTCTCGATGTGCCCCAGCTCGGCGCGGGTGAGGCCGAGGCCGGTCGTGGTGTCGGGGCCGAGTCCGTCGCCGGGCTCCAGGACGGCCAGGCCCCGCCGGGCGCCGACGAGGGCCGCGCCGGCCCGCAACAGCTCCGGCACGGCCTCGTCGAGGGTCCGCGTGCGGGCGAGCCGTTCGGTGAGTTCGTGCAGCGTGGTGAGGTCGGAGACCCAGCCCGCGAGGCGGTCCTGGAGCACGGCGCAGGGGGCGCCGGGGGCGGGAGGGTCCACCGGGGCGGGTGTGGTGGGTGCGGCGGGCGCGACAGTGTGGGCTGGTGGCGGAACTGTTGAATCGATTCCGGCCACTTTCGGGAGGTGCGGGGCGTTCATGGCTGACGGCTTTCCGGCCGGTGCGTAATGCTCGATAGCATCGCAAACCCCCATGTCATTATGCGCCGCTAGCAATGTCTCCAGATGTACACGCCCTGGTAAGGGGATGTCCAGCATTGTCCTGCTGGGATTCCTGGTGTCCGTGTGCATTCTGAGCAGAGTTAACGATCTTGAGAACTTGGCTGAAAAACGCGCCGGGTTAAGGCATATTAGGGTCGACTGGCGTTGTTCGGTAGAGCGTTGCAGCGGTCGGGCTGGGTACGTACTCAGTGATGACCAGGGGCAGTTGGGGACCGTCCGGAACCTCGCGCAGGACCCGGGCGTCTTAACGCACGACGACCGTGCCCCATCCTCCCGTGGGGGAGGCGGCAAGCAATATCGCGTGACGGCAAACGCCAGGCGCCGCCACCCCACGCCACGTCAACGCTCGGTTCAGAGTGGTTCCCCATGCCGCAGGCTGGGGTCGGATGTGCCAGCTCGTACGTACAGCGAAGTGATCCACACATGGTGTAGAGATCCACACATGGTGTGATGTGGCCCGCAGTCTCCCCGGCGTCAAACGCCGGCGTGCAACGGAAAGGAACGAGCGCTCATGCGCGAGATCCTCGGAAGGCGACGCAGGCTCCTGTCCTGGCGAATCGGAAGGAAGCCCGGCCGGAGTACCGGACAGCTCGGCGCGGCCCTGACCTTCGCCACCCTCTGGCGGTGGCCCGTACTGCCAGGCGTCGGCCTCGACCGTCGGGACGGCGGCCGGTGCGCCTGCCCGGACCCCGACTGCGTGGTGCCCGGCGCCCACCCCCTCGACCCCGGGCTGCTCGCCGCGACCACCGACGAGCGCATGGTGCGCTGGTGGTGGACCAACCGCCCGGGCGCCCCCATCGTGCTCGCCACCGGAGGCGCCGCGCCGTGCGCCGTCAGCCTCCCCGTCGGCGCGGGCGCTCGCGCGCTGGCCGCGCTCGACGAGGCGGGCATCAGGCTCGGCCCCGTCGTCGCCACCGAGAGCCGCATCTATCTGTTGGTCGCGCCCTACTCCATGGCCCAGTTGGGCGAGTTGCTCTACGCGAAGGACTACGTCCCCGGCTCCCTGCGCTTCCACGGCGAGGGCGGTTATCTGGCGCTGCCTCCCTCGGGGACGGGTCAGGGGCCGGTCCGCTGGGAGCGTGCCCCGCTGCCCGGTTCGGCCGCCCCCTGGGTGCCCGACGTGGAGGCGGTCGTGGACGCCGTGGTCGACGCCCTCACTCGTACGGGTGTGAGCGCACCCGAGTTGTAGGGGAAATGGGCGCGCGGCGAACGGGCCGCGCGCCGACTGTCGTTATGTTCGGCCCATGCAACCCCGCCTGATCGTGCTCCTGGGCGTCGCGACCGTCACGGTTCTCCTGCCGCTCTCCGGCGCGTTCGCCGGGCCGGTCGGCGACGGTGACGCGAAGTCGCCCCCCGCGGCCGACCCCGCGAAGGCGCCGGCCGACCCGGCGAAGGCCCCGGCCGGTCCGGCGAAGACGTGCGGTCCCGAACTCTCCTCCCCCGACGGCATCGAGGCCCAGACCTGTGTCCTCACCCAGGGTCACGACACCTGGGCCCGTACGTACTACCGCAACGCGACCGGCGACGACCTGACCGCCGTACTGACCGCGATGGGCCCGCGCGGGCGCACCGTGCAGACGCACTGTGCCGTGGGCGCCGGGGACGAGCCGGGAGCGTGCGAGACGCCGCGGGAACGGACGGCGGGCAGGGCGGCGGCATACTCGGCGGTGGCGGAGTTCGCCGCGGGGGAGTCCGGCGCGCTGCTGCTGCGGTCGGGAAGCAACTCCGCGTCTCCGCAGGGAAGTTGAGCCCTTGACCGATCCCGGACATGGAAGGGCCCGGTTGCTGGCGACGGGGGATGCACCAGCAACCGGGCTATCTGAACGGTAACAAGAGATCGGCTCCTGGCAAATTCGATCTCGGTTATCCGGACAGGGATTTACCTGCGATGACGGGGAGTTGTGACAGGAGTCACGCTCCCCGACCGACTGACTGGTGGGTCAGCAGCGCGCGGGCCCGACCGGGTCAGCTGAGCGTGACCTGACGGTTGGTGAGGCCACCGCGCGCCCGGCGCTCGTCCGGGGTCAGCGGAGCGTCGGAGTCGAGCGCCGCCGCGAGCCGCTCGGCGAACTCGGCCGCCGGCTTCTCGACGTCGTCGGCGCCGACACCGCTCGGCAGGTCCCACACCGGCACGATCACCCCGTGCGCGCGGAAGGACCCCACGAGCCGGGTGCCCTCGCCGAGGCTCGACGTGCCGGCCGCGTGCAGTCGGGCCAGCGCGTCCAGGAGCTGCTCCTCGGGGTGCGGCATGACCCAGCGCAGGTGGTTCTTCTCCGGCGTCTCGCACCAGTACGCGGCGTCCACGCCCGAGAGCTTCGCGGTCGGGATGGCGGCGGCGTTGGCCCGCTCCAGGGAGGCGGCGACCTCCGGGGACGCGTTGTCCGGGTCCGGCACCCAGAACTCGAAACCGGCGTGCACCACCGGCTCGAACGGCGCGTCGGGTGCGAGCACGTCCTGCATGCGCGGCCCGTCGGCGGGCGCGCGGCGGCCCTGCACCGGCGTGCCCGGCTCGGCCTCCAGGGCGCGGCGCAGGGTGTCCGCCAGGTCGCGGCTGATGTCGCCGGACGAGGTGTCGTTCTGCAGCCCGAGCAGGACCGAACCGTCGTCCCGGCGCAGCGCGGGCCACGCCATCGGCAGCACGGTGGCCAGCGTGACCGACGGGACGCCCTCGGGGAGGCCGTCCTTGAGCGTCAGCTCCACGGTGGCGGCGGGCACCAGCTCGCGCAGCGCGACCCAGTCGCACTCGCCCGGCAGGCCCTCGAAGGGGCGCTGCACCAGCTCGGCCACCGCCTGTGCGGCGGCCCGGCCGTGACAGGCCTTGTAGCGGCGGCCCGAACCGCAGGGGCAGGGTTCACGGGCGCCGACGGCCGGATAGCTCTCGTTGCCTCCGCCCTTGAGCTGCGGCTGCTGCTTGCCCTTGGTCTGGGGGCGCTTCTTGGCCATCTTGGGTGTCTCCCGGCTGCGGCTCTCTTGCTCTCTTGCGTACGGGCGCGAGCCTAGCCGCTGGCGCGGGGCGCGCCGGGATTCACCTGGACGGGGTCCCCTGAGGGGGCTGTCGAGGAGCACGGTCCGCTCTGCCCGACGGAGGCTTCCGGAGCCGCTCGGTCCCGTGGACGGGGGCGCTCGGAGCGGTTCAGTCCAGGTCGTCGAAGGGGTCGGCGAAGGCCAGGTCGGTCAGCGCGGCCGCCGACGGGGCGGCGACGCGCGTAGCGAAATCCTCGGAGCGGTGTCCCGCTTGGACGACGACCCAGACGGTGACCTCGCCGTGCACGTCGTCGCGTACCCCCCAGGTGTCGGCGAGCGCCGAGATGATGTTGAGCCCGCGGCCGCCGTGCGCCGTGACGGACGGCGTGGCCGGAATCGGGCGGGTCGGGCCGCCGCCGTCCGTCACCTCGACCGTCAGCCGGCCCGTCTTGTCGACGTGCCACGCCGCTCGCACGTCACCGTCGCCGACCATTCCCCGGCCCAGCGGCCTGCCGTGCCGGCACGCGTTGCTGAGCAACTCGGACAGGATCAATACGGCATCGTCGATGACCGACTCGGACACTCCGCCGACACGCAGCTGATCGCGCATCCGGTGCCTCGCTTCCCCCACGCCCGCAGGGCCATGGGGCACGGCCATGCTCGACGACGTGGGCACCTCCCGTGCCACCACCAACGCCACCCCCGAGACCTCCTTCACCCCACGCCATCGTGTGGATGCCCCAATGGACTGGACCGGAAACCGGCCAATCGCTCCCCGGTGACGCACTCGTGACGATCGAATACGTACCGAACGCGCCGGTGCACTCCCTGTAACGGGTGTTACCGGAGTCCCAGGCGATCCAGTTGGGTCAGGACCTGCTTGGGGCGGTTGGTGATGATCGCGTCGACGCCCAGTTCGGCGCAGAGCTCGACGTCCTCCGGCTCGTTCACCGTCCAGACGTGCACCTGGTGCCCCGCGCGCTTCAGCTTGGCGACGTAACCGGGGTGGTTGCGCACGAGCCGCAGGGAGGGGCCCGCGACGCGTACGCCCGCCGGGAGCCGCCCGTCGCGGTGGCGGGGCGAGACGAACTGCATCAGATAGACGGTCGGCAACGTCGGGGAGGCGGCCCGCACGCGGAGCAGCGAACGCGCCGAGAAACTCATGATCCGCACCGGGGAGGCGCTCTCCGTAGCGGGCGCGTCCAGACCGAACTGCTTCAGGAGCAGCATCAGGCGCTCCTCCACCTGTCCGGCCCAGCGCGTGGGGTGCTTGGTCTCGATGGCCAGGCGTACGGGGCGGCCGGCGGCGTTGTTCTCGGCGACCAGCTCCAGGAGCCGCTCCAGGGTCAGGACGGAGGTGTCCTCGCCGAGGCCCCCGCCGACGTCCACGCCCGCGGAGCGGTCCCAGTCCGGGCCCTCGCCCTCCTCGGCCTCGTCGTGATGCCGCTTCCAGGAGCCGAAGTCGAGGGCGGCGAGGTCGGCGAGTTCGAGCGCCGACACCGCTCCCCGGCCGTTCGAGGTGCGGTTGACGCGGCGGTCGTGCACGCAGACGAGATGGCCGTCCGCGGTGAGCCGTACGTCGCATTCGAGGGCGTCCGCGCCGTCCTCGACCGCTTTCCTGTAGGCGGCCAGGGTGTGCTCGGGGGCATCCTCGGAGGCTCCGCGGTGGGCGACGACCTGGATCGGGTGCTGTCGTGCGAGGGTCACCGCGTCATGGTGCCATCACGGGGTACCCGGCGGCTCGCGGAGGGCCGCGCGGGGCCGCGTCCCGGGGGGCCGGACACACAGGCTCGGCTTATGGTGCCCTGACGGCCCATGGGAAAAGCTGACTGTAGACAAGACGTACGTACAGTCGGCACCCGCGCACAGTCGGCACAGCCGGGCCGTGACCGAGAACGCCAGCCACGACAGCATGGACCGAGGAGAAGAGCTGTGAGCACCGAGAACGAGGGCAACGCGGTACCGGAGGCCCCGTCCGCACCTCCTGTGCCGGTGGACGCTCCCGCTGTTTCCGCCGCCTCCCCTGCTTCCGCCGACTCCGCCGCTTCGCGTCCCGCCGCCGATCCCGCGCATGCCGCCGCGGGGGCGCCGCATTACGGGGCCGAGGCCGGTATGGGCGGGGCCGCCGGCGCTCCTGGCACCGGGGGTGCTCCTGGCACTGGTGGCGCTCCTGGCACCGCTGGCGCGGCGGCCGGGGCGTGGCCGCCTCCGCCGCCGCCCACGGTGCCGTCGTATGCCTCCGGTGGCGACTCCGGGTCCGGCTGGGGCTCCTCGTACCACCCGCAGGAGCCCAAGCCCGGCCGACGGCGCGGCGGTCTGGTCGCCGGGGTGCTCGCGGCCGCCCTGGTCGCGGGCGGCGTCGGCGGCGGCATCGGCTACTGGGCGGCCGAGCGCAACGACAACGACACCGGTTCGACCACGGTCGCCGCCGCGGACACGCCGGCCGACCTGAAGCGCGAGCCGGGCTCGGTGGCCAAGATCGCGAACGACGCGCTGCCGAGCGTCGTCACCATCGAGGCGCAGAGCGGCAGCGGCGAGGGCGGCACGGGCACCGGCTTCGTCTACGACAAGCAGGGGCACATCCTCACCAACAACCACGTGGTGGCGTCGGCCGCCGAGGGCGGCAAGCTCCAGGCGACGTTCTCCGACGGCAAGAAGTACGCGGCCGAGGTCATCGGCCGGGCCGAGGGCTACGACGTCGCGGTCATCAAGCTCAAGAACACGCCGGGCGACCTGAAGCCGCTCCCCCTCGGCAACTCCGACCGCGTGGCCGTCGGCGACTCGACGATCGCCATCGGCGCGCCCTTCGGCCTCTCGAACACGGTCACCACGGGCATCATCAGCGCCAAGAACCGCCCCGTGACCTCCAGCGACGGCGGGCAGAGCGGCAAGAGCTCGTACATGAGCGCCCTGCAGACCGACGCGTCCATCAACCCCGGCAACTCCGGCGGCCCCCTCCTGGACGGGCGCGGCGCGGTCATCGGCATCAACTCCGCGATCAAGCCGGCCGACAGCGGCGGCCTCGGCGGCTCGGGCCAGTCGGGCTCCATCGGCCTCGGCTTCGCGATCCCGGTGAACCAGGCGAAGAACGTGGCCCAGCAGCTGATCAAGACCGGCCAGCCGGTCTACCCCGTCATCGGGGCGTCGGTCTCACTTCAGCAGGAATCCGGGGACGGCGCGACGATCTCCCGGGAGGGCGCGGGCAACGCCGAGCCGATCACGCCGAACGGCCCCGCCGACAAGGCGGGCCTCAAGCCCGGTGACGTCATCACCAAGCTGGACGACACGGTGATCGACAGCGGCCCGACCCTGATCGGCCAGATCTGGACCCACAAGCCGGGCGACAAGGTCGAGCTCACCTACGAGCGCGACGGCAAGGAGCACACGGTCGACGTGACCCTGGGCCAGCGCAAGGGCGACAGCTGAGCCGCCGCTCCCCCGCCGAACCGACCCGCTAGTCTTGTCCCCGCGCCGTCCCGCGTTCCAGGCCCCTGGCCCTCGCGGGAGGCGCGGGGTGGGTTGCCCGAGCGGCCTAAGGGAACGGTCTTGAAAACCGTCGTGGCGCGAGTCACCGTGGGTTCAAATCCCACACCCACCGCCACAGGCCAGCAATGGCCTAGTTGGAGGGCGTGACCTGATTCGGGGTCACGCCCTTCTCTCGTGTTCTGACTCACCCTGAATCGGCGACGAAGGTCGGGAAGTATCTGGAGACGCTGCCCTGTGGTGATGACCCGCTCCTGTTCATCACGCCCGGTGGGAAGCGTCTGCTGTTGCACGTCGATGCCTTAACGGGTGGGGGTGTTGCTGGATATGGTCAGGTCTGATCTTGCTGCTTCATGAAGAACGTTCAGGGCCTCCACCAACGGAATCGGGCGAAGTTCGGCTGTCCCGCTTGAGGGGAGCCGCGCGACCCTGAGAAGTTCCCAAGTCCGCTGGTTGACGGCATGAGCAGCGGTGGCAGCCTTGTCGTTGCTCAGCAGGACGAGAGTTTCGAAGAGGACCGATCGCCTCTTCTCATTCCTCTCCATCTCGGTCAGCCCGTCAGATGCATCCTTCCCCTGATCACGAGCCCGTCCGGCGTCCATGGCAGCCCTCTGGATTTCTTTGATGCACGACACGTACTCGATGTAAGTGTCAAGTTTCCGCTCGTCCCACCGGGTGGCCATCAGGTGCCGCAACTTTGTTCGTTCGGCCATGGTCGTTGCGAAGTATGACGTCAGGGCGCCGATGAGGACGCCGACCAAGGTGATGATCTGGGTGGCCATGCCGGACAACGTACCTGCGCGCGAATCTGCCGACTGCGCGAAAGAAGCAGCGGACTTTTGGGCTTGACGGGCATGGCCAAGAGCCCAGGGGTACGTAGCGGACTCGACGACGATGACGACGGCTCCGTCACGGTACTTGCACCCGTTCGACCTGCGGCGGAGCGGCCGTCCGCTGAACCCACATGGGCGGCCGCTGACCATGCGTGACGGTCGGGGGCCGTCGTCTTGTGGCCTGCCTGGCTGCTGTACCTTCCCGCTGTACACGGGTCGGCTCACGAGCTTGTTGGGGAACCATGGCGGCGCTCGGCTTCGTTTTCATCCTCCTGCCGTGCCTCGCCGTCATCAGCTTTACGTGCTTCGCCGCGTGTCGTGCCCAGCGGCACAAGATGTTCAAGCCTCTGGCTTATGTCTCCCTGGCTGTCGGCCTGGTCGCAGCACTCACGCCCGTCGCGGTCGTGGCCTGGGTTTTCACCGTAGGGGTGTAGGGAAAGCGGGCGTCCCTTGCGTGTGCGCCTGGATGCGTGGGTTACGCGTGGCCGGTGAGGCGAGCCGCTGAGGTGATGGTGGAGTGGGCCTCGCGGGGAGTGAGGCCGATGCGTAGGGCGGCGGCCTTCAGGTGGGGGGTCAGGGTGTCGCCCAGGCCGTTCTCGTAGGCGCGGCAAGCGGCCCAGAAGAGGCGCGTGTTGCGTTGGCCCTCGTGTGCCGCGAGGACGAACTGGACCAGGCCGTGGCCCTGTTGGGCCGCCGTTCCGGTGTGCGGGGGTGTGGAGTGCGGGGCGCGGGGTGGTGGCGTGAGCAGGCGCAGCAGTGCGGGCGGGCAGGGTGCGGGCGGCAGGTGGGCGGTGCCGGGGACCGTGTTGTAGACGCCGTGCTCGGTGCGGGAGCCGGGGCCGACGAGGTAGCCGCCCGCGCCGCGGATGTCGATGCCGGGGGCCAGCCGGCCCGCCGAGTTGGGGACCACGGCGTCCGGCGGGCCCGCCAGCCAGATGTGGCGGCCGCCGCTCGGCGTGGTCACGACGACGGTCTCGGGGATGGTGAAGAGGTGGCGCAGCGCCAGTTCCCGCAGCGCCGCCGAGGCGTCGACGTCCGACTTGGTGTCCAGGTCCACGCCGATCAAGTGGTGCGGCGGCAGTCCGCAGGCGATGCCGTAGCCGGTGGCCCAGGGAGCGGCGGCGAAGAGTTCCCGGATGCGTCGCGGGTCGGTCGACGCGTCGTACACGCCGTGCCCGAGGAGGCCGCACCCGCCATGGCAGGGCGGTGCGGGGCGAGGCGCCCCGGCCCCAGGGGCGGGCGCGTCCTGGGGGTGGGCGTGCGGGGCGCCGGCGTGGTGGGGGGAGCGCAGGGCCGGGAGCTTGGTGCGGGAGAGCGGGATCACCGCGAGGCCGCGTTCGGCGGCGGACAGGGCGTGGGCCAGCGCGAGCGTGGTGGCATGGCGGTCGATGATGGCCATGACTATATTTTCGTACGTACGTTCGAAGAAGGGAAGAGGGGGCGACGTCGAAGAGGGGGTGGGGGAGGGGCTGGGCGCCGAAAGCGCCCCCTCCGTGCGGGTCCGGGCTGATGGTGGCGAAACGCTTCGGCCTCTGGGGGGCCTGAGGTGGGTGCCGGTTGCGGGGGAGCGTGGGTGGCCCCCAGGGGGCTCACTCGGTAGTTCGAGACGTGAAGCGCGTTTATCGACTTGTCCTCACGCTTGCGGGGGAATCGAGGCTTCCGGGGTGGATCGCCGGAGTTCGGTGGGCAACTCTGATCCCGCGACGTCGTGCAGCACTCCGGGGCGGTTGGCCAACTGCCCTGGTGACAAGCCCTATTTCCCGGTACTCCCGGCGCATGCGCCGGTGTGTACCTCCCCTTTCTGGAGGACTGGACATGGCCAGCATTCGTACCGCTCGCGTCATCGCCACCGTCGCCGCCCTGCCTCTGGCGGCCGCGCTCTTCTCGGGCGTCGCGACCGCCGACAACGGCGCCTTCTCGAACGACGGGTCGAACGCGGGAGTGGCGGCCATCAACGGCAGCGGCGTCGGTGGGAGCAATCACGGCAACTCCACCACTACGCAGCAGCAGGCCATCGGCGACGGTGCCTCGAACCAGAACAACACCGCCCAGGTGAATGGCTCGGCGTTCACGGCGATCGACCAGTCGAGCCACGATGTCGCGGTGAACTTCACCGAACTCTGGTGAGCCGCGTACCCCTGTAGCCGCTCGGGACGGCTTCAAGGGTGAGCGCGGTGAGGTGAGATGGGGGGGAGCTGTGAGGGGGGATCTGTGCGGCGGCGCTTCGGCGTCGCCGCACAGGTGTGTTCGGAGGCTTGTGCGGAAGCGGTTCGGATACCGGTTCGTGCGCTGGTTCGTCCACCGATCCCTTCACCGTCCCCTTCGTCGGTCCCTTCACCGGTTCATGCAGCGGCTCGTGCGCCGGTCCGCTCACCGGTCCGTTCACCGGTTCGTGCGCCGGCTCGTGACTCCTCTTGACATGCGTGCGTTAGCTGACGGACAGTCAGAAAGTCGGCGTGGCGGGTGAGGTGCAGCGGGAGGTCGTAGCGACGATGCGGCTCGGCAGGCGGAGGGGGCACCGATGAGCGGCCCGTACGAGGAGTGCGTCGCGTACGAGAAAGGCATCCCGTACGAGGAGTTGCGGGCCTTCGAAGGCCGGCGCGCGGTGGCGGGGGGACTCGGCAAGGATCCGGTCAACTCGGCCATGATCAGGCACTGGTGCGAGGCGATGGGCGACGCCAACCCCGCGTACGCGGGCGCGGAACAGGTGGCGCCCCCCACCATGCTCCAGGTCTGGACGATGGGAGGCCTCTCCGGACACGAGGGCCGTTCCGCCGCGTACGACGAGCTGTGGGCGCTGCTCGACGGCGCGGGGTACACCGCGGTGGTCGCCACCGACTGCGAGCAGGAGTACGCGCGGGCGCTGCGGCCCGGCGACGAGGTCACCTTCGACGCGGTGATCGAGTCGGTGTCGGCGCGCAAGACGACCAAGCTCGGCACGGGCCACTTCGTCACCACGAGGATGGACGTCAGAGTCGGCGCCCGGCTGGTCGGGACGCACCGTTTCCGGATCCTCAAGTACGCGCCGGCGCGGCGAAAGCCCTCGGGCAGGCGGCCGCGTCCGGTGATCAACCGGGACAACGCCGGGTTCTGGGAGGGCGTCGCCGCGCACCGCCTGCTGATCCAGCGCTGCGGCGGCTGCGGGGAGCTGCGTTTTCCCTGGCTGCCCGGCTGCAACTCCTGCGGTTCGCCCGAGTGGGACACGGTCGAGGCGAGCGGGGAGGGCACCGTCTATTCGTACGTCGTGATGCACCACCCGCCCTTCCCCGCCTTCGACCCCCCATACGCGGTGGCGCTCGTCGAACTGGCGGAGGGCGTGCGGATCGTCAGCAATGTGATCGGGGTGCCGTACGACGAGGTGCGGATCGGGATGCCGGTGCGGCTGACGTTCCAGCGGGTGGACGAGGAGTTGGAGCTGCCGGTGTTCCGGGCGTCGGCGCCCTGGGAGGGCGCGAGGTCCGACCCGGAGGCCACGCCCTCGCAGAAACCGCCCTCGCAGGAGTCACCGTACGTACAGAAACCCCCGCAGAAGCAGGACCCTGCGCAGGATCATCCCACCGGAGCCGGCATGAAGGCGGGTGACGAGTTGCCGCCGCTGGAGATCCCGATCACCCGCACCCTGATCGTCGCCGGGGCCATCGCCTCCCGCGACTACCAGGACGTGCACCACGACGCGGAGCTGGCCGGGGCCAAGGGATCCCCCGACATCTTCATGAACATCCTGACGACCAACGGCCTGGTCGGCCGGTACATCACGGACCACTTCGGCCCGACGGCCATGCTGCGCAAGGTGGCGATACGCCTGGGCGCGCCCAACTATCCCGGGGACTCGATGGTGCTGACCGGCAGGATCGGGGACGTCGACGCCTCACCGGAGGGCCGGACGGCCACCGTCGAGGTCGTCGGGTCCAACGGCATCGGCCGGCACGTCACCGGCACCGTGACCGTGACTCTCCCCCCACGAGACGCCGCCCGCCCCGCGCGAGACGCCGCGCGCCCCCAGGGAGGCACCGCATGAGTGTCCACGGGCGCGACGCCCTCGGCGGCAGGGCCGCGATCGTCGGCATCGGGGCGACGGAGTTCTCCAAGGACTCCGGCCGCAGCGAACTGAAGCTGGCCGTGGAGGCGGTGCGGGCGGCGCTGGACGACGCCGGTCTCGCGCCCGCCGATGTCGACGGCATGGTCACCTTCACCATGGACACCAGCCCGGAGATCACGGTCGCCCAGGCGGCCGGCATCGGGGAGCTGTCCTTCTTCTCCCGTATCCACTACGGCGGCGGCGCGGCCTGCGCCACCATCCAGCAGGCGGCGCTCGCGGTGGCGACGGGCGTGGCGGAGGTCGTCGTCTGCTACCGCGCGTTCAACGAGCGCTCGGGACGCAGATTCGGCTCCGGCGTGCAACGGCGCGAGCCCTCGGCCGAGGGCGCGGCGCTCGGCTGGTCCCTGCCGTTCGGCCTGCTGACCCCCGCCTCCTGGGTGGCGATGGTGGCCCGGCGCTACCTCCACACGTACGGGCTGACGCCGGACGCCTTCGGGCAGGTGGCCGTGACGGACCGGAAGTACGCGGCCACCAACCCCGCCGCCTACTTCCACGGGAAGCCCATCACGCTCGCGGAGCACGCCGCCTCGCGCTGGATCGTCGAACCGCTGCGGCTCCTCGACTGCTGTCAGGAGACGGACGGCGGCCAGGCGATCGTCGTCACGAGCGTGGAGCGGGCCCGCGACCTGCCACAACCCCCCGCCGTGATCACGGCGGCGGCCCAGGGGGCGGGCCGGACGCAGGAGCAGATGACCGGCTTCTACCGCGGCGACCTGAGCGGGCTGCCCGAGATGAGCGTGGTCGCCCGGCAGCTGTGGCGCACGTCGGGGCTGGCCCCGGCCGACATCGACGTGGGGATCCTCTACGACCACTTCACACCGTTCGTACTGATGCAGCTGGAGGAATTCGGTTTCTGCGCGCGGGGCGAGGCCGCGGGGTTCGTCGCCGAGGAGCGGCTGCCGCTGAACACCCACGGCGGTCAGCTCGGGGAGGCGTACCTGCACGGGATGAACGGCGTGGCGGAGGCCGTCCGGCAGATCCGGGGCACGTCCGTGAACCAGCTGCCCGGCGCCGCCCGCACCCTGGTCACCGCGGGCACGGGTGTCCCCACTTCGGGGTTGATTCTGGGGGCGGACGGCTGAACGCGGCGCGTCCGCGACGCCTGGAGGAGGGGCGGGGCCCTTCACTCGCCGTATGCGTATCCAAAAACTGATCATGGGACTTGTCCTCATGATGCTGACGGTCCTGACCCTCGACCTGACCGCGGCCCCGCCGGGCACGGCGGCCGCCTCCGAGGCGGAGGCCGTGGCCCCACCCGCCGCCTCCCCGGACACGGCCGTCCCCCCGGCTTCCGCCGCTGCCGCCGCCGGGCCGTCCTTCCGGGGGAAGGCCTTCGACACCTGCGTCGCGCCCTCGCTCGACACGATGCGGCGCTGGCAGCGTTCCCCGTACGGCGCCGTGGGCGTCTATTACGGGGGGCGCGGCCGGGCCTGCAAGACCCAGCCGCACCTCGACCGCGGCTGGACGCGGGCGGTGGACCGGATGGGGTGGGGGGTACTGCCGGTGTACGTGGGCTCGCAGTCGCCCTGTGTCAACGCGCGGAACAAGAAGGGCTACACCATCGGACGCCACCCCTGGAGCCAGGGGAAGCGGGAGGGGCGCGACGCGGCCCGCCGGGCCGAGGCCGTCGGCTTCGACCCGGGCAGCCCGCTCTATCTGGACATGGAGGCGTACGCCTACCGCAAGCCGGCGTGCGCCCGCACCACGCTCTCCTTCGTACGGTCCTGGGACCGCGAGGTGCGCAGACACGGCTACGTCCCCGGTTTCTACAGCAGCGCCGACTCCGGAGTGCGGCACATGGAGAAGGCGCGGCGCTCGGGAGTACGGGATCTGCCGACGGTGATGTGGTTCGCGCGCTGGCGCACCCGCCCGCACCTGTACCGCGAGCCCTCGCTGAGCCCCGACGCGTGGCGTCCGGCGCGGCGCATCCACCAGTACGCGGGGAACGTGAGGGAGCGGCACGCCGGGCGCACGCTGGTGATCGACCGCAACCTGGTGCACGCCCCCGTGGCCCGCATCGGCTGATCGGCCGGACGACGACCCCGACCGGTGACCCCTGAGGGGCCAACCCTCAGGGGCGGATCCTCGGGGGCGAACCCTCAGAGGCGGACCCCACTTCCTCCACCTGTAGGAGGTGGGGCAGGCCCCCCTAGTACAACCTGAGGCGGACACGGCTTCGGGACTTGGGGCCGATCCCAGAAGTAGGGGGCGCTTCTAGCGTGGAGGCATGACCGCATCCAGGGTGTCCGTGTGCACCAGCGCATCGAAGGCCGCGACGCGGGGCACGGGCCCGACGAGGGGCGCGGGCCCCTACGCGTACCCGTCGTTCGCGTCCTACGTACGGGCACGCCAGCCCGTACTGCTGCGCACCGCCCGTTCGCTGACCGCCAATCCGAGCGATGCCGAGGACCTGCTGCAGACCGCGCTGACCAAGACGTATGTCGCGTGGGACCGCATCGAGGACCATCGCGCGCTCGACGGATACGTGCGCCGCGCGCTGCTGAACACCCGCACCTCGCAGTGGCGCAAGCGCAAGGTCGACGAGTACGCGTGCGACGAGCTGCCGGAGCCGGCACTGGCACCCGTCGGGGACCCGGCCGAGCAGCAGGTGCTGCGCGACGCGATGTGGCGTGCGATCACGAAGCTGCCGGACCGGCAGCGGGCGATGGTCGTCCTCAGGTACTACGAGGATCTCAGTGAGGCCCAGACCGCGGAGGTGCTCGGGGTCTCGATCGGCACGGTGAAGAGCGCGGTGTCGCGCGCCCTCGGCAAACTCCGCGACGACCCGGAACTGACCCCGATCCGCTGAGCACGCGTCCTCCGGGCCGCTGGGCGCACCGACCCCATCCGCTGGGCGTGCCGCCTGCGGGCTGCTGAGCAGGGACAAGGGGAGCCGCGCCGGGCAGGAACCGACGGTTCGCTGTGTGGTGTAGCGGCCGATGCCGTCCGGCGGCGCGAGCACGGAGAGCGAGCCGGTTTCCAGGACGGCGCGCCCGGAGCTGCCCCCGGTGCGCTGGACGTGACGTCGTTGCGTAGAGCCTGGTCGTCGTCGATGGGTTCCAGCGGGGGCGACGACCTCGCGGGCGGTGTAGTCGAGGGTGAGGGCCCGCGCTTGTGTGTAGTGCAGGGCGGGGTGCAGTAGGCCAGGGAAAGGGCGTCGCGTTGCTCGTACAGAATGCCGCCGTCCGCGTCTGTGCACTCTTGAAGCAGGGTCGAGCAGGGTCGATGCCGACTGCGCGCCCCCGCGCGTCGCGGTCGCGTTGGTGCGACCGGTGTAGAGGAGAGGTACATCTTCTTCGCGGGCGAGGCGCAGCATGCGAGTGGCGATGGTTTCACCTGCCCACGCATCGATGGCGCCGCCGTAGGCGGGGGTCGTCGCGGTCGGCCACACGCTGATGTGGCCCAGCGCCATGCCGTCGAGCAGGGGACTGAATCCGCCGGGCGGGGACGCGACGCCTGTCGGCCAGCCGATCTTGTCCGGGTACCGGTTGGTGTAGCCGCCGGCGGTGCCGCCGACGTCGGTCCACTCGACGCGCCCACTCGGCGTCGGACCCGTCCTGCCGTACGCGGAACTGAACGCGTACCCACCGGGTCGAACAGATCGTTTCCGGTGCCGATGTTGTGCGTCACGACCTCGCGGCCGAGAACGTCGTTACGGATGACGCGGGTGCCGAGGTTGGTCGACTGGATGTACCAGGCCGCGACAGTGCCGCCCGTGCTTCGGATGCACATGACGGTCCGTAGCTCCGCCGGCGCAGCGGATCGTACCCGCCGAGGGTGGTCTCGTCGGCCTGTGCCTGGGTGATGAGGTCGCCGTCGACCTTACGCGCGGCCAGTACTCCGAACTGGCGGCGGACCTCGGCCTCGGGGTCTCCGAGGGCCGTAAGGCCGGCTTTGTCAGTGATCTCGACGGCCTTGCCGGCTTCCTTGATCACGGCCTTGGCTGCGCTGGTCGACATGCCACCGGGGCCATAGATGTGGGCCTCGTCGAGGTTGCCGAGGTCGCCGAGGGCGCCCCAACGAACGGGGGAACTCGATCTTCGCGCCAGGGGCGCCTTCAAGGGTGTTGTCCTCAACGACGGCGGCCGATCCGGCGACGCGGACCTTTCCCCGGAACTCGGTCTGGGCGATGTCGCCCCAGACCTCGGGAAAAGATCATCAGTGCAGAGGTCTTCTTCGCCATGGTGGTGTGCTCCTTTTCCGGCGCGGGCGCCGGGCGTTATGGGGGCCCGGCGCGCGGCCGCATGGAGCAGGACCCGGCGAGACGCCGGTAGGTGTCGGGATCGGTCTGGAACAGTTCGGTGCGCTCGGCGTAGGGCATGGCGGCGAACTGGGCGGCGGTGACGGCGCCCGGTCCGGCGCTGCTGAAGTCGGCGCCGCCCTTCGGCGCGGTCCGCGAAGCCGCGGCGAGGTGCTGGTGCGTGGCGAGAACGCCCTCGATGGCCTGCTTCACCGCGCCGCTGTCGGACGGGTCGACGCCGGACAGTGCGTGCATGGCGGCCTGCGAGTCGAGCAGGCGGGAGACATCGGCGCCCGCTTCCGGGGCGGCGGCAATCACAGCCGTCTGCAAAGCGAGCTGCTGCGCCGCGCCTTGGTCGTCGGTGACGGCGCGCTGTGCCCACTGCGGGAGGCGGGCGGTCTCGCCCTCGACCGACGGCATCGGCTGCTGGGAGGCGGACACGGGCGGGGTCTGCGGGGCGGTCGGCTGCTGCGACTGGGCGGTCTTGATGAGCTTCTACGCCCGCTCGGGAAGTGCGGACACGTCGCCCTGGCAGGCTCCTGCGGCGGGGCCGACGGGGGTTGGCCGGGGGGGGGGCGCGGTCGGCGTCGGCGGGGTGACCGGGACGGTCGCGGGGGCGCCGACGGGTTCGGGTTCGGATCAGTCACGGGTGCACTCCTAGCGTTTTCGACCCGCTCTTAGCGGGCAAGACGGCATGCGAAAGGTTGCCGATTTGGCGGCTGGTGGAATTTGTGTGCGCGCTGCATGCAGGGTGGGACCCATGCAGGTGGGCGCGCCGGGACACGAAAAGGCGCCGCCGATTTAGCGGGTTCCGAATTCTCGGGGACATTCGGGGGGCGAGGAATGTTCGAATTCGCGCTCATGACCAGCACGACGCCAATATGGGAATGGCCGCTTCGGTACTGGGTTGTAACACTCGCCAGTTGGGCGATAGTGCTGGCCATGACCTCGTCCCGGAAGAGCAATTCAAGCGGTAAAGGGACCCGCCCGTCCAGGTTCCCTAACCGTGGCGCCCCTAATACGTTCCGCTTTGGCGCTACTTCCGGCGACGAACAGAACCCAACCGCATCAAACGCGGCAAGGGAAAAAACTCCATTGCTGACGAAGCTCGCCGAACTCTCCGGCCTGGCCGCCTTAGTTGTGGCACTGATAGACCTGATCTTCAAGTAGGGCGCCTACGGACGTTGCCCCTGATCAGAAAGCGGGCGCTGTTGCGCGTAGCCGCGAATCCACGCGGTACGCAGCGTCGACGCGCTTGGGTACGGGCAGGCGGTCGGCGGGTCGCCGTGGTCCCCTGCCTCCCGGCCTGCGGTGACTGCTTTGACGATGTCCTCGCGCGTGCCCATGGTCCTCTTGTTGTGGTGGTCCGACTCGTTCTTACGGGCGCCGCCGGCCCACCGCTGAGCCTTGCCGGTCGCCTGCTCGATGAACTCGGCCTGAGCCAAGCGGCCGCGCTCGGCCCACCATTCTTTCCGCTCGTCGGACGCGCGCGAGTACGCGATCCTTGCGGGGGCGGCCAGCGCGGCGAACGTCTCGTCATCGGCGAGGGCGCCCCACTGCTCGGGATCGGGTGCGGGCGCCATGGCCTCGGTGAGGGCGTCGCGGTCGGCGAGCAGGTCGTCAACGGCGTTGCCGGTGTCGGCGGTGGCCGGTAGCTCGACGGCGTTGCGGCGGTCGATCTCGGCGGTGATGCGCGGGAGTTCGGCGGTGTCGGCGTACTGCATGGCCCATGCGAGGTCGTCGTCGCCCACGCCCGACAGGTCCGCGAGCAGGGTCCCGCCGGAGAAGAGGCGGATGAGCAGGTCGCGGCGGGCGGCTTCGGCGGCGATGGCGGCGGCGTCCGGCGCGTCGCGGTAGCGGCCGGCGAGCTGCGCGTCGGACAGGCCAACCAGTTCGAGCTGTACATCCGGGAGTTGTCCGGCGCGGTCGCGGCGGTCGGTCTCCGCCATGATCCGCACGCGGTCGAGGTCGTCGACGTGGGCCCAGGTACGGGCGAGGTCGTCGTCGGACAGGCCGAGCAGGTCATCGACCAGGTGCCCGCCGGGGGCGGCCCGGGCGAGCAGAGCCGCGGTGTCGCGGCGGTCGGCCTCGGCCTCGACGCGGCGCCGTGCGCGGTCGTCGAGCGGTGTGCGGAGTGCAGCGGCAAGTTGGTCGCCACTCAGCTCCCGCACGGTCGCCTCGTCATCCGACCGCACACGGGCCCGCTCGACCTGATCCGGCACCGGCGGGGCGGCGCCGCGGGGAGATTCCCCGCCCCTTCCTGCTCGCGGTGCCTGAGTCGGCGTAGGCCCGGGTGGATGGGTACATCCTCACTCCCCCACTTTTCCGCTATTTAGGGCGAATGGCCCGTTCCGCATCGTGTGTGATGCGTATCACGTGACGGGGTTAAGGAGTGCCGCCCGGGAGTGTGAGACTTCGCCGCCGAAGGTGCCTGATGTGGGGATTGCTAGTTTCCCCCTGTGTCATTGTCCCTTATAAGTTAACGCAGAACCAGCAGGTCAGTACATTATATGGGTCAATGGGTGGCCGCTCGAACATGGCGAGGTCTGTCTTTCGCTATGGTTCTCGGCATGGGAATTGAAATCCACTTGGCCGCATTTCCTGTCCCGCTCTTCGGGCTGCTGTCTCTCCTTCTCGCATGCGCCCTTTCGCATCCGAACCCGACTGTCAGGGCGAGGGCTGAACGGATCTTGACCAGCTTGTTCGGAGGCGGCGGAACGCCCTACCCGTAGAGGCTCTCTGTGGGGGAGGGTGGGTACCCCGGCTCCGGTCTCCGCCAGGATCGCGGAGACTTCCGCCTTTGCCACGGCGTCGTCCCATTCGGGGTGAAGGATCTTGACCTTGATCGAGGGTGGTCGCGGTGGCCTGCTCGCTCTCGGTGACGCCGTCGCCGAACTCGACGCGCGGGCACTCCGGTTGGATGGCCCGACCGAAGTGCACGCGGTCGAGCTGCAACAGAACGTGCAGGATGTGAGTGAGGGGCTGGCGCGTGTACCCGGCTATCTGCTTCCGGGTGACGATGGACAGGGCGTCGCGGCTGTCGACCTCGGTCGCGGTGATCGGGGCGCCGTTGGCGTCGAGGCCGAACGACTGTGCCGAGTAGTCGGCGGACTGGACGGCTTGCCGGGTCAGAGCCTCGCTGGTCCTCTGGTGCTCGTCGACCCTGATCGCGAACTGAGACAGGGTGATGCCGCTTCCCTCGTTGGGCGGCATCTTCAGGGAATGCCAGACCTCGCGATCGTCGTCGAACGACGCGCCCTGTCCTGCCCCCTGATGATCGCGGAGGTATCCCTCAGGGACGATCAACCGGGCGCGGGCGAGGCGGATGTCGCGCATCCATGACGTCCACACGTCGTCGAGGGCGTCGAACTCGTCCCTGGTGCCCTGGAAGTTGCTATGCCCCACCGGGCTCGACCGGTGCAGTCGGTCGGGTCCGATGTTCGGCACGTACGCGAACGTGAGATCGGTGATGCCGATCTCGACCCCAGGGAGCGCGGGCCACACCGTGGAGATTCACCCAGCGTGGGAGCCAGACCCGTGGCCGGCGCCTGGGAGTAGGAAGAGGAAACGAGCTACCCAGAGGTAGTGACATACCGCACGGTATGTGCGCAGAATCTCTCCACGCCGTCGCGCCATGGCGACGCCCACCGGGAGGCATGCCGTGCAGAGCACTATGCAAGACGTTCCCCTCACGATCAGCCGGATTCTTGAACACGGCCGACGTGTACACGGCCAGTCGACTGTGACGACGTGGACAGGTGAGGCGGAACCCCAGCGCCGCACGTACGCCGAGATCGGCGACCGCGCCGCACAGCTCGCACACGCCCTACACGATGACCTCGGAGTGACCGAGGGAAGTGTTTTGGGAACGATGATGTGGAACAACGCCGAGCACGTCGAGGCCTATTACGCCGTGCCCTGTATGGGCGCCGTCCTGCACACCCTGAATCTGCGGCTGCCCGCCGAGCAGCTGACGTGGATCGTCGCGCACGCCGCCGACCGCGTCATCATCGTCAACGGCTCCCTTCTCGGCCTGCTCGCGCCGCTGCTCTCCCGGATGCCGAGCGTCGAGCACGTCGTGGTCTCGGGGCCCGGCGACCGCTCCTTGCTGGCGGGCGCGCGGGCCCAGGTGCACGAGTACGAGGAGCTGATCGCCGGGAAGCCCACCGGCTACGACTGGCCCGAGCTGGACGAGCGCGCCGCCGCCGCCATGTGCTACACCTCCGGCACCACCGGCGACCCCAAGGGCGTCGTCTACTCCCACCGCTCCATCTACCTCCACTCCATGCAGGTCAACATGGCCCAGTCGATGGGGCTGACCGACGCGGACACCTCCCTGGTGGTGGTCCCGCAGTTTCACGTGAACGCGTGGGGCCTCCCGCACGCCACCCTCATGACCGGCGTCAACATGCTGATGCCGGACCGCTTCCTGCAGCCCGCCCCGCTCGCCGAGATGATCGAGACGGTGCGGCCCACCCACGCCGCCGCCGTCCCCACCATCTGGCAGGGCCTGCTCGCCGAGCTGACCGCGAAGCCGCGTGACGTCAGTTCGCTCACCCAGGTCACCATCGGCGGCGCGGCCTGCCCGCCGTCCCTGATGAAGGCGTTCGACGCCCTCGGCATGCGCGTCTGCCACGCCTGGGGCATGACGGAGACGTCCCCGCTCGGCACGATCGCCCGGCCGCCGGCCCACGCGGTCGGCACCGACGAGGAGTTCGGCTACCGGCTGACGCAGGGCCGCTTCCCCGCCTCCGTCGAGGCCCGCCTGATCGGCCCCGGAGGCGAACACCTGCCCTGGGACGGCGAGTCGGCCGGCGAACTGGAGGTGCGCGGTCCCTGGATCGCGGGCGCCTACTACGGCGGGGTGGGCGGCGAGAGCCACCGGCCCGCGGACAAGTTCAGCGAGGACGGCTGGCTGAAGACCGGTGACGTCGGCGTGATCAGCTCCGACGGCTTCCTGACCCTCACCGACCGCGCGAAGGACGTCATCAAGTCGGGCGGCGAGTGGATCTCCTCGGTCGAGCTGGAGAACGCGCTGATGGCCCACCCCGACGTCGCCGAGGCCGCGGTGGTGGCCGTGCCCGACGAGAAGTGGGGCGAACGCCCGCTCGCCACCGTCGTCTTGAAGGAGGGCGCGACCACCGACTACGCGGGTCTGCGCGCCTTCCTCGCGGACAGCGTCGCCAAATGGCAGCTCCCCGAGCGCTGGGCGGTCATCCCCGCCGTCCCGAAGACCAGCGTCGGCAAGTTCGACAAGAAGGTCCTGCGCAGGCAGTACGCCGCCGGGGAACTGGACGTCACGCGGCTCTGACGCCCCGGGGCGGGCGGGACCGCCACCGACCGACGTGCGTCGCCTGCGCGGCGTACGTCAGTTGGTGCCGATCTTCGCCAGCAGGTCCACGATGCGGCTCTGCACCTCGGTGCTCGTGGAGCGCTCCGCGAGGAAGAGCACCGTCTCGCCGGCCGCGAGCCGCGGCAGCTCCGTCTTGTCGACGGCGGCGGTGTAGACGACCAGCGGAGTGCGGTTCAGCTGCCCGTTCGCGCGCAGCCAGTCGATGATGCCGGCCCTGCGGCGGCGCACCTGGAGCAGGTCCATCACCACGAGGTTGGGACGCATCCGCGCCGCGAGCGTCACGGCGTCCGCGTCGCTCGCGGCCCGCCCGACCTGCATGCCCCGCCGCTCCAGCGTGGCGGTCAGGGCCAGCGCGATCTCCTCGTGCTCCTCGATGAGCAGGACCCGCGGCGGGTGCTGCTCGCTGTCGCGCGGCGCGAGGGCCTTCAGGAGTACGGCGGGGTCGGCGCCGTACGCCGCCTCGCGCGTCGCCTGGCCGAGTCCCGCCGTGACCAGCACGGGCACCTCGGCGGCCACCGCGGCCTGGCGCAGCGACTGCAACGCCGTGCGGGTGATCGGCCCGGTCAGCGGATCGACGAACAGCGCGGCGGGGAACGCCGCGATCTGGGCGTCGACCTCCTCGCGCGAGTGGACGATCACCGGTCGGTAGCCGCGGTCGCTGAGCGCCTGCTGCGTGGTGACATCGGGCGCGGGCCACACCAGGAGGCGGCGCGGGTTGTCCAGCGGCTCGGGCGGCAGTTCGTCGTCCATCGGCCGGGGCTGGGGCCGGTTCGCGACCTCGACCGCGCCTCCGGGGCCGTCCAGCGGCTCCGGGCCCTCGTCCGCGTTCCGGTCCGGAGCGCCTATCGCGTACGAACGTCCGGCGCCCTCCGTCGGCGAGGCGAGCCGGGACTGGGGGTGCCCGGGGGGCGAGGTGTGCGGCTGGGGCTGCGGGTGCGGCCGCGCCGAGTTCTCGGGGCGGTCCTCGCCCGTCGGCTCCGGGGGCGTGGCCAGCCGGCGCCGGCGCCCGGAGCCGCCGAGGGTCTGCGACTGCGGCGGGGCGGCGGGGCCTTCCTGGGGGGCCTGGGGGCCCGGTGCCTGAGCCGGGATCTGGCCAGGGGCCGGGTGCGGCGCCTGCGGCATGGCGGCCGCGGCGGCCTGATCCGGCTGCGGGGTCCGGGGGGTGCCCGTCGGACGGCCCTGCTGTTGTTCGGGGAGCTGCCGGCCGAACGGCACGCCCTGTCCGAGCGTCCGCACGCTGAAGGCACGCCCCTGCGTCGAGTTGGGGTCACCGGGCGCGGCCTCGGCGGGCAGCGGCTGGGCCGCCCTCGGCTGCGCGCCGTGCTCGGGCGGCAGCGCCGTGTCCGCGGGGGGCGTCACCACGCCCTGGGCGGGGGTGCCGGAGGACGGCGCGCCGCCCTGCGCGGGCACGCCGGTGGGCGGCGTCGTGCCGTCGGGCCAGGGCTGGGGAGCGGGCAGCGGCCCCGGCTCGGCGGTCCGGTGGCCGCGCTGGGCGCCGGGGGCGGCGGGGATGCCGTGGGCGGGCGTGCCGGGACTGCCCGGGGCGGGGCGGGCCGGGGCGGGCGGGGGCGTGGGGGCGCTCGGGGCCTGCGGTGTTTGGGGTGCCTGCGGGGCCTGTGGTGTTTGCGGGGTCACCGGGCCGGTGGGAGCCGTGGGGCTCTCCGGAGTCGGCGGCTGCGGGGCGACCGGTCGGCGGGAGCGGCGACCCGCCGGGGCCTGGAGGGGATGCGGCTGCGCCGGGGTCTGGTCCTCGCCCGCGCCGACGGGCGTGGTGCCGGGCGCGGTACCGGGCACGACGGGGGTTTGCGGGGCCGTGCCGTGCGCGGGGGTGCCGTGGGCGGGAGTGCCGTGCGGAAGAGGGCCCTCTGGTACGGGGCCGCCATGAGGCGCGGGACCCTGCGGAACGGGGCCGCTACGCGGAACCTGACCCTGCGCCACCGAGCCGCCGTGCTGCCCGGTGCCCGTGACACCCGGAGCAGCCGGGTACGTCGGTCCCACGGCGCCCGTGTCGACGTCGCCCTGAGGCACACCCTGGGACCCGGGTGCCTGGCGCGCGGGGGCCTGATTCACCACGGCATGGCCGACGCCACCTCGCCCCTGACCCTGCCCCGGAACCTGGCCCTGACCCTGCCCCGGAACGGGGACCCGCCCTTGGCCCTGGGCCTGCCCCGGAACCTGGTCCTGGCCCGGCACGGGCACCCGCCCCTGGCCCTGGCCCGGAACCGGAACCTGCCCCTCACCCAGGCCCGCGCCCGGGCGGAGCCCGATGAGGTCCTGGTCCACCACACCCTGGGCCGCGGCGACCGCGCCCTGGTTCAGCACAGCGTGGCCCAGCGGGCTCACCGCCCCGTGAGCGGCACGCACCTGGGCGGCATGCTCCTGAACGGCGTGTGCCTGAACGGCATGCTCCTGCACGGCGTGCACCTGAGCGGCACGCTCCTGAGCGGCACCCTCCGCACCGGAGGGGACGCGATCGGCCGCGGCCGGAGGCAGCGCGAAGACGCGCCCGCTGTTCGCCTCCTCGGCGGCGGCCCGCTCCTTGGCGGCGGCCAGCGCGCGACGAGCCCGCCGCCCCGTGGGCCGCCCGGTCTCACCGTGACCGGACTCCACGGCGGCGAGTTCCGCGCCGGGGGCGCCGCCGTACGTCTCGGACGGCCCCGAGGCCAGCGCGGGCAGCGCGTGCTGCTCCCCCGCCCGCCGTGCGCGCCGCCCGGTCCCGCTCGCCGGGACCGGAACGCCCTGCGGCGGGACGGTCTGCCCCAACGCCGCCGACCCGGCCGCGTGTTCGGCCGCCGTCATCACGGAGCCCTCGGCGGCACTCGGCCGCCCGCGCCGCCGCCCCGTACCGCCCGAAGGGCCCGCGTCGGCATCGCTGCCCTCATGGGCGGCACCCTCGGAAGAACCGGCGACAGAGCCCGGGCCGGACTCGGAAACAGGGGCAGAGGCAGCATCAGGAGTCAGGCCGGAGGCCGCCCCCGGGACGGGAGCCGGACCGGCGGCCGCCTCTGCCGCACGCCGCCCCCTGCGCCGCCCCGTACCGGTCGCCGCGGCGGGCATCCCGCTCTCCGTACCGCCGGCTCCACCGGGGCCGTCGGCGACCTCGGCGGCACCCGGGGCCGCCGGAACCGGAACACCGCTCTCCAGGAACGAGTCCACCGAGGGACGCCGAGCCCGCCGGCGCCCGCCACCGGCGGAGGGCGCCCCCTGCTGGGGCACCGCGACCGCGCCGGAACCGGCCTTCTCCGTAGGGCTCGCCCCGGAACCGGCGCTCTCCGTGGAGCCGCCGCTGACCGGTACTTCGAGGACGTACGCGCTGCCGCTCGTGCCCGGCACCTCGTGCGTCTGGAGTACGCCTCCGTGGGCGCGCACGATGCCGCGCACGATCGGCTCGTGCACCGGGTCCCCGCCGGCGTAGGGCCCCCGCACCTCGATGCGGACGACCTCGCCGCGCTGGGCGGCGGCCACCACGATGGTCGAGTCGACGTAACCGCCCGCCGTGACGGCACCGACGTCCGCGCGCGTGTTGCCCGTCGCGTCGATGCCCGCCACGTCCGCGACGAGGTGGGCCAGCGCCGTGGCGAGCCGCTCGGCGTCAACCACGATCTCCATCGGCGGTGCGTGCACGGCGAACTGCGCCCGCCCCGGCCCGATCAGCTCGACCGCGCCCTCCACGCCGGCGGCGACGACCGCGTCGAGCATGGCCGTCGTGAGGGAGAGTCGCTCCTCGCCCGCGTCGAGCCGCTGGAAGCCGAGGACGTTGTCGACGAGCGTCGTCATCCGCGCGTATCCGGCGGACAGGTGGTGCAGGACCTGGTTGGCCTCGGGCCACAGCTGGCCCGCGTCGTCCGAGGCGAGCGCGGCGAGTTCGCGGCGCAGCTCGTCCAAGGGGCCGCGCAGGGAGGAGCCGAGGACGGAGAGCAGCTGCTCGTGCCGGGCGGACAGCGCCTCGTACCGCGTCGTCTCGCGCTCGGCCAGCTCCTCGAAGCGGTCCTTCTCGCGCTCGGCGAGCGAGGCGTACCGCTCCTTCTCGGCGGCGAGTTCCTCGGCCCGCTGCTCCTCGGCGGCCTTGATCTCCTCGGCGCGCCGCTCCTGCGCCGCCTTGATCTCCTCGGCGTGCCGTTCGGTGAGCGCGCGCAGTTCCTCCGCGTGCCGGGTCAGGGCGGCCTCGTGCTTCTCGGCCAGCTCGTCGTAGGGCCTGCGGTCGGTGAACGTCATCACCGCGCCGACCAGTTGGTCCCCGTCGCGCACCGGTGACGTCGTCAGGTCGACCGGGACCTTGGCGCCGCTCTTGGACCACAGGACCTGCCCGCGCACACGGTGCTTGCGGCCGGAGCGGAGGGTGTCGGCGAGCGGGGACTCCTCATAGGGGAAGGGTTCGCCGTCGGCGCGCGAGTGCAGGACCAGCGGATGCAGTTCCCGCCCGCCGAGGTCGCTCGCCCGGAAACCCAGTATCTGGGCGGCGGCCGGATTGACGAGGACGACCCGGCCGTCGGTGTCCGTGCCGACGACGCCCTCGGCGGCGGCCCGCAGGATCATCTCCGTCTGCCGCTGGGAGCGCGCGAGTTCGGCCTCGGTGTCCACGGTGCCCGAAAGGTCCCGTACGACGAGCATGAGCAGTTCGTCGCCCGTGTACCCGTGGGCGTCGTACGCGTGCCTGCCGTCCTCCAGCGGGGAGCTGGTCACCTCGACGGGGAACTCGGTGCCGTCCGTGCGCCGGGCGGTCATCCGGGTGGGCTTGGTGCGCCCGCGCTCGTCGATGGTGTCCGGGCGCCGCATGGAGCCGGGGATGAGCCGGGAGTCGAACTCCGGGAGCAGATCGAGCAGACCGCGTCCCACGAGGGCGGTACCCGGCGTCTCGAAGGCCTCCAGCGCGATGGCGTTGGCGTTCACGACGGTGCCGTTGGCGTTGACGAGCACCAGGGCGTCCGGGAGCGCGTCGAGTATGGCTGCGAGGCGAGCAGCGCCTCGGGATGGCCTGCTGCTCACGACGACGCTTCCTCCCTGGTTACCGCTGCTTGCCGACCCGCTCAGGCCATCTTGCCCCTCGGCCCGTGGCGTGTCACGGGAGGGAGTCTACGGGGCGCGGTTGCCGGTGCGGCGCCGGATGAGAGGGAGGTCGCACGCAGACCTTGTGAGTTTTCGGTACCGCCCAGGTCACGGGAGGGCGCGGTGCTCCCCCTCTTCTCATGTCCTCGTTCCCCTGTACTCGCGCGGTGGAGTGGCGTTTGTACGCGCGCGGTGAGGGCGTTCACGAGGTGCGGGGGAGCACGGGGGCCATGCGGTCCCAGCGCGAGATCTCGCAGCCGTCGCCACGGGAGTACGTCGCGTCGACGGGGCGGCCCTGCCACGTGCCCTTGATGTGCGCGGTGGCGGGACCGCCGTACTGCATGGTGCACATCGTGTCGGGCGCCACCGGTGCGAACGGGTCGGTGCCGTAGACGGTGACCTCGTCCAGCCGGGCGCACGCCTGGGCGGCGGCCGGATGCGTGCCGCCCGTGGGGTGGCACTTCAGTTCGTACGTTCCCTCGCCGTCGCCCCCCGAGTCGGAGACGGTGATCGTCAGCCGGTCGACCGGGGTCTCGGCGTGGTCGGTGGCGTGCGCGGTGACGGGCGTGACGGAGAGCGCGGCGGCGGAGGCGGCGGCGGTGAGAACGAGGCGGCGCAGCATGAGAGCTCCACGGGTTCGTCGGTCGTCGGTACGGGCGGGCCGACGGGTCGGTCCACCGCCTTTAACGCCGCTCGCCGCCTTACGTTGCGGGGTGGCGCCGCCGGACCGCCGGGCCGGGCGGCGGCTTTGCCCTGCGGGCCGCGCGGCTAGTACCGTGGAGGACGCGATTGGTGGCACGCCGCCTGGCTGTGTCATCATCTGCACGCACCCCCGCGCTCGCGCAGGATGTGCAAGCTGGAGGCGTCGCCTAGTCCGGTCTATGGCGCCGCACTGCTAATGCGGTTTGGGCCTTAAAGCCCATCGAGGGTTCAAATCCCTCCGCCTCCGCGCTGTGAACCCGAAGCCCCGGTCGTCCGCGACCGGGGCTTCGGTCGTTTCCGGTGGGACTTCGATCGTTTCCGGACGCGGTCCGGCCGCGTCCGGACGGTCCACGGCGGGGCGACCCTGGCGCTCCGAAGGCTGTTTCCCCAGCTCAGAGGCGGTTTGGGAAACGGATTTCGCCTCACGGCGCAGGTCATGTAATGTTGTTCTCGCAACGCCGACGGGGCAGAAAAAACCCCGGAAGCACAAGCACTCGTAGCTTAACGGATAGAGCATCTGACTACGGATCAGAAGGTTGCAGGTTCGAATCCTGCCGAGTGCACACAGGTGAGAGGCCCCCGGAGATCATCCGGGGGCCTCTTGCGTTGCCCGTACAGCAGCGAAGTACCGCAACCGCGCTAACCGCTGCCGTCCATCGCGCCGGACAGTTGATCAAGTGCCGAGCGCACCTCTTCCTCGCTCGCCTCCGCGTAGACCTCCATCGTCATGGCGATCTGCGAGTGTCGAAGGATGCGTTGCGCCACCTTCGGGTGCACCTTCAGGGCGACCAGGAGCGAGCTGCATGTGTGCCGGGTGTTTCGCAGCGGGATCACACGCAGGCCGGCGCGGCGAGCCCGGAGCGCGAACATGCGGGTCATGTTGCCCGGCTCGATCGGGGTGCCGTACTTCGTCGTGAAGATCAGGCCGTGACCGTCCTGCCAGGCGTCACCGGCGGCGCGACGGTCGCCTTCCTGCTGGGCGCGGCGCATCCGGAGAGCCTTCAGGCACAGCGCGGGCAGCGGCAGGAAGTCGTCCGAGTCCTCCGTCTTGGTCTCACGGTGCAGGATCTGGCGGCCGGCGCGCTGGATCTGGTGGTCGACGTACAGCTCGCCATTCTCGAAGTCGACAGACTTCCACGTCAGGCCGAGGACCTCGCCACGGCGCAGGCCGAGGCAGAGCACCAGCATCCACGCGGCGAACAAGTGATCGTCCCGGGCAGCGGCGTCGGTGAGGAACTGGCCGGCTTCCGCGACGGACCACGGCTTGATGCGTCGGCGGCGCGGCTTCGGCACCTTCACCAGAGAGGCGACGTTCTTACTGATCTCTTCCTCGGAGACCGCGTGCGTCAGGGCCGCCCGCAGGGCATCGCGAGAAGCCTGGATGACCCGGCGGGACGGGTACGCCTCACAGCACTCCCCGACCGCGCAGCACTTGCGGCGAGCCGGGGCCCGCTTCGCGTCCTTGCCCTGAGCGCAGCACTGACAGACGGTGGCGAGCTTGGTCAGCCACTCCCGCACGTCCCGGACGGTCAGCCGGTCCAGCCGCTTGGTTCCGAGGTAGGGGGCGATGTAGAGGCGCACGCAGCCCTCGTACGAGATGTACGACAGTGGGGCGAGGTTCGGCTTGACGATCGAGTCGAGCCAGTACGCCAGGAAGGCGGAGACGGTGCGGTGCCGAGTGGCGACCGGCCCCTTCTTCGCCTCCGCGTGGAGGTTGAGCCACTTCTCGTGAACCTCTTCGCGCGTCTTGCCGTAGGCGTACTTCCGGGCCCGTTTGCCGTCCGGCTTGGTTACCCAGACGTAGGCGGCGAAGCCGTTCTTGTACGGGTAGATCGAGCCCTCACCGTTGCCGCGCT
Organism: Streptomyces sp. NPDC031466; assembly: GCF_055581265.1. Taxonomy (NCBI): domain Bacteria; kingdom Bacillati; phylum Actinomycetota; class Actinomycetes; order Kitasatosporales; family Streptomycetaceae; genus Streptomyces; species Streptomyces sp. NPDC031466. Next base: position 571,762 of record NZ_JBVIJT010000005.1, read on the forward strand.
TGCCGCTCATGCCAGCACTCCTTCGGCCTCGCGGGCACGGCGTTCGACGTATTCGTCCACGTAGCGGGGGAGGATTCGGCGGTTGCGGCCATCCTTGATGGAACGGATCTCACCGGTCAGTACGAGCATCTTGGTCTTGGAGAGGCCGTAGCCGAGCATCGCCGCGACCTCCGCCGTGGTGTACCACTTCCGTTGGATCACTACCGTGGTCATGCGACGGCTCCTTCCGAGGGCCATTCGTCTTGCAGGGCTTCGCGGGCGAGTTCACGGTTCTGGGCGATGTCGCGGCGGATGTTGGCGGCGAGCCAGGATTCGCCGGGGGTGTGGCCGTGTCCGGCGTAGGTCCAGTGAGCGAGGGTGAGCGTGGTCGCCTCGGGGTGCTCGTCGGGGTCGGGGAGGCCGAGGGCGGCGCGTTGTTGCGCGGTGCGGTAGTTGGCGCGGACCTGTCGGAGGGCGCCGAGGGTGGTGGAGTAGCGGCGGGATTTCGAGCTGAAGTGGCCGCGGAAGCCGAGCATGTGGGCCCAGTCGCGGAGCTTGCGGTCCGGGTAGAGGGCGTGCAGGTCGAGGCATGTGGCGATGAGCCGGCCGGGGTGGTCAGGCACGCCGAGTAAGGTCAGGGCCTCTTTGTTGCCGATGCGGCGGTCGACGGTGCCGGTGGTCTCGGCGGCTTTGGTGGCGTACTTGGCGACGTAGGAGGCGACGGCTTGTTCGGTGAGGTCTTCGCCGTTGCCGAAGGCGCCGATGGGTTGCACGTCGAGTTGGGTGCCCCACCGCAGGGTGCGGGCCGGTTGGCCGCCGGCCGGGGGTACGTCGACGGTGACGCGTACGGCTGCGGCGTGGATGGCGTCGGTGAGCAGTTGCAGGGTGGCCCAGTGCGGGGGCGGGGTGTCGGGTCCTTCGGGTCCGTCGAAGCGGATGACGGCATGGAAGTGGACGGCACCGCGCTTCTGGTACTCCGCGACCTTGCCGAAGGAGAGCCGGGACTGTTCGCGAGCGGCCTTCTGCGTGAGTCCGGCCCGCTTGGCGATCTCGCGGCGCAGGTAGATGGTGAAGAAGCGCCACAGTTCGGAGGCGTGGTTGTTCCACAGCACGGCGCCCGCGTAGTCGTAGGTCTCGGGGTCGAGCGGAGTGCCCAGCTCCGGGACGTCTTCTGGGTGGCGGGTGCCACAGCGGCAGGGACGGTTGCCGGGGCGGTTGTGGACGGGGCCGAAGCTGGGGGCCGTGAGGGTGGCGAAGACGCGGGGGTGATCGCGCACGGTGTGCGGGGTGCCCTTGGTGGGGTCACCGGTGAGTCCGGCGCGGATCAAGTGGTAGGTGTCCCCCGCATAGGTCCAGGCGCAGGAGGGGCAGCGGGAGGCGCGGCGGTTTCCACAGGCGATCCGCAGCCGGCCGCCGGGTTCGGCGTCGGTGGAGTAGGAGAACAGCGCCTGGCCGGTGGCGCGGTCGCGGGTGACGGTCGTGCCTTGCAGGTGGATCGGGTCGGAGCAGCCGCCGGTACGGCGGATCTGGTCTTGGAGGCGGTCGAAGCCGGGGGAGCCGGCCACCCTGAGTACGTCGGTGAGGGTGGCCGGGTCCAGGCCCGCCATGGTGGCGGTGGCAGTCATGCTCGGGTCACCGTCCGGCGCGGGTGAGCGCGGCGGCCGGGAGGGCGTGGCCGGTGCCGTTGCAGGGGCGGCAGGTGGCCGTGACGGTCACGCGGGTGCCGTCGCGGTGGCGGTCGCCGGTGGTGATGGCGGCGGTGGCGAAGCCGTCGCAGTCGCGGCAGATGCGACGGGCAGGGGTGAACTGGGCCATGATGGGACTTCCCTTTCGGGTCCGTTGGATCTGGAGGGGTGGAGCCGTCCGGGGCGGCGGAAACTTGGCGGTTGAGGCCGCCCCGGAGGGTGTTACTTGCGATAGGCGTTCTTGGGCCGTGCGGGCCGGGAGCGTGAGGGCCGACGACGCGGAGCACGCGAACGCCCCTTGATCGCGCGGCCGGGCCGGGTGCTGCGGTTGGCGCGGCTGAACGTGTAGCCGAGACCGCAGCTTGCCGAGAGAACCGCGATGATCGATGCGGCGATGATCTGGGCGACGAAGGCGGCCACCAGTAGGACCAGCACGGTTCCGGCGGTGATGGACAGGGTGAGCAGGATGGGGCCCTTGTAGGAGCGGGGCGCCTCCTGCACGATCACGACCCTGCCCATGTCGGTGCCGGGCGGGATCTGCCGATACAACTCGGTGGGGAGGTGTCCGGCGCGGAACTGCTCGTCGGGCAGCTTCATGGAACGGCGCTCCTTCTCAGGCCGTGCAGCGATGGGTACGGGCGGCGAGTTCGGCGGCGGAACGGTCTCGGTACTCGTTGGAAAAGCCGCATTTCGGTGCGGTGCAGGCGGCGGTGTGTTTGATCTGGCCACGGCCGTTGCTGAACGTGCCGACCTGCACGGGGCCGATGCGGACCACGTCGTAGAAGCGGTTCGGGCGCATGGGGTCACCTCCCTTCAGGCGAGTTGGGCGACGATGGCGCCGGCGAGGTCTTCCGGGATGCTGAGGCGAACGCGCAGGGTGGCGGTGTCGATGTCCCTACCGGTGCGGGTGCGGTGCTCGGTGGCGACCTTGCGGGCGTGGTCCACCAACGCCGGCGGCACGGCCAAGGGCGGGGGCGGGGCTTCCGGCAGGGCCGGTGCGGGCTCCGGGACCGGCAACACCTCGTGTGCGGGTTCGGCGGGCTCGGGGCGGTCGACCACTGGCACCGGCGGGGGAACGGGCTCCGGGGGCAGCGCGTGGTCAGTCGGGCTGTGAGCGAGCAGGGTGCCGCCGAGGAAGGCGAGCGCGGGCCAGCCGGCGACGAGGATGCGCAGCCATGCCGGGACGTGATTCAGGTCGAGGAGTCCGGCGGTGGCGATGTTCGCGCCGAGTGAGGCGATGAGGGCGACCAGGAACCAGACCCAAGCCAGCTTGGAACGGTCGGTGCGCAGCCGGCGCCACACGGCGACCAGGAGCAGGTCGACGGAGACGGGGTAGGCCCACGCCTTCCAACCGGTCTGTCCGGCGGCTTCGGCCAGGTCGTGCAGGTGGGCGAAGGACAGCGCACCGGCAATCACGGCCTGGATCAGTACGGCGTCAATGCGGATCGAGCGGAACACGGCTTCACCTCCCTTCGCGGGGGTCGAGCCGGGGCGGGGCGGGGATCAGATGTCCGGCGGCCCGGCCCGGGCAGTTCAGTCGGTGTCGGGGGCTTCGCCGGTGCCGAGGCAGGACAGGCACATCGCGGTTTGCCGGTGCTCGGTGACACGGCTTCTGCGGGAGCCGACCCGGACGGCTTCGGTGGTCTCGCCCTTGCCGTCGCAGTCCGGGCACGTCGGGGTGGGGCGAGGCTTGGTGGTCTTGCGTACGCGCGGAGCCATGAGCGATTCCCCTTTCCGGGGTCAGAGCTGCGGGGACACCAGCGGGGGCACGACGGGCATGGGCGGGACCGTCCGGGCGACCGGCCGAAACGGGGCGAGGAACGGCAGATCCGGGGTGAGGTGAGCGAAGTCCCGGCACACGGCCGCCACTTCCGCCGCACTGGTCTCAGGGGTGCGGATGCGAGACCAGCCGCCAGAGGTGTCGCCGGCCACCGCGATGCCGGGGCGGTCCACCCGGATCGAGGTCGCGGCCATCACCGCGTCAGGGGCGATGTCACCCAGACCCATCTCGGCGGTCGCCTTGTCATTGACGCGGTGGACGACACGGCCTGTGAGCTGCGCACGCAAGGCAGTGGCACCCCTGCCGAGATCGGAGCCGAAGCGCTGCCCGCAAACCTCCAGGTACATGCCGACCGCACGGGCCATCTGACCCAGCCGAACCAGTTGCATGACGGTCCGGTCGCGCGCCGGCTCGTCCTTCTTCGAGGTGACGAAGAACAGTTCCGCGACCTCATCGATCAGGACGACCAGGGGCACGGGCCGCAGGTGGGCGGGCAGGTCCCACACGTCCGAGACGCCATAGAGCGCGAGGAGATCGAAGCGCTCTTCCATCTCCGCAACGAGAACGTTGATCAAGCGACCGGCCATGTCCGGATCAGTGGCCAGGGCCGACAGACGCGGCAGGTATCGGCTGTGCTCAACACCGCGCTTGCAGTCGATGCCGATCAGCCCCACCGGGAGCTGCGCCAAGCCCTTGACCAGGACGCGCTGATACATGGACTTGCCCGAGGAGTTCGCGCCCAAGGTCAGCGCCATGGGGACCGTGCGATAGTCCCGCTCAAAGACCGTGCCGTCTTCCCGCAGCGCCACCGGAACCACCAGGTCACGAGGCTGCGCCTTGCGCGGCAGACGGACCCGGCGCAACACGTCATAGCCCGTCATCCGCAGTTCCACAAAGCCGGGCTTGGTCTCCACGACGGTGACCGACTGCACGCCGAATGCGTGGCGCAGCCGTTCACAGGAGGTGGCCACATCGGCGGGTTCCAGGCCGGCCGGAAGGCGCAAGGTGACGCGCAGTCCGGTCGACACCGGGCGGACCCGGCGGACCTTCGGGGGCATCGGCCGAACCTCGCGACGGGCCAGGTTGCGGGTCATGAAGGCACGGAAACCCGCCGGCTGAACCGTCAGGCCGCACACCTCCATCGTGGAGCGGTACGACCAGGTGAACCGGCCCCACGTCACCGGCAGTCCGACCATCGACCAGTACACGCGCGGGGCCCGCTGCTTGGCGTAGCCCATACCACCGGCGCCCGCTAACGCTCCCGTGGCCTCCAGCCACAGCGTCAGGTCAGACATGATCAGGCCCCCAGCGGGGTGACCGCGACCGCGCGGAACGAGATGCCGTGCCGCTTCTGACCGTTGAACTCGTTCTCCCAGTCCCGCGCCTTGAGCCCGGTCACCGCCACCGGCGTACCCGGCGCCAGATCCTGCGGGACACCCGTCTCCGGCACGGTCACCTGGTAGAGGTTGCCCTCTCCCTCGTCCGAGACCAGCAGACCCACCGTGGACAAGCCCACGCTCGGGTTGTCCCGGTCCACGGCCCGCTCACCGGTCCTCTTGTTGACCATCTTCGCTTCCGGCGGCGTCGCCACGAACACGATGGCGGTCGAGAGATCGATCTTGAAGGACGGCATAGAGCACTCCTTGAGTCAGACCCAATAGCACTGGGTCGCAGCTTCCCTACGAAGGTAGGCGCAGAAAAACTGCGAGTCAAGAAGTTCTGTGAGTAGCAGTGCAGCTAAATCTCTGGGACTCTGAGAGCGACACCTAAGGAGGACCACATGACCAGCGGTTTTGGCCTCGTCGTCCGGTTCAACCTGCGCGATGCAGAGGCGGCGAGAAGCTTCGACGCTTTGGTGGAGGAGACCCTCAAGGGCATCCGTGCCCACGAGCCCGGCACCCTGGCATACGTCGTGCACACCGTGCTGGAGGAGCCCAACACCCGAGTGTTCTACGAGCTGTACGCGGATCGAGCGGCGTTTGATCAGCACGAGCAGCAGGAGCACACCCGCCACTTCTTGGCGGAGCGGGAGAAGTACGTGACAGACTTCTCCGTCACTTTCATCGAGAGTCGGGACGCCGCCGGGGTGTGGGTGTGACTCCGGAGGAACGGCGGGCTTTTGGTGCCCGAGTCGCCCGCTTTCGCGAGGAGCGCGGCCTCACGCAGAAGCAGTTGGCAGCCGAGATCGGTCGCACTGCAAGTTGGCTTTCCCAGGTTGAGCGGGGTATCCAACCGGTCAACCGCTTGGATGTTCTGCGCTTGCTGGCGGACGGCCTTGGTGTCTCCGTGCAGGAACTGCGAGCAGATGCACCGGTGCAAGCACCGGTGGAGGAACCTTCGGTCGAGCTTCCGAATGATCTCGACCAGGCCCGATTGGTTATCTCGGGACATGCCGTCCCCGAGGTTGTTCTGGGTGCGGCCAGCCCCGGTCCCGCCAACGTGGAAGAGCTGCAACGTGCGGTTGACCGGGTGTGGGAGCTGACCCACGCCAATGAGTTCGCGGAATTGAGCTGCATGCTGGGGCCACTGGTGCCCCGGATCGAGCGTGCGGCCCGTACGGCCACGCCGAGCGAGCGAGGAAGGCTTTGGGGTCTGCTAAGCCGGACTTACCAAGCCCTCGCCGCAGCGTTCGTACGGCAGGACGAGGCGGATGCCGCATGGGTCGCGGCGGATCGCGCCATCCGAGCGGCAGAGGAATCGGGTAACACCCTGGATGTGTTCGCCAGCATCTTCAGGTTGTCTCAGGCGTTCGTGCGGCTCAAGCACCTTGACCAGGCCGAGCACTCAGCCACTACGGCCCTGAACGCGCTGGAACGGTACTACGACGAGGGTGCAGAGCCTGAGGCGCTGTCGGTGATCGGGGCTCTACACCTAGCGTTGGCCCTTATCCATGCGCGCGCTGGAGACCGAACCCGGGCGCGGCAGGAGATGAAGAGGGCGCGACAGGTCGGCGTCAGGCTGGGAGAGGATCGGAACGACTTCAATCTGGAGTTCGGGCCGACCAATGTAGAGATCCAAGCCGTATCGATCGCAGTCGAGCTAGGGGATGCCGGCGAGGCCATCGAGGTGGGTACTGCCCTCGATACGTCTGCACTTTCGTTGGAGCGTCGAGCCCGACTGAAGATGGACCTTGGCCGCGCTTATGCGCAGCGGCGGCAAGTCGGTGAAGCGCTGGGGGCGTTGCTGGACGCGGAGGAGTTGTCCCCCGACCTCATCCACACCCACGTAGCCGCCAGGGACACAATCCGGGACCTTCTCCTTTTCGCCGGTCGCACGGCGCCCCCGGAGCTGAAGCAGCTTGCCGACCGGGCGGACGCGCATCCCTGAGCTGTTACAAGTTTCTCTACCTCATCAAGGCACCCGGCTGCGCTCCGCTCCGCCGGGCGCGCTTCCCGGCTCTGGCTGCGCCCGCGCTCCTGCCTTCGGCCCGCTCGGCGCTGCCGCCGCCGACGCGCGCCCGCATGTGGATAGGGGCCGAAGGCCATGAGTCGATCACCGCACAGAGCGGCCTACGGTCAAGACGATGCCTCCGGCGGGGGATCGGCCGGCACCGGGATGGAGGGGGCGCCGTTTCCGCCTGCGGACCCGCTGTGGCGTGCGCGGGGCTCCCATCCCGTCCACCATCGACCCAGGCAGAGCCGAGCAGACGCGGCCCAGGGCGTCAAGGTCGTTCGTACAGTGGCGCGCTCCACCTTGACGCCCTGAACCACGCCCGCTCCACGGTGTGTGGGTCGACGGCGGACGGGATGGGAGCGAGGAGGAGTGTGGTGGAGGTATCAGACGACCCGCAGGTTGGGACGAACCGCAGGGCTGGTCATTTCCCCGCCCTCGACAACCATTGGCACAAGGCCGAAGACGTGCAGGTTCAGCTCTTCGACCGTCAGGTTTATGTCGTCAGCCATACGGGATACGGGAATTTTCTGCGAGCGCAACGCAGCGAAAACCTTACTAAGAAGCTGAGAGCTTTCCCTCGGAATCCCACCTGGCTCGCTGCGCCTGAATCCCATCTGAGAGAGTTGCTTGACAGTGGTGCGGTAATTCCACTCTGTGATTAGGTCTAGGTCTTTCAGGCGATACGCTAGGGCCACAGCGGCAACTTGCCATTTGAGTTTAGCGCTCAGAATCCTACGAGCGTCGGCAGAATAAAGCCTCTGGGCAAGCAATCCGGCTTTTGGCATCAGGAAAGCTGAGGCGAACTGTTGCGCTTCCTGTTCCGCCTCCTGGCCGTGTGGGATCCGATGCTCGGAGTGCAACACTAGGTGGCCGAGTTCGTGTGCGGCGTCAAATCGCCCGCGTTCGCCGCTCTTTTCGAGGTTCAGAACAATGAATGGGCGTGTCCTTTTCCAGCGGAATGAAAAGGCGTCCACTGATGTGCAGTCTGCTGCTAGCGAGAAAACGCGGACGCCGTGAGATTCCAGCAGATGGACCATATTAGGAATTGGTGCTTCCCCAAGCCCCCACAGCATGCGGACCCTATCCGCTGCCTCTTCTGGTGATAGGTGCGGCAGGGTTGGGACGTCGGGCTTAGGTAGCCCGAAGCTTCGCTCGATCCAGTCATTAATCTCGACCACGATCCGGCCGGCGCCGCGGGCAGAGTCCCTGTCGAGAGCGCTCATCTTGGACAGTGCCCGAAAGCTGACCGCGTCGAGCTCGATCTCCTCGACGTCGTGCGCAGTGAAGAAGGGCAAGGGGAGGCCGAGGGCCTCCGCCAAGACCTCCATGGTTTCGGGTGCTGGAGTCTTATGCCCGTTCTCGAAGGCTGTCAGGCTCCGCACCGAAATTCCTGACTTGTTTGCCAAGGAGGATAGAGTCATGCGCCTTCTCTTTCGCGCAAGCACCAACCGCGAAGCAGTAAGCATGACTCTTTCTCCTGTCTGAGGGAGCCTAGACGGCTCCCTTGAATTCAACTGGGACATCGACGGGCGTCACAGTCGGGATCTCGTCCAGACGCTTGATGTCGAACTCGGCACCTCGGAACGGGTTGTCATCGATGATGATGCGTTCCAGCCACGAGTCTACGTACTTCCCATGCATCTGCACGGGAAGCGACAGTTCGAACATCAGGCCTGCGTTGCTCGACTTGTAGAGGAGGAACCACGTGGGGAGGTCGTTGACCTCTACCTCACTCTCCGTCTCCTCGTCAAGGACCGAGAAAAGAGGCAACTGCTTGAAGTTCCGCTCGACGAGTTTTGCGACGGCGGAGCCCTTCGGATTCTTGGTTCGAACGTCCCCGGTGAAGTCCGCAGCCTCTTCGCCAACCATACCCGAGCCGCTCACGGCAGTGATCGCGAAGGTCCCAGAAGGGTTGATCGTGCGAAGAATCGACTGCGCGTTGCTAAAAGTCCAGGCATTCAGCGTCATTCTCTCCCGGAACGTGCGATTGCTTCGCGACCAGAAGGCGTAACCCGCCATGCCGGGGGCGTCCATCTCGGTGCACAGGCGGGCTTCGGCCAACCCGCCCGCGATGGCCCGGTGCACATCCTCGGGCGTGAGGTCGAGTTCTCGAAGCCGCCGCACTGCGGCTTCACCGACATGACAGACGGGTTCCACGTGCCCTCCAGACCAGACTGAAGTAGGTTCCAAAAATCCTACCTCATCTGAGGGCCCTTTTTTGGAACCTCGACCCGATGGGAACATTAGTTCGCATCGTTGGTTGGGTCAACCGACAGCGCGGGGTAGGTTTGTTCGTGCGGTACAGCACCGAAGTACAGCAACTTCGATGCACTCGTGCGGTCGCCAACGCCTCTGATGGCCCGTCTGGTGGCAGGTATGCCCGTCAGTGACCGATCCACATAGAGCTACGGATCAGAAGGTTGCAGGTTCGAATCCTGCCGAGTGCACAGCAGGCCAGAGGCCCCGACGGGAAACCGTCGGGGCCTCTGGTCGTTTGTGCGTGGTCGGGACCGAGGAGTACGGCGATGGAGTGGCGTTGCGCGGGGCTCGGGTGGTCGGGGGGCCGGCCCGTGTTGCGGTGGGCGGGTGGGCGGAGCAGTGCGCTCGCGTATGGGCGGGCGATCGGGTTCCGGGCCGTGGGGGAGCGATGGTGCGTGGGGGCGCGGGGAAATCCGTGTCCTGTGCGGGCCGTCGTGCCGGCGCGGGCCACGCAGGCGCGGTGCCCCGAGTGTGCGCGGCTCGACCGGGCGTTCTCCGTGGCGGCGGACGGGGTGCCGGACGATCCGCGTACCTACCGGGTGTATCTCGCGTGGTTCGGGCCCGGGCTGGTCAAGGTCGGGATCACCGCGCAGGAGCGGGGCGCGGTGCGGCTCCTCGAGCAGGGGGCCGTGGCGTTCTGCTGGCTGGGGCGCGGCCCGTTGATGGCGGCCCGCCGCACGGAGGAGTTGCTGCGGGCCGCGCTCGGGGTGCCGGACCGGGTGCCGTACGCGCGCAAACGCGAGGTCCGGGGGGCGCTGCCCGGGTGGCCCGAACGGGTGGGGGAGTTGGCGGGGCTGTACGAGCGGGCCGCCGCGCTCGCGGGGTGGGCCGAGACGCTGGAGCGGTTGGCGTTCGAGGCCGTCGATCACGCGGAGGCCTTCGGGCTCGCGGCGCCGGGGAGCGGGGCCGCCGAGGGCGTCGTGCGGGAGGTGGCCGACGGCGGGGTCGTCGCCGGGCGGCTGGTCGCGGCGGCCGGGCCCGATCTGCATCTGGAGGTCGCGGGCGGGGGCGTACTCGTCCTCGACACGCGGGTGCTCGTGGGGTGGGAGCTGGTGGGGGCCGACGCGGGGGCGGCCGTGACGGTGCCGGTCCTGGGCCTGGGCGGCCGGCGAGGGGGCCAGGGGCCGGGGGCGGTGGGCGGCGCCGCCGAGCAGGAGGGCCTTTTCTGAGCCGCCGTGCCTCGCCTCGCCTCGCCGTGCCCGTGCCTCGTGCCCGTGCCTCGCCTCGCCGTGCCCGTGCCTCGTGCCCGTGCCTCGCCTCGCCGTGCCCGTGCCTCGTGCCTCGCCGCCTCGCGCCGCCTTCGTCCCGGTCGTCGGGAGCGGCCGTGCCCTCTCGTCGCGCCTTGCCGACCCGAGGGTTGGACGCCCTTTGCTGACCGGAGGGTCAAAGGTCGGTGACCGGAGGGCAAGGAGTGGGGCTGAGGGGTGGACAGGGGGTGCCGCGGGTTCGAGGGTGGGGGCATGAGTGATCTTGACGTGGGGCCGGTCGGGCCCTTTGAACCGCCTTACTACACCGTCGTGTTCACCTCTGTACTCGCCGCGAACGGCGCGGGTCACGGGGATGCGGACGGTGCGGGACACGGCGACGGGTACGGCGAGACCGGTGCGCGCATGGAGGAGCTGGTCGCCGCCGTGCCCGGCTTCCTCGGTGTGGATTCCGCGCGGGCACCCGGCGGCCTGGGCATCACCGTCGCCTACTTCCGCGACGAGGAGGCCATCGAGGCCTGGCGGAACCAGCCCGAGCACCGGGTGGCGCAGCGGCGCGGGCGCGAGGAGTGGTACGACTCGTACGTCCTGCACGTGGGCAAGGTCGAGCGGAGTCATGGCTTCGTCCGCGGATGAGGCCGGGGCCGCTGGGGCAGCCGGGGGCGCTGGAGGGACCGGAGGCGTAGGGGGGCACCCACGCCGGGGAACGGGGCGCGGGCCGTTCGGGTCGGAGGAGTGAGAGCGGCTCCGTCGAACCCCCGCGCCGTTTCTCAGGCAATTCACAGGTTCGCGCAAGAGTGCTCTCAGGGGCGCGGCCCACCCTCTGGGTATGACCACGACCTCGCCCCAGGCGCGCACCGAACTGCTCCGGCCGGACGGGAGCCCCGTCCGCGTACTCGTGGTGGACGACGAGGCGTCTCTCACCGAGCTGCTGTCCATGGCCCTGCGGTACGAGGGCTGGCAGATCCGCAGCGCGGCGGACGGCGCCGGCGCGGTGCGGGCCGCGCGCGCGTTCCGGCCCGACGCCGTGGTGCTGGACATGATGCTGCCCGACATGGACGGCCTCTCGCTGCTCGGCAGGCTGCGCCGGGAACTGCCGGACGTGCCGGTGCTGTTCCTGACCGCGAAGGACGCGGTGGAGGACCGTATCGCCGGGCTCACCGCCGGCGGCGACGACTACGTCACCAAGCCCTTCAGCCTGGAGGAGGTGGTGGCCCGGCTGCGCGGGCTCATCCGGCGGGCCGGGGCCGCGGACAAGCGCGGCGCGTCCGTGCTCGCGGTGGGGGACCTCACCCTGGACGAGGACAGCCATGAGGTGACGCGCGGCGGGGAGTCCATCCATCTGACCGCCACCGAGTTCGAGCTGCTGCGCTATCTCATGCGCAATCCGCGGCGCGTGCTGAGCAAGGCGCAGATCCTCGACCGCGTGTGGAACTACGACTTCGGCGGCCAGGCCAACGTCGTCGAGCTCTACATCTCGTACCTGCGCAGGAAGATCGACGCCGGACGGGAGCCGATGATCCATACGCGGCGCGGGGCCGGGTACCTGATCAAACCGGCCGCGTCCGTGACCGCTCCCGCGACCCCGGTGTCGAGCGCACCCATGAGGCCCGCGCCCTCGCCCCTGCCTTCGTGAGAGGCGGCCCCTGGCGTCGGCGGCCCCGGGCGCGCACGCTCCGTACCCGGCTCGTCCTCTCCGCCGTCGCGCTCATCGCCGTCGTCTGCGCGGTGATCGGGACCGTCACCACCATCGCCCTGCGCTCCCACCTGTACGAGCAGCTGGACGGCGCGCTCGGCGCGGTCGCGAAGCGGGCGGCCGGGCCGCCGGGCGGGCCCGGGGCCGAGCGGCCCGCGGGGTTCGGCGGCGGGCCGTGGAGCGATCCGCTGGAGTTCGTCACGCGCGGCCCGCAGGAGATCGGCACCATCGGCGCCGAGGCGGCCGGCGGTTCGGTGGGCCGCGCCCTGGTCAGCACCGAGGCGGACAGCGACGGCGACAGTACGCCGCCGGTCGCGACGAGCCTGGACGCGGGCCAGAAGGATGCGCTGGCCGCCGTACCGAAGGACCAGCGGCCGCACTCCGTCGACGTCCCGGGCCTCGGCGAGTACCGCGTGACGTACACGACCGGGAGCAACGGCTCCTTCCTGGTCGGCATCCCCACCACCAAGGTGCGCACCACCCTGAACACCCTGGTCGTCGTCGAGGTCAGCGTCACCGCGGCGGGCCTGGCCGCCGCCTCGCTCGCCGGCGCCGTCTTGGTCGGCGTCGCACTGCGCCCCCTGCGCCGCATCGCGGGCACCGCGACCCGGGTCGCCCAACTGCCCCTGCACAGCGGCGAGGTGGCTCTCCACGAGCGTGTCCCCGACGCCGATCCGCGCACCGAGGTGGGCCAGGTGGGCGCCGCCCTCAACCGGCTGCTCGACCACGTGCACTCCGCGCTCGACGCCCGCCAGCGCAGCGAGACACGCGTACGGCAGTTCGTCGCGGACGCCGGCCACGAGCTGCGGACACCGCTCGCCTCCATCCGCGGGTACGCCGAACTGACGTGCCGGGGGCCGGAGTCCACCGGGCCCGACACGCGGCACGCGCTCGGCCGCATCGAGTCCGAGGCCGAGCGGATGACCGGGCTCGTCGAGGACCTGCTGCTCCTCGCGCGGCTCGACGCCGAGCAGCAGGAGAGCGCGGGGCTCGCGGGCGGCGGGGGCGTGCGCCCGCTGTCGTGCCGGATCGGTGATCTGGCGCCGCTCGTCGTCGACGCCGTCGGTGACGCCCGTGCCGCCGGGCCCGGTCACCACTGGCGCCTCGAACTGCCCGGGCCCGAGGCGCCCGCCCTGGTCCGCGCCGACACCGACCGGCTCCACCAGGTCGTCGTCAACCTCCTGGCCAACGCCCGCGTCCACACCCCGCCCGGTACGACGGTCACCGCTCGGGTGCGCCGGGAGGGGCCGCGCGTACGCCTGGAGGTCCAGGACGACGGGCCCGGGATCCCGCCCGCCCTCGTGCCCCGCGTCTTCGAACGCTTCTCCCGTGGCGACGCCTCGCGCTCGCGCCGGGCGGGCTCGACGGGCCTCGGCCTGGCCCTCGTACGCGCCATCGTGAGCGCGCACGGCGGCGAGGTCGCCGTGGAGAGCGCGCCGGGACGCACGGTGTTCGCCGTCTCACTGCCCGCCGCACCGGACGGCGGGACGACGGCCTCCGCGCCCGTCCCACAGTCAGGCCACAGCCTCGCCACACAGGCCTGACAGGACGGCTCGCGAGGGTCGTTCGTATGCGAACCGACTCTCTCCCGGGGGCCCTGCCGTCGCGGGAGCACCTTCCCGCCGGTCTGCGCGACGTGCCGGTCCTGGACGTCGTGATCCCCGTCCACAACGAGGAGAAGGACCTGCGGCGGTGCGTCCTGCGGCTGCGCGAGCACCTCGTCCGGACCTTCCCCTATCCCTTCCGCGTCACCATCGCCGACAACGCCTCCACGGACGCCACCCCGCGCATCGCCGCCGAACTGAGCGCCGAGGTGCGCCAGGTGCGGCACGTCCGGCTCGACCGCAAGGGGCGCGGCCGGGCGCTGCGTGCCGTCTGGTCCGCCTCCGACGCGCCGGTCCTCGCGTACATGGACGTCGACCTCTCCACCGACCTCAACGCGCTGCTGCCGCTGGTCGCCCCGCTGATCTCCGGCCACTCGGACCTGGCGATCGGCTCGCGGCTCGCGGGCGGTTCGCGGGTGGTGCGCGGGCCCAAGCGGGAGTTCATCTCCCGGGCGTACAACCTCATCCTGCGCGGCTCCCTGCACGCCCGCTTCTCCGACGCCCAGTGCGGGTTCAAGGCGCTCCGCGGCGATGTGGCCCGGGTGCTGCTGCCGCTGGTGGAGGACACCGGGTGGTTCTTCGACACCGAGATGCTGGTGCTGGCCGAGCGGGCCGGGCTGCGCATCCACGAAGTGCCGGTCGACTGGGTCGACGATCCCCACTCGACCGTGCGCCTGGTGCGGACGGCCGTGGACGACCTCAAGGGGGTGTGGCGGGTCGGCCGGGCGCTCGCGGTCGGCGCGCTGCCGCTCGACCGGCTCGCGCGCCCCTTCGGGGACGACCCCCGGGACCGGCGGCTGAGCGACGTGCCCGGTGGCCTCGCCCGTCAGCTGGTCGGTTTCTGCGTGGTCGGCGCGCTGTCGACCCTCTTCTACCTGCTGCTCTACAGCGGCTTCCGTACGTTCACGGGGGCGCAGGCCGCCAACGCCCTCGCTCTGCTGGTGTCGGCGGTCGCCAACACCGCGGCGAACCGGAGGCTCACCTTCGGGGTGCGCGGCCGGGAGCGGGCGGTCCGCCACCAGGCGCAGGGCCTCGTCGTCCTCGGCATCGGCCTCGCCCTGACCAGCGGCTCCCTGGCGGCGCTCGGCGCGGCCACGGGCGACCCGGCGCACTCCACGGAACTGGCGGTACTGATCGCGGCCAACCTCGCGGCGACCGTACTGCGGTTCCTCCTGCTGCGCGCCTGGGTGTTCCCGGCCTCGTCCGCCACCAACACCCCCGCCCCCAAGGACGACATGAACCCCGCCACCGCGGATGAATCGAGGAACGGCCGATGAGCGCGACCACGCCCTTGTCCATGACCACGGCCCCTGGCGTGCGGCCGTCCCGCCGGGCGGCGCTGTGGCGGGGGCGGCCCGACGATCCCCGCTGGGCGCGCCCGGCGCTGTTCGCTCTGCTGCTCGCCACGGCCGTCCTCTACCTCTGGAACCTCGGCGCGTCCGGCTACGCCAACTCCTTCTACTCCGCCGCCGTCCAAGCCGGTAGCCAGAGTTGGAAGGCCTTCTTCTTCGGCTCGCTCGACGCGGGCAACGCCATCACCGTCGACAAGCCCCCGGCCGCGCTGTGGCCGATGGCGCTCTCGGTGCGCCTCTTCGGCCTCGGCCCGTGGGCCGTACTGGTGCCGCAGGTCCTGATGGGGGTCGCGACGGTCGGCGTGCTGTACGCGGCCGTGCGGCGGCGGTTCGGTCCGGCGGCCGGGCTGATCGCGGGCGCGGTGCTCGCGCTGACGCCGGTCGCCGCGCTGATGTTCCGCTTCAACAACCCGGACGCGCTGCTCGCCCTGCTCATGACCGTCACGGTGTACTGCGTCCTGCGCGCGCTGGAGCAGGGACGTACGAAGTGGCTGGTGTGGGCGGGGGTCGCGGTGGGCCTCGCCTTCCTGACGAAGACGCTCCAGGCGTTCGTGATCCTGCCACCGCTTGCCGCCGTGTACGCGGTCTGCGCGCCGGTGCGGGTGCGCAGGCGCCTCGGGCAACTCGCCCTGTCCGCGCTGGCGATGGTCGTCACGGGCGGCTGGTGGGTCGCCGTCGTCGAGCTGTGGCCGGCGGGCTCGCGGCCCTACGTCGGCGGTTCGCGGCACAACTCCTTCCTGGAACTGACCTTCGGCTACAACGGCCTCGGCCGGATCAACGGCGAGGAGACCGGCAGCGTCGGCGGTCGCGGCGGCGGGGGCGGCGGCCAGTGGGGCGAGACCGGCATCGGGCGGATGTTCGCCACCGAGACCGGCGGGCAGATCGCGTGGCTGCTGCCCGCCGCGCTGGTCCTGCTCGTGGCGGGGCTCGTCCTCACGCGGGGGGCGCGCCGCACGGACACCGCGCGGGCCGCGTTCGTCGTGTGGGGCGGCGCGCTGCTCGTGACCGCCGGGGTCTTCAGCTTCATGGCCGGGATCTTCCACCAGTACTACACGGTGGCGCTCGCGCCGTACCTCGCGGCGCTCGTCGGCATGGGGGCGACGGTCCTGTGGGAGGAGCGGGCCTCGCGGTGGGCGCGCGGGGTGCTCGGCGCGACGGTCGCGGGGACGGCCGTCTGGGCGTACGTCCTGCTGGGCCGGACCCCGGAGTACGTGCCGTGGCTGCGGTGGGCGGTGCCGGCGGCCGGGACCGCCGGGGCGGTGGGTCTGCTGTGCGCCGCACGGCTCGGCCGCCGGCTGACCCTCGCCACGGCGGGCCTCGCCCTCGCGGCGTCCCTGGCGGGCCCGGTCGCGTACACGTTGTCCACCGTGGACAGCGCGCACACGGGCTCGATCGTGACGGCGGGCCCGGCATCGGCGGGCCGGTTCGGCCCGGGCGGCGGACCCGGCGGAGGCCGGGGCGGCCCCGGCGGTGAGGGCCGCGCGATGCCCCGGCCGGGACAGCTCGGGGGCGGCCCGGGGGGTGACGGCCAGTCCGGCCGGGGCACCCAAGGAGCCCAACGCCGCCCCGACGGCGGGGCGCAGGCCCCCGGAGGGGTGGGCGGTGGCGGAGGCGCTTTCGGCGCGGGCCGGGGCGGTGCCATGGGCGGTCTGCTGAACGGTGCCCACGTCTCCGCCCGGGCGAAGAAGCTCCTGGAGGCGGACGCGGACGACCACACCTGGGTCGCCGCGGCCGTCGGCTCCCAGAACGCGGCCGGTTACCAACTGGCCACGGGCGGGCCGGTGATGGCGATCGGCGGGTTCAACGGCAGCGACCCGTCACCGACCCTCGCGCGCTTCAAGCGGTACGTGACGGAAGGCGAGATCCACTACTTCATCGCGAGCGGCACGGGCGGCACAGGCCGCACGGGCGGCCCCGGCGGCGCCGGCACCTCCGCCGCGATCACCTCGTGGGTCCGGTCGACCTTCACGAAGGTGACGGTGGGCGACGCGACCTTCTACGACCTGACGCAACCGAGGAAGTAGCGCGGGCGCGGAGGGTCCCGCGTATTGCCTTGTACGACGTATGGGAACTGCTCTACGGTGTACGGGAAAGGCGTCCCCTCCACCGTAGAGCCAACCCAGGAGCCCCGTATGACGGCGACGACCGCCGAGTCCTCGGCCGCCCCACCCCGGCACCCGCAGCGCTGGCTGATCCTCGGCGTCGTCTGCCTCGCCCAGCTGGTGGTGCTGCTCGACAACACCGTCCTGAGCGTCGCGATCCCCTCCCTCACCCGGGAGCTGGACGCGTCCACCTCCGACATCCAGTGGATGATCAACGCGTACTCGCTCGTGCAGTCCGGGCTGCTGCTCACCGCGGGCAGCTCCGCCGACCGCTACGGCCGCAAGAAGTTGCTCCTGGCGGGCCTCGCGCTCTTCGGCGCCGGCTCCTTCGTCGCCGCCTTCGCGCAGTCCTCCGGGCAGCTCATCGCCGCCCGCGCGGGCATGGGCGTCGGCGGTGCGCTCCTGATGACCACCACGCTCGCGGTCGTCGTGCAGATCTTCGACGACACCGAGCGCGTCAAGGCGATCGGCGTCTGGTCGACCATCAGCTCCCTCGGCTTCGCGGTCGGGCCGCTGCTCGGCGGCTTCATGCTGAACCACTTCTGGTGGGGCTCGATCTTCCTGATCAACGTCCCCGTGGCGGTGCTCGGCCTGCTCGCGGTCGCCAAGATGGTGCCCGAGTCCAAGAACCCGCGGGGAGACCGGCCCGACCTGCTCGGCGCGCTGCTGTCGACGGTCGGCATGGCCTCGGTGGTCTACGCGATCATCTCCGGGCCCGAGCACGGCTGGACGTCGTCGCACGTGCTGGTCGCCGCGGCCGTCGGCGTGCTGGTCCTCGGCGCGTTCGTGCTCTGGGAGCTGCGCATCCCGTACCCGATGCTGGACATGCACTTCTTCCAGAACCAGCGGTTCATCGGCGCGGTGGCGGGCTCGGTCCTCGTCGCGTTCGGGCTCAGCGGCTCGCTCTTCCTCCTCACCCAGCACCTCCAGTTCGTCCTCGGGTACGAGCCGTTGGAGGCGGGCGTGCGGACCGCGCCGCTCGCGGTGACCATCGTGGCCCTGAACCTGTCCGGCCTCGGCGCGAAACTGCACACCAAGCTGGGCACGCCCACCACGATCCTGGTCGGCATGAGCGCCATCGCCGCCGGTCTCCTGGCGATAGCGCTGCTCGGCGGCGACAACTACGGCGGCATGCTGGCCGGGCTCATCCTCATGGGCGCGGGCATCGGCTTCGCCATGCCCGCCATGGCCAACGCCATCATGAGCGCCATCCCGCTGGAGAAGGCGGGCGTGGGCGCGGGCGTCAACGGCACGCTCGCGGAGTTCGGCAACGGCCTCGGCGTCGCCGTCCTCGGCGCGGTCCTCAACTCCCGTTTCGCCTCGCTGGTGGCGGTCTCCGCGGCGTCCTTCCCCGCGGCGATGGCGGCGGCGAAGTCGGCGGGCGAGCGGGAGCGGATCGCCGACGCGTTCGCCTCGGGGCTGGAGACGAGTCAGCTGGTGGGCGCCGCCGCGGTGTTCCTCGGCGGGGTCGTGGCCGCCGCGTTGCTGCGCAGGGTGGAGCGGGCGGACTCGCGGGGGACGGCGTCGGCATAGCATCGGGGGGAGGGGCGGACCACTGGGTTCCGGTTCGTGGCCTCCCCGGCCCCGCCCCGGAGAACACCGGTCCGGGCCCCAGGTTCCAGGACCCGACGAGGAAGGTGCGCCATGGCCAAGGCTGCCGCCCGCACGAAGAACCCGGCGCGGACGAGTGTCTGGCTGCAGGGCAAGGCCCCTCGCGGCGGCGCCCGCAAGGGCGACCAGCCCAGCGGCCTGGACCGGGAGCGCGTCACCGAGGCCTCGGTCCGGCTCCTGGACGCGGAGGGCCTCGCCAAGTTCTCCATGCGCAGGCTCGCCGCGGAGCTGAACGTCACGGCGATGTCCGTCTACTGGTACGTGGACACCAAGGACGACCTCCTGGAGCTCGCCCTCGACGCGGTCTGCGGCGAGATGCGGCTGCCCCAATGGGAGACGCCCGAGGGGCCCGAGGGGAAGGCATCCGCAGCGGGGGCGACCGCGGAGGCCTGGCGCGACCACCTGCGCGCCCTGGCCCACGAGTACCGCTCGCTGCTGATCCGCCACCCCTGGGTCTCGCCGCTGGTCGGCCGGTACCTCAACATCGGGCCGAACTGGCTGGCGTTCGCCGTCGCGATCCAGCAGACGGTACGGAGCACCGGGCTGCCCGCGCACACGCAGAACGGCGCGATCTCGGCGGTCTTCCAGTTCGTGTACGGCTTCGGGACCATCGAGGGCCACTACATGGCGCGGTGCGCGGAGGCCGGGATGACGCAGGAGGAGTACTACCGGGAGTCGGTCGGCACGGTCGAGGACGAACTGTCCGCGCCCGGGGTGCCCGACAGCGCCAAGGAGCTGCTGGCGGCGCGGGACGGGACCACGGTCGAGGAGATGTGGGAACGGGACTTCACCATCGCCCTCGACCTGATGATCGCGGGCATCGAGGCGCTCCTCACCCGCCCGACCCCGCCGGGTCAGGGCCGGGCGCCTCGCGGAAGGAGCCGCCCGGCGCCGGACCGGTGACGTCCGCTCAGCCCGGCAGCGACTCCCCCTGCACGGCCTGGATGTCCAGCTCCACCCGCAGGGTCGTGCCGATCGCCGAGATCCCCGCCTGCACCACCTGGTTGTAGTTCATGGCGAAGTCCTCGCGCCGCAGCTCGGTCGTGGCGCGGAAGGCCGCGCGGGTCCCGCCCCAGGGGTCGGCGCCGGTGCCGAGGTAGCTCAGCTCCAGGTCGACGGGGCGTACGACCCCGTGCATCCCCAGCTCGCCGTGGACCGTCCAGCGGTCGGCGCCCGCGGGCGTCAGGCCGCTCGACCGGTAGGTGATCTCCGGGTACTGGTCGACGTCCAGGAAGTCCGGCGACTTCAGGTGCCCGTCGCGCATGCCGTTGCCCGTGTCGATCGACGCCGACCGGATGACCGCCTCGACCCGCGACTTCTCGACGTCCTCGGCGATCTCCACCCGCCCGCCGAACTCCAGGAACCGCCCGTGCACGCTGGTGATCCCCAGGTGCTGGGCGACGGCGCCCACGGTGGAGTGCGCGGGGTCGATGGTCCACGGCCCCGGCGGCGGCAGCTCGGTGCCGCCCTGGCGGGCGAGGACGACGTTGCCGACCTCGGCCCGGCCGCTGGCCGTGACGAGCGCGGTGGAGGCGACGGGCGCGTAGCCGACCGCGGTGACGATGACGGTGTACGGCCCGGCCGCCAGCACCGACGCGTCCCGCACGACGCCTTCCTGGTCCGCGGCGGCGCGCAGCACCTGCGTACCGGTCATGTCCGTCACCGTGACGACGGCGTGGGGCACGGCCCACCCGTCACGCGTGCGGATCCGAGCGTTGAGTCCCATCCCGTTTTACTCCTTGCCAAGCCTCGGAAGCGCGCAAGAGAAGCGCGTGAAAAGCGTCGGCCGGTGGCCGCGCCCCGTCAGGGGGCGCGGCCACCGGCCGGGGTCGTCACTCGCCGGGGTGGGCGAGTTCGATGTCGTGGCCGTCGGCGCCGTCGCCGGTCACCGTCAGGCCGGTCGCCACCGGCGGGTAGCCGGTCGCGATGACCGTGTACTCGCCGCTGTCCAGGTCGGTGAAGGCGTACGCCCCGTCGGCCCCGGTGGTCGCGGTGGCGACGACGTTGCCGGCGGCGTCCACCAGCGTGACGCGGGCGTCGTTCAGGGCCGAGCCGCCCGCGCGGACGGTGCCGAGCACCTGCGCGCCGGAGTTCAGCTCGACCTCGACCCGGGTGACCCCGGTGCCGCCGACCTCGACCGGCAGCGCGACGGGCCGGTGGCCGGCCGCGTTGACCGCGACGGTCACGGTGCCGGGGACCAGCTCGGCGAAGGTGAACTCGCCCTGCTCACCGGAGAGCCCGGTGGCCAGGACGTCGCCGCGCACGTCGGTCACGATGACCATCGCGCCACTGACGGGCAGCTTGCTGTCGGCGTCCCGCACGAGACCGCTCAGCCCGCTGGTGCCGCTGAGCAGGATGTCGTACGCCAGGGCGTCCTCGCCCACGACGACGGTCGAGGCCTGCGGCTGGAAGCCGTCGGCGGAGGCGATGAGCACGTACGAACCGGCGCCGGGGGCGTCCAGGGCGTAAGCCCCGTCCCCCTGGGCGACCGCGCGGCCCAGCTGGCGTCCCGCGAGGGAGATCAGCGTGACGGCGGCCTGCGGGACGGGCGCGCCCTCGGCACCGCGGACGTGGCCGTGGACCGGGATGCCGTCGGTGACCGGCGGCAGACCTCCGGAGGCGGCCTCGGCGGCGGACGCCGACGCGGCGAGCCGCTGGGTGCCCTCGGGGCCGGCCTCGGTGCGCGAGGCGACGGAGGCGAGGACGGCCTCGTCGGCGGCGGGGGCACCGGCGACGGCCGGGGCGGTGGCGTCGGCCGTCTCACCGGCGGCCTGCGCGAGACCGCCCGAGGTCCGCAGCGGGACCTCCTTGATGAACAGCGTGATCAGGAAGGCGATCAGGGCCATCGGCGCGGCGATCAGGAAGACGTCCGCGATGCCGTGCCCGTACGCGCTCTCCATCACCGTGCGGAACGGCTCGGGGATCTTGTCCAGGTCCGGGATGCCGCCGCCACCGGTGCCGCCGTGGCCGAACTGCGCGGCGGCCTTCGGGCCGAGGTCGGTGATGCCGTCCTTGACGTAGTCGGTGATGCGCGTGGCCATGATGGCGCCGAGCGCCGAGACACCCATCGCACCGCCCAGGGAGCGGAAGAAGGTGACGGTGGAGCTGGCGGCGCCGAGGTCCTCGGGGGCGACCTGGTTCTGCGTGCACAGGACCAGGTTCTGCATCATCATGCCGATGCCGAGGCCCATCAGGGCCATGAAGATCGCGATGTGCCAGTACTCGGTGTCGTAGCGGATGGTGCCCAGCAGACCGAGGCCCGCCGTCACCAGCACGCCACCGCTGACCAGCCACGCCTTCCACTTGCCGGTCTTGGTGATGACCTGGCCCGAGACGGTCGAGGAGATGAACAGGCCGCTGATCATCGGGATCGTCATGACACCGGACATCGTCGGGGACTCGCCCCGCGCCAGCTGGAAGTACTGGCTGAAGAAGACCGTGCCCGCGAACATCGCGACACCCACGAAGAGCGAGGCGAGGGAGGCGAGCGTGATGGTGCGGTTGCGGAAGAGCCGCAGCGGGATGATCGGCTCGCTGGCCTTCGACTCGACGAGCACGAAGAGCAGGCCGAGGACGATCGAGCCGCCGACCATGGCACCGGTCTGCCAGGACATCCAGTCGTACTTGTCACCGGCGAAGGTGACCCAGACGAGCAGCAGGCAGACGGCGGCGCTGATGAAGAAGGCGCCGGCCCAGTCCACCTTCACGTCGCGCTTGACGACGGGGAGCTTCAGGGTCTTCTGCAGGACGATCAGCGCGATGATCGCGAAGGGCACGCCGACGTAGAAGCACCAGCGCCAGCCGAGCCACGAGGTGTCGGTGATGACACCGCCGAGCAGCGGACCGCCGACGGTGGCGACGGCGAAGGTGGCGCCGAGGTAGCCGGAGTAACGCCCGCGCTCACGCGGGGAGATCATCGCGGCCATGACGATCTGGGCGAGGGCGGAGAGACCGCCCACGCCGACGCCCTGCACGACGCGGCAGGCGATCAGCATCCCGGCACTCTGCGAGAGACCGGCGACGACCGAACCGCCGACGTAGATGACCAGGGCTATCTGGACCAGGGCCTTCTTGCTGAAGAGGTCCGAGAGCTTGCCCCACAGCGGGGTGGTCGCCGTCATCGCGAGCAGCGAGGCGGTGACGACCCAGGTGTAGGCGGACTGGCCGCCGCCGAGGTCGCCGATGATTTCGGGCAGGGCGTTGGAGACGATCGTCGACGACAGGATCGCCACGAACATGCCGAGCAGCAGACCCGACAGTGCTTCCATGATCTGCCGGTGCGTCATCGGAGCGTTCTCGCCGGGGTGACCGTGGTGCGCTCCGTGCTTGGCATGGCTGCCCCGCACACCGGCTGGTGTGGTTGTTGCCATGGACTTCCTCTTCTTACGCGGGTGTACGGGTGGTCTCGGGTCGGGCCGCCGCGGCGCGGCAGTCCCCGAAGCTGTCGCGCAGGCGCGCGAGCAGTGTGCTGAGCCGGACGACCTCTTCGTCGGTCCAGTCGTGCAAGTAGTGGGTGAGCGTCCGGATGGAGAGGTCGGACAGCTCCTCGACCTTGGCCTTGCCCTCGGGCGTCAGGCGCAGGATCCGGGAGCGCTTGTCGGCGGGATCGGGATCGCGGACGATCCACTCCTTCTCCACGACATGGGCGACGTGCCGGCTGGTCACCGACATGTCGACGGCGAGCAGCTCGGCCAGCCTGCTCATCCGCATCGCGCCGTGGCGCTCCAGCAGGACGAGTACGGCGGCGGACCCGGCCGGGCAGTCCGGGGGCAGGGCCCGTCCGAGACCGCGTTTCACGGCGCCGATGGCGCTGAGCTGTCGGGCCAGCTCCTCGTACTGACGCTGCGCGGCCACGGCACCTCCGTTTTTGTTGCTTAGGGCAACCATAGAAGCAGTTGGTTGCTGCAGGCAAACTAAAATCGGACGTACGCCCTAAAGAGTCGGCAAAGCTCCGGGGGTCCGCTCGTAAAGTCCCAGGCGGGTGAGGGTCCGGTGGGGGTTGGGCGGGGGGCGATGGATTCGCTAGTGTCCTGCTCCATGGCACACAACCCCCAGGGTCCCCAGGGCAACCCCGACCCCGCCGGCAGCACGCAGATGTTCCGCGCCTTCGTCGACGAGGCACCGCAGGGCGGCGGCGGTCGCCGGCAGGCGGCGCCTTCCTCCTCCGGCCCACGGGTCGGCCTGATCCTCGGCGTGGTCCTCGCGGTCGTGATCGTGGCGGGCGTGGCGTGGCTCGCGCTCAAGTAGTTCGGGACATCGCGAAGTAGCGCCCCGTCAGGGGCGCGGGGAACTGCGCGACCAGCCACCACGCGCCCGCGCACGAACGACCGGGGCCCGACCGGGCAGTCCGGACGTCTCCCCACCGAGCCCGACCGGGGCCTGAACGGTGAGGGGGGCGTAAAACCGTCGAGGGCCGGGTGGCCTCCCCTCCGTGCCACCCTCCCCGCGGAGCGGAACGCGTACGTCAGTCCGAGATGAGCCCGTCGCGCAGCTGCGCCAGCGTGCGCGTGAGCAGCCGCGAGACGTGCATCTGGGAGATGCCGACCTCCTCGCCGATCTGTGACTGCGTCATGTTGGCGAAGAAGCGCAGCATGATGATGCGGCGCTCGCGCGGCGGCAGCTTGGCCAGGAGCGGCTTGAGGGACTCGCGGTACTCGACGCCCTCCAGGGCCGTGTCCTCGTACCCGAGCCGGTCCGCCAGGGAGCCCTCGCCGCCGTCGTCCTCGGGGGCCGGGGAGTCCAGCGAGGAGGCGGTGTAGGCATTGCCCACCGCGAGGCCGTCGACGACGTCCTCCTCGGACACCCCGAGCGCGGCGGCGAGTTCGGGCACGGTGGGCGAGCGGTCCAGACGCTGGGCCAGCTCGTCGCTGGTCTTCGTCAGCGCGAGGCGCAGCTCCTGGAGGCGGCGCGGGACGCGTACCGACCAACTGGTGTCGCGGAAGAACCGCTTGATCTCGCCGACGACCGTCGGCATCGCGAACGTCGGGAACTCCACGCCCCGTTCGCAGTCGAAGCGGTCGATCGCCTTGATCAGGCCGATGGTCCCGACCTGGACGATGTCCTCCATCGGTTCGTTGCGGCTGCGGAAGCGGGCCGCCGCGTAGCGCACGAGGGGGAGGTTGAGCTCGATGAGCGTGTCGCGCACGTAGACACGCTCGGGGCTGTCCTGGTCGAGTGCGGCGAGCCGCAGGAACAGGGAGCGGGACAGGGTCCTGGTGTCGATGGCTTCCGGGGCCGTTGAGCTCTGGAGAGCCTCGGGTGTGCTCGGAAGCGCGTCGGGCGCGGATTCGCTCGGGCTCTTGATGAGCGTGAGCGTGAGCACCTTCGAGCTGCCCTGGTCTGCGGACATGCCACCCCCTTGAGGTCGCGGACGGTCGCGGCGGGCGCTCCCGTCGGAGGAACGCAGCCTCCACCTGAATACCGGAGGTGGGGCTACGGCAAACGCGGTTCCAGCAGAATGTCACATGTCGGCAACGCGCTGTAGTTACTTGTCGACAAACAAGGATGACATTCGTGCAGGAAAGAGGGGGTCTGAGGCTTTTGGGTGGGCGGTGGCGTCGGCAAGAGCCGCGACGGGACTCCACCCGATACGGTTACGCCTCGATCCGATTTGCGGATCGAAGCCGGGCGAAGCTTCTGGCGAGCAATCTCGACACATGCATCTGGGATACGCCCAGTTCGGCACTGATCTGTGACTGCGTCAGGTTGCTGTAGTAGCGGAGCAGCAGGATCCGCTGTTCGCGCTCGGGCAGTTGGACCAGGAGGTGGCGCACGAGATCGCGGTGCTCGACGCCGTCGAGCGCGGGGTCCTCGTAGCCGAGCCGGTCGAGCAGCCCGGGCAGCCCGTCGCCCTCCTGCGCGGCCTCAAGCGACGTCGCGTGGTAGGAGCGTCCCGCCTCGATGCACGCGAGTACTTCCTCCTCGGTGATGCGCAGCCGCTCGGCGATCTCCGCGGTGGTCGGGGAGCGTCCGAAGGCGGTGGTGAGGTCCTCGGTCGCCCCGGTCACCTGCACCCACAGCTCGTGCAGCCGCCGCGGTACGTGGACCGTGCGGACGTTGTCGCGGAAGTACCGCTTGATCTCGCCGACGACGGTCGGCATCGCGAAGGTCGGGAACTGCACCCCGCGGTCCGGGTCGAACCGGTCGATGGCGTTGATGAGCCCGATGGTCCCGACCTGGACGACGTCCTCCATCGGCTCGTTGCGGCTTCGGAAGCGGGCGGCCGCGTACCGCACGAGCGGCAGATTGGCCTCGATGAGCGCGCCGCGCACCCGGCCGTGCTCGGGGCTGCCCGGCTCCAGCTCCTTGAGCTGGCCGAAGAGGACCTGGGTGAGGGCCCGGGTGTCGGCGCCGCGGGTGCTGCCGGTGCTCGGAGCGTTCGTGGGGGGCACGGAGATGGGGGGCGGCGCCGCGGGGGAGGGGGTGCCGGGGGAGGAGGTCGTGGCGGGCGGGGTCGGATTCGCGGGTGGAGCCTCAGGCGCAGTACTGGCCGGCACGGTCAACGCCACCCCTTCTCAGTCAAGCCCAATCAAGCCCGGTCAAGCTCGATCGACCTCGGCCCTATTGTCGATCGACCTCGGTCAACTCATCCGTCAAAAGCGGTCATAGCATCACAAGACATGTGCACTGTGTGCAAGCACCTGATCACTACGTGTTGAGGGCAAGTTGGGCCCGGGGACGCCGAACGGCCCCGCACCGTCGTGGTGCGGGGCCGTTCGGGAAGCGGTCGCTCGGCGGGCGGCGGGGCCCGGGGTCCTCGGGGCGGCTCAGAACTCGTAGTCGGCGATCACCCAAGTGGCGAACTCCCGCCACAGGGCGACGCCGGCCTGGTGGGCCGGGTGCTCGAGGTACCGCTTCAGCGCGTCGGTGTCCTCGACCGCCGAGTTGATGGCGAAGTCGTACGCGATGGGGCGGTCGGTGATGTTCCAGTCGCACTCCCAGAAGGTCAGTTCCGGGATCTGCTCGCCGAGCGCACGGAAGGCCTCGACACCCTCGAGCACACGCGGCTCGTCGCGCTGTACACCGTCGTTGAGCTTGAAGAGGACCAGATGGCGGATCACGGGCACTCCTTGGGGAGGGTGGGGACGAGGGCTCGGCGGCCGCTCAGTCCTTGCCTCCGTTGGCGACCCACGTCATGAAGTCGCCGATGCTCCGAGCGGCGCTCGAAATGCCTTCGAACCCTATCTGGACGTAGTCGGCGGCCTTGGCGGGGTCGGTGATGATCACGTAGAGCGCGAAGACGACCACCACGAAGAGGCCGACCCTCTTCCACTGCACTGCCACGATCTGGCCTCCCCTTGCCGCGCCCAGTGTGACCCCTGTGACGGCGGTGAGTCTAACCCGGTCCACGCGCACCGGGTCTTTTCCGCCCGCACGCCCCTACCGACCCGCCCTCACCCGACTTTTAGGGACCAACGGCCCGGCAGCGCAGGCCCTTTGCCACCCCGCTCCGGGTGGCGCGGGGCGCAGGATGGACGGTGAGCCCGAGGGATCTGGCAGGAATCCACGGGTGAGGGACCGGCTCCACTGCGGGGTCCGCGCCGTCCGCTTCCCCCCGACGGCGGCGTCGACTTGAGGGCTGGTCCTCGTCGGGGGAAGCGGCTGTCCCCCCGATGCCGCTTCCCCCGTCCCGAGGAACCCCGGCGCCATGACGGCGCCGGGGTTTTTCGGCTGCGGAAGCAAGAACGCCCCCTGACCGGCACGGTCAGGGGGCGTTCTGAAAGCGGTAGCGGAGGGATTTGAACCCTCGGTGACTTGCGCCACACTCGCTTTCGAGGCGAGCTCCTTCGGCCGCTCGGACACGCTACCGAGAGGAACTCTAGCCCAAGGTGGCCCGTGTTCTGAAATCGATTGGCCGGGCCTCCTGTATCACCGTTTCCGGAAGAAGTCCGTCAGCCGGGTGGCGCACTCGTCGGCCAGGACGCCCTCGATGACCTCGGGGCGGTGGTTGAGCCTGCGGTCGCGGACGACGTCCCAGAGGGAGCCCGCGGCGCCGGCCTTCTCGTCGCGCGCCCCGTAGACGACCCGCTCGACGCGCGACTGCACGAGGGCGCCCGCGCACATCGTGCACGGCTCCAGCGTCACGACGAGCGTGCAGCCGGTCAGCCGCCACCGACCGAGCCCGGCGGCCGCCCTG
This sequence comes from Streptomyces sp. NPDC031466, assembly GCF_055581265.1. NCBI lineage: Bacteria > Bacillati > Actinomycetota > Actinomycetes > Kitasatosporales > Streptomycetaceae > Streptomyces > Streptomyces sp. NPDC031466. Next base: position 599,564 of record NZ_JBVIJT010000005.1, read on the forward strand.
CGGAGGGCGAGCACCTCCGCGTGCGCGGTGGGATCGCCGGTCAGCTCCCGTTCGTTGTGCCCGGCCGCGAGCACCGTCGTGCCGTCCGGGGACAGCACGACGGCGCCGACGGGCACGTCACCGCCCCGGCCGGCCAGCTCGGCCTCGGCCAGGGCGAGCCGCATGGGCGCCCGCCAGCGGTCGCGTACGGGGTCGTGGGGTTCGGGGCCGTGGTCGGGGCCCTGTTCGATGAGGTGGTCCACACCGGGAACCTAACGGACGGTCTCCAGCACCTCCGCCGCGCCGAGGATGTCGGCGATCTCGTTGAGGGCGTCGCCGGCCTCCAGACCGAGCAGGTCCTTCTGGGGCACGCCGAGGTCGGTGAGGAGCTGCGCGTCGCCGAGCGGCCCCGCGGGCACCGCGTCGCCGGTCACGACGGGCACGTCGTCCTCCTCCTCGTCGACGGCTTCCTGCGGTTCTCCGTCCTCCGTACCGTCGAGGTCGAGCGCGTCCAGGTCGGCGACGGTGTCGTCGGCCCCCGGATCGCGGCCGAGCATTTCGTCGGTGAGGAGGATCTCCCCGTACGCGCTCTTGGCGGCCGCGGCCGCGTCCGAGACGTAGATACGAGGGTCCTCCTCACCGTCCACACGGACGACGCCGAACCACGCGTCTTCCTGTTCGATGAAGACGAGGACTGTGTCGTCGGCGTGGTCGGCGGTGGCTTCACGGGCCAGGTCGGCCAGATCCGCCAAGGTCTCCACGTCGTCGAGCTCCGTGTCGCTCGCTTCCCACCCGTCTTCGGTGCGCGCGAGCAGTGCGGCGAAGTACACCGTGACTCTCCCACTGGTGATAGGCAGTGCCGGTTGGCGGTTTGGGGTCCCCCCGGCGAGGTCGGGGGGCGGGGAGTGCTGTGCCGAGCCCCGCCCATTCGGAATCGTGGCAGAAACCGCGCCGTCAGGAGAGGTCTTCGGGCCGCTGTGTCCGCGTCGCGTTCCTCACGGCCCCCCGTGGGGCCCGCCGCGCGCCGGGGCGGTCACCAGCGGAACGTGCGCATGCGCATCTGCTGACGCATCCGTGCCGCCCGGGCGCGGCGCGGCTTCACACGGTCGCGGAGCTCGATGGCCTCGGCGCGTTCCCGCAGGAACTGAGCGCGCCGTCGGCGTCGCTCGGCGTCGGTCTCGTCTTCCCGTTTGCGATCCGCCATGGGCCACCACCTCAGTTCGTACGTCCCCACCTTCCCCCGGTCGGCGGTGTTGATGCCAGCACGGAGCGGGGCCGGGGCCCGGTTACTGTTGATGCCATGCGGATCCACGTCGTCGACCACCCGCTGGTGGCGCACAAACTCACCACGCTGCGCGACAAGCGCACCGACTCCCCGACCTTCCGGCGCCTCGCCGACGAGCTGGTCACCCTGCTCGCGTACGAGGCCACCCGGGACGTGCGCACCGAGCAGGTCGACATCCAGACCCCCGTGACGCGGACGACGGGCGTGAAGCTGTCGTACCCGCGGCCGCTGGTCGTGCCGATCCTGCGCGCGGGTCTCGGCATGCTCGACGGCATGGTGCGGCTGCTCCCGACCGCCGAGGTGGGCTTCCTCGGCATGATCCGCAACGAGGAGACCCTGGAGGCCTCCACGTACGCGACGCGCATGCCGGAAGACCTCTCGGGCCGCCAGGTCTACGTCCTGGACCCGATGCTCGCCACGGGCGGCACGCTGGTCGCGGCGATCCAGGAACTGATCAAGCGCGGCGCCGACGACGTGACCGCCGTGGTGCTGCTCGCCGCCCCCGAGGGCGTCGAGGTCATGGAGCGCGAGCTGGCCGGCACGCCGGTGACGGTCGTGACGGCCTCCGTCGACGAGCGGCTCAACGAGCAGGGGTACATCGTCCCCGGCCTCGGTGACGCGGGCGACCGGATGTACGGGACGGCGGAGTAACCGCGGTCGGCAGTTCCTGACGGCGGAGTATCCGCGGTCAGCAGTTCTTTCCGCCGCCGGACGACTGGGGCGTCGGCTCGGGCCTGGTGAGTGCCGCCAGGGCCTTGTCGGCGTCCTCCTTTTTGACCAGGTCCTTGAACTTCTCCCCGATGATCAGGTCGACCTCGTCGCCGTCACGGCCGTCGGTCCTCAGCTCGGCGCCCGCGAGCTGGGTGCCGAGCACGGGCAGCGCGGCGGTGGCGGCCGTCCTGGCGCCGAGCAGTATCCCGGTGCCCTTGACCTTCTTGTCGAACTCCTTCGTCGCGTTGCCGACCTCGCCGATGGCGAAGCCGCGCTTCTTCAGCTCGTCCGCGGCGCCCTTGGCGAGGCCACCGCGGGGCGTGGCGTTGAAGACGTTGACGGTGATCTGGTCCGGCTTCGGCAGCGGCGCGGGCTTACCCTCGCGGCCCGCCTCGCGCGCGGCGCCGGGGTCGGTGCCCCGGGCGGGCGGATGGGAGCCGCCCGGCTCGCGGTCGCAGTCCGAGGCGGCCCGGCCGGCCACCGCCGACGCCGACGACGTATCGCCGCCGCCGGAGAAGACGTGGATGAGCTGCAGCGTGCCCCAGCCGATCAGGCCCAGGGCCGCGGCGGACGCGATGACCGCGAGCACGATCCTGCGGCGGCCGCCGGTGCGGCGCATACGCGGATATTTGTCCCCCGTGATGCGGTATTTGCCGCCCATGCCGGGGGGAGTGAGCATGCTCATGGGCGCAGCGTAGTGCGGCCTGGCGGCGATGCCTACTAAATGATCATTGACCGGGGGGCAGTCCAACCCGAAAGGGCCAACGAGGGGTCGAAAGGGCCCGTGCCCCGGGGGTCAGCCCAGTTCGAGGACGCGCGCGTGGAGCACCTGGCGCTGCTGGAGCGCGGCGCGGACGGCGCGGTGCAGCCCGTCCTCCAGGTAGAGGTCGCCCTGCCACTTCACGACGTGCGCGAAGAGGTCGCCGTAGAACGTGGAGTCCTCGGCGAGGAGCGTCTCCAGGTCGAGCTGGCCCTTGGTCGTCACGAGCTGATCGAGGCGGACCGGGCGCGGCGCGACGTCCGCCCACTGCCGGGTGCTTTCCCGGCCGTGGTCGGGGTACGGCCGGCCGTTTCCGATGCGCTTGAAGATCACACGGAAAGCCTACCGGTCAAGACTCTCCGGGCGCAGCCATGCCGACGGAGTGCGCCCCTGGGAAATGCCATCGCATATCCGGTCATACCGGAAACCGGTGGGCCAAGAGCGGGGGCCCAGGCGGGCGAGAGCCGACCATCGCCGTCCATGCCGGGTGCCGAGAATCGCTCGAACGGGTTACGTGTGCGCCGCCGGGGGTCTCATGGGGCGGGTCTCGCGGGGCCGGGGGTGCCGGAAAGGGGTGCGCGGGGCGGGGTGCCGGGAAAGGGTGTGCGGGCATCGCGGAAGCGGGGGCGCCGGAAAACGGTGTGCGGGGGTGGCGTCGGGGTCGGTAGCCTCGGGGGCATGTCTACGCCCCGCATCTCCTAGCCAGGACACACGCTTCCACGCCACCCGTGTGTCCATTCGCTACTGCGGAGCGTTACCCCATGATCACCGTACGAGGCATCGACGTACGCGTCGGCGCCCGGCTTCTGCTGTCCGGCGTCGACTTCCACATCGCCCCCGGCGACCGCATCGGCCTGGTCGGCCGCAACGGCGCCGGCAAGACCACCCTGCTGAAGATCCTCGCGGGCGCCGCGGCTCCCGCCGCCGGCACCGTCACCCGTACCGGCTCCGTCGGTCACCTCGCCCAGGACCCACGCGCCGCCGACCCCGCGGCCACCGTCATCGCCCGCGTCCTGTCCGCCCGCGGCCTGGACGAGGCCGTCGCCGCGCTGCGTACCGCCGAGGCGGCCATGGCCGCCGCCGCGAGCCCCGCCGCCCAGGAACGGGCCATGGCCGCGTACGCCCGCGCCGACGACCGTTTCCAGGCGCGCGGCGGTTACGCCGCCGAGGCGGAGGCCGCCCGCGTCGCCGCCGGGCTCGGGCTGCCCGAACGGGCGCTGCACCGGCCCGTCGGCGAACTGTCGGGCGGCCAGCGGCGCCGCGTGGAGCTGGCCAGGATCCTGTTCTCGCGGCACGACACGCTGCTCCTCGACGAGCCGACCAACCACCTCGACGCCGACTCGGTCGGCTGGTTGCGCGGCTACCTGTCGTCGTATCCCGGCGGCCTCGTGCTCATCAGCCATGACACCGGGCTGCTCGCCGACACCGTCAACCGCGTCTTCCACCTCGACCCGGGTCGGGCCGCCCTCGACGTGCACAACACCGGCTGGCACACCTACCTCGCCCAGCGCGCGGCCGACGACCGGCGGCGCGCCCGCGAACGTGCGAACGCCGAGCGGAAGGCGGCCTCGCTGCGCGCCCAGGCCGACAAGATGCGCTCCCACGTCGCCACCGCCACCGCCGCGAAGAACATGGAACGGCGGGCCGAGCGCATGCTCGCCGGGACGGAGCGGGTGCGGCGCGGCGAGAAGGTCGCGCGGATCCGGCTGCCCGAACCCGCGCCGTGCGGCCGCATGCCGCTCGGCGCGGTCAGCCTCACCAAGGCGTACGGCTCCCACCGGGTGCTCACGGGGGTCGACCTGGCCGTCGACCGGGGCAGTCGGCTGGTCGTCCTCGGGCTCAACGGCGCCGGGAAGACCACGCTGCTGCGGCTGCTCGCCGGACGCGAACGTCCCGACGAGGGTCGGGTCGTGGCGGGTCCGGGCCTGCGCCTCGGCTACTTCGCGCAGGAGCACGACACCCTGGAGGGCGCGAAGACCGTACGGGAGAACCTCGCGGACGCGGCCCCGCAGCTGACGGACGGTGAGGTGCGCCGCGTACTGGGGTCGTTCCTGTTCGGCGGGGACGACGCGGACAAGCCCGCCGCCGTGCTCTCCGGCGGCGAGAAGACGCGGCTCGCGCTGGCCGGACTCGTCCACTCCGGTGCGAACGTCCTGCTCCTCGACGAGCCCACGAACAACCTCGACCCGGCCTCCCGGGACGAGGTCCTCGCCGCCGTCGGCACGTACCCCGGGGCGATCGTCATGGTCACGCACGACGAGGGCGCGATCGACGCGCTGCGACCGGACCGCGTCCTGCTGCTCCCCGACGGGGCGGAGGACCTGTGGAGCCCCGAGTATCGGGGCCTGGTCGCCCTGGCCTGAGCGGTCGCCGGGCGGAGCCGGTCCCGGGGGTCGGGGGAGTCGGCCTCGGCGGTCGGCGGGGCCGGTCCCGGGGGTCGGGTGGGCGGAGAAGGCGGCTCCGCCCCGTCGGCTGTGCTTCCATGCTCCGATGAGACGAGACCGTGCCGCCGACGCGGCCGAAGGCCATCCTGTCCTGCGGGTGCGCGAGCGCGCCGGTGCGCCCGATCTGGAGGCGTGCGTGGAGGTGCTCGCCCAGGTGCACAAGAGGGACGGCTACCCCGTCAACTGGCCCGACCAGCCCGCCGACTGGCTGTCCGGCACCGCCGTCCTCGGCACCTGGGTGGCCGAGCTGGACGGGCGGGTCGTCGGGCACGTGGGCCTGTCCCGCAGCAGTGAGGGCGACGCGGCGCCCGCCCTGTGGAGCGAGCGCTCCGGCGCGGACGTCGGGGCGGCGGCGGTGGTCAGCCGCCTCTTCGTCGCGCCGGACGCGCGCGGCCACGGCATCGGCGCGCTGCTGATGGGGCGGGCCGCGCGGGAGGCGCGGGCGCGCGGCCTGCACCCGGTCCTGGACGTGGTCTCCTCCGACGCGTCGGCGGCCGCGCTGTACGAACGGCTGGGCTGGGAGCTGCTGGCCGTCGTCGAACAGGAGTGGGAGCCGGGGCAGCGGGTCGCCCTGCGTTGTTACGCGGCGCCTTCCGAGGGCGGGGCGTCTGCTCCGGGTGCCGTGCCGGGTGCCTCGGCGGCTGCCGTGCCGGCCGCCTCGTCGGGCGCCGTTACGGATGTCCCTTTGGACGCCGTTCGGGGCGCCGCCCCCGCCGCCTCTTCCGGGGCCGCCGCTCCTTCCGAGGCCGTCACCCGAAGCGCCGTCAGCAAGCCCTTCAGCGCCGGCTGAACAGGTGCCCCGGCCCGCACGGCGGCGTGGATCGCCCTGACCGGCTCGGGGTCCCTGAGTTCTCGTACGACCACATCGGGACGGTGTCCGGTGGCCAGGCCCAGCTCCGGCACCAGGCTGACGCCGAGCCCGGCGGCGACGAGCCCCTGCGCGGTGGCGTAGTCACCGCTCTCCACCGTGAAGTCGGGGGTGAAGCCGGCCGCCGCGCAGGCGTCGAGAACGGGGTCGAGGCAAGGGCCCGGCGTCTCGCCGGCGATCCAGGGGTCCTCGGCGAGGTCGGCGAGATCGAGTACCGGCCGGTCGGCGAGCCGGTGGCCGCGGGGGAGCACCGCGCGATAACGGTCGTCCAGCAGATGCACGAACCGGACCCCGTCCACCGGCGTCTGCTCGCGCGGCCCGACCACCAGCGCCAGATCGGCCCGCCGCTCCTTCACCTCCAGGGCCGGGTCGCCCGGCTCGCAGAGCTTCAACTCCACCTGTACGCCGGGCTGGTCGCGGCGCAGCGCGGCGAGCGCGGGAGCGACGAGGGGCGCCCCGGCCGTGGCGAAGTACCGCATCGAGACCCGGCCCGTCCGGCCCGCCCGCAACGCGGCGAGCGCGGTCTCCGCCTCGGCGGCGTGCCGTCCGATGACCGTCGCGTACTCGGCGACCAGGCGGCCCGCGTCCGTCGGCAGCACCCCGCGGCCGGTCCGTTCCAGGAGCGCGATGCCGGCCTCCTTCTCCAGGGCCGCCATCTGCTGGCTGACCGCCGAGGGCGTGTACCCCAGGTTCCGGGCCGCCGCGGTGACCGACCCACTGGCGACCACCGCCCGCAGAATCTGCATGCGCCGCATGTCGAGCATGGGTCCAGTGTGCGGCAGGGCCCGCGGCCTGTGTACAGCAGGGCTTAACTCTGGCTCCAGATCTTTTCGCTTGTCTTATGGGTGGGCGGGAGGAAAGGTACGGGGGCGCATACGGGAGCCACGTACGCGCCCCCCGTCGAAGCCCGGGTGAACCGGCGTACGTACGCGGAGGGGGCGTGGGCGTGGGCGCGTTCCCGGAGTGGTTGGCGGACCACCTGGCCCGCACCGCGGCCCCTCCGGCACATCAGCGCATCCGCACATCCCGCCGCCCGGCCCACGCCCGTCGGCATGCCCGCACGACACACACCCCTACAGGAGGCCCCGATGCTCAGCGGCACCCGTTCCACCCCGGTCCGCATGGGGCTGCTCGCCCTGCTCTGGGGTTCCGGATTCCTCTGGATCAAGATCGCCCTCGGCGGCGGCCTCACGCCGCTGCACCTCACGATCATCCGGTGCGCGCTCGGCGCCGCCGTGCTGCTCGTCCTGGCCCGCGCGGCCGGGCAGCGGATGCCGCGCGACCGCCGGGTCTGGGGCCATCTCCTCGTGGCCGCCTTCTTCTGCAACGCACTGCCGTTCTTCCTCTTCAGCCTCGGCGAGCAGACCGTCGACTCGGGCGTGGCCGGCGTCCTGAACGCCACCACCCCTCTGTGGTCCCTCGCCCTCGGCCTGCTGCTGCGCACCGAACGCCGGCTCGGCCCGCTCCGCCTCGCCGGCCTGCTGCTCGGCTTCGCGGGCACGCTGCTGATCTTCGCGCCCTGGCAGCAGACGGGGCTGGCCAGTTGGGGCGCGCTGGCCCTGCTCGCCGCGGCGGCCAGTTACGCCGTCGCCTTTGCCTACATGGCCCGCCACCTCATCACCCGTGATGCCGCCCCGCTGGCCCTCTCCGCCGCCCAACTGCTCACCGCCACGGGGCTGACGACGCTCGCCCTGCCGGCCGCGCCCACCGGCACGTCCTTCCCGACGTTCACGGCGATCGCCGCGGTCGTCGTCCTGGGCACACTCGGCACGGGCGTCACCTTCCACCTCAACTCCCGCCTGATCGCGGCCGAGGGCCCCACCGCGGCCGCGACCGTCGGCTATCTGCTGCCGGTGGTCTCGGTCGCGCTGGGCGCGCTCGTACTCGGCGAGGAGATCGGCCCGCGGGTCGTGGCGGGGATGGCGGTGGTACTCGTGGGGGTGGGGCTCACGCGGAACCAGAGGCGAAGCGACAGGGTCCCGCTCCGCGACAGCGCCCCCGGCACACTTCTTGGCGACAACCCCGGCCCGGTCCTCACCAGTAGCCCCAGTCCAGTCCTCAGCAGCAGCCGGCCCAGCCGAATGCCCGGCAGCAACCCCAGCCCGGTCCTCAGCAGCAAGCCACAGCCGGCTCCTCGCCCGTAACAGCAGCGCGATCCTCGGCAGCAACGCCGGTCTGATCCCCGGGCACTGGCCTCGGCCCATTTCTCAGCGGCAGCGGCAGCGGCCGCAGACCGCCCTGTCCAACACCACCGTTACGACGACGCGACGACGACGCGACGGCGACCGGGAGCGTGACCGAGACCCCGCTGAGCCGGCGGAGGGCGGCTGGACGCCACCGTGCTGCTGACCTGCTGACCTGCTGACCTGCTGACCTGCTGGCCGGTCGGCCGCACGCTCGGACAGCGCCACACGCTGATACCCGGGGACGGTTGCGCCCCGCGCTACATGGCGTGGCCGCTTACCAGGGCGCCGTGCTCCAACCGTCGCGGCGCGGGCACCCGGTACGGGCCGACCCGGCCCCGGGTTCCGGAACCCGGACCCCATCCCTCAGCCACCCCCGCCCCCGCCCCCCCCGCAACGCGTCGAAGCACTTCACACCTCACCCCTCGTCCTGGCGCCCCGCTCCCGCAGCCACGCGACGAGGTCGCTCGCGCCCGCCGCGACCGCGATGTCCAGAGGGGTCATCTCGTCGTACCCGACCCTGTCGAGCGCGGCGCCCTGCTCCAGCAGATAGGTAGCTGACGCCAGCTGGCCCCCGTGGCAGGCACCCCAGAAAGCGCTGTCGAGATCGTCGGCGTCCAGCGGGCCCGCCGCCACACGGGTCCGGAGCCGGTCGAGGAGCCCCAGCGTCGCCTCGTCCCGCAAGGTCGTCCGCGCCCCGTGCTCCAGCAGCCGCCGCGCGGCCCGCCACTGCCCGAACCCACACGCGTCGGCCAGCGGCGTCCCGCCCCCTATGACCGCGCCGCTCGCCTCGATGTCCGCCCCGGCGGCGACAAGGGCGTCCAGGGCCGCCACGTCGTCACTGCTGGCCGCCCAGTGCAAAGGCGTCTCGGAGTGCCCTCCGACGAATCGGGCGTCGGGGTCGGCGCCTGCCGCGATCAAGACTCCGATGACTTCGGGCGCCGCAGGGAGATGCCCGGGCCAGTCCGTGGCGATGTGCAGCAGAGTGCGCGTCCCGGCGGCGTCACCGTCCTGCCGGATCGAAGAAGCGGCAAGGCAGGCATGCGTACCGAGCAATTCATGGAGCACGGGCACGTCACCCGCGCGAATCGCCCCGGTCACCCTGACGGCCAACGGATCCCGCCAGTCAAGAACTGCCATGCCCCACCCCCCGATCCAGCCAACGATCAGCCCCCCACCAACTCCTCCGATGCTCTCAGCGACCACTGACAACGGACGGCGCCACCACCCGCCGGACGACCCACTCGCGGTACGGCACGACACCGAGAAGCACAGCGACGGCCACGGCGATCAGATGCTCGCGGCCGGCGAGATCGGCATCGGCGAAGGAACCCACCACCGTGGGGACGACGGCGACGACGAAGAGAACAGGGGCCCGCAGCACCACCGCCGTCCAGGCGAACAGCCCGACGATGGCGGCAGACGTCCCGGTGTCCACGGCATGCGCCGCACTGCCGGGGAGGCCGAGACGATCGGGGCCCAGCGCGATCATCACCCGCGCCCCGAGCGTCCCGGCGAGCGTCACGGCGTACGCCACCACCAGCGTGCGGGCACGACCGAAGAGCAGCTCGGCAAGCGCGAAGGCCAGGAACAGCCGGGGCAGCCCGCCCCACACGGGCAGATCCACGGCGGGCACGAACAGCGATACGGGCGTACGCAGCAGGGTCAGCCAGAGCGGCTGGTCGGCCCGCACCTCACTGACCACCCGCAGTACGTCGGCACCCACCGCCGTCTGCTGGAACGCGTGCAGGCCGGTCACGGCGACGGCGGCGAAGAGGGCCAGCGATACCCCCAGAGGCCCGCGCCGCCGAAGCTCACGCCACGGCACGGCGACGACACTCCGCCACTCACGGACCAGGGCTTCCCGGCCGAGCCCTATCAGGCAGCCAACAACCCGCGCCCCCCACACCATGACCCGCCCACCCTCTTCCTCACCCGCTCGACCACCCACCCGAACCTCGAAACGGAATGTCGGCCGGCCGCCGTCGGAGGGTACGCGAATGCACCAACCGTTGCTGCACTGCCATACCGATAACGCTGCCCTGCACCCAGCCGGGCACGGTGACTCCGTAAGAGGCGCTCTCAGGAGCTTGCGGTATTACGTGCGGCACTAGGCGCTCATGACTGGCCACTACCGGACAAGATGATCGACCAGAGAACACCGGGCTCCAGCCCGTTGTGAGGCGGCTCCTCGACGACATATACCGAGGAACGGGCTGTGGCCTCGCGGAAGTGGTTGAACCCGCCCATTGAGGGGTCCTCCACTTTTTCAAGGGCTCCACCTTGATCCTGTAGCTTCGTCCGGAACTGGTCGAACCCCATGCGCTCCGAGAAATCCCCGTACGACCGGGCGAGCGATAGTGGGACCACACCATCGAGACCGTGTGCCAAACGGTGGATCTGCAGTGAGGCGGATACGGATTCCCATAGGCCTGCGCGTTTGATGAAGGCGATTTCGATAAGTCCGTAGTCACGTCGCATGTGAGACTTCTGGACGTCGTCCAGGAAGTCGTCGCCGAGGCCCTCCTCCCAGGCTTCCGGAGGGGCGCCAAGAGGGATTCCCAATACCTCATTTCGCAAGGTAGCGGTCACGTAGAAGTCAATGTCTGACATCAGTCGACTTTCGGCTTGTTCAGCTTCTCAAGGTTCTTGATGATGAAGTGCAGTTCGGCGGCGCGGTTCTTGCTCATCCCGAATTCTCCCTTGTTCATGGAGTTCCGTGCGGACGTGGCCTTATCGATGATGTCACTCCTGAGGGCCGGATTCGAGTGGATCTCATCGAGGACCTTCTGTACTTGCGCGTTGCTGGCAGTACCGTGCTTCATCCTGATTCCCTCGGCGCCGATCCCGCCCTTGTCGTCCGGGAAGATGCGCACTTCCATGTTTTTAATGTGGATATGCGCGCCCTTGGTTCCCCAGTCCTGATACGCGACGGACGCGTGGATGTTGTATGGGGCGAGGCCGAGCGGATCGGCCCGGGTGTGGGGGTTGCTGACGTAGGTATCCGGGTTGGGCGCCGGGTCGAGGCCGAGCGGGTCCTGGGTGAGGTAGCGGGCCGTCTCGGGGTCGTAGTGGCGGAAGTAGTTGTAATGGAGGGCGGTTTCTGGGTCGAAGTACTGGCCGGGGAAGCGCAGCGGCGTGTACGCGGTGCTCCGTGCCGCCCACGCCGTGATCCCCCACAGAGAGGTGCGGGAGCGCCACGCGATGCCGCCGGCCTCGTCGAGGAGTTCGGTGGGGGTTCCGATCAGATCGGTGACAATCGAGAAGAAGCGTGTGTCGATCTCATCCTGCGGGGTGTCGGGAACCGCGACGCGTTCGAGCTGGCAGAGAGGCCTCAGGTCCTCGTGGTCCCAGGTGAGTGTCACCGTACTCGGCAGGGCGGGCCCCACGGTGGTCTGTTCGCAGAGCGTGGTGCCGTCCCACGTGAAGATGGTCTCTTCGACCGCTGTGCTGCCGTCTGGAGCGAGGCGCTGCTTGGTGATGCGACGGCCCAGAGGGTCGTACTTGTAGCGCCACGTGGTGCCGTCTGGCGTGACCACTTCGGTGAGGCGGTTTTCGGTGTCCCAGCGGTAGCGCCAGGTGTCCGGCCTCCGGGACAGGCGGGCCTTCTGCCGGAGGATGATCCGGCCTGCCGCGTCGTGCTCATAGCGGACACCGCCGGCCCGGGTGATGTGGGTTCCGGTGTACGAGCGGGGTCCGGTGGCTTCCTGGCCGGGATGGTCGTGGGGCCATGAGGCGTTCGTCTGGTTGCCTGCGTCGTCGTACGCGTACGACTCTGTCCAGTCGGCCGCGCGTACGGCGGTGACGCGTCCTGTGATGTCCAGTTCGAAGTGGCGTGTGCCGCTGAGGTGGTCATCGATATGGATGAGGTTGTCGTCGGGACGGTAGGAGTAGGCCCGGCGCTGGATCACCTTCGCTTTCGGTCCGCTGATGGCCTGAGCCACCATGCGGCCGAGATCGTCGAAGGAGTTGGCCAGAGTGATCGTGGAGCCGATGTGGCGAGCTGTCTCTCGCCCTGCCGCATCGCGGTCGAAGTCGATCGTGCGATCGGCGGTGACCAAACGGGTGAGGTTGCCCACCGCGTCGTAAGTTCGGTGGTGGAACGCGCCGGTTGGGGTGGTGCGGTGGATGCGGCGGCCCAGGAGGTCATAGCCGTAGGTGATGGTGCGGCCGTTCACCGTCTCCGCCAAGAGGCGCCCGGCGACGTCGCGCTCGAAGAGGACAGTGGCGTCGGGTCCGACCGCCTGCGTCAATTGTCCGGCGAGGTTGTATGTGAAGGCAGTGACGGCGCCATGGGCCTCCTTGCGGACGAGTCGGCCGAGCTCGTCGTACGCGAAGTGGAGTACCTCGCCCAGACTGTTGGAGCGTGAGGTGGGGCGGCCCACTGGATCATGGGTGTATGTAAGGCAGTGCCCGTTGAAGTCGGTCTCGCGGGAGAGGCGTCCGGCCGCATCGTACTTGTAACTCCATTCCATCCCCTGAGGGTTGGTGACCTTCGTCAAGCGGAGCTCGGTGTCGTGCGTGAAGGTGTGGCGCGCACCGTCCGGGCCGGTACGCGCTGACATCAGGTCGAAGTGGGTGTACTCGAAGCGAGTGATGGCACCGAACCCGTTGGTGTGGCTGGTGCAGTTTCCCTCGCCGTCGTAGGTCCAGTACTCGCTGGTGCCGTCGGAGGTTGTACGGGAGGCGAGCTGGCCATCGGCCGTCCACTCCAACTGGGTCGTATGGCCGAGCGCGTCGGTCATGCTGACGGTACGCCCGAAGGTGTCACGTCCGAGATGGGTGGTGGCTCCCAGTGGGTCGGTGAACTCCACTGGCAGTCCGGCCGCATTGCACCGGAGCCGAGTTACGTGACCGAGAGCGTCGGTTATCTGCTTGATATGCCCGTGCATGTCGTGGGCGTATTGAGTGGTCGCCCCTGTCGGGTCCGTACTCGCGGTGCGATTACCGCGGTCGTCATACTCCTCACGCCAGACGGACCCGTCCGGCTCGATGACCTGTGTGACCAAACCGAGTGCGTTGTACTCGGAGGCGACCTCCCGGCCATCGGGGCGAGTGATGGACACCGGGAGCCCCTGCTCGGTGTAGCGGTAGTGAGTGGTGTTCCCCAGGGGATCGGTGACGGCGGTCAGCCGGTGCTCGTCGTCCCACTCTTGGACCGTGACGTTGCCGACAGGGTCGGTCAGCCGGATGAGACGGAACGCCTCATTGTGTTCGTACCGGGTGACGTTGCCTCTGGAGTCGGTCACCGCCGTCGTCCGCGTCGCATCGTCATAGGCCAGGGCTCCGGACAGGAAGCCCCCGCTTCCCTCGGTACGCGCTACACGGCCACGGCCGTCGTACGCGTAGGTGTAACGGGTGTCGTTACGGTCGGTCCAAGAGGTGATCCGGCCCACCTCGTCGTAAGTGAACCGCATGGGCAGGCCGGAGGAGTTGGTGACTTCGGTGAGATGCCCGCTGCTGTCGTATCCGTACGAAACCAGTGGTATGCCTCTGGCCTCGGGGTGGTGCGGGGCGAGGAGACGCAGGGCGGCGATGCGGGGCAGGTCGGAATGGCAGTCGATGACGACGCGATACCCGCCGCTGTGGCGGACCTCCGCCGGAGCGCCGTCATCTGTGTAGCGGATGGTGATCCGCTGCCCGTTGCGATCCACGATCTCCTGAAGTGGAAGATCGACCGCGCCACCCTCGTCGGTGGGCCGCGGGCTGTGGAAGATGCAGGTCTGCCCGGTTATGGGATCGGTGACGCGCATGCCGCCATCGGTGCCCACGTCCCAGGTCAGGGGCAGGCGCGGGCCGACCTCCGGATACACGGGTTCTTCTGCTCCAGCGGCCGGGTGGGGGTAGACGAGCCGTATGCCGTCGGAGGTGGTGTAGATGATGCCCTCGTCATCGGCTTGTAGGCGCTGGTCGAGGGTGGAGGCCCAGGAGGGTCCGAACCAGCCTCCCCATCGGTACGACGACAGGTGGGTGCGTTCCAAGAGCAAGGGCAGGGTGCCCGGCAGCTCGACGTCGGTCTGCGGCAGCAACACATCGCCGGTGGCCACGTCGATCGGGTCACGGTCGAGCTTCTTGAGGACTGCCTTGATGGAGGCGGGTAGCTTCTCCCACTCCGATGGGCGCAGTCTGGGCCGTGACAGACCGGAGCCGTCCAGCTTCAAAGCCTTGCCGAGCTTGGCGAGTTCGCTGGGTTTTAGTTTGCCCAGGCCTTTGCCGAGGGCTTTCCCCAGGGCACCGGCGCCGACTCCGAAGGCGGCGCCGGTGGTCAGCAGCTCTGCCAGCTTGCCGGGGTCCTTGAAGGCGCCGGGGTCTTGCAGGGCGGCGTCGAAGGCGGAGAACTTCATGCCCTCGCCCGCGAGTCTGCCCGCCCTGGCGATGGTCTTGATCTCCCCGAGGGCCTTGAGTGCTCGTTCCAGACCGCGGATCGCTTCCATGACGGTGCGGATGACCCTGGCCATGCGGCTGCCGGACTTCTCGATCCGGGCGATCAGTGCCACGACCTTCGCGGCCCGCGCGCCGGCCGCGAGGCTGCCCGCGATTGCGGACAGGCCGCCGGTCAGGACCGACAGGGCAAGGCCCGCGATCTCGAACTCGGCTATTTCGGCGAGGATCACACCGATCTCGGTCAACAGTGCATGGGCTTCATCGGCGAAGTCGTCCAGCGCCTTGGCGCCCTTGCGCAGCGAGTCGGCCATGTCGGTGGCCTGCGTGCGGGCGGTCTTGGCCCGCTTGTGGAGGGCCTTGGCGGCCTTCCCCTCCCACTCCAGGTCCTGGAGCGCGGTCTCGGCGTCGCGGGCGGCGGCATCCAGGCCCTTCGCCAGGGCCCGCCATTCCTTGGCCAACTCGCGGATGCCGTCGGGGTCGACGGCCGGATCGGTGATGCCGAGGAACTCCAGACCGCTGGCCAGGGTGTCCCCGAAGGCGTGGTTGGCCTTGTTGATCCAGTGCAGCGGATTGAGATCTTCGGCGTCGATGTCGCCGGGGATGATGTCGAAGCCCATCGACGGCTCAGCCCTTCTTGGCGCGAGCCGCGGCGGACAACAGGACATCCAGCAGATCGAAGGCGTCGGAAACGTCGCCCAGGAATTTCGCCTCCGCCTCCCACTCCTTGTGCAGGTCCCCGGTGAGCCTGGCGATGGTGTCCATGCCGTCCTGGATGTCGTCCTTGGCACTCATCAGAGAACCCAGCACCCCGAACGCGGACAGATCGTGCGAAGCGGCCTTGAAGTCGTGCAACGGCTTACGGGTGTGGTCATCCACCTTGCCCAGAGCGGAGGCCGCCTTATGCAAGGCCGCCGCATCCTTCTTCAAGTCCGACATACTGACTGTCCCCCTGGGTTGAGCTGGTTCTAGGTGCGACGCGCTGACGTGTGCAGACCGGATCGGCCCACAGTCTCGGTCAGCGGTTGATGGACTGGATCTCCTGGACGTTCATGCCCTGGGTCGTCTCGAAGGTGCCGTTGGGCAGGCTGCCCTTCGCACCGCCTGTGCCCTCCCAGGAGATCTCCCAGGTGAGCGACACCTTCAGCTCGTACGGTTCGCCGTTCGTGGCGCGGAGGTACTGGATCCCGCACGGCGGCTCCTGTCCGGCGTCGCCCTTCTTGTACGGGGTGCCGATGGAGCCGTCCTCATTGACCGGGCAGTCGCCGGAGGCGGAGAACGTCTTCGCGTACTCGGTTCCGGGCTCCAGGTGCAGGGCCACCGGCTTCGCGGTGGTCACCGCCCACAAGCCGGTGCCGGGCAGGTCGGCGCGGACCGTGACGTCCCTGAAGGTGGCCTTGTCCAGCCACGCCCAAGTGGGCAAGTTGACCGTTGACTTACCCTCGGGCCTCAGCTCGACCTCGGTGTCCGGAACCTTGATCTTGTCGTACGCGAACGCGGCGAGAGTCTCGGGAGTGGGGGCGTTCTCGTCGTTCGGGATCGTGCCCGCGTCCTGCCAGAACATGATGCGGCCGCAGTCCCACGCCTTGGGGTCCTGGTACATGCCCTCACGGACCGTGCTGCGCCAGAACATGCCCTTCTTGCCGATGTTGTAGTTCTTGTATCCGTCGGCGCTCGTGTCCTCGGGAAGCTTCAGGTCGAAGTTGTTGTCGGCCTTCCCCTTCTCGTAGTGGTCCACCCAGAGGCCGTTGCTCCACCAGACGTGCGCGTTGACCAGCCCGCCCTCACCGGTGGCAACCGCGTCCTTGAGTTCCTTCGGTGCGAAGGCGGGCTCGTACCAGCATGCCGGTGGTTCCCAATTCGGGTCCACCGAGACAAGCTCCCCCACATTGGCCTTCGCCGTTTGGCCGCCGGGGTACGTGAGCTTGATCTTCGAGTTCGACACCGATGCCATGAGTGATTGACCGGAGGCGTCACCACTGGGACCCGAGGGCTTGCTCGGCTGCTTGGACTTGTCGTCCCCGCCGAACGCGTGGGCCATGCCGGGCACCGCTACGACGACGAGCATCGAGGCAACCAGCAGGCCCGCGGTCCTGGAACGGAGCGGCATGTTCAGCAGCCTCCCCGTTCGGTCTCCGAGTAGCTCGTCCTCCACACACCCTGAGAGGTCTTGTCGAGCCGGTTGCGGTACTGGACGCGCGCTTTGGAGTCCTGGGGTGTGTGCTCGACCTTGCCGCTCCGGGTGTTCTTGGTGGAGCCCTTGCTCTCGTCGACGCAGTAGAACAACACGCCGCTGCCGTCATCCGCGATGCTCACCTGCGGCTTCGACACCGTGGCGCGGCCGATCAGAACCAGGTCGTCATCGGCGAAGCCCTTGATCCACTTGCGGGCCGACCGGCCGGCGGCACCGTCGGTGTAGAAGGCCAGCGCCTTGGAGTCCGGGTTACCCTCGATGATCGCCGCGTACTCGGCCAGCAGTTCCTGTCTGCCGTCATGCAAGATCGCCTGCTTCTTGGGGTCCGCGTCCGTCCACCCCTGGAAGTCGGCCCGGAAGCTCTTGGGGAGCGTGATCTTCGGGCGGCCTGCTGCCGTGTCGGAGGGCGTGGCGGAGGCCGACGGGGCGGCACTCGGTCGCGTGTCCGCCCCGGCGATCTTCTCGTTGCCCTTGTCGTCGTCAGAGCTGCCGCAAGCGGTCAACAGCAGGGCAGCGGAAGCCGCGAGCGCGGCCGCCACGAACCGGGTCGAGCGGTTCACAATCGTCTCCGATGGGGTGAGGGTTAGCCCAAGCGAAGCAACGGTATCCGTGACGGTCTGGTGACGCAGAAAGGGGCCAGGCTTTGGCTGAGACAAAGCTGTGCTGAACGACCCCGGTTCGAGTGGGGCCCACGGCGATTCCATTGCGCCCGCCTCTTCCCTGGTTCCCCGGCGCTCTCCGATCACCTTGCGGGCTGGGCTGCTGAGGTCCTTCCCGGCCACCACGTGGACGGGCGAGCACCTCTCGCCGTACGGGAACTGTCGGCACGTCCGGAACCTGGAGCCGTGCAATTACGGTCGCGAACAACTGCCCTAGGCCGTAGGCCCTCGCCGCGAGCGCCGAGGTGCTGCTCGGCAGCAGTCGGCCCATGAAGGCCAGCGCCGAGCCAGAAGCCGAGCCAGAAGTGGATGAGACGGAAACTGGGACCCAGGCATGCCGAAGGCCCCGGTCGCTGGAGCGATCCGGGGCCTTCGTCTGCCCTGGCGGGCGAGTGCGGAGGATACGAGATTCGAACTCGTGAGGGGTTGCCCCCAACACGCTTTCCAAGCGTGCGCCCTAGGCCACTAGGCGAATCCTCCGCCGCAAACAATACAAGACGTTGGGGAGTGCTCGCGAACACGGTCCGGGGGCGGCCCCGGGATCGGTCTCGTCGTGATCGTTCCGGGGCGGTCCGGTCCGGGGGCGCGTCGCTTCCGGGGGTGGGGATCCGCTACTGTGGGGGGCAGCCCCTCACGTGGCGCTATCTGACTGAACTCCCCCAGGGCCGGAAGGCAGCAAGGGTAGGTCGGCTCTGGCGGGTGCGTGGGGGGCGCTTTGCGTTGGCGCGGTCCGGGTTGTCAGTGGGCGCCTATAACCTCGTATGCGTGTCGTCTCTCGCGTTGTACCGCCGTTATCGCCCGGAGTCGTTCGCCGAGGTCATCGGGCAGGAGCATGTGACCGACCCGCTGCAGCAGGCGCTGCGGAACAACCGGGTCAATCACGCGTACCTGTTCAGTGGCCCGCGCGGCTGCGGCAAGACGACGAGCGCGCGCATCCTGGCCCGCTGCCTCAACTGTGAGCAAGGTCCCACTCCCACGCCCTGCGGCGAGTGCCAGTCCTGCCGCGACCTCGCGAGGAACGGCCCGGGTTCGATCGACGTCATCGAGATCGACGCCGCGTCCCACGGAGGCGTGGACGACGCCCGTGACCTGCGCGAGAAGGCCTTCTTCGGCCCCGCGTCGAGCCGGTACAAGATCTACATCATCGACGAGGCCCACATGGTCACCTCCGCGGGGTTCAACGCCCTGCTGAAGGTGGTCGAGGAGCCCCCGGAGCACCTGAAGTTCATCTTCGCGACGACCGAGCCCGAGAAGGTCATCGGCACGATCCGGTCGCGTACGCACCACTATCCGTTCCGGCTCGTGCCGCCCGGCACGCTCCGGGAGTACCTCGCCCAGGTCTGCGGCCAGGAGGACATGGCCGTCGAGGAGGGCGTGTTCCCGCTCGTCGTGCGGGCCGGCGCCGGGTCCGTGCGTGACTCGATGTCCGTCATGGACCAGCTCCTCGCCGGCGCGGGTGACGACGGTGTGACGTACGCCATGGCCACCTCGCTCCTCGGGTACACCGACGGCTCACTGCTCGACTCCGTGGTCGAGGCCTTCGCCTCCGGGGACGGCGCGGCCGCCTTCGAGGTCGTGGACCGCATCATCGAGGGCGGCAACGACCCGCGCCGCTTCGTCGCCGACCTCCTGGAGCGGCTGCGGGACCTGGTGATCCTCGCCGCCGTGCCGGACGCCGCCGAGAAGGGGCTCATCGACGCCCCCTCCGACGTCGTGGAGCGGATGCAGGCCCAGGCCGGCGTCTTCGGGGGCGCCGAGCTGAGCCGCGCCGCCGACATCGTCAACGAGGGCCTGACCGAAATGCGCGGCGCCACCTCGCCGCGCCTCCAGCTCGAGCTGATCTGCGCGCGCGTGCTGCTCCCCGCCGCGTACGACGACGAGCGCTCCGTCATGGCCCGCCTCGACCGCCTGGAGCGCGGGGGGAACTTCGTCCCGGGCGGCCAGGGCCCCGGGCCCGCCATGGCGTACGTCCCCGGGCCCGACGCCCACGCGGGCGCCCACCCGGGCGGCCCCGCGCCCGTCCCGCAGGGCCCGCCGGTGCCTCCGGGAGGCGGCCCGGCCGCCGTGCGTGCGGCCGTACGAGGTTCAGGGGCGCCGCAGGGCGGCCCGGCCCCGGAAACGACCGCCCCGCAGACCCCGGCGCCCCCGGCGCCGACACCGGCACCCCAGGCCCCCGCCCCGCCCACCCCCGCACCGCAGGCCGCGCCCCCCGCTGCCGCTCCCGCCACCCCCTCCGCCACGTCCGCCCCCTCCGGCGAGCGACGACCGGGCGGCTGGCCCACGGCCTCGGCCCCCGGCGGCGGCCCCGCGGCAGCCGCCCCCACCGCTCCCGGCGGATCCGCGGCCCCCTCGGCCCCGCGGCCGGGCGGCTGGCCCACCGCCGCCTCCACCGGAGGGAGCGGCCCCGCCACGCCGCCGCCCCCGGCCCAGCAGGCCCCCTCCCCGGCCGCCGCCCCCGCCCCCATGGCTGCGCAGGCGGCCCCGGCGGGCGGCCCCGACCCGCGTTCCCTGTGGCCGAACATCCTGGAGGCAGTGAAGAACCGCCGCCGCTTCACCTGGATCCTGCTCAGCCAGAACGCCCAGGTGGCGGGCTTCGACGGCACGACGCTCCAGCTCGGTTTCGTCAACGCCGGGGCTCGGGACAACTTCGCCAGCAGCGGCAGCGAGGACGTGCTGCGGCAGGCGTTGTCCGAGCAGTTCGGCGTGCAGTGGAAGGTCGAGGCGATCGTCGACCCGTCGGGCGGCTCCGCGCCCCCGCCGGCCGCGGGCAACTTCGGTGGCGGCGCTCCCGCCCCCTCCCGCCCCGTGGCCCCGCCGCAGCACCGCACGCCGTCTCCGGCCGCCCCGTCCGCCCCGGCCGCGCCGTCACCGGCCCCGGAGCCCGCGCCGCCGTCCCGGCCCACCCCCGCCCGGGAGCACGTGTCCCCCGAGGACGACATCCCTGCGGACGACGACCCCGACCTCGTCGAATCGGCCCTGTCCGGCCACGACCTGATCGTCCGCGAGCTGGGCGCCACGGTGGTGGACGAGTACCCGAACGAATAGTTCCGGTTCGGATCGCCCGCCCGAGGCGGAGCAAGGCCCCGTACTTCCGGTGGTCAGCCCCAGCAAACGCCAGGGGTGTGCGCCGGGAACTGGAGGAACGTACAACAGGCTCCGGAACCGGACCTGGCAGGCCGTACAAAGCCGTCCCGGGCCGCGGGCTAGGCTGACCACCGTGAAGGTCCTCGTCATCGGCAGTGGTGCCCGCGAACACGCCCTGTGCCGCTCTCTGTCCCTCGACTCCGCCGTCTCCGAGCTGCACTGCGCCCCCGGCAACGCCGGCATCGCAGAGGTGGCCGAGACCCATCAGGTCGACGCCCTCGACGGCGCCGCCGTGACCGCTCTCGCCCGGCGACTGGACGCCGGCCTGGTGATCGTGGGCCCGGAGGCCCCGCTCGTCGCCGGTGTCGCCGACGCCGTGCGCGCCGCCGGCATCCCCTGCTTCGGCCCCTCCCGGGAGGCGGCGCGGCTGGAGGGCTCCAAGGCGTTCGCCAAGGACGTGATGGCGGGCGCGAGCGTGCCGACCGCCCGGTCATATGTCTGTACGAACGCGGAGGAGATCGACCGGGCCCTGGACGCCTTCGGGGCGCCGTACGTCGTGAAGGACGACGGGCTCGCCGCGGGCAAGGGAGTGGTCGTCACCGACGACATCGAGGCGGCCCGCGCGCACGCCCTCGCGTGCGACCGGGTGGTCATCGAGGAGTTCCTCGACGGCCCCGAGGTCTCCCTCTTCGCGGTCACCGACGGCGAGACGGTCGTCCCGCTCCAGCCCGCCCAGGACTTCAAGCGCGCGCTGGACGGCGACGAGGGGCCCAACACCGGCGGCATGGGCGCGTACTCGCCCCTCCCGTGGGCCGACCCGAAGCTGGTCGACGAGGTCATGGCCGGCGTGCTCCAGCCGACCGTCGACGAGCTGCGCCGCCGCGGCACCCCGTTCGCGGGCCTGCTCTACGCGGGCCTGGCGATCACGAGCCGTGGGGTGCGGGTCATCGAGTTCAACGCCCGGTTCGGCGACCCCGAGACCCAGGTCGTCCTGGCCCGCCTGAAGACCCCGCTCGCCGGACTCCTGCTGGCCGCGGCGACCGGCAACCTCGCGGACCTGCCCCCGCTGCGCTGGAGCGACGAGGCCGCGGTGACCGTGGTCGTCGCCTCGCACAACTACCCCGACACGCCTCGCACGGGTGATCCCATCGAGGGGCTCGACGAGGTGGCGGCCCAGGATGCCCCGCACGCGTACGTCCTGCACGCCGGGACCAGGCGGGACGGCGACGCCGTCGTCAGCGCGGGCGGCCGCGTGCTCTCCGTGACGGCGACCGGTGACGGCCTCGACCAGGCCCGCGAGCGGGCGTACGCCGCGCTGTCCCGTATCCGCCTCGACGGCTCGCAGCACCGCACGGACATCGCGGCGAAGGCGGCGGCCGAGGCGTGACCGGCCTCGCCCAGATGTGACTCCCGGCTGACCTCAGGCCCCGGATCCGACACGGATCCGGGGCCTGTTCGGCATCCACCTTTAGCCAAAGCCATTCCATCGAGTGACCGCTGGCCCATCCGGCTGACGACGACCGGGACCCCAACTAGGGTGCGGCGCAAGCGTTCAGGGCACCCAGGACCAAACAGACCACCGGCATTGCGATGTCAGTGGCGGGTGCCACAGTGGGGGAATGAGCAGAAGGAACGCCAGCCATGTGCGCCACCGGCTTCGGCCGGTGGCCGAGCAGTAGGCAAGCAGGGGGTGCCATCGGTCGTGTCGGTTACGGGTGTGGAGGTCGGCGCGCAGGCCGCGCGCTCCCGGGCTCTCGCCGTGCTGCGGTTGCGCAGCAGGGCGCTGGCCGTCGCCCTGCTGCCCGCGGCCGCCGCCGTCGTGCTGCTCGCGGGCAGAAT
Source organism: Streptomyces sp. NPDC031466 (assembly GCF_055581265.1). Lineage (NCBI taxonomy): Bacteria > Bacillati > Actinomycetota > Actinomycetes > Kitasatosporales > Streptomycetaceae > Streptomyces > Streptomyces sp. NPDC031466. The sequence goes on from NZ_JBVIJT010000005.1 coordinate 621,951, forward strand.
CACGGGGCATGTCGGCGGCGGGAATTGGGACGTCGTGGGCTGGGTCGTGACGGTGCTCGCCGTGCTGGTGCTGCTCGCCGCGGCGGGCGTCTCGCTGGTCGTCGCCCGGGCCAGACCCGCGCTGAGTCCGACGGTCCCCATCGCCGAGAAGTCCGCCCCGGATCTGTACCGCCTGGTCCGTGACCTCGCGGACCGGCTGGACGTGCCGGCGCCCTCGGCGATAGCGCTCACCCCCGACTGCGACAGCTGGCTGGAGGACCGCACGCACCCGGCGCACGGCTCGTCCGCGAAGGACCGGGACGGCTCCCGCGCCACGGACGGCTCCCGTGCCACGGACGGCGCGCCCGCCGACGGCGTGCGCGGCCCGCACCGCCGGGCCACCGCCGCGCCGGTGCTCGTCATCGGCTCCCCTTTCCTGTGGTGGATGCGGGTCGGCGAGCTGCGGGCGGTGCTCGCCCCCGTAGTGGCGGGTACGGGACCCTCCGCGCACCCCGACATAGCCGCCGCCCGGCGCTTCGTGCGCGGGCTCGACGCGGCGGTCGCGGTCGCCTCGGACCCGGGCCGCGGCCCCGTGACCCGGGTGGTGCTCGGTGGCGTCGGCTGGGTCGCCCGGCTGCTCCTGCGCAACTGCCGGGTCCATGCCGCCGAGATGGAGCGGGGTGTCGCCGCGGCCGCCGCCGAGCGCGCCCAGACCGTGGATTACGGCGTGCGGATCGTCGCCCAGGAGCAGGTCGGGCTCGCGTACGCGGGCTGGGACCGGTTGCTCACCCGGGTGGCGCTGCCCGCCTGGCGCATGGGGCGCTGGCCCTCCCGGCTCGACGCCGGTGTGGTCTCCGCGCTCACCGAGCTGTCCCGCAGGGACCGGCTGGCGGAGGGCTTCGCCTCGCGTCTGGGGGAGCGCCCCGCCTGCGACCTGCTGGAGGAGCCCGGGTGCGTGGACGAGGCGACCTCGCTGCTTGCCGCCCGGCTCTTCCACGGCGGCCCCGCCGAGCAGGGGCCGGACTGGGCGCCGGTGGCCTGGCAGGAGTATCCGGACGAGGTCGTCGACCGCAAGTGGCGCATGGACGCGGCGCGGCTGCATCGCGTCCTTGACTCCCTGGGCGTCGGCCACCACGCCGCCGACCCGACCACCCCCGGCCCCGAGGGCCCGACCCTGGCCCGCGTACTGGACCACCTGACGGCCACCGGGATCCCTGGTGCGTCCGCCTCTGACCTCTCTGACCTCTCTGGCGTCCCTGATGTCTCCGGAGCCCCTGACGTCCTCGCCTCCGAGGCCCAGGGTTCTGGCGGCTCCGGTGACGACGCCCTCGCCCTGGGAGGTGCCGGTGGCGATGCCCACGCCCCGGACGACCCCGACCCCCTCGCCCGGGATGAAGGCCCCGGCGGAGCCCTCGCGGCCGGGCTCAGTGCCGAGTTGGCGCGGGAAGAGGCGGCCGCGCCGGTTCGCTCCGCGCCTGCGGGCCAGGGGCCCGACGAGGCGCTCTGGGACCATGGCGCGCTGCCCCTCTTCCCGCTCCAGCCGCCCCGCACGGGGCGCGAGCTGCTGGCCGACCACGTCACGGCGATGGTGTGCTGCGCGGCCGTGGACACGGCGGGAGCCACCCCGGGCCTCGACTGGCTGGACGGCCCCGCCCTGATGGTCGACGGAGAGCGCGCGGCCGATCTCGCGCCGCGTGTCCTGCGCCTCGTCGAGCACGGCGATCCGTCCGCCCTGCGCGACTGGCTCACCCGCCTCGGCGTCCGCCAGGAGAAGCCGGTCCGCCTCGTCTGACCCGGTCCGATCCGGCCCGGACCGGAGATCCCGGGGCCCGGAGACCCCGGAGGCTGAAGACCGGTGTCCCGGCGTCCCGGCGGCGATGGCGCGCCGCCCGCCCAGGGCCGCGCGCCCACCGCCGCGCGCCCACGGCCGCATGCGCCGGATGGCGTCCTCCGTGGCCGAGGCAGCGCCGGGGCCGCACGGCCAGGGCCGCCCGCCAAAGACGTACGCACCGGACGGCGTCCTCCGTGGCCGAGGCGGCGCCCAGGGCCGCCCGCGCCCCGCACCGCACACCCGCCCACATCCGGAGCCGTCCCTTCCACTCCCCTCCCGCCCCGCCAATTAACGACGAACGGTGACGGCGCGCGTGCTTAATGTGATGTGCTGGGAGCAGGCGCCGAACCGCAGGAGTCCGTCGGCGGCGCAGGCTCGGGGGAGCGAGGAGGGGAAGACATGGGGCAGGAACCGATCCGCCGCTGGGAATCGGGCGCGCTGGCGCACGCCGTGTCGGACCCCTTCGGGCAGGGCCCCCTGCCCTGGCTGCGCGGATCCGAGCACTACTTCGACGACACGGGCCACGTGGTGCCCTGGTACGTCGACCCCGCCCAGGCCCCGGGCGCCGGCCTGCCGGCCCCCCGCACCGGCCCGCTGAACGCCGACGACGTGCGCTGCCAGATCAAGGGGTTCACCTCCACCGGCGCGGCCGCCCCGGGCGAGGCGATCGACTTCCACGTCACGGTCGACCCGCCCCAGCAGTTCAGCGTCGACATCTACCGCATCGGGCACTACGGCGGGGACGGCGCCCGGAAGATCACGACCAGCCCGCGCCTGTCCGGCATCGTCCAGCCGGCCCCGCTCACCGCCGACCGCACGATCTCCTGCCACCACTGGTGGCTCTCCTGGCGTCTGCAGATCCCGAGCTACTGGAGCGTCGGGGCGTACGTGGCGGTGCTCACGACCGACGACGGCTACCGCTCCCACGTGCCCTTCACGGTCCGCGACACCCACCCCGCCGACCTCCTGCTGCTCCTGCCGGACGTGACGTGGCAGGCGTACAACCTCTACCCGGAGGACGGGTGCACGGGCGCCAGCCTCTACCACGCGTGGGACGAGCAGGGCCGCCTCCTGGGGGAGAGCGAGGCCGCCGTGACGGTCTCCTTCGACCGGCCGTTCGCGGGCGCGGGCCTGCCCCTGCACGTGGGCCACGCCTACGACTTCATCCGCTGGGCCGAGCGCTACGGCTACGACCTGGCGTACGCCGACGCCCGCGATCTGCACGCGGGCCGCGTCGACCCCTCCCGCTACCGGGGCCTGGTCTTCCCCGGCCACGACGAGTACTGGTCACCGGCCATGCGCCGCACCGCGGAGCTGGCCCGCGACGGCGGCACCTCACTGGTCTTCCTCTCGGCCAACACCATGTACTGGCAAGTGGAGTTGAGCCCCTCCCCGTCCGGTGTCCCGGACCGGCTGCTGACCTGCCGCAAGCGCCGCGGCCCCGGCAGACCCGCCCTCTGGCGCGAGCGGGACGCCGGCAAGGCGGCCGAACAGCAGCTGCTCGGCATCCAGTACGCGGGCCGCGTCCCCGAGCCGCGCCCCCTCGTCGTGCGCAACGCCGACCACTGGCTGTGGGAGGCGACGGGCGCGCACGAGGGCGACGAGATCGACGGGCTCGTCGCCGGTGAGGCCGACCGCTACTACCCGCGGACGGCGCTCCCCGAGCACCAGGGCCGCATCCTGCTCGCCCACTCGCCGTACGAGGACGCGGAGGGTGTCCGGCGCCACCAGGAGACCTCGCTCTACCGCGCCCCCTCGGGCGCCCTGGTCTTCGCCTCCGGCACCTTCGCCTGGTCCCCGGCGCTGGACCGCCCGGGCCACGTGGACACCCGGGTCCAGCGCGCCACGGCCAACCTCCTGGACCGCATCTGCAAGCGGGACTGACCCCTCCGTACCCCCGGGGCCCTCCCCCGGCACCCCCCTGTGACCAGCCCTGATCGCCCGCTCCACCCGACCCCTGGCCGGGACCGCGCCCCCGATACGGGAGAATCGACACGACTTGGCCTAAAGCACTGGAGGGAACCGTGTCCGGATTCGTAGAAAAGCCCGAGCCGCTGCAGATCCCGGGCCTGGTGCACCTTCACACCGGCAAGGTGCGCGAGCTGTACCGGAACGAGGCGGGCGAGCTGATCATGGTGGCCAGCGACCGCCTGTCCGCCTATGACTGGGTGCTGCCCTCGGAGATCCCCGACAAGGGCCGCGTCCTCACCCAGCTGTCCCTGTGGTGGTTCGACCAGCTCGCGGACATCGTGCCGAACCACGTCGTCTCCACCGACCTGCCGCAGGGCGCGCCCGCCGACTGGGAGGGCCGCACGCTCGTCTGCAAGGCCCTGGAGATGATCCCGGTGGAATGCGTGGCCCGCGGCTACCTCACCGGCTCGGGCCTCCTGGAGTACGACGACACCCGCACCGTCTGCGGCCTCGCGCTGCCCGAGGGCCTGGTCGACGGCTCGGAGCTGCCCGCGCCGATCTTCACGCCCGCCGCGAAGGCCGCGGTCGGCGAGCACGACGAGAACGTGAGCTACGAAGAGGTCGCCCGCCAGGTCGGCGCCGAGACCGCCGCCCAGCTGCGGCAGGTCACGCTCGCCGTCTACAGCCGCGCCCGGGACATCGCCCGCGAGCGCGGCCTGATCCTCGCGGACACCAAGTTCGAGTTCGGCTTCGACGGCACCGCGCTGATCATCGGCGACGAGGTCCTGACCCCCGACTCGTCGCGTTTTTGGCCCGCGGACCAGTGGGAGCCGGGCCACGCCCAGCCGTCGTACGACAAGCAGTTCGTGCGGGACTGGCTCACGTCGCCGGCCTCGGGCTGGGACCGCAGGAGCGAGCAGCCGCCGCCGGCGCTGCCGCAGGACGTGGTGGACGCCACCCGCGCCAAGTACATCGAGGCGTACGAGCGGCTCACCGGCACCGCCTGGTAGCGCGGGCGCCCGGGAAGAAGCACGAAAAAGGCCCCGCTCCGAGGAGCGGGGCCTTTCACCTGAGCGGACGACCAGGTTCGAACTGGCGACCTCAACCTTGGCAAGGTTGCGCTCTACCAACTGAGCTACGTCCGCGTTGCGCCGAAGCGCGAGGACAACTATACCCAACCTCGCTCGCGTGCGAGACGCACTGCCGCATGACGATTCTCCGCCCCGATCTTGGTGGCCGCCGAGGAGAGGTAGTTGCGGACGGTCCCGGGGGAGAGCGCGGCCCGCTCGGCGATCTCCGTGACGGGCGCCCCGTCGGCGGCGAGTTCGAGCACCTCGGCCTCCCGTGCGGTCAGCGGCGAGTCCCCGGCGGAGATCGCGTCGGCCGCCAACTCCGGGTCCACGTAACGGTTTCCGGCGTGCACGGTACGGATGATCTCGGCGAGGCGCTGGGCGCTGACGGTCTTCGGCACGAAGCCGCGGACGCCCACCGCGAGGGCCCGCTTGAGATGTCCCGGTCTGCCATGACTCGTCACGATCATGGTCCGGCAGTGCGGGAGTTCGTCCCGCAGGGATGTGGCCACCCTCACACCGTCGGCGCCCGGCATCTGGAGGTCGAGCACCGCGACGTCGGGCCGGTGGGCCCGTGCCATGGCGAGCGCCTCGGGGCCGGTCGCCGCCTCGGCGACGACGACGAGATCGTCCTCCAGGCCGAGGAGCGCGGCGAGGGCGCCCCGGATGAGGTGCTCGTCGTCGGCGAGCAGCACGCGCACGCTCACAGCAGGACCTCGCTCCGAGGGGTCGGGGCCGCCGGGCCGCTCCCGGTGGCAGGCCGCGGCGACGGCACGGTCGCCGTGAGGTGGAAGCGGCCCCGCCCGGCCGTGTGGTCCAGGGTGCCGTCGACCTCGGCCAGCCGTTCCCTGAGCCCGGCGAGGCCCGAGCCGCCGGCCGAGGGCACGGCATCCGGTGCGCCGTCGTTCTCGACGGTCAGCGTCGTACGTTCGTCCGTCACCGTCAGGGCGATGTCACAGCGGGACGCGTCGCCGTGCCGCAGCACGTTGGTGGCCGCCTCCCGTACGACCCAGCCGAGCGCCGACTGCACGGGGGCCGGCAGTCCCGCCGCCGAGCCGGTGACCCGGCAGCTGATCCCGGCCGCCTCCAAGACGCCCCGCGCCCCGAGGAGTTCCACCCCGAGATCGGCCTCGCGGTAGCCGCGTACCACTTCCCGCACCTCCCGCTGCGACTCCTGCGCGATCCGCTGGACCTCGACCATCTGGTCCACGGCCTCGGGCCGCCCGCGCCGCGCCAGCTGGACCGCCAGCTCGCTCTTGAGGGCGATGACGGCAAGGTTGCGGCCCATCACGTCGTGCAGGTCCCGCCCGAACCGCAGCCGCTCCTCGGCGACCGCGAGCCGTGCCTCGACCTCGCGGGCCCGGTCGGCCTCCCACATCACGGAGAGCGTCCAGGCGCCGCACCGCGCGGAGAGCAGCGTCAACAGGCCGCCGAAGGCGATGAGCGCGGCGAACCCGGCGAGCCGCTCGTCGTGCACCCCGACGGCCGCGAAGCCAGCCACGGCCACGGCGTCGATCACGGCCATGCGGACGACGAAGTCCCGCACCGTCCCGGTGAAGGCGAGCGACTGGCCGAACGGCACCACCAGGTACAGCGTCGTGAAGCCGATCATTCCCTCGGTGACGCCGTCCACCGCCTCCAGGCCGAGGAGGAGGCCGAACGAGAGGACGAGCAGCGCGCCCCCGACGGCGAGGTCGCCGCGCGGCAGCGGACCCCGCTGCAGATAGTGGTCGAGCGAGCGCCGCAGGCTGCGGTTGACGTGCGCGCTCTGCACGGCGCCCACCGCGATCAGCGCCCAGCCGAGGATCTGCGCGGCGGGCCCGGCGCGCAGGCTCAGGGCGAGCGGCACGGAACCCCAGCTGAGGTAGAAGAGCCAGGGCATGGCGTGCCACATGGCCATGCTCTGGAACTCGACCTTCTCTATCTGGCGCCGGCGCCGCCACTCGTGCTGCCAGGCCCGGATCCCCATCACGCCGACCCTCTCCCTCAGTGCCGGGGTTCCCAGCGGAACCACCGCCGTACAGCAAACACCGACAGCAGGGTCCAGACCACCGCCGTGGCGAGGGCGCCGAGGGTGTCGCCCGTCGAGAGGTGGCCGGCCCAGCCGCCGCGGACCAGCTCGACGACCGACGAGAGCGGGAGCAGCTCACAGACCCGGGCGACCTTGTCGGGCATGACCTCGAACGGGACGAAGAGCCCGGAGCCGATCATCGACACGAAGATCAGCGGCATGCTCATGACCTGGGCGGATTCGGTGGTCCTGCTGAAGCTTGCGGTGACGGCCGCCAGCGCGGCGAACATCACGAGGCCCGCGGCGACACCGAGCACCACGAGGTGGGGCGCGCTCGGCGCCCCGGCGTCCAGGAGCACCGCGCAGCCCACGCCGAGGACGAGGCACTGCGCGATCCCGATCGTGATCGCCGGCAGCGCGGCGCCCGTGAGTATCTCGGCGTCCCGCAGCTCGCCGGTGCGCAGCCGCTTGAGCACCAGTTCCTCGCGCCGGGCGACGTAGACGCCGGTCAGTGTGGCGTACACGGCGAAGAGCAGCGAGAAGCCGAGGGCGCTCGGCAGCACGACGGTGCCGAGGGAGAGCCCGGTGCCCTTCAGGTCCATCCCCTCGGTGGCCTGCCGCATGCTGACCGGGAGGACGAACGGCACGAACAGCGCGGCGAACAGCGTCCCCTTGTTCCGCCCGAGCAGGGTCATCTCGGCGCGCGCCAGCGCCCCCATCCGCCCCGCGGGAGTCGTCACCGTCACCGTGCTCATCCCGCCATCTCCTTCTCTGCCGAGTCCCCCCGGGAATCCCCGTGTTCCGTGCCCCGCGCCCGCTCGGCGTCCCGCGCGATCCGCAGGAACGCCTCCTCCAGCGAGGCCGCCCGCACGTCGAGCCCCCGCAGCTCGACCCGGGCGTCCCTGGCCCACACCAGCAGCGCCGTGGCGGTCCGCTGGAGGTCCGTCGTCCGCAGCCGCACCCGGCGCCCCGTGCTCTCGTGCCCGCTGACGCCCAGCTCGGCGAGCGGCGGCAGATCACCGACGACGTACCCCTCGGGCAGTTCGAAGGAGACGTGGGAGGGCTGGGCGGCGACCACGTCGGCGACGCTGCCCTCGGCGGCGATCCGGCCCTCGTGCAGGATCGCGAGCCGGTCGGCCAGCTCCTCGGCCTCTTGCAGGTAGTGCGTGGTGAGCAGCACGGTCGTGCCGCCGTCCCGGAGTCCGCGGACCAGTTCCCAGGTCTCGCGGCGCCCTTCGGCGTCGAGGCCGGTGGTGGGCTCGTCGAGGAAGAGCACCTCGGGCCGCCCGATGAGGGCCAGGGCCAGGTCGAGCCGCCGCTTCTCGCCGCCGGACAGCTGCTTGACGCGTACGCGGGAGCGCTTGCCGAGGCCCACCATGTCCAGGGCCTGAGCGGCGGGCCGGGCCCCGCTGGTGCACCCGGCCCACATCCGCACCGTCTCGGCGACCGTCAACTCGGCCGGAAAACCGCCTTCTTGGAGCATGACGCCGATGCGCGGCCGTACCGCGTCCCGCTCGGTGTACGGGTCGTGCCCGAGCACCCGGACCCGCCCGCCGGCGGGTGCCGCGAGGCCTTCGAGCAGCTCCACGGTGGAGGTCTTGCCGGCGCCGTTGGTGCCGAGGAGCGCGAACAGCTCGCCGCGTCCCACCCCGAAGGAGACGCCCCGTACCGCCTCGAAATCTCCCCCGTACACGCGCCGGAGATCGCTCACGTCGATCACTTGGTCGGTCATGGGAGAAGCTTCCCCTGGTCAGGGGCGCGGGAGCAGTGCGGACTGTCACCGGCCCGCATGACAAATGTCAGAAGCCCTCACAGTGCCTGTGCGGAGTGCGCACGAAGAAGGCCCCGGTCGAAATCGACCGGGGCCTTCTTGACTGGAGCGAACGACGAGGTTCGAACTCGCGACCTCAACCTTGGCAAGGTTGCGCTCTACCAACTGAGCTACGTTCGCATTGCCTCCGACCAGCTCTCACTGATCGGCGCGAGCACCAGCTTACCGCAACCAGCGGACTGGTCCGTAAGCGATGCGGAGCGGGTGACAGGAATTGCACACTGCGCCTTCCCCCTGGAAGGGGGATGTTCTACTACTGAACTACACCCGCACGACTCCGTGAGGTCCGGCCTTTCGGCCTCGCCCCTCGGCGTGCTCCAGACTCTAGCTGACCAGCGGGGGTGCAGCGCAAGTCGGTCGCCGCGAGGCGCCCGGACCTCGGCGGACGCCGGGTCAGTTGGCGGCCTCGAAGGCCTCGTAGACCTTCTTCGGGATGCGGCCGCGCGGCGGTACGTCCAGCTGGTGCGAGCGGGCCCAGGCCCGGACGGCCGACGGGGCGGGGGAGACGGCCGTGTGCCGGTAGGCCTTGCCGGATCTCGACTGCTTGCGGGCCGCCTCCAGGTACGGGGCAAGTGCCGTGCGCAGTTTCTTGGCATTGGTTTGGTTCAGGTCGATCTCGTACGACTTGCCGTCAAGACCGAACGCGACTGTTTCCGCCGCTTCCCCGCCGTCCATGTCGTCAAAGAGAGTGACTACGACACGCTGCGCCACGAATATCGGTCCCTTCGTGCGACCCCACCGCGCTGACGTGCGGTGATGTCGACTGTCCGGCTGTTTTGGGCAAAGTATCGACTATTGCCTTTTCCTTTGTACAGGGCCGGGCATTGAATTGTGAAGTCCGGCCGAATATCTCCGCGTGTCCGCACGCAATGCCGATCCGTGATCTTTTCCTGGATTCCTCGCGAAGGCGGCCGCTCCGATACCCGGCGGACCCCTGGAACGTGACCGCCATCACGTAGGAAGCTACTAATCTACGCGAGTAGAAATTTTGTGCCGGTAGTCTGAAGGGACCTGCTCAGCACCAGCAAGCAGCACACGCCAGCACCACACACCGGGAGTGCCAGTGGCACGCGTCGTAGTCGACGTCATGCTCAAGCCGGAGATCCTCGACCCCCAGGGCCAGGCGGTGCAGCGTGCACTGCCGCGCCTCGGTTTCCAGGGCATCTCCGACGTACGTCAGGGAAAGCGATTCGAACTTCAGGTCGACGGGCCGGTGGACGACGCGGCCCTCGCCCGTATCCGCGAGATGGCGGAGACCTTCCTCGCCAACACCGTGATCGAGGACTTCGTCGTAAAGGTGGAGGACGAGAAGTGACCGCTCGAATTGGAGTCGTCACTTTCCCCGGCACCCTCGACGACCGCGACACCCGGCGCGCCGTCCGTGTGGCGGGCGCCGAGGCCGTGCCGCTGTGGCACAAGGACAAGGACCTCAAGCAGGTCGACGCCGTGGTGCTGCCCGGCGGTTTCTCCTACGGCGACTATCTGCGGGCCGGTGCCATCTCCCGTTTCTCCCCGGTGATGGAGTCCGTCATCGAGCAGGCGAAGGCCGGCCTGCCGGTCCTCGGCATCTGCAACGGCTTCCAGGTGCTGACCGAGACCCACCTCCTGCCGGGCGCGATGCTGCGCAACAACCACCTGCACTTCATCTGCCGCGAGCAGAAGCTGCGCGTGGAGAACGCCGGGACCGCCTGGACCGCCGACTACACGGCGGGCCAGGAGATCTCGGTCCCGCTCAAGAACATCGACGGGCAGTACACCGCCGACGAGCGGACCCTGGACATGCTGGAGGCCGAGGGCCGCGTCGCCTTCCGCTACCTCGACGGCAACCCCAACGGTTCGCTCCGTGACATCGCCGGCATCACCAACGAGGCGGGCAACGTCGTCGGCCTCATGCCGCACCCCGAGCACGCGGTCGAGCCGCTGGTCGGGACCGGCCGCACCGACGGCCTCGGATTCTTCACCTCGATCCTGAAGAAGCTGGTCAACGCATGACTCTGGACACCGTCAAGCACGCGGCCGAGACGCCCGACGTCAAGCTGCCCTGGGCCGAACTGGGCCTGAAAGAGGACGAGTACGAGCGCGTCCGCGAGATCCTCGGCCGTCGTCCCACCGGCGCCGAGCTGGCCATGTACTCCGTGATGTGGTCCGAGCACTGCTCGTACAAGTCCAGCAAGGTCCACCTGCGCCAGTTCGGCGAGAAGGTCCCCGAGAACGACGCGATGCTCGTCGGCATCGGGGAGAACGCGGGCGTCGTGGACGTCGGCCAGGGCTACGCCGTCACCTTCAAGGTCGAGTCGCACAACCACCCCTCGTACGTGGAGCCCTACCAGGGCGCGGCCACCGGCGTCGGTGGCATCGTCCGCGACATCATCGCGATGGGCGCCCGGCCGGTCGCGGTCGTGGACCCGCTGCGGATGGGCGACGCGCACCACCCCGACACCAAGCGGGTGCTGCCCGGCGTCGTCGCGGGCATCGGCGGCTACGGCAACTGCCTGGGCCTGCCCAACATCGGCGGCGAGCTGGTCTTCGACGCCTGCTACCAGGGCAACCCGCTGGTCAACGCCGGTGCCATCGGCGTCATGCGGCACGAGGACATCCACCTCGCCAAGGCGTCGGGCCCCGGCAACAAGGTCATCCTGTACGGCGCCCGCACCGGCGGCGACGGCATCGGCGGCGCCTCGATCCTGGCGTCGGAGACCTTCGACGACAGCAAGCCGAGCAAGCGCCCCGCGGTCCAGGTCGGCGACCCCTTCCAGGAGAAGCTCCTCATCGAGTGCACCCTGGAGGCCTTCGCCGAGAAGCTCGTGGTCGGCATCCAGGACCTCGGCGCGGCCGGACTCTCCTGCGCCACCAGCGAGTTGGCGTCCAACGGCTCCGGCGGCATGCGCGTCGAGCTGGACGACGTACCGCTGCGCGACTCCACGCTCACTCCCGAGGAGATCCTCATGAGCGAGTCGCAGGAGCGCATGTGCGCCGTCGTGGAGCCGGACAAGGTCGAGCGCTTCCTGGAGATCTGCGAGAAGTGGGACGTCATCGCCACCGTCGTCGGTGAGGTGACCGACGGCGACCGCCTGGAGATCTTCTGGCACGGCGAGAAGATCGTCGACGTCGACCCGCGCACGGTCGCGCACGACGGCCCGGTCTACGAGCGCCCCTACGCCCGCCCGACGTGGCAGGACGCGCTCCAGGCGGACGACGCGAACAAGCTGCCCCGCCCGGCGGACGCGGACGAGCTGCGCGCGCAGGTCCTGAAGCTGGTCGCCGCCCCGAACCAGGCCGCGAAGTCCTGGGTCACCGACCAGTACGACCGCTTCGTGCAGGGCAACACCGTGCTCGCCCAGCCCGAGGACTCCGGGATGATCCGGATCAGCGAGGAGACGGGCCTCGGCGTCGCCATCGCCACCGACGGCAACGGCCGGTACGCGAAGCTCGACCCGTACACAGGCGCCCGGCTCGCGCTCGCCGAGTCGTACCGCAACGTGGCCGCCTCGGGCGCCAAGCCGCTCGCGATCTCGGACTGCCTGAACTTCGGCTCCCCCGAGGACCCGGACGTCATGTGGCAGTTCGCGGAGGCCGTCCGCGGCCTCGCGGACGGCTGCCTGGAGCTGGGCACCCCGGTCACCGGCGGCAACGTCTCGCTGTACAACCAGACGGGCGAGGCGGCGATCCACCCGACGCCGGTCGTCGCCGTGCTCGGCGTGATCGACGACGTGGCCCGCCGCACGCCGATCGCCTTCCGGGAAGAGGGCCAGCTCCTCTACCTGCTCGGCGAGACGCGCGAGGAGTTCGGCGGTTCGGCCTGGTCGCAGGTGATCCACGACCACCTCGGCGGGCTGCCGCCCCAGGTGGACCTGGGCCGCGAGAAGCTGCTCGCGGACATCCTGATCTCGGCCTCCCGCGACGGCATGATCGACGCCGCGCACGACCTCTCCGACGGCGGTCTCGTGCAGGCCGTCACGGAGTCCTGCCTGCGCGGCGGCAAGGGCGCCCGGCTGGTCGTCCCGGACGGCCTGGACGCCTTCACGTTCCTCTTCTCCGAGTCGGCGGGGCGCGCGGTCGTCTCCGTGCCGCGCAGCGAGGAGCTGCGCTTCACCGACATGTGCGGCGCGCGGGGCCTGCCCGTCACGCGCATCGGTGTCGTCGACGGCGACGCGGTCGAGGTGCAGGGCCAGTTCACGCTGCCCCTGAGCGAACTGCGCGAGGCGCACGAGGGCACGATCCCGGGGCTCTTCGCCTGACGGTCGCTTTCGGAAGCCCCCGCCCGGACCTCACTGTCCGGGCGGGGGCTTCGGCGTTCCCGAGGCCGACACCGCACCCATCAGACTCTTGATTAAAATTACGTAATTACGTAACCTCTCGCCATGGATCTGGAAGAGCGCGTCGCCGAGCTGGAACGGCGTATGGCGGAGCTGGAGAGCGCGGGCCCGTCCGCGCCCGACGTGGGAGAGGGCGACTTCTGGGCCCTCGACGCGCTGAAGGCACGGCACCCGGTGGCGCGGGACGCGGACGGTGCCGTGCTGTTCACCGGTGCCGTGCGGGCGCCCACCGGGCACCGGTACGAGTGGCAGTACGGCCGGCTCACGGAGTCGCTGTTCGAGGACGACTGGTCCGAGGCGGCCGATGCGTTCGCCGCGCTCGGCCATCCCGTGCGGCTGCGGCTGCTGCGGGAGATCCTCGCCGGCACCGGCACCGCCGCCGAGCTGGCCGCGCTCGACGACATCGGCACGACCGGCCAGATCTACCACCACCTGCGCCAACTGACCGGCGCCGGCTGGCTGCACAGCACGGGACGCGGCCGCCACGAGGTTCCGGCGGGGCGGGTGGTGCCGCTGCTCGTGATGCTCTCCGCCGCGCGTCCCTGATCGACCACGCCGACCGCAGCAAGGGGAACGACATGTCCATGGGTATGCGCACATTCACCGGGGCGCTGCAACGCCTGCTGGTGCTCTACGTGTTCGTCCAGGTCGTGGCAGGGTTCTTCGTGGAGCTGCCGTACCCGTACTGGGCGGGCTGGCTCCCGATCGTCGCCGTCCTCGCGATCGGCTTCGCCCGGCGCCGGGCCGCCCGCCGGGAGGTCGTGGCGGACCCCCCGGCCCCCGTCGAGGTCGAGCCGCCCGTCACCGGCCGCTGGTCGGCGCTGAACAGCCCCGCCGACAAGGTGCCGAGCCACGGCACGCACAGCCTCGGGCAGACCTACGCCATCGACATCGTGGCCGTACCGGAGGAGGGGCCCGCCCGCCCGGCCTTCGCCTGGCTGTGGCCGGTCACGCGCCGCAACCGCGCCTTTCCCGCGTTCGGGGCGCCCCTGCTCGCGGCCGGTGACGCCACCGTCGTACACGCGGAGGACGGCCGGCGCGACCACCTCAGCCGCAACTCCCTCGCCGCGCTCCTGTACTTCTTCCTGATCGAGGGCATCGGCAGGACGGTCGGCGGGGCCCGCAGCGTCGTCGGCAACCACGTGGTGCTCGACCTCGGCGAGGGCACGTACGCCCTGTACGCGCACGTCGAGCGGGGCTCGCTGACCGTGCGGGCGGGCGACGAGGTGGTGGCCGGACAGCGGCTGGGCGGCTGCGGGAACTCCGGCAACTCCACCGAGCCGCATCTGCACTTCCAGCTGATGGACGGGCCCGACCTGAACGTGGCGCGGGGCGTGCCGTTCAGCTGGCGCGGGATCGGGGTGCCCGGCGGCGGCGAGACGTTCACGGTGCGGGAGGACGCCGCCCCGGTACCGTGATCCGTATGACTGAGGAGCTGGGACTGCGGGCGCGCAAGAAGAGGCAGACCGCCGCGCGGATCTGGCAGGTCGCCGTGGACCTGTGCTCCGAGCGGGGTTTCGACCACGTCTCCGTGGCGGAGATCGCCGAGGCGGCCGACGTGTCGAAGATGACCGTCTTCAACTACTTCGGCACCAAGGAAGGCGTGATCGTCGCCCCGATGGAGGAGCACGCCGGGGACCCCGCCCGCGCGGTGCGCGAGCGTGCGCCGGGCGAGTCCGCGGTGGCCGCCATGCGCCGCCAGTTCCTGGAGCAGGTCGCCGGGCGCGACCCGTCGACCGGCCTCAGCGGTGACCCGCGCACCCTCAAGGTGCGCCAGCTCATCAACGAGACGCCGACCCTCGCGCACCGCATGGTGATCTTCCACATGCGCAGCGTCCAGCTCCTCACGGACGCCCTCGCCGAGGAGACGGGCGACGTGCTCCTCGCCCGGGTCGCCGCCGCCCAGCTCCTCGGCGCCCGGAACGCGCTCATCATGGAGAACCACCGGCGCACCCTCGACGGCGACCCGCTCGAAGACATCGCGAAGGACTGCGCCGCGTCCGCCGAACGGGCCTTCGGACTGGTGGAAAAGGGCCTTCAGGGCTATCCCGGCAGCATCTAGGCTCGACTCCATGCCCCCGGCCAAGAAGCGCACGCGATCGTACGACTCCGCCAAGATCCGCACCGCGGTGCTCACCCAGTCCGGCAACGTACGGGACGCGGTGCGCACCCTCACGCCCGAGCAGCTCGCCCGCCCGACCCGGCTCGGCGACTGGACCGTGCGCGAACTGTCGGCGCACATCGCGATGGTCCTCGGCACCGTCCACCGCTATCTGAGCGTCCCGGAACCGGCGCGTCACGAAGTGCCGCTCATGGACTGGCCCTTCGCGACCGTCACGGCGGCCGCCCAGGTCGACGAGGACACCCGCGCCATCGCCGAGACGGCGGGCACGGAGCTGGACGAGCTGTTCACGCGCACCCTCACCGACTTCGAGCGGTCCCTGGCCGCGGCGCCCGACGGGCGCCTGGTGCCGTCCCGCTTCGGCGCGATGACCCTCGGCGACTTCCTCGTCACCCGTACGGTGGAACTGACCGTCCACACCGACGACTTGAACGACGCCGTACCGGGCCTCGACGTCCCCCACGACCGGCACGCCCTGGCCGCCTGTGCCCGCCTGCTCGCCGACGCGCTCGCGCTGAAGGCGCCGGGGGCCTCGACGGAGGTGCGGATCCCGCCGTACGCGGTGGTGCAGTGCGTCGAGGGCCCGCGGCACACCCGCGGCACCCCGCCGAACGTCGTCGAGACGGACCCGCTGACCTGGATCCGCCTCGCCGCGGGGCGTACGGACTGGGCGAGCGCCCTGGCCGCGGCACAGGTCAGCGCGAGCGGGGAACGGGCCGATCTGTCGGGGTTGCTGCCGATCATGGGCTAACCCCCGGTGTCGATCATGGCCGGCCCCCGGTGTCGATCACGGGATGGTCCCGGCCGGCGGAGTGAAGGGAACCGACACCCCCGCTCGTCCCGTCCCATCGCCATGCACACGCAGCGTCTGACCCTGACCCTGACCGCGCTGGCCTCCGCCGGGCTGCTGCTCACCGCATGCGGCACCGAGTCGGGAGCCGGCTCCGAAGGCGGCTCCGGCGGCCGTTCCGTGGCGAGCGAGGTGCCGCTCACCGGTATCCGGTGGAACGTCGACAGCGTCACCGTGGGCGGCAAGAGGTACGCGGCCCCCGACGGCGCCCATCTCAAGATCGGCAAGGACGGGCGGGCCGGCGGCAGCTTCGGCTGCAACTACGCCGGCGTCCCCGTCAAGATCCAGGGCGACACCCTCGACTTCGGCAAGGCCACGCTGACCAGGCGGGCCTGCCCGCCGGGCCGGATGACGTTCGAGGAGCACTTCACGCGCGCCCTCGCCGCGAAGCTCACCGCGAAGGTCGACGGCGACCGCCTCACCCTCACCACCCCCAAGGGGGACCACGTGGACCTCACCTCACGCACCGCGGAGCCCGATGCCCCGCTCACCGGCACCAAGTGGACGGTGAGCGCCGTCGGCGACGCCAAGAGCGCGGCGCCCCTGCCGAGGACCGTGGCCGGCAAGGCCCACCTCACCTTCGGCAAGGACGGCGGGGTGCGCGGCAACCTCGGCTGCAACGACGTCACCGCCAAGGCCGAGGAAAAGGACGGCCGCCTCACCTTCGGCGCCCCCGCCACCACCCGGAAGCTGTGCGCGGGCGCCGCGATGACCACCGAGCGCCGCCTCCTGAAGCTCTTCGGCGGCACGGCGCGCTACGAGCTCCAGCGCGAGACCCTGAAGCTCACCGCCGCCGACGGCATGGTGATCCAGGCGCACGCCGAGCCGCAGAAGTAGAAGCCGTCCGGCGGACCTTGGCGGCGGCGGACCTCAGCGGTAGGGCAGCAGCTCCTTGTCCGTCCGCTCCCACGCCGCCTTCAGCTCGGCCAGCAACCGCGGCTCTGCCGCCGCCCGGTCGGCCTGCTCCCGCCGGTCGGCCGCGAGGTCGAACAACTGGTCCGCGCCGTCCTTGCCCCGGTAGTACTTCCACGCCCCGCGCCGCAGCGCCCGCTCCCCGCGCACCCGCCAGAACAGCTCGCGCGCCGGGAGGCGCGCCCCCCTGAGCAGATACGGCGCGAGGCTCGTGCCGTCCAGCGGATACGCCGGGTCGGGCCGGGCCGCGGCGATCTCCAGAAGGGTCGCCGTCCAGTCCGGCGTGAAGACGGGCTCCCCGCTGACCTGCCCGCCGTCGATCCGCGCCGGCCACCGCACGAGGGTCGGCACCCGTATGCCGCCCTCCTTCAGCGACCCCTTGTTGCCGGACAGCGGCCAGTTGTACGAGAAGCGCTCACCGCCGTTGTCGGAGGCGAAGAACACCAGCGTGTCCCGCTCCTGCCCGGACTCCCGCAGCGCGCGCAGCACCTCGCCGACGGACCGGTCCAGGTCCTCGACCATCTGCGCGTACTTCTCGACGGAGCCGCCGTCCTGGTGCCAGAGCGCGCCCTTCCCGCCCGCCTTGATCCTGCGTACGATCTCGGCGCTCTGCTCCTGGTCGCCGTCCGCGATCCAAGGCCAGTGCGGGGTGGTGAAGTTGAGGTTGAGCAGCCAGGGCCGGTCCCCGTGGTCCCGCCGTACGTAGGCGCTCGCGCGCTCGGTGAGGACGCGCGTGTAGTACCGCAGGTCCTTGTACTCGGCGTCGCCTTCGCGGACCTTCCCCTCGTAGAGGTCGTACTCCCCGTCGAGCCCCAGCTTCGAGTAGTACTCCAGGGCGCCGCCGAAGTTGCCGAAGAACTCGTCCCAGCCCGAGCGGGTGGGGGAGTAGTCCGGCAGATATCCGCAGTGCCACTTGCCGATCAGGGCGGTCGCGTACCCGGCGCCGCGCAGCAGCGAGGCGAGCGTGGGATGCGTCGGTTCGAGGCCCACCGACCGGTCCGCGATCGGCTCCGCGAGCCCGCCCTTCGTACGCCCGGGGAAGCGGCCCGTGTACAGGCTGAAGCGGGTCGGGGAGCAGGTCGCGGACCCGGCGTAGGCGTCGGTGAACCGCACGCCCTGGCGGGCGAGGCGGTCCAGGTGCGGCGTCCTGATGTGCGGGGAGCCGTACGAGGACAGGTCGGCCCAGCCGAGGTCGTCGCCGAGGATGAACAGGATGTTGGGCCGCTTCGAGCGCCGCCCGCGCGCGGCGGCGAAGGGGCGCTCGGCGGCCTCCGCCTCGGTGGTTGTGGCGCCCACACCCACGCCGACGGCGGCGGCCGCGCCCGCCACCCCGCCGGCGAAGGAGCGCCGGGAGAGCCGGGAGGGTCGTGACAGTCCATGAGATCGCATGGACGAGGAGCCTTCCGGCGCGCCGGAAGCGGCGTCAACGCTCGCCCGCCGCTGTTCACAAGGCTGTCGTCCCAGTTCACAGAGCCGTCGTGAGTCCGCGGCACAGAGGCGGCGATCCGGCCGCGCTCACCCTCCGTACAGGGGTCGTATCCCCAATTCGGACCAGTGGTCGATCTCGCCTACACTCGAAGATGTGCCACGTGGTGACGGTCGACTCAATCACGATCTGCTCCCCGGCGAGAAAGGCCCCCAGGACGCTTGTGGCGTCTTCGGTGTCTGGGCTCCGGGCGAAGAGGTCGCAAAGCTCACGTACTTCGGGCTCTACGCCCTCCAGCATCGGGGCCAGGAATCCGCGGGAATCGCGGTCAGCAACGGCTCCCAGATCCTCGTCTTCAAGGACATGGGCCTCGTGTCCCAGGTCTTCGACGAAACCTCTCTCAGCTCGCTCCAGGGTCACATCGCGGTCGGTCACGCCCGCTACTCGACCACCGGCGCCTCCGTATGGGAGAACGCCCAGCCGACGTTCCGTGCCACCGCGCACGGCTCCATCGCGCTCGGGCACAACGGCAACCTCGTCAACACGGCCCAGCTCGCCGAGCTGGTCGCCGAGATGCCCAAGGAGAACGGCCGCGCGACGCAGGTCGCCGCGACCAACGACACCGACCTGGTGACGGCTCTCCTCGCGGGCCAGGTGGACGACGACGGCAAGCCGCTGACCATCGAGGAGGCCTCGGCCCGAATCCTCCCGCAGGTCCGGGGCGCCTTCTCCCTCGTCTTCATGGACGAGCACACGCTGTACGCGGCCCGCGACCCGCAGGGCATCCGCCCGCTGGTCCTCGGCCGCCTGGAGCGCGGCTGGGTCATCGCCTCGGAGTCCGCGGCGCTCGACATCTGCGGCGCCTCCTACGTCCGCGAGATCGAGCCGGGCGAGTTCGTCGCCATCGACGAGAACGGCCTGCGAACGTCCCGATTCGCGGAAGCGAAGCCCAAGGGCTGCGTCTTCGAGTACGTCTACCTCGCGCGTCCCGACACGGACATCGCCGGGCGGAACGTCTACCTCTCGCGGGTCGAGATGGGCCGCCGGCTCGCCAAGGAAGCCCCGGTCGAGGCCGACCTGGTCATAGCCACCCCGGAATCGGGCACCCCCGCCGCGATCGGCTACGCGGAGGCCTCCGGCATCCCCTTCGGCGCCGGCCTGGTCAAGAACGCCTACGTCGGACGTACGTTCATCCAGCCCTCGCAGACGATCCGGCAGCTCGGCATCCGGCTGAAGCTGAACCCCCTCAAGGAAGTCATCAAGGGCAAGCGCCTTGTGGTCGTCGACGACTCGATCGTCCGCGGCAACACCCAGCGCGCCCTGGTCAAGATGCTCCGCGAGGCGGGCGCCGCCGAGATCCACATCCGGATCTCCTCGCCGCCCGTGAAGTGGCCGTGCTTCTTCGGCATCGACTTCGCCACCCGCGCCGAGCTGATCGCCAACGGCATGACCATCGAGGAGATCGGCTCGTCCATGGGCGCCGACTCCCTCTCGTACATCTCCATCGACGGCATGATCGAGGCCACGACCATCGACAAGCCGAACCTCTGCCGCGCCTGCTTCGACGGCGAGTACCCGATGGACCTGCCCGACCCCGAACTGCTCGGCAAGCAGCTTCTGGAGACGGAACTGGCCGCGGGCCCGGCGGGCACCGCCGCCGCCGACGCGATCCGTCGCCCGTAAGACCCCACGCAGTACGACACGAAAGTTCTCACCGTCATGTCTGAGACCACTGGTGCCAGCTACGCAAGCGCGGGCGTCGACATCGAGGCGGGCGACCGCGCCGTCGAGCTGATGAAGGAGTGGGTCAAGAAGACCCAGCGCCCGGAGGTCGCGGGCCTCGGCGGCCTCGGCGGCTTCGCCGGGCTCTTCGACGCCTCCGCCCTCAAGCGCTTCGAGCGCCCCCTGCTCGCCTCCGCCACCGACGGCGTCGGCACGAAGGTCGACATCGCCCGCCAGCTGGGCGTGTACGACACCATCGGCCACGACCTCGTCGCGATGGTCATGGACGACATCGTCGTGTGCGGCGCCGAGCCGCTGTTCATGACCGACTACATCTGCGTGGGCAAGGTCCACCCCGAGCGCGTCGCCGCCATCGTGAAGGGCATCGCCGAGGGCTGCGTCCTCGCCGGCTGCTCCCTCGTCGGCGGCGAGACGGCCGAGCACCCGGGCCTGCTCGGCCCCGACGACTTCGATGTCGCGGGCGCCGGCACGGGCGCGGTCGAGGCGGACCGCCTGCTCGGCCCCGATCGCATCCGGAAGGGTGACGCGGTCATCGCGATGGCCTCGTCCGGTCTTCACTCGAACGGGTACTCGCTCGTGCGGCACGTGGTCTTCGACCGCGCCGGCTGGACGCTGGACCGCCGGGTCGAGGAGTTCGGCCGCACGCTCGGCGAGGAGCTCCTGGAGCCCACCAAGATCTATTCCCTGGACTGCCTGGCGCTCACCCGCACCACGGACGTCCACGCCTTCAGCCACATCACCGGCGGCGGCCTCGCGGCCAACCTCGCCCGGGTCGTCCCGGACGATCTGCACGCGATCGTGGACCGCGGGACCTGGACCCCGGGCGCCGTCTTCGACGTCGTCGGCACGGTGGGTCAGGTCGAGCGGCTCGAACTGGAGAAGACGCTGAACATGGGCGTCGGCATGATCGCGATCGTCCCCGAGGAGTCGGCGGACGCGGCGCTCACCACCCTCGCCGACCGCGGCGTGGAGGCCTGGGTCGCCGGTGAGATCACCGAGCGCGGAGAGCACACGACGGGCGCGGCCCTGATCGGCGACTACGCCGAGTAAGGCGCCCGGAAGGGCTCACGGCAGCACAAAACCCGGTCCGGGGTGGTGACCACCCCGGACCGGGTGAAGTGCAGTCGCTACAACGAGGTCAAGCGCCGCGGCGCTGCGACGACGGGCCGGACTCGTCGGAGTCCTCTTCGTCGTCGACGTTGTACAGATCCGCGTACTGGGCGTACGGGTCGTCTTCCTCGTCGTCGTCCTCGAACGGCTCGCCATTAGGCGGCTGTTGCGAAGTCGAAGCGCCCAGCTCATTGGCCAGACGCGACAGATCAGTCCCGCCGCTGCTGTACTTCAGCTGGCGGGCGACCTTCGTCTGCTTGGCCTTTGCCCGGCCGCGCCCCATGGCTCGACCCCCTCGGATACGGGGCTCGACGGCCCCAGAGTCTTGACACGCGTTCATGATCTAGGACGGACTCTCCTCGGAGAGACCGGTCCGTAGGGCTTCCACGGTACCTGTTCCTGCGGCCATACGGTACGTCGCCCGTAGGACGCGCCTCGGCGCAGAACCCGCGAGGAGCCCCGTCCTCGCTGGTCAACTGCGATTTTAACCTCTTCTTGCCGGGCGACCCGCCGACGGGGGTGAGTCTTGTCTCCCGAATCCCGCCGACGGGGCCCGTGCCGTGCGCTCAGCGCGCGTCGGCCATCCGCTGCTCCGCGATCCGGTCGGCCGCCGCGGCCGGCGGAATGCCGTCCTTCTTCGCACGAGCGAATATGGCGAGCGTGGTGTCGAAGATCTTCGCGGCCTTCGCCTTGCACCGGTCGAAGTCGAAGCCGCGCAGCTCGTCGGCGACCTGGATCACCCCGCCAGCGTTCACCACGTAGTCCGGCGCGTAGAGGATCGAGCGGTCGGCCAGGTCCTTCTCGACGCCCGGGTGCGCGAGCTGGTTGTTGGCCGCCCCGCACACCACCTTCGCGGTCAGCACCGGCACGGAGGCGTCGTTCAGGGCGCCGCCGAGCGCGCAGGGGGCGTAGATGTCCAGGCCCGCCGTGCGGATCAGCGCTTCGGTGTCCGCCACCGCGGTGACCGACGGATGCCGGTGGACGATCCGGTCCACGGCCTCCTCGCGCACATCGGTGATCACGACCTCGGCGCCGTCCGTCAGCAGGTGCTCCACCAGGTGGTGCCCGACCTTGCCGACCCCCGCGACACCGACTTTGCGACCGCGCAGTGTCGGGTCGCCCCACAGGTGCTGGGCCGAGGCCCGCATGCCCTGGAAGGCGCCGAAGGCGGTGAGCACGGAGGAGTCGCCGGCGCCGCCGTGCTCCGGGGAGCGCCCGGTGGTCCAGCGGCACTCGCGGGCCACGACGTCCATGTCCGACACGTACGTGCCGACGTCGCACGCCGTCACGTACCGGCCGCCCAGCGAGGCCACGAAGCGGCCGTAGGCGAGGAGCAGGGCCTCGCTCTTGATCTGCTCGGGATCACCGATGATCACGGCCTTGCCGCCGCCGTGGTCGAGGCCGGCCATGGCGTTCTTGTACGACATCCCGCGCGCGAGGTTCAGCGCGTCGGCGACGGCCTCCGCCTCGTCCGCGTACGGATAGAAGCGGGTGCCGCCGAGGGCGGGCCCGAGGGCGGTGGAGTGGAGGGCGATGACGGCCTTGAGGCCACTTGCGCGGTCCTGGCAGAGCACTACTTGCTCATGGCCGCCCTGGTCCGCGTGGAACAGGGTGTGCAGGACGCCGTTGTCTGCTGCGGTCACTGTGGTGACTCCCGGTCGGGTGGCGGCAATGGACGGGCCCCCGTACGGGTGGCGGGGGCTCGTTGGGCATGACACTAGAGCCTGTCCACCGCCGGGTTCGGCCATGGCACGATCAGCAGTGTTTTCCGGTCCGTCCGCGGGGGAGGGAGCAGCCGTGCCCAAGGTGTCTTCGGTGACGGTCCCCTATGCGTCCTACTTGCGTGTCTACGAGCCGCTTGCCGCTTTTCCCGAGCCGGAGCGTGCTCACTGGGAGCGCTACGCCCGCCGCCGGGACCGCCCCTCGTACCAGGACGAGCTGCGCCGCTCGCTGGCCGACCTGCTGCCGACGCCGCCCGTCCCGGTGCCGGTGCACGAGAGCGGCGACGCCTTCGTCGTGGAGCTCGACGGAGTGCTGTGCGTCTGCCCGTGGCGCACCCGGCTGCGCGGCTGGCAGGCCCTCGGCACACTCGCCGAGCAGCTGCCCACGCCCGTCCTCGACGCGGTGCTCCCGCCGGTGCTGCGCCGGCAGACGGCCGCGGACTACGAGCGGTGGCTGGCCCGCAACCCCGACGCGCGCCCCTGGATCCGTACGTCCACGTGGCAGGTGCCGCTGCACTGGTTCGTGCTCGTCTCGGACCAGGAGCGCGACCACGACAAGGGCGACAAGGGCGACAAGGGCGGCAAGGGGGCGCCGGGCGCCGCGCCGGTCCTGCGCTACCGCACGCCCATGGTCGAGGCGAGGCGCCGGGTGGCGCGGGGTCTGAAGACGCTGCGGGAGGCGCTGGACGAGGCGCCGGTCGTCGAGGGGCTGGTGGACGTCGGGCGGTGGCTGGAGGAGTTCCACCCGCGCTCCCTGGTCGAGCTGGACTACGGCGGCCTCGTGCACGCCGTGTCCGAGGAGGAGCTGGAGGAGGACCACTCGGCGGCGGATGTCGCCGAGGGGATCGAGGCGCTGCGCACCGGTGACGACGAGGTGGCCGGCGAGGCGTATGCGAGGCTCGTGGAGCGATGGCGGGCGGTCCGGGACCTTCAGTTCGCGAACTGAGAGCCGGCGCGCGCCGGGTGGCGGGACGTAGGTCCCGATCCGGGCCTTTGTGTCAAGCGTGACGGACCGCACTTTACTGCGCCCTTGCGCCCATCGCCCCTCCTCGTGCCAAAATAGGACAAGGAGTCCGGGGAGGACTCCTTCCGTCCGAGTAAGGGCGGATTGCTCTGCATTGCACGCTATGGGGGGTCCTGTTGACTCCTGATCGCTCTGTGACTGATCGTCACGGGGGCGTGACTGTCCGCTATGGCATGGTCCATCGTCTTCCGTCGGTGATGAACACCTGGGAGGGCAATTCCATCGGTTTGGCCGACGTGGCTGGACGGATGGTGTAGTTGTAGTGCCGAGGACAAGCCGTTCGTCCTATAACCGACTCGACTCGCGTCCGCCATTTCGGGCAACGCGGGTCAAGGTGCAGAATTTAGAGGAATGAACCGAGAAGGTTCGGTTCTCCCGAGGAGGCCGCTCATGACCGCTCGCACCCCTGATGCCGAGCCGCTGCTGACCCCGGCTGAGGTCGCCACGATGTTCCGCGTCGACCCGAAGACGGTGACGCGCTGGGCCAAGGCTGGCAAGCTCACGTCGATTCGCACGCTCGGCGGACACCGCCGTTACCGCGAGGCTGAGGTCCGCGCACTGCTCGCGGGCATTCCGCAGCAGCGCAGCGAGGCCTGACGTACGCCAGAAGTACCGCTCAACCAGCAGTAACCCGCACAACTCGGGCGAAGAGCACCACTGCTGCCGGGTCCCCCAACCCGGTCGTACGTCCGACATATAGCTACACGCGACGCGGTCCCCGCCCCAACGGGTGCCACGCCTGAGCCGCATGGGTGAGTCGTTCGATCGCGCTGGACTCCGCCGGGTCCAGCGCGATTTTTTTTGTGCGCCGGCGCGGGTGTGCGGGCGGGCCCGGGGCGGGCCTGTCGCACTCCGGGGCGGCCGCGCGAGGGGCGCGTGGGGGCGTGGGCGGTGCGATGCGGGCGCATTCCGAGGGGTGGTGCAATTGCACATATTAAATTGGCCCGTTGTAGGAAGGGTGTAAGTTCGGGCCTTTCCAAAACTTGTTCGGTGACACCCGTCACACGCCGCGCGCCTTGTTGCGTGCGTTGTCGCTGCGCTAAAGGGCTGTGACTCTCAGCCTCTCACCGGGGTGCGGGTGCCGCCGCCGCCCTTTGGTCATGGATCGACGGGACTTTCGTCCCCGTCGCCCTCGTCGGGCCCACCGGGGTCGTCCTCGACCGCCCCGCACCCGTCCTGGCGGGCCTGGGTGGGCTCCTGAGCGAGCCTCAGCAGTCGATGGCAGATGGGGCAGTGTCGCGTCAGATGGCGGTAGCCGGAGGCCGCCGCGAGGTGCGCGCGCAACAGGGCCCGGGTCTCGTGCCGCGCGGACGCGGAAGAAGCAGACATGCGTCACCTCCCGGGAGCCTGCCGTCGACTCCCTGATGTCCGGGGTACCGGCGGAATGTGACGCCGTCAAGACACGCGCCCGAGAACACGCCGGGGGCCGTAGAGGCCGGGTGGCCTGACATGCGAAAGACCCCGTAACCGATGCGGTTACGGGGTCTTCCTCTACTGCGGTCCTGACGGGATTTGAACCCGCGGCCTCCACCTTGACAGGGTGGCGAGCACTCCAAACTGCTCCACAGGACCTTGCTCGCGGCACTCGCTCGCGCGCTGTGCTGCGAGACAGGACTCTACAGCAGCGCAGGCCCGGCGGTCGAACTCACCCTGCGTGCCCGGGTGCTCACGGCGCCAGCGCGTCGATCGCCTTCACGATCCGCTTGTCCGAGACGGGGTACGCCGTGCCGAGCGCGTGCGCGAAGTAGCTGACGCGCAGCTCCTCGATCATCCAGCGGACGTCCAGGACCTCCTGCGGCACGGGCCGGCCCCGCGGCAGCTGTTCCAGGAGCCACAGGTACTCGTCCCGCATCTCGTGGACCTTCTCCATGCGGCTGGTGTCCCGCTGCGCGTTCGTCGGCATCTGCTGGAGCCGCCGGTCCGCCGCCATCATGTAGCGCATCAGGTCGGGCAGGCGCCGCAGCCCCGTCTCCGTCACGAAGCCCGGCTTGACGAGGGAGTCCAGCTGCTGTCGCACGTCCGCGAGGTTCGCGAGCAGCACGGGGCTCCTGGTGGACTTCAGGCGCCGCTCACAGGCCTGCCAGGCGGCGAGGACCTGCTGCACCTGCCCGACCGCCCGCACGGTCGTGTCGACGATCTCGGCGCGCACCTTGTCGAAGAGCTTGCGGTAGGACTCCTCGTCCCAGGCGGGCCCGCCGAAGTCCGCGATCAGCTTGTCCGCCGCCGCCATCGCGCAGTCGTCGAAGAGCGCCTGTATGGAGCCGTGCGGATTCGCGGACAGGGCGAGCTTCTGCTGGTTCGTCAGCTTGTCCGAGGCGAACTTGCCCGGGTTGACCGGGATGTTGCGCAGGATGAGCCGGCGGGTGCCGCGCCACATCGCCTGCCGCTGCTCCGCCTCGGTGTCGAAGAGGCGGACGGAGACGGTGTCGCCGTCGTCCACGAGGGCCGGGTAGGCCTTCACGGGCTGTCCGGCCCGCCGCGTCTCGAAGACGCGGCTGAGCGCGCCGATGCTCCAGTCCGTCAGCCCCGTGCGCTCCACGGCCGAGCCGCCCGTCCGCTCGGCGGTCGCGGCGGCGGCCTGCGAGAGCGCCTGCCGGGCCTTCGGCTTCAGCCGCAGCTTGAGCGCTTCGAGGTCCTTGTCCTCGGCGAGCTTGCGACGCCGCTCGTCGATGATCCGGAACGTGATCTTCAAGTGGTCCGGCACGCGCGTCAGATCGAAGTCGTCGGGCGAGACCGGCACCCCGACCATCCGCTGGAGCTCGCGCGCCAGCGTCACGTGCAGCGGCTCCTGCAACGGCACCGCGCGCTCCAGGAACGCCTTCGCGTAGTTCGGCGCCGGTACGTAGTTCCGCCGGATCGGCTTGGGCAGGGAGCGGATCAGCTCGATGACCACGTCCTCGCGCAGGCCCGGGATCTGCCAGTCGAAGCCCTCGTCCGTGACCTGGTTCAGGACCTGGAGCGGGATGTGGACCGTGACGCCGTCCGCGTCAGCCCCCGGCTCGAACTGGTACGTCACCTTGAACTTCAGCGGCCCCTGCCGCCACGAGTCGGGGTAGTCGTCCTTGGAGACGTCACCGGCCTTCTCGTTAATGAGCATCGACCGCTCGAAGTCGAGTAGTTCGGGCTCTTCCCGCTGCTTCTTCTTCCACCAGGAGTCGAAGTGCGCGCCGGACACGACGTCCGCCGGCACCCGCTGGTCGTAGAAGTCGAAGAGCGTCTCGTCGTCCACGAGGATGTCGCGGCGCCGGGCGCGGTGCTCCAACTCCTCGACCTCGGTGAGCAGTTTGCGGTTGGCGGCGAAGAACTTGTGGTGCGTGCGCCAGTCGCCCTCCACGAGGGCGTTGCGGATGAACAGGTCGCGGGAGACCTCGGGGTCGATCCGGCCGTAGTTCACCTTGCGGTCGGTGACGATCGGGACGCCGTACAGCGTGACCTTCTCGACCGCCATCACCGCCGCCTGGTCCTTCTCCCAGTGCGGCTCGCTGTACGTGCGCTTCAGGAGGTGCTGGGCGAGCGGCTCGACCCACTCGGGCTCGATCTTCGCGTTGACCCGGGCCCACAGCCGCGAGGTCTCCACCAGCTCGGCCGACATGATGAAGCGCGGGGGCTTCTTGAAGAGCGCCGAGCCGGGGAAGAGCGCGAACTTGGCGTTGCGGGCGCCGATGTACTCGTTGCGCCCGCCGCGCTGCTTGGGGTCACCGTCCTTGGCGGCCCTGCTGTCCTTGGACTCCTTCACGTCCTTCATCCCGATGTGGGAGAGGAGGCCGGCGAGGAGGGAGACATGGACGCGGTCGTCGGGCGCGTCCTCGTCGTTGACGTGGATGCCCAGCTGCTTGGCGACCGTACGCAGCTGCGTGTAGATGTCCTGCCATTCGCGGATGCGCAGGAAGTTCAGGTACTCCGCCTTGCACATGCGGCGGAACGACGACGAGCCGCGCTCCTTCTGCTGCTCGCGGACGTACCGCCACAGGTTCAGGTACGCGAGGAAGTCGCTGGTCTCGTCCTTGAAGCGGGCGTGCTGCTGGTCGGCCTGGGCCTGCTTCTCCGCCGGGCGCTCGCGCGGGTCCTGGATGGAGAGCGCCGCCGCGATCACCATCACCTCGCGCACGCAGCCGTTCTTGTCGGCCTCCAGGACCATCCGGGCCAGGCGCGGGTCCACCGGCAGCTGGGCGAGCTTGCGGCCCTGCTGCGTGAGCCGCTTCTTCGGGTCCTTCTGGGTGGGGTCCAGCGCGCCCAGCTCGTGCAGGAGCTGGACGCCGTCGCGGATGTTGCGGTGGTCCGGCGGGTCGATGAAGGGGAACTTCTCGATGTCGCCGAGCCCGGCCGCGGTCATCTGGAGGATGACGGAGGCGAGGTTCGTGCGCAGGATCTCCGCGTCCGTGAACTCCGGCCGGGAGAGGAAGTCGTCCTCGCTGTAGAGCCGGATGCAGATGCCGTCCGACGTACGGCCGCAGCGGCCCTTGCGCTGGTTGGCGCTGGCCTGGCTGATCGCCTCGATGGGCAGCCGCTGCACCTTCGTGCGGTGGCTGTAGCGGGAGATGCGGGCCGTGCCGGGGTCGATCACGTATTTGATGCCCGGCACGGTCAGCGACGTCTCGGCGACGTTCGTGGCGAGGACGATCCGTCTGCCCGTGTGCTGCTGGAAGACGCGGTGCTGCTCGGCGTGCGAGAGCCGTGCGTACAGGGGGAGGACCTCGGTGAACCGGTAGTTCTTCTTGTTCAGCGCGTCCGCCGTGTCGCGGATCTCGCGCTCCCCGGAGAGGAAGACGAGGATGTCGCCCTTGCCCTCGGCCTGGAGCTCCTCGACGGCGTCGGTGATCGCGGTGATCTGATCGCGGTCGGAGTCGTCCGAGTCCTCTTCGAGGAGCGGGCGGTAGCGCACCTCCACCGGGAAGGTCCGGCCGCTGACCTCGACGATCGGGGCGTCCCCGAAGTGCCGCGAGAAGCGCTCGGGGTCGATGGTCGCCGAGGTGATGACGACCTTCAGGTCCGGGCGCCTGGGCAGCAGCTGGGCGAGGTAGCCGAGCAGGAAGTCGATGTTGAGCGAGCGCTCGTGCGCCTCGTCGATGATGATCGTGTCGTACGCCCGCAGCTCGCGGTCCGTCTGGATCTCGGCCAGCAGGATGCCGTCCGTCATCAGCTTGATGAACGTCCCGTCCGGGTTCACCTGGTCCGTGAAGCGGACCCTCCAGCCGACGGCCTCGCCCAGCGGCGTGTCCATCTCCTCGGCGACGCGCTCGGCGACCGTACGGGCCGCGATGCGGCGCGGCTGGGTGTGGCCGATCATGCCGCGCACGCCCCGGCCCAGCTCCAGGCAGATCTTGGGGATCTGCGTGGTCTTGCCGGAACCGGTCTCGCCCGCGACGATCACGACCTGGTGGTCGCGGATCGCCTCGGCGATGTCGTCCTTCTTCTGGCTGACCGGGAGCTGCTCGGGATAGGTGATCGCGGGCACGCGGGAGCCGCGCTCGGCCATCCGCGCCTCGGCCTTCTCCACGTCCGCCGCGATCTCGGCGAGGACGGCGGCACGGGCCTCGGGCTTGCGGACGCGGCGGGCACCCTCCAGCCGGCGCCCGATCCGGTGCTCGTCGCGCAGCGAGAGCTCGGTCAGGCGGGGGGCGAGGGTGTCGAGGGTGAGGGCGGGCTGCGTAGACATACGCCGTCCAGGATCTCACCCGCCGCTCCGCAGTGGCGAACCGATTTCCCTCCCGAGGTGTCCCGGCACGTACGATTCCGGGCATGTTGTCCGGTGCGCGTACGCCGTGGGGCCCCTTGCTCGGGGTCCTGCTGGTCGTGCTCGGGGTGTGCTGCGGGCCAGCCCGGGCGGCGGAACCGGCGACGAAGCCGGTGGCGGAACAGACGGCGACGGTGCGGGCCGGGGACTCCACCGGGGCGCCCGGCTGCGGCCAGGGGGATCCACGGGAGACCGGGCAGCCGCCTGCCGCCCCGCCGCGCCCCACGTCCGCGTACGAGCTGCTGCCCGCCCTGCACCAGGCCCATGCCGCGTCCGGCGGGTGGGGCGCCGAGCAGACGGTGCCGTCGCCGGCACCGGAGCGCGGGCCGCCGCCCCTCGCGCCGCCCTCTCCCCTCGATCTCTCGATCCTGCGCGTGTAGAGGCCCCCGCCCGGGGCCCCTTCAACGACGTACAGGAACAGAGAGAACTCCCTGATGCCCGAGAACGACAACAACAAAAAGAAGCACATCGCCATCGGCGCGGGCGTGGCCCTCGCCGCGCTGCTGCTCGGCGCCGCCTCCTACAGCGCGACCAAGCCGGACGAGCCCTCGTCGGCCGGCGCGCGGGAGGGGTCGTCCGGCACGTCCGCCGAGTCGCGGGCCGGGGTCCACCCCGAGCTGGAGAAGCTCGCCCGCCGCGCCGCCGGGGACCCGCTCGCGCGGGGCCGCGCGGACGCGCCCGTCGTGCTGGTCGAGTACGCCGACTTCAAGTGTGGCTTCTGCGGGAAGTTCGCCCGCGACACCGAGCCGGGCCTCGTGAAGAAGTACGTGGACAAGGGCGTCCTGCGCATCGAGTGGCGCAACTTCCCGATCTTCGGTGAGGACTCCGAGCGGGCCGCGCGCGGCGCGTGGGCGGCGGGCAGGCAGGGCCGCTTCTGGCAGTTCCACGAGGCCGCGTACGCCGAGGGGGCCAAGGAGAAGGGCTTCGGCGACGACCGGCTCAAGGAGCTGGCGAAAGAGGCGGGGGTCGAGGACATCGGCCGCTTCGTGCGCGACACCGGCGGCGACGCCGCCGAGGCGGCCGTGCAGAAGGACCAGGAGGAGGCGTACGGCCTCGGCGCCACCTCCACGCCCTCCTTCCTGGTCAACGGCAGGCCCATCGCGGGCGCGCAGCCGGACGAGGTCTTCGCCCAGGCGATCGAGGCGGCCGCCGAGGAGGCCGGCCCGGCCCGTGGCAGGGGTGGTTCCCGGTGACCGCCGACGTGGGGTACTTCGCCGCCTTTCTGGGCGGGCTGCTCGCCCTGGTCAGTCCGTGCAGCGCGCTGCTGCTGCCCGCCTTCTTCGCGTACTCGATCGACTCCGCCTCCCGGCTCGTCGCACGGACCGGCATCTTCTACGCGGGACTCGCCACCACCCTGGTCCCACTGGGCGCGGCCGGGTCCTACGCGGGGCGTTTCTTCTTCGGCCACCGCGACCAGCTGGTGCTCGTCGCCGGGTGGCTGATCATCGGGCTCGGGGTGCTCCAGGTGGTGGGGATGGGGTTCGCCTCGCGCCGCATGGCGCAGCTGTCGGGGCGCATCCGGCCGACGACCGCCTTCTCCGTGTACGCGCTGGGCGCGGTGTACGGGCTCGCCGGCTTCTGCGCCGGGCCGATCCTCGGCAGCGTCCTGACGGTCGCGGCGGTCAGCGGGAGCCCGGTGTACGGCGGGCTGCTGCTCTCGGTCTACGCCCTGGGCATGGCCGTGCCGCTCTTCGTCCTCGCGCTGCTCTGGGAGCGGTTCGACCTGGGGCGGCGGGCGTGGCTGCGCGGGCGGGCCTTCCGGCTGGGCCGGTTCGAACTGCACACGACCTCGCTGCTGTCCGGGCTCTTCTTCATCGGCCTCGGGGCCCTCTTCCTCGCCTACGACGGGACGACCGCGCTGCCCGGTCTGCTGGACGTGGACGATTCGTTCGCGGTGGAGCGGTGGGCCGGGGGTGTGGGCAGGGCGGTGCCGGACACCGTGCTGCTGATCGGGGTCGTGGTGCTGGTGGGGGCGGTGTGCGCGGTGCGGGGGTGGCGGCGACGGGGGAGGTCCGTTTCGTCAGCGGCTGAGTGAGTGGTGCGGGTATGCGTGGTTTAGCGTGTTCGTATGCCTGATCATGAGCCGGGAGAGCAGAGTCAGCAGGGGGCGCACCCCCACGGCGCGCACGGGCGGGTCCCCACCCGCGGAGAGCGGTGGGCGTCCTTCAAGGAGTCGCCCTTCCTGCCGGCGCTCGTGCTGGTCTTCATCCTGGCGGCCGCGGCGGGGCTCTTCGCGGGTTCGTACACGTATTCCATGGCGAACCCCACGCCCCACCACGTGCCCACGGCGGTGGTCGGGTCGCCGGACAACGCGCGCGGCAAGGCCTTCCTCGACGGCATGGAGAAGGCGCTGAACGCCTCGCTGGAGGTGCGGCGGTACGACGACGTCGCCGGGGCCCGGCGGGACGTGGAGGAGCAGAAGGTCTTCGCGATCCTCGACGTGGGCGAGGACAAGGTGACCCTGGACGTGTCGGGGGCGTCCGGGGCCTCGGTCGCGCAGGTGCTCGCGGAGACCGCGCCGAAGGTGGGCGAGAAGGTCGGGGTCCCGGTCACGGTGAAGGACATCAAGCCGTTGCAGGAGGGCGACCCGAGGGGGCTCGCGATCTTCTACATCTCGCTGGCGGCGGTGATCATCGGCTTCGTCGGGGCGATCCAGCTGAGCGTGCACGCGCGGGGGCTGAATCCGGCGGAGCGGATCGGGTTCACGGCGCTGTACGCGCTGCTCGGGGCGTTCGTCATCGCGGCGGTCGTCGACTGGTGGCTGGGGGCGGTGGATCTGCCGTTCGTGGAGTCGTGGCTGATCCTGGCGCTGACGCTGTTCGCGTCCGGGATGGTCTTCACCATGTTCAACACGCTGTTCGGGCGGTGGGCGATGCTGCCGACGTGGGGGCTGATGGTGCTGCTCGGGAACCCGTCGTCCGGGGGCGCGGTGTCCTGGCCGCTGCTGCCGTCCGTGCTGGGGCACATCGGGCAGTGGCTGCCGCCGGGGGCGTCGGTCAACGCGCAGCACACGGCGGTGTACTTCGGCGGGCACCAGCACGCGTTCCCGTTCCTGGTGCTCGGGGGCTGGGCGCTGGTGGCCTCGGCGGTGTTCTGGGTGTGGCGGCACCGCCATCCGGGGGGCCGGGCGGGGACCGCGGCCCATGCGGGCAAGCCCGCGTAGGAGTGTCCGGGAACGCCGAAGGCCCCGTCCAGGGACGGGGCCTTCGGGGAAGTGGCTGGGGCCGGGATCGAACCGGCGACCTATCGCTTTTCAGGCGATCGCTCGTACCAACTGAGCTACCCAGCCACGCGATCCGCGTGGAATCGCAAGCGGTCCTGACGGGATTTGAACCCGCGGCCTCCACCTTGACAGGGTGGCGAGCACTCCAAACTGCTCCACAGGACCAAGCAATGTGCGAGCACCAGTCTCGCACATGGTGTTGCGTGCCCCCAACGGGATTCGAACCCGTGCTACCGCCTTGAAAGGGCGGCGTCCTGGGCCACTAGACGATGAGGGCTAAGGGCCCACCTGGGCGCTTTGCAGCGCGTCGGGGACGTGAGAAGCATATGGGATGCGGGGAGGTATCGCCAAAACGGTTATCCGGGGGCCGGGGAGCGTGCCCCGGCGGAGCGCTCGGGAGAGGCGCCGGGGGTCCTCCGGGAGGGAGCCGTCGGGGAGGGGCTCGCGCCGGGCTGGTTCTCCTTGGGCAGGTGTCGGCTGACCTCCGCCTTCGTCAGGCCCAGTCCCCCCAGCTTGATCTCGTCCCAGGCCTGCAGCCGTTTGGTCGTACGGTCCAGGTACAGGACGGAGGCCTCGACCGGGTCGGGGTACTTGCCCTCGACCGCGCGCAGTCCGCTGCCGCCCGTCGAGCCCTCGACGCGCAGCCGTGTGCCGCCGTCCAGGACCTCCATCTGCTGGTGGTGGACGTGCCCCGCGAGGGCCAGCGGGACCTCGCCGTCCGTCTCGCGCGCGGCCGTCGGGTTGTGCGCGATCGCCACGTCGACCGGGGTGCCGGCGGCCCGTTCGGCGCGCAGGGCCGACGCGAGGCGGATGCCGGCCATGTGCTGGACCGTGTCGCCGCCGGTCTTCTCCGAACGGTCGGGCGTGTACTGCGGGTCGCCGATCCCGGCGAGGCGCAGACCGGCGACGGTCGCGGCCCTGCCGTCGTCCAGGACGTGCACGTTCTTGAAGCGTTCCAGATAGCGCTGGGTGGTGAACGAGTCGTGGTTGCCGCGCACCCACACGTAGGGGGCGCCCAGGTCCTCGATCGGGTCCAGGAAGCCGTTCTCGGCCGCCGTGCCGTGGTCCATCGTGTCCCCGGAATCGACGATGACGTCGATGTCGTACTGCTCGACGAGCGAGGCGATGATCTTCCAGCTCGCCGGGTTCAGATGGATGTCGGAGACGTGCAGGAGCCGCATGGTGGTGGGGTCCGGCTGGTAGGCGGGCAGTGAGGACGTCACGTCGTAGAGCTTGGTGACGTTGGTGACCAGGCGGGCCAACTCCTGCTGGTAGACGTCGAATTCGGTGACGATGCTGCGGGCGTTGCCGACCACGGAGGGCGCGCTGCTGAGCAGGCCGGAGAACTTGGGCTCCAGGACCGACTTCGGGTTCCAGGTGGCGTACGCGGCCGTGCCCGACGCCGCGAGCAGGGCGAGCGCCAGACCGCCCGCCGCGAGCGCGCGGCGCGGGCGGCGGTAGACGGCGAGGCCGAGCGCGGTGGCGCCGGACACGACGGCCACGCAGGAGCGCACGGCGAGGTCGAGCGTGCCGTGGCCGACGTCGCGGGCGACCTCGTCCTGGAGGCCGGCGAGCCGCTCGGGGTGGTCGACCAGGGCCTGGGAGCGGACCGGGTCGAGGCGGTCCACGTCGACGTCGAGACGGATGGGCGCGGTGTGGGAGCGCAGTTCCAGGGCGCCGAGCGGTGAGACGTTGATCTTCGTGCCGCCGGTCAGGGACGGGCGGAGCGTCATGCGGGTGTCCATGGGGCCCACCGGCGCGCGCACGCTGCCGACGATCAGCAGACCGAGCCAGGCGCCGACGAGCACGACCGTGACGAGGCCGAGGGCGCGGGCGTAGGGGCGGGTCGGTTCGCCGATCGCCCGGGCGCGGCGGCGGCCCACGCGGGCGGCGACCGCCCGTCGCAGCCCTCGGGGAACGACCGTGAAGGCGCGTGCCATTGGTCCCGTATGCCCAAGGCGGGCGCGGGGTATGCCGGGACGGGGACGGGGGCGTGGCCGACAATGGGGGTGTGCTGGAGATGACGCGCGAGGAGTTCGAGGAACTGGTCGGCGAGGCTCTCGACCGGATTCCGCCGGAGTTGACGCGGCTGATGGACAACGTGGCCGTCTTTGTCGAGGACGAGCCGCCCTCCGACGATCCCGAGCTGCTCGGGCTGTACGAGGGCACGCCGC
This sequence comes from Streptomyces sp. NPDC031466, assembly GCF_055581265.1. Classification (NCBI taxonomy): domain Bacteria; kingdom Bacillati; phylum Actinomycetota; class Actinomycetes; order Kitasatosporales; family Streptomycetaceae; genus Streptomyces; species Streptomyces sp. NPDC031466. Next base: position 656,939 of record NZ_JBVIJT010000005.1, read on the forward strand.
TGACCGACCGCGGCGAGTGGTACGCGGGTGTCCTGCCGGACCGCATCACCATCTACCGGGGGCCCACGCTCCGGATGTGCGAGTCGCGGGAGGACGTGGTCGCCGAGACGGAGATCACGGTGGTGCACGAGGTGGCGCACCACTTCGGGATCGACGACGCGCGGCTGCATGCGCTCGGGTACGGGTGAGGCGGGTGGCCGTTCAGGGGGCGCGGGGCGCCTGCCCGGAGGGCGGGGTCATCGGCGTGGGCATGACGTCCGTGTCTTCTCGTGTGCCACGGGAGTTGGGCAGGGCGTCTTGATTCTCGGCGCCTCAGGAGGTGCTCGGCCGTGCGTCATTTGTACGTTTCCGTGCGTTGGGCCGCGGTCGCGGTGGCCGTCGCGGCGAGCGCGGGGTGCATGAGCATCGGGGACGACGGGAACGCGCCGCGGCCCGGGCACTCGGCCGGCGAACACGGCGGGGCGGCCGCCTCCGACGGCAAACCGGCGGCCGGGGACGACGCCGCGTCGGGAGGCGAGCGCGGGCAGGGCCGGGACAAGGGGAAGGCCAAGGGCAAACGCAAGGGCAAGGGCAAGGGCGGCAAGAGCGGCGGGGGTTCGGCGGGCGACGGTCCGGCCCTGGGCGGCGGAAGGCCCTTGGAGACCGTCGCCGCCACGGCCACCGCGATGCCGCCGAAGCCGGGTGGTCCCGGCAGGCCCGCGACGACGCGGCCGAAGCCGACCCCGACGCGGTCGAGCGAGGAGCCGGAGCCGCCGAAGCCCACGCCCACGCCGACCCCGGAACCCACCACCCCGGAGCCCTCCTCCTCGGCGCACGAGGGCGGCCAGGGCGCTCAGCTGGAACGGCGGAACGCGCTGATCGCCGAGCGCGAGCCGTCGCCCGAGGCGGGCCCGCTGTGACTGTCGTGCACATGGTCATGGGTGGGGGTGGGAAACACGTATGCCCAGGTGGGAGGGGGTGAGGCGGAGGCGGTTTGCCATATGGGCCAGGGGGTGCGTATGGTAGTAGATCGTTTGATACCAATTGCCCGGCGCCGACACAGAAGAGCGCCGCGTGGCGCGTACTCTCCCTTGCCGTGGCTGACCGCATCGAGGCGGTCCATTGCGAAATCACGGAGTTGACGGGCGCGTGCCGAGACTCCGGAAGGTTTCGCATTTCGCATGTCCATTTTCAGTTCTGACCACATCGTCCTGCCCGAGAACGAGATCGCCGAGGCCGTTGAGGCCATCGGCGGCGTCGAGACCGTCGACGCCCCGGCCGCGGTCGTAGAGGCGCCGGCGCAGGCCCCTGCGGCCACCGAGGCCCCGGAAATCACCGAGGTCGCCGAGGTCGTCGAGATCGCCGGTTCCGAGGACGTCGCCGAGGCCGCTGCCGACACGGACGCCGCCCCTGAGGCCGCCGCCGACGCCGAGCCCGAGATGACCTTCACGGACCTCGGTCTGCCCGAGGGCATCGTCCGCAAGCTCGCGCAGAACGGTGTGACCACGCCCTTCCCGATCCAGGCCGCGACCATCCCGGACGCCCTGGCCGGCAAGGACATCCTCGGCCGCGGCCGCACCGGCTCCGGCAAGACCCTCTCCTTCGGCCTGCCGATGCTGGCGACCCTCGCCGAGGGCGGCCGCACCGAGAAGAAGAAGCCCCGCGGCGTCATCCTCACCCCGACCCGCGAGCTCGCGATGCAGGTCGCGGACGCCCTCCAGCCTTACGGTGACGTCCTCGGCCTGAAGATGAAGGTCGTCTGCGGCGGTACGTCCATGGGCAACCAGATCTACGCCCTGGAGCGCGGTGTCGACATCCTCGTCGCCACGCCGGGCCGACTGCGCGACATCATCAGCCGTGGCGCCTGCTCCCTGGAGAACACCCAGATCGCGGTGCTCGACGAGGCCGACCAGATGTCCGACCTGGGCTTCCTGCCCGAGGTCACCGAGCTGCTCGACCAGGTTCCGTCCGGCGGCCAGCGCATGCTGTTCTCGGCCACGATGGAGAACGAGATCTCCACGCTGGTCAAGCGCTACCTGACCAACCCGGTGACGCACGAGGTCGACAGCGCCCAGGGCAACGTCACGACCATGACGCACCACATCCTGATCGTGAAGCCCCGCGACAAGGCGCCCGTCACGGCCGCCATCGCCGCGCGCAAGGGCCGCACGATCATCTTCGTCCGCACCCAGCTGGGCGCCGACCGCATCGCCGAGCAGCTCTGCGACTCCGGTGTGAAGGCCGACGCGCTGCACGGCGGCATGACGCAGGGTGCCCGCACCCGCGTCCTGGAGGACTTCAAGAAGGGCTACGTCAACGCCCTCGTCGCCACCGACGTCGCCGCGCGCGGCATCCACGTGGACGGCATCGACCTGGTCCTGAACGTGGACCCGGCCGGCGACCACAAGGACTACCTGCACCGCTCGGGCCGTACGGCCCGCGCCGGCCGCAGCGGCACCGTGGTCTCCCTCTCCCTGCCGCACCAGCGCCGCCAGATCTTCCGCCTGATGGAGGACGCGGGCGTCGACGCCACGCGCCACATCATCAACGGCGGCGGCACCTTCGACCCGGAGGTCGCCGAGATCACCGGCGCCCGTTCCATGACCGAGGTGCAGGCCGACTCCGCGGGCAACGCGGCGACCCAGGCCGAGCGCGAGGTCAAGGAGCTGACCAAGGAGCTGGAGCGCGCCACCCGCCGCGCCGCCGAGCTGCGCGAGGAGGCCGACCGCCTCACCGCGCGTGCCGCCCGCGAGCGCGGCGAGGACCCGGAGGTCGCGGTCGCCGAGGCGGCCGCCGCCGCGGAGGCCGTCGTCGAGGCCGCCGTCGCGTCGGTCCCCGAGCAGCCCACCGCCGAGCGCGTCGAGCGCCCGGCCCGCGAGGAGCGCTCCTCCTCGTACGAGAACCGCCGTCCGCAGCGTGACGAGCGCGGCAACTACGAGCGGGACCGCCGGGGCGACCGTGGCGGTGACCGCGGTGGCTTCAACCGTGACGACCGCGGTGGCGACCGTGGCGGCCGTTCCTTCGAGCGCCGTGACGACAACCGTGGCGGCGGCTTCAACCGCGACCGTCGTGACGACAACCGTGGCGGTGGCTTCCGTCGCGACGACAACCGCGGTGGCGGCTTCAACCGTGACCGTCGTGACGAGCGTCCCTCGGGTGGCGACCGTGGCGGCCGTTCCTTCGAGCGCCGTGACGACAACCGTGGCGGCGGCTTCAACCGCGACCGTCGTGACGACAACCGTGGCGGTGGC
>NZ_JBVIJT010000005.1:660265-689639 GCF_055581265.1 Streptomyces sp. NPDC031466
GGCTTCCGCCGTGACGACAACCGCGGTGGCGGCTTCAACCGTGACCGTCGTGACGAGCGTCCCTCGGGCGGCGACCGTGGCGGCTTCCGCCGTGACGAGCGCCCCGCCGGCGGCCACCGTGGCAGCGACCGCCCGTTCAACCGCGACCGTCGCGACGACCGTCCCTCGGGCGGCTTCCGCTCCGGCGGCCACGAGCGCCCGGCGTTCAACCGCGACCGCTCCGGCACCAGCACCGGTTCCTTCGGCCGCCGCGACGACAAGCCGCGCTGGAAGCGCAACAGCTGACCGCGCCTGATCGAACGGAAGGGCCCGCACGACGTACCCACGTCGTGCGGGCCCTTCCGCGTGACGTCGACGACGTCGCGCAGGGCCGCCCGCCGGGACGGAAACGCTCCGGGGAGGCGATACCCGATCGGAACGCGCGGCGGCTCCCGCTATGCTCGGGGGAGCACCGACGAGGACCGTTAGCTCAATTGGCAGAGCAGTGGACTTTTAATCCATTGGTTGTGGGTTCGAGTCCCACACGGTCTACAGAGAAAGCCCAGCTCAGAGAGTCCTCTGGCTGGGCTTTCGGCATGTTCGGGGCCTGAGGGCTGTTTGCTCGCACACTGCTCGCGCGTGCTGTCGCGCTGCCGGGTAGTGCGAGCGGCGCCCACAGGGACGAGCCGGGGGGCTACGGGGTGTCGCGACGGAGGACGCGGTGGGCTGCTGCCCGTCCCGCCTTCGCCGCTGGGGTTTCCTCCTGCTGCTGGCACCGGCAGGGGCAAGGTCCCTTCGGGAGGGGGTAGAGGAGTCCGCCATGGAGGCCGAGGGCGGTGCCCTCAGCGCAGGGGTGGGGGGTGGTCACGTCGGTGGTGATGAGCTGGTGCAGGCACGGCCCGCACGGGAGGGGCACTGGGGGCGGCACCGCCGGATCGTCCTGCGAGGGGTGGGGGTTGGGCATGGTGGCCTTTCTGCTCTGTTGGGTGTGAGGGTGACGGGGCGGCCCGTGCCCCCCCGAGTGCCGTCGGGTGCGGGCCGCCTCTCCCCGCGGTCGCGCTGCTGGAGCGCGATGGCGGGGGTCTACTAGGGCGTGCGCCGCACGAAGGCGGGCAGCTGGGGGCATTTGATGTGCCACCAGACGACCGCCCCGCCGGCCGAGCCGGACTCCTTCGACATGGACGTGCCGGGCCGCTCCTTGGTGATCGGCGCGTCGCAGCGCCAGCAGTACCGGACGCCCTCGCTCATCGTCGGCTCTGCCGGTTGAAGTCCAGGGCCGCGCGGAAGAGCGTCTGCCCCTGGAGGCACCAGGGGAGGCTGGTGGAGCACTGCTTGCAGCCGTTCGCGTGCGTCTTGAACGCTGCGAAGAGGCGCCTGTATCCACAGTCTCGGCAGCAGCGGGGGAACCAGCGGGCGCCGCTGCCGTGCGCATCGATCGTGCGCTCGCCGAGGTCGACGGCAGTAGCGGTGTTGAGGCTGGCCGCGCACCAGACGCACCGCCGGCCGCACACCTGCTCCTCGGCGAGACCAGCCGGGTCGGGCAGGTCGAAGTAGGTGACATCTGCTGCGTTCGATGTACGTCTCGTGGTCACAGCAGGATGATGCTTGCGCACGTAGAACGGCAACTAGGCCGTTCCGTGGCCACCCGTGGCCATGTAGCGGCCATGACCGGAGAGATCCGCGATGGCACCTCAGACTGTCCCCATGAGCCGCAACGACGCGCTTAGGGCTGCCCGTTTTCACGTCGGGTGGCGCACCATCGAGCAGGCCGCGGACCGCATCACCGCCCACGGACAGCAGCTGCTCGGCGATCGGCAGTTCACGGTGTCCGCACGCACCTGGCGGCGGTGGGAGGGGACACGCCCTGGCTGGCCCCCAGAAGAAACCGCCCTTGTTCTGCACGACGCCCTCGGCCGCTGGCCGGAAGACCTCGGATTCACCACGCCTGCGGGGTGGATCCGGCCCGAGCATCACGAAGAGGACCAGGTGAACCGCCGTGCACTCGGTTCCGTCACCGCTGCCGCGCTCGTGGCCGACCCTGTGGCACCTCAGCACGTAGACCCCGCCCTGATCACCTATTTCCAGGAGCAGTTGGAGGGGCACTACCGAGCGGACATGCTGTTGGGCCCGCACGATCTGATGGGCACCGTCTCCGCCCAGTACCAGCTGATCGACAAGCTGGTCCGCTCGGCGAAGGGTGAGACGAGGCGCGGGCTGTTGCGTATCGGGGCCGCGTACTCGGCGCTCGTTGGATGGCTCTACCAGGACGCCGGGGACATGCAGGGCGCGAGCTTCTGGCGGGGCATCACGCAGGAGATCGCGATGCGGTCGCGCGACCCGCACCTGGTCGGATACTCCCTCGTCAACCAGGCGCAAGTACGCACGGACCTGGGCGACGGAGGCGCGGTCATCGACCTGTGCGAGGCGGCCCTGGAGGATTCCAGACGCCTGGTCCCGAAGGTTCGCATCATGGCCCTGCAGCAGCAGGCGCACGGGGCGAGTCTGACGGGGGACCGCCCAGCCGTGGACCGGCTCATCGACCAAGCCGACGGTCTGCTCGCCCGCGTGGACGACGACCTGCCCTGGGGGAACGCCTGCCGTCGCACCCCCGGCTACCTGGAGGTGCAACGCGCCACCTGCTACGGCCGTCTCGGCCTCGGAACTGAAGCCGGGGACCTGTGGGGTCAGGTTCTCGAGGAAGTACCCGGAACGGCACGGAGGGACCGGGGCGTCTACATGGCAAGGCACGCCACAGCGGCGGCCGAAGCGGGTGAGCCAGATCAGGCCGTAGAGATTGCGTGCACGGTGGCGGACATCGCGGTCGAGACCCGGTCCGCGCGTATGCGGCGTGAGTTGTGCACTCTTCAGCGGGTTATGCGGCCGTGGCAGGATGCCCCGGTCGGCAGGGACCTCGCCGAGGTTCTGGAGCCCGTCATCGAGGGGAGCTGAAGAGCGTGGCAGAGGGACCGGTGCCGCTGAGTGAGCAGGAGATCGAAGCGGCTCTTCGGGAAATTCCGGGGTGGCGCCGCGACGGTGACGAAATCACCCGTTCTTACGGGATCCGCTACCACGGCGGAGTGGCGTTGATCGTGCACGTCGCCGATGTGGAGCGCCTCATCGGTCACCATGCGGACATCGATCTTCGGTGGGACAACGTTCGCTTCGGCATCACCACTCATGACGCCGGGCACAAGCTGACCGCTGCGGACTTCGAACTCGCAAAGCGAATCGACGAAATCGCCCAGGCACACGGGGCAGAGACCCTCATCGCCTGATTTCGGCATGGCGGAAAGGGGCCGTCACGTTCTGGGGTGCTGTCGATGTGCCGGGGCGAGGGTGGCCTGTGGGGTCGGTGTGTCGTCGGGCTTCGGGGTGTTTCCGGCCTGAGGCTGTGGTGTGTTGCGGGGCTGGCCGCGCGGGGTCACTCCGCTTCAGCGCGCGTCCGGCGGGTCCGGCGCCAGTACGAGTGGGCGGCGACGGTCAGTGTGATTCCGTAGACGGCGAACGCGGTCAGGCCGATCCAGGCGACCAGCAGCGCATCGCTCGCGGAGTGGAAGTCGCCTCGCCGCATCGTCACCATGCCGGTCGAGGCCAGGGTCAGGTACCCGATGCCGAACACCCCGTACGGAGCCAGCGTGGCGGCGCCGAGCAAGGCCGGGGCCAGCGGGAGCCAGCGGGGGACGCGGCGGCCGCGCAGCCACAGCGACCAGCGCGGGAAGACCTGGCCCCACGGACGGGCCAGGCCCCACAACAGGAAGGCGCCGAGCGCGGCCAGCAACACGGTGCCGTCCAGGCCCCAGGACTCCAGCGTCAGCCAGATTCCTGACGCGCCGTTGCGCTCGGAGACGGCGAGCATCTCCTCGCCGGTCATCCCGGCGAAGGCCCCGCCGGACGCCCAGATGAGCTTCATCGCCGCGTAGGGGAGAAAGGCCGCCGTCCCGACACCGGCCGCCAGTTGGACCGGCCCGGAGGCGGCGGAAGGAGTCCGTGCGACGGCCGCGGCGGGCGGGGGGCGCACGGACCGGGCCGTGGCCGCGAGCAGCACGACCCCGGCCGCCGCCAGCGCGTGGTTCGCCGCGGCCACGCCGTTGTCCACCCCCTGACCGAATACCAGGGTGATGACGTCCATCAGCAAGCCGAACGCGGCCATCCCGGCCGGCACGCAGAGCACCCACAGCCCCACCCGCGACGCCGGCCGCAGTCCGTACCGTGCGACCGCGCCGCAGGTCAGGGCCGCCCCCGCCCCCACCGCCGCGACCCCCCAGCCCAGCGCCGGGGGACCCGGCTCGCTGCCCAGGTAGAACAGGGGCGTCCCGCTCAACGCGCACGCCACGCCGAAACCGGCGTACACCACCGCCCACGCCGTCGTGGCCCGGCCCACCCGGCAAGGCCACCGCTGCCACCACGTGCGCCAAGGCGCCCTCGTCATCCCCGTCGCACCGACCATGCGGTGACCATCGCATCGACCGCAGCGGCGCGGCGTCAACTGCCGGGACGAGCTGCACACGCCTGACGGGTGAGCACCCTCTACGCCCGAGGTACGACCCGCTTCGGGTTACTGCGGTTCGCAGACGTTGTTCGGGGTGGGGTTGAGGACGCCGGCGACCGAGATGGTGTTGCCGCAGAAGTTCACGGTGGCGTGCACGGGGGCCTGCACCAGGTTGCCGGTGGCGAGGCCGGGGGAGTTGGTGACCTTTCCGTCGGCTTGGGGCTCGGGCCCGGGGTCGTCGGCGGTGGCCGGGGCGGTACCGAGGGCGAGGGTGAGCGCGGTGAGCGCCATGGCCACGGCGAGGGCTCCGCGCTTGCTCCGGTGCCTGGGGCTCGGGCTCGGGCTAGGGGGAGGAGTGGACATGGGTGCCGCCTTCCGAAGGTGCAGGGCTGCTTTACCTGGGAGCCTCGCGGGCGCAGCGCGAAGGGGCTCGGCCGGTGACCCGGCAGAGGGAAACGAATCGCCCATTCGTACGCCTGGGCGTGCGCCCGGGGGCACGGTGTGGCAGGACGTGCAGGTCGTGCGCCCGGGAGCGCGGCGTGGCAGGACGTGCAGGTCGTACGCCCGGGGCGCGCCGCACGCCCGAGACGCACCCGGGACACGGCGCGATACCCCGGACGCCGAGCCGGCGACCACCGACCCCGCCGCCCCGACCGCCCCGCCGGACCCCGCCACCCCCGACCACCCCACCGGCCCCCGGAGAAGCGGTTCGCTTCATCCGTCCGGATGGCGTACTGTTGTGTTTACCGACGCGGGGTGGAGCAGCTCGGTAGCTCGCTGGGCTCATAACCCAGAGGTCGCAGGTTCAAATCCTGTCCCCGCTACTGAAGGCCGAGGGCCGGAAGCATTTCGATGCTTCCGGCCCTCGGTGTTTTCCGCCCCGTGACCCGCTCGGCCCACACCGGCTCGCACCCCCGCCCCGCTGCGGGAAACCTGGGTGCAGCGCGGTGATGGGCGCAAACTCGGCGGGAGACAAGCGGTGGGGCAGCGTGGAGGTACCGGCGGCAGCGGAGCCACCGCGCACGAGCGGGCCTTCGTGCGGGCCCTGCCGGTCCTGCTCCTGGTCGTCGGGGTCCTGTACGACGCCTCGACCCCGCCCGACTTCACCGCGGCCCCGCTCTTCACGGCCGCCCCGCTGATCGCCGCCCCCTTCTACTCGCTCCTGAACACCGCCCTGACCGGCGCCGCGGCCTCCGTCTCCGTCATCGTGCTGCACTACGGCAACGCGGCGAACAGCCATGTCGAGGCCGTCACCGAACTGCTGACCGTGATGACCGTCGCCGCCCTCGCCATCGTCATCAACCGCGTCGTGCGCCGCGGCAACGACCGGCTCGCCACCGCCCGCTCCATCGCCGAGGCCACCCAGCGCGCCGTGCTGCCGCAGCCGGACCCCCGGATCGGCGGGCTCGACATCGCGGCGCGGTACGAGGCCGCGCAGGCGGACGCCTTCATCGGCGGCGATCTGTACGCCGTACAGGACACCCCGCACGGCGTGCGGCTCATCGTCGGCGACGTGCGCGGCAAGGGCATGGGCGCGGTGGCCGCCGTCGCCGTGGTCATCGGCGCCTTCCGGGAGGCCGCCGAGCAGGAGGCCACCCTGGAGGCGGTGGCGCAGCGCCTGGAGCGGGCGCTGGCGCGGGAGGGCACCCGGCGGGACGGGCTGGACGCCTTCGAGGGGTTCACCACCGCCGTCCTCGCGGAGATCCGGCTCAGCGACGGCTGCGTACGACTGGTCAACCGAGGGCATCCCGAGCCGCTGCTGCTGCGCGGCGACGGGCGGCTGTGCGTGCTCTCCCCGAGCGAGCCCGCGCTGCCGCTCGGCATGGGCGAACTGGGCGGCTGGCCGGACCGGGCGGACGAGTCGAAGTTCCCGCCCGGCGCGATGCTGCTCTTCTACACGGACGGCCTGTCGGAGGCGCGCGACGCCGCGGGCGTCTTCTACGACCCGGCGGCCCGGCTCGGCGGGCGGATCTTCCCCGGCCGCGAGGGCCCGCACGCGCTGCTGGCCACGCTCACGCAGGAGGTGCGGCGGCACACCGGGGGCGCGGCCACGGACGACATGGCGCTGCTCGCCCTGCGGCGCCCCGCCACCGCGGACGTGACCCACGGACACCACGAGCGTGACGGTGACCCGGGGTGACCGAAGTGCGTTGCCGCACGGCCCAACTGACGTTTTGTCAACGCGGCGAGGGGTCAACTCGCCCCGGTCCTGGCGCCCGTGTCCTGATAAGTACGGGCCGAAGCCGTTAACGATCAATCGGAACGGCTTGGAATACGGGCCCCCCGTCTATTAACGTTCGATAACGCAGCGCGGTCGTCCCAGCCGTCACCAGCGACGGCTCCGTGCGCACGCGCCTAATCCCGCAAGGGAGCCGGGGAACCACCAACTTGGGGTGAATCAGGCATCCGCGCCCTCGTGCCGGATGCTCGTAGGAGACCTTCCTGCTCCGAACCCGTCAGCTAACCCGGTAGGCGAAAGGAAGGAAAGGAGCGCGCCCCAGTGGCGTCCAACCGGCCTGCCCCCCAAGCCGTGTACATACCGAACGACGACGATTTCGGTGGGTACGACCAGGAGACCTGGGAGGAATGGAACCCCACCGAGGAGTCCGTCCGCCCCGTCCGCGGCAGGCACCGTGTGCACAAGAAGGGCGGCGGCGGGCTCGCCCGCAGCTCCACCGTGCTGGGCGTCGGCGTCATCGCCGCCGTCGGCGCGGGAGGCATCGCCACCGCGCAGGACGGCAAGCCGCCGGTCACCATCTCGATGCCCGACCTGGGCGCCGTCGCAGACTCGCTGCCCAAGGCCGACTCGCTTCCCGGCATCGGCTCCCTGATGGCCGACGACGCGTCCGCCGCCGCGGGCGCCGATGCCGTCCCGGCCGCCACGCCGCTCACCACCGCCGGTGCCGGCACCGCCGGTATCCGGCAGGGCGGCGCCGACGCGGGCGAGGCGTTGCGCGCCCGCATCATGCGGCAGGCGGAGAACCAGCAGGCCCAGGCGGACGACGCGGTGCGCACCGCGGCCGAGGAGAGCGCCGCCGAGAAGGCCGCCGCCGAAGCCGCCGCCCAGCAGCGGGAGGCCGAGCGCGAGGCCGACGCGAAGGCCGCCGCCCAGAAGAAGAAGGAGCGGGAGGCCCGGGAGGCCAAGGCCCTGGCCGAGCGTCGGGCCAAGCTCGCCAAGAGCTATGCGCTGCCCACCTCCTCGTACACCCTGACCTCGCACTTCGGTGACGCCGGTGCCATGTGGTCCTCCGGGCACCACACCGGTCTGGACTTCGCCGCGCCGACGGGTACCCCCCTCAAGGCCGTGCACACCGGCACCGTCAAGGAGGCCGGCTGGGCGGGCGCGTACGGCTACCGCACGGTCCTGGAGCTGCCCGACGGCACCGAGGTCTGGTACTGCCACCAGTCCTCGCTCAACGTCAGCGTGGGTCAGAAGGTCGCCACCGGCGATGTCATCGGGCGGGTCGGCGCGACCGGCAACGTCACCGGTCCGCACCTGCACATGGAGGTCCACACCGCGGGCGGGGCCAACATCGACCCGCTGTCCTGGCTGCAGGGCAAGGGCCTCAACCCCTGAACAGCCCCTGAGCAGCCCCTGAGCGCCCCCTGAGTCCGGCGCCCGCGCGCGCCGAGCCGTGCCCTGCCGGAATTCCCCTTCCGGCAGGGACGTTGAGGAACGCATGACTTCTCTCCGTACGCTCGGCTCATCCGACCTCGACGTCTTCCCGCTCTCCCTCGGAGGCAACGTCTTCGGCTGGACCGCCGACCGGGACGCCTCCTTCGCCGTCCTCGACGCCTACGTCGCGGCGGGCGGGAACTTCGTCGACACCGCCGACGCCTACTCGCACTGGGCGGACGGCAACAAGGGCGGCGAGTCCGAGACGCTCATCGGCGCGTGGCTCGCCGAGCGCGGCAACCGCTCCGATGTCGTCGTCGCCACGAAGGTCGGCTCCCACCCCGATTTCAAGGGACTCTCCGCCGACACCATCAAGGGCGCCGCCGAGGCCTCCCTGCGCCGCCTCGGCACCGACTACATCGACCTCTACTACACCCACTTCGACGACCCGTCGGTCCCGGTGGAGGAGATCATCGGGGCGCTCGACGAGCTGGTGCGGGCCGGGAAGGTGCGGGCGATCGCCGCGTCCAACATCGCCCCCGACCGGCTCCAGGAGTCCCTCGACTTCTCCGACCGCGAGGGCCTGGCCCGCTACGTCGCGCTCCAGCCCCACTACAACCTCGTCTCCCGCGACACCTACGAAGGCCCCCTCCAGGAGGTCGCCTCCCGCGCCGGCCTCGCGGCCGTCCCCTATTTCGCGCTCGCGTCCGGCTTCCTCACCGGCAAGTACCGCCCCGGCACGCGGGTGGAGAGCGCGCGCAGCGGCCGCGTCGAGGAGTACGTGGGCAGTGAGCGCGGCGAGCGGGTGCTGAACGCGCTCGACCGGATCGCGGCCGAGCGGGACGTCCAGGTCGCCACCGTGGCGCTCGCCTGGCTCGCCGCCCGGCCGACCGTGGCCGCGCCGATCGCCTCCGCGCGCACGGTCGAGCAGCTGCCGGCCCTGCTGGCGGTCGCGGACGTGGAACTGACCGAGGTGGAGCTGGCGACGCTCACGGCGGCCTCCGCCTGACGCCGGGCGTGGCGCCGGGGCGCTTAGGAGCGGTAGAGGTTGTGCGGCGGCCAGCCGTACGCCGGGTGGCCGTACGGGGGGCCGCCCGGTGCGGGGCCGCCGTATGCGGGGCCGTAGGCAGGGGCGCCGTAGGGCGGCGGGTGGCCGTGTCCGGCGTAGGGCATCCCCACGGCCAGGGGCATCGGCATGGGGTACAGGACCGGCGCCGTCGCGCGGGCCGCGTAGGCCAGGGCGGGGCGGGCCGGCCCGCGGCGCTCCCACAGCTCTTCGAGCAGCTCCCGCTCGCGTACGACGAAGTCGGCGCCGGCCCTGCCGCGGCGCCCCCGGTGGCGCAGGAACGCCAGGGACGTCGCGTACGTCTCGTACTCGGCGACCGTGCGGGCCGCCGCCTTCCCCCAGGTGTACGCGGCGTAGTCGCGGGCCAGCGCGCGGGCGCGCATCGAGCCGAGCGCGTACGGCTCGGGCGGGGTGAGCCAGCCCGCCGCCGCGTAGGCGGGCAGCTCGGCGCGGATCAGGCGCAGTTCGCGCTGCCGGGTCCAGATGGCCAGCCAGGTCACCAGGCCGAAGGAGGGCAGCATGAACAGCGCGTACACGGTGAAGAAGCCGTACTGCCCGAAGACCGCGGAGCCGTTCCACAGCGCGTGCACGCCCATCGCGAGCAGCAGCCCGGTGAGCGGGAGCAGCACGCGGCGCACGTGCTGGCGCTCGGCGAAGAACGCGGCGAGGCCGAAGCCGATGCCGGTGAGGACGGTGAAGAGCGGGTGCGCGAACGGCGACATGACCACGCGCACGAAGAACGTCGCGGCCGTCACGGAGGCCAGGCCGCTGTCGCGGCTGAGCTGGTCGGTGACGAAGGCGTTGCCGAGGTAGAGGATGTTCTCGGTGAACGCGAAGCCGGTCGCGGTCACCCCGGCGATCACCACGCCGTCGACGACGCCGGTGAAGTCGCGTCTGCGGAACAGGAAGACGAGCAGGACGGCGGCGGCCTTGGCCGACTCCTCCACGATCGGGGCGATGACCGTGGCGCCGAGGGTGTCGGCGCTGTGCGGGTCCGCGGTGGCGGTGGCTATCCAGCGGATCGCGAAGCTGTTCGCGACGATCGCGATGAGCGCGGCCGCGCACGCCCCCCACGCGAAGGCGAACAGGAGATTGCGCCAGGGCCCCGGCGCCACCCGGTCCAGCCAGCGGAACGCGGCGACGAGCAGCGGCACCGGCACCGTCGCGAGGCCGAGGCCGACGAGGAAGCCCTCGGTGCCGGTCTGTTCCCTGACCAGGGCGAGGATCACCAGGCCCGACAGGGCGAGCAGCGTGACGAGCCCGGCCGCCCGTATCGCGCGCCGCTGCCACCAGTGGGCGCGGCGGACCTCTCCCGGGGCGGGGGCCTCGGGGGGTATCGGATACGGAGAACTGGTGGCCACGTCGTTGACCCTAACGAGGGATACGGGTGGCCGCGACGGGGCCTTACCGACCGGCGCCGGTCCCGAGCGGTGCGGTGCGGCGGAACAGCAGGTCGCGGACGACATGTCCCTTGGTCAGGCCCTGGCCCTCGAAGCGGGTCAGGGGGCGGAACTCCGGGCGCGGGGCGTAGCCGCCGTCCGGCCGCGTGTTCTCGAAGTCGGGGTGCGCGGTGAGCACCTCCAGCATCTGCTCGGCGTACGGCTCCCAGTCCGTCGCGCAGTGCAGGAGCGCCCCGGGCTTGAGCGAGGGCGCGGCCAGCGTCAGGAACTCCGGCTGGATCAGGCGGCGCTTGTGGTGGCGGGCCTTGGGCCAGGGGTCGGGGAAGTAGACGCGCAGGCCGTCGAGGGACTCGGGCGGGAGCATCTCGCGGAGCAGGATGATCGCGTCGCCGTTGGCCACGCGTACGTTCGTCAGTCCCGCCCGTTCGGCGAGGCCGAGCAGATTTCCCTGGCCGGGGGTGTGGACGTCGACGGCGAGGATGCCGGTGTCCGGGTCGGCGGCGGCCATCTTCGCGGTGGCCTCGCCCATGCCGAAGCCGATCTCCAGGACGACGGGGAGGTCGGGGCGGGGCCCCTCGTCGTCCGCGAACAGCTCGCCGAGGTCCAGGGTGCGCAGCCCGTCGATGTCCAGGCCCCACGTGGGCCACAGCCGCCGCAGGGCGTCGCCCTGGCTGGTGGTCACCCGGCTGCGGCGCGGCTGGAAACTGCGGATCCGCCGCTCGTGGTGCGACCCGGCGGGATCGGGCGAGGGCCCCCCGGGAAACCGGGGAGCGGCCGGCGCGCGCCGCCCGCCCCGCCCCTCCGCGGTCGACGACACCCCCTCGGGAGCTTCGGGGCCGCCAGGGACTTCGGGGATACGGGGAGACTCAGACACAGTGCGCCCGATTTTACGGGTTGCCGGGGCTTCCCCCGCACGGCGACCGACGCCCTCCCCCCGCCAAGGGCGCCCCGCACTACCCCCCCAAAGAGGCCAGCGCCCGCCGCGCGACCTCCCGCCCGATCGGCAGTGAGGCGGTCGCCGCGGGCGAGGGCGCGTTCAGTACATGGACGGTCCGCGCCCCCTCCCGTATGAGGAAGTCGTCGACCAGCGTGCCGTCCCGCAGCACGGCCTGCGCCCGGACCCCCGCCGGCGCGGGGACCAGGTCGTCCGGCCCGACCGCGGGCAGCAGCCTGCGCACGGCGTCGGTGAACGCCGACTTGGAGGCCGAGCGGCGCAGCTCGCCCGCCCCGTAGCGCCAGTGGCGCCGGGCTATGTGCCAGGAGCCCGGCCACCCCAGCGTGCCGGCCAGCTCGCGGGGGCGGATCACCGACCAGTCGTACCCCTCGCGGGCGAGGGCCGGGACCGCGTTCGGCCCCACGTGGACGCCGCCGTCGATGCCGCGGGTGAGGTGGACGCCGAGGAAGGGGAAGGCGGGGTCGGGCACGGGATAGACGAGGCCGCGGACCAGCTCGGGCCGCGCCAGCTCGAAGTACTCACCGCGGAACGGCACGATCCGCATGCCCGGGTCGTCCCCGGTGAGCCGCGCGATCGCGTCGCAGTGCAGCCCGGCGCAGTTCACCAGGACCCGGCCGCGCACGATGGCGCCGTCGGCGGTGCGGACGGCGACGCCGCGCTCGGGCCGGCGGTCCACCCGCAGGACGTGCCCGCCCGCGCCGTAGCGGATCTCGGCGCCCGAGGCGGCCGCCAGGTGCCGGGCCACCGCGCCGTAGTCGCAGATGCCGGTCGTCCCGACGTGGATGGCGGCGAGCCCGCGGACCTCCGGTTCGTACGCGGTGATCTGGGCGGGGCCCAGCTCGCGCACCGGGATGCCGTTCTCCCTGCCGCGCTGGACCAGGGCGTGCAGCCGGGGCAGCTCCGCGCGCTCCGTGGCGACGATCAGCTTGCCGGTGACCTCGTGCGGAAGGCCGTACTCCGCGCAGAACTTGATCATTTCGGCGGCGCCGCCGACCGCGTATCTCGCCTTCAGCGAGCCCGGGCGGTAGTAGATCCCGCTGTGGATCACGCCGCTGTTGCGGCCCGTCTGGTGCCGGGCGGGGCCGGGCTCCTTCTCCAGCACGGTGACGCGGGTGCCGGGGGCGGTGCGGGTGAGGGCGTACGCCGTCGCGAGACCGACGATGCCGCCGCCGATCACCAGGACATCGCAGTCGTACGGACCGCCGCCGTCGTACGCGACCTTCTTCACCGCGCCTCACCTCCCACCACAGATACTGCCCTGCGCCACTGACAACGCCTTCAAACTCGGGGTGGGTGTGTGATTGAGCGCTACGCGGGAGCCATCAGCAGCGGCCGCGCGCGTTCCCGCAGCTCCACCACCCGGGGTTCGTCCCCGTACGGCTCCAGGCGGTGCAGGAGGTCCTTCACGTACTCCGTGGTCCGCGCGGAGGAGATGCGCCCGGCGACCTCCAGGGCCCGGGTGCCCTGCTCGCACGCCGCGTCGAGGTTGCCGGACTCCAGCTCGGCGACCGCCGAGACGACCAGGCGCAGGCCGTGCGAGCGCACGAACTCCTCCGTGGGCCGCGACAGCGCCTGCTCCGTGAAGCGACGGACCTGCCGGGGCGCCTTCAGGTCGCGGTAGCACTCGGCGGCGTCCGCGGCGAAGCGGTCGTAGCCGTAGAAGCCGAGCCACGTCGGGTCGTTGTCACCGTCGCGGGCCCGCTCCAGCCAGCCCTCGGCGGCCCGCAGCGCCGTCCCCGCGGCCTGCGCGTCATGGGCACGCGCGTGTGCCCGCGCCTCGACGAGGCGGAAGAAGCTCATGGTGCGGGCCGTCGCGAGCCCGCGATTGCGCTCCAGGGCGGCCTGCGCGAGGTCGACGCCCTCGTCGCCGAAGCCGCGGTAGGTGGCCTGGAGGGACATGGAGGCGAGGACGTACCCCCCCAAGGGCACGTCGGCGGCCGCGCGGGCCAGGCGCAGGGCCTGGATGTAGTAGCGCTGGGCGGCTTCCTGCTGGCCGGTGTCGAAGGCCATCCACCCGGCGAGGCGCGTCAGCTCGGCGGAGGCTCCGAAGAGGGCCCGTCCGACCTCGTCCGAGTAGGAGCCGAGGAGCAGCGGCGCCGCCTCGACGCGCAGGCACTCGGGGACCATCGAGGAGCGCCAGTCGCCGCCCCCGTACTTGGAGTCCCAGCGCCGGGCGTCCTCCGCGGCCTCGCGCAGCTTCAGCACGTCGCTGTGGCCGACCTTCATGGGCGCGCCGCCGTCGTCGGCCTGCGCCACGTCGCGCGGCACGTCTCGGGAGGCGTCCCGCGCCACGGAGCTGTCGGCCGGGGTTATCAGCCAGCGCGAGGCGGGCGTGGCGTAGGCGCTCACCGCGAAGGAGCCGGCGAGGGACTGCCAGATGCCGCCGCCCGCGCGCCGACCCGCCAGGTCGAGGCGGTACAGCTCGGTGGCCGACTTCACGGCGGCCCCCACGTCACGGGGGAAGGCGAGGCCCACTTCGGGCGCCGGGTCGGCGTCCGCGAGGCCGATCTCGTGCAGCGGCACCGGGCGGCCGAGCTTCTGGCCGATGGCCGCCGCGATGAGGTGGGGGGCGGCGCCCTGCGGCACCATGCCCTTGGACACCCACCGGGCCACCGAGGTCTTGTCGTATCGAAGCGTCAACCCGCGTTGTGCGCCGAGGTCGTTGACCCGGCGGGCGAGTCCCGCGTTGCTGATTCCCGCGAGGGCGAGAACGGTGCCGAGTTTCTCGTTCGGCCCGCGTTGCTCCCTGGACATGCGCCACCCCTCGGACACAGACGGCTGCCGGGCGATGGCTGGACCGCACGGCATTCGTGCTGCGTTCCCCCGGGGGCAGGGGCACCCGCGCCCACCCGTGCCGTGGCGTGGGCCCCGGGCACGGTGGCCGGACTCGCGGCCGCAAGAGCGTTTGGCCGATCCTCCAGGTATATGCCTCCGCGAAAACATCAGCACACACAGGGTAGTTCGCCGCATCCCAAGCGTTAAGGGGCGTAGTTCCGTATGGCGAGATTGTTGTCCGTACGGAAGTACGGCGGGGGTGTGTCGTGCTCCCGGTGTGTGGCCGTGCGCCTGGGTGTGCGCTCTTCTGCGGCCATGGCGGGAGCGCTTCCATTGACGACGCGTGGGTCGGCCCGCTGCGCTGGAGTCAGTGGGCTGGGGGGATACCGCCGCCTCCATCCCCGCGGGCGGCGGACCGGTCCGGGAGGCGAACACCGCCTCCCGGGCTGTGCGTTGTCCCCGAACGGTTCCGTGCTGGGCTCATCCCAGGCCGATTTGGCCGAAAATCACCCATGGGAGGGAACGGGGCGAGCGGCCCTGCGTACCTGTAGAGGGGCCTCATACGTTCTTCAACCACCGCCCATGCGAGGCGGTTTCACCGTTCGCCCGCGGTGGTTGCACCACCTGTACCGGGTGGATTCACCGCCGCGCAAGCGGCCACGCGGCCCCTCCCGTGTGCCTCCTTCGTGGCAGCATGGGACCCCAGTCCTTCGGTGCACTGGTCGGCCGGGCCTCTCGGCGCCCCGCCGACGGCCCGTCCACAGCCTGTGGAGGCAGCGATGCGGTGGTTGGTGGGGTGGAGCAGTACCGCCGCGAGGCCCTCGGCGGCCGGCTCCGCCGGGGCCACCGGCGACGACGGCGAGTCGGTGCACCCCGTGGGCTCCCAACTCCTGTGGGGCGACCCGGACCCGCTCTGGGCGGTCGGTGACTGGCGCGCCGACGAGGTGCGTGTGGTGCAGGTCGACGCACAGACCCGCATCGCGGTGCTCGGCACCTGCGGCGCCTCCGACGAGCAGTTGCGGGTGGGCCTCTTCGCCGCCCGCGGCGGCGCCCTGCGCCACCTCACCGCCTGGTCCGGCAGCTACACGGCGGTCGTCCAGGTCGGCCGCCGCGTCATGGTCGCCGGGGACCTCGCGGGCGCGCGGCCCGTCTTCCACACCCCGTGGGCGGGCGGCACGGCCTACGCCACCGCCGCACTGCCCCTGGCCGACCTCGTCGAGGCCCACCTGGACATCGGCCACCTCGCGGCGCTGCTCGCCGCGCCCGACGTCCCCGAGGCACTGCACGACTCGACGCCCTACCAGGGCGTGCGGCGCGTACCGCCGGGGCACGCGCTGATCCTGCGCGCGGGCGCACGGGAGGTCGCCGGGTACGAGCCGGTGGCGTCGCTGGCCGTCGCGGCGCCCGCCGCGGACGCCACGAGCGCGGTCGACGGCGTCCGTGACGCCCTCGTCGAGGCGGTACGCACCCGCCTGACCGCCCCGCGCCACGTCCCCGGCGCGGACGTCGACCCCGGCCCGGTGCCCGGCATGGGGCCCGCCGAGCGGCGGGCGGCGCGCGGCATGCCGGTGCCCGGCATCGGAGCGGACCTCTCCGGAGGACCCGCCTCGGCGACCCTCGCCCTCCTGGCGGCCGGCCTGCCCGGCATGCCCGGCACGGTCCTCGGGCACGGCACGGGCGCCGGGGAGCGGCTCCTGGCCGTCACCTTCAACGACCTCGCCGTCGACGGCAGGGAGGCGGAGCTGGAGCGGGCCGGCGCCATCGCCGCCAACCCGCGCCTGCACCACGTGGTCGTCGCCGCGGGCGAGGACACCCTGCCCTACGCCGACCTGGACGGCCCCCTGACGGACGAACCGAGCAGCACCCTGGTGATGGCCCAGCGCCACCGCGCGCGGCTCTCCTCGGGCAGCGCGGACCACTTCACGGGCCATGGCGCGCGGCAGGTCCTGGACGCCCATCCCGCCCGCCTCGCCGACCTCCTGATGGACCGCAAGCGGCGGCACCTGGTGCGGCCGGTGGCCGCGCTGGCGAAGGCCGACGGGTCGGTGATGGTCCCCGCGCGCGTGTACGGCGCGGCGCGCAAGCTGGCCCGCACGCCCCATCGCGCGGGCGTCGCCTCGCTCGCCGACCGGCTGCTGCGGCGCCGCTTCGACGAACCGGAGGGAGCCGTGGGGGCCTCGCTCGCCGGTCTCACGTGGGCGAGACCGGGGCCCGCCGCACGCTGGCTGACGGGGGAGGCCCTCGCCGAAGTATCGGTTCGCCTGAACGACACGACGATGCGGCCGGGCGGCCCCGGCCAGCGCCCGGGGGAGTTCCGCGCGCGGGCGGCCCTCGCCCGGCACGCCGCGGACCTGCGCATCCTCGAACAGGCCGGCGAGGTCCGCTTCCAGCGGCTGCACGCGCCCTTCCTGGACAACCAGGTCGTACGCGCGTGCCAGGCGCTCCCCGAGGCCCTGCGCGTCCGGCCGGGGGCACGGGCCGCGATCCTGCGCACGGTCCTGGAGGGCGCCGGGGTCACCGATCTGCCGCCCGGCTGGGGCACCCCGTCGCCCGCCTCCAGCACGGCGGCGGCCCGTACCGGCCTGCGCGTGGCGGCCGACCGTCTGATCGCCCTCTTCGACACCCCGTTGCTCGCCCAGGCGGGCCTGGTGGAGGCCCGCGTCGTCCGCAAGGCGCTCCGTGAGGCCGCCGAGGGAGCGCCCCTCCCGCTGGACGGCCTGGCCGAGCTGGTCGCCACGGAACTGTGGCTGCGCCGGCTCCTGGCACGCAGGGGAACGTGCTGGACGGGCACCCCGGCGCGCCAACGAGCCGTCCCCACCGGGAGCGTGGTCCCGCAGCGGGGCGCCCTGGGAGCGGGCCGCTAGCGCCCGCGAAATCCGCCCCCTGCTAAACCCCGCGCCTTACCTCGCCCCGACAGGGAGAATGATCCGGTGCGGTACGGAATCCTGGGCGCCACCGAGGCGTACGACGACCAAGGCGCCCTCCTGCCCGTGGGAGGGCGGCGGCTGCGCGCCCTGCTCGCCGCGCTGGCGCTCCACGCGGGCCGTACGGTCACCGTCGGCGCCCTCATCGACGAGATCTGGGCCGACACCCCGCCGGCCGACGCCCCCGCCGCCCTCCAGGCCCTGGTCGGCCGGCTGCGCCGGGTGCTCGGCAAGGACGCCGTCGCCTCGGTCCCCGGCGGCTACCGCCTCGCCGCCGCCCCCGAGGACGTCGACCTGCACCGCTTCGAGCGCCTCGTGCGCGAGGGCGGGGCGGCCCTGGACCGCGACGACCCGGCGCCGGCCGCCCGCATCCTGCGGGACGCGCTCGCCCTGTGGCGCGGCCCCGCCCTCGCCGACCTGCCCGACCGGACCGCGGCGGCGCGCCCCGAGGCCCGGCGCGCCGAGGCGCTCCGCGGACGCATAGCGGCGGAGCTGCTGCTGGGCCGCGCCGGCGACGTCGTACCCGAGCTGCGGGAACTGACCGCCGCGCGGCCCTACGACGAGCAGCTGCGCGCGCTCCTGATCCGCGCCCTGCGGGATGCCGGACACGGTGCCGACGCGCTCGACGCCTACGAGGACGCGCGCCGCGCCCTCGCCGACGGGCTCGGCACGGATCCCGGCCCGGAGCTGCGAGCGCTGCACGCGGAGCTGCTCGGTCCGGCCGGCCCGCCTTCGGTGCCCGGCTCCGCCCGACCGGGGGCCGAGCGGCTCCAGCGTCCCGGGCAGCAGCACCGGCATGAGCGGCCCGAGCGGCCCGAGCGGCCCGAGCGGAAGGGGAACATCCGCAACCGTCTGACGTCTTTCGTCGGGCGGGAACCCGAACTCACCGCCATCCGTTCGGATCTGCGCAGGGCCCGCCTCGTCACCCTCACCGGACCGGGCGGCTCCGGAAAGACCCGTCTCGCCGAGGAAGCCGCCGCCGGGCATCCGCAGGCGTGGCTGGCCGAGCTGGCCCCGCTCGACCACCCCGAGGCGGTGCCGGGCGCCGTCGTCAGCGCGCTCGGTCTGCGCGAGACCGTGCTGATGACCAGCGAGCTGACCGCCCCGCAGGACGACCCGGTCACGCTGCTCGTCGAGTACTGCGCCCCGCGCGGCCTGCTCCTGATCCTCGACAACTGCGAACATGTGATCGACGCGGCCGCCGAACTGGCCGAGACGCTCCTCACCCACTGCCCCGACCTCACCATCCTCGCCACCAGCCGGGAGCCCCTGGGCGTGCCGGGCGAGTCGGTGCGCCCCGTGGAGCCCCTCCCGCCCGACCCGGCGCACCGCCTGTTCACCGAGCGGGCCACGGCGGTGCGGCCCGGTTTCGCCCCGGAGGAGGACGCCGGGGCCGTCGCCGAGATCTGCCGCCGCCTGGACGGCCTGCCGCTCGCGATCGAACTGGCCGCGGCCCGCCTCCGGCTGCTCACCCCGCGCCAGATCGCCGACCGCCTCGACGACCGCTTCCGCCTCCTGACCAGCGGCAGCCGCACGGTCCTGCCCCGCCAGCAGACCCTGCGCGCCGTCGTCGACTGGTCCTGGGACCTGCTCGGGGAGGCCGAGCGGACCGTGCTGCGCGAGGTCTCCGTCTTCGCCGGCAGCTGGGACCTGCCCGCCGCCGAGGCGATCTGCACCGGCCCCGCCACGGAACTCATCGGCGCCCTGGTCGACAAGTCCCTGATCGTGGCGGTCCCGTACACCGGGCCCGAGGACGCGGGCATGCGCTACCGCCTCCTGGAGACCATCCACGAGTACGCCGCCGAGCGCGCCGCCGAGACCCCGGAACTGCTCGCGGCCGCCGCCCGGCGCCACAGCGCGTACTTCCGCGCGATGGTCGAGCGGGCCGAGCCCCTGCTGCGCAGCTCGGAGCAACTGCCCTGGTTCGGCCGCCTGGAGACGGAGCTGGACAACATCCGCGCGGCCCTCCAGCACGCCATCGAGACCCGCGACACGCGGACGGCGATCGCGCTGGCCGTCCACACCGGCTGGTTCTGGTGGCTGCGCAACTTCCGGCGCGAGGGATGCGACTGGATGGGCCGCATCCTGGAGCTGGCCCCGGGCCCCGCCTCGCCCGACGGCGTCCCGGCCCTCCCCGACGAGGGCGACCCGCTCTACTGGCCGTGGATGAAACTGCGGCTGCTGCACCTCTTCCTGTTGACGGAGTCCCGCCCCGCGGACGCGCCGGCGGACCAAGAGGGCTGGACCGAGGCCGCGTACGTCGAGCGGGTCCGCGCCGTCTTCGCCCGGCCCATCCCGCAGTCCGCCCAATTTCCCGGACTGATCTGGCCGTTCACTATCTTCTTCACCGGCGGCACGATGGAGGACGCCCGCCCCGCCCTGGACGCCACGGTGGCCAACTGCCGCCGCCACGGCGGGGAGTGGGAGCTGTGCGTCATCCTGATGTTCCGCGCCCACATGGCCATCGACACCAACGGCAACCTCTCGGGCGTCGACGAGGACCTCGCCGAACTGCGCACACTCAGCGGGCGGGTGGGCGACCGGTGGATGAGCGCCCAGGTGCACAGCGCCGCGGGCGAGGCCGCGATGGCCCGCAGCCGCCACGACGAGGCCCGCGCCGCCTACGAGGAAGCCCTCCGCCTCGCCTACGAAGTGGGCGCCTACGCGGAGACGCCGTTCCTGATGGCCAGGCTCGCCGAGATCTCCTACCGGGAGGGCGACCGGGCCATGGCGGTGAAGGCCCTCGACGAGGCGAGTGACGAGGCGGACCGGCACGGCGTGACCGACTCACGCGCGTACGTGCGGCTGCTGCGCGCCCTGATGGCCCTGGACGACGGCGACCCGGCCGCGGCCCGCGAGCTGTGCGCGGCCGCCCGCGGCGAGACGGCGTACGGGACGCCGCCGCCGCAGTTCACCGTGGCCCTGCGGGGCGTGGAGGCCCGCGTCATCGCCGCCGAGTCCGGCCCGGAGGCGGGGGTGCCCGAACTGGCCGAGGCGCTGCGGGAGGCGTTGGCCGCCCGGTGCTCCGAGGTCGTCGTCGCTTCCCTCGTGGACCACGCCGCCGCGCTCGTGAGCGAACTGGGCGACCACGCGCGGGCGGCCCGGCTGCTCGCGGTCGGCACCCGCCTGCGGGGCGGGCGCCCGCGGCCGCGCCCCGAGTCGACCGTCGTCGAGCGCATCGAGGTCGCCGCGACGGCCGCGCTCGGCGCCCGGCACCACGAGGCGGCGCGCGCCGCGGGCAGCACCCTCACGACCGAGGAGGCGCTCACGGAACTGACCGGGGCGGTGCCCTGCGGCGGGCCCCGGACCGGGTCAGGCGCAGCGCATCCGTGACTGCGCCCAGTCGGCGAGGGTCACCGCGTGGAAGGGCGTGTGGGGTTCGACGACCAGCCGGACGGTCTTGCGGCCGGCGAGGCTCACGCTGACCGGCACCGCCGGGTCGCCGCCCTTGACCAGCGGCGAGCGCCACAGCCGCGCCCCGTCCGCGTACACGGAGAAGCGCACCTTGCCGAGCCCCATCGTCATGTCGTCGATGCCGACGAGGGCGTCGTACGTCGAGCAGCCGCGGTTCAAGTCGATCGTCACGGAGGACTGGCCGTGCACGGTCACGCCGTGGGAGTACTGCCTGCCGGCGATCTTCAGGCCCTTGCGCTGCCACACCCAGCTGCTCTCGGCGAGCCGCATCTCGGGCTTGGTGCCGTCACCGACCAGCCCGTAGCGCAGCTCGCTCCACTGGTAGACCGCCGGGGCGGGCGGCGGAGGCGGTGGTGGTTTCGGCGTCGGTCTGGGCCTGGGCTCGGGCGGGGCGGGCGCCGGCTCCGCGGGCGGCGGTGGCGGCTTCGGCCGGGGCTCGGGCTTGTCCTTGGCGGGGGGCTCCGGTGCGGTCGGGGGCGGCGACGGCGGCTCGGGGGTGGGCTTCGGCGGGGGCGTGGCCGCCGGTGGTGTGGGCTCAGGTTCGGGGGGCGTCGGCTTGTGCGGCGCGGCCGACTCGGACACCGCGGGTGCCTCGGCCTTCGGCGGCGCGTCGGCCTCGGGCTTGCCGCCGCCGCCGGTGAGGGCGAGCGCGGCGGCGACCCCGGCGGCCACGACGACACCCGCCGCGATCCCCGCCTTGGCGGGCGCGCCGAGGCCCTCCGCTGCAGCCCCGCCCGCCGCGGACCCTCCGGAGGATCCGCTCACGGCGGCCGCGCCCGCGGCACCCGCGCCGGCCGTGCCGCCCCCGACGAGCGCGGCCACCTTCGCGTACCCGGCGACCCCGAACCAGCCGATGACGGCGATCGGCACGACCGCGGGGATGCCACTGGCGACTTCCTCGATCTGCCCCGCCGCCAGGCGGCACTTGGCGCACTCCCCCAGGTGCTTGCGCAGGCCTCGCTCGGCGCGGGAGCGCAGGCCGCCGCGGGCGTAGGCGCCGAGGCGGTCGGCGTAGCGCGCGCACTCCTCGCTCTCGGTGAGCGTGGCGCTGACGTGCGCCTGGAGGTAGGCCTGCTTGAGGCCCTCGCGGGCGCGGCTGGCGAGCACGCGCGTGCCGTTCGCGTCGAGGCCGAAGAGGGTGGCGACCTCGCTCGGGGACTCCTCCTCGATCTCCGTGTGCCAGAGCACGGCCTGCCAGCGCTCGGGCAGGCTCCGGAAGGCCTGCATGGCCATCGACTGCTCGGCCTCGTGCATCGCGCGGACGTCCGCGCCGAGCTCCAGGCCCGCTCCGAAGGACGCCATGGACGCCATGGACACGGTGTCGTCCGAGGCGTCGGTGCCGCGCGCGGCCTGCGCGGCGAACACCGCGAAGTCCTCGACCAGCTGCTCCCGCTTCGCCGACTTCGTCCATCCCGCGGCGACGCGCCTGACCGTGGTCAGCAGATAGGCGCGCACCGCGTGCTCGGGTCCGCTGCCGCCGCGCACGGCCTGGAGCATGCGGGCGAAGACCTCGGCGGTGAGGTCGTCGGCGGTGTGGGCGTCGCGGCAGCAGGTGCGCGCATAGCGACGGACCGCCTCGGCGTGCCTGCGGTACAGCTCCTCGTACGTGGAGTCGTCGCCCGCCCGCATCCGGGTGATCAGATCGGCGTCGGAGTGCGCCCCTTCCCCGCCGGCGGCCGCGGTGCCCGTGCCGCCATCGCGCTGCGGAGGCACGCTGGGCCCCGATCCGCCCTGGGCCGGCACCTGGCGGGTGGGCGGCCCCTCGGTCTCCGTGCCGCCCGCCGCGGCCACTTCCTCGCCGAAGCCTGTGGACGGCTCGTCCCGACCGTCACCACTCATCGCGGAACGCCCCCGGTTGCACACTCGGACCAGAACACCGGCACAGAGTGACACACAGCCGCGCTCAGGCCGTGGGCGATGACGGGCAACCACTCGTCCGAGGTGATTCCCCGGAATGGAGCACTACTGTTCACCCATTCGGGGAAGGCTCAACGCCCCTGACCGTACCGGAGTTGAGCCTTCCGCCGTGGGCTCTAGGAAGGGCGCGACCGCAGTCCTTCGAGCAGGATGTCGAGCAGCCGCGACGACGCCGCGGCCTGCTGCGCCGCGTCCGGCAGCGACGGCGCCGCCGTCGCTATCACCAGCAGGACGTCGGAGACGGTCACGTCCGGCCGCAGCTCACCCGCCGCGCGGGCCCGCTCCACGAGGCGCCCGACGACATCGAGGAGCGTCGCCGCCCCCGCGTCGTCGCTCACCGCGGCGGAAGCGGACTCCTCGGCGGGCGCCGGACGCTGCTCCACCAGACGCAGCTCGGGGACCCCGGAGGCCGACTGCCGCTGCTGCGGCACCCGCGCCCCGTCCTCCTGGACGCCGTCCTCGACGCCCACCCGCAGCACCTGCGGCGGCAGCAGCCGCCCCGCGCCCGACGCCACGGACGTCCGAAGGAAGCGCGAGAGCGCCGACCACGGCTCGTCCTCCTGCCCGAGCGCGGTACGCGCCTGGTCGGTCAGCCGGGACGTCTCCTCCTCGGCTATCCGTCGGACCAGCACGTCCTTGCTCGGGAAGCGGCGGTAGACGGTGCCCACGCCGACCCGGGCGCGGCGCGCGACGTCCTCCATGGGCGCGCCGTACCCCAGCTCGCCGAAGACCTCGCGGGCCGCGCGAAGTACATGCTCGAGATTGCGCTGTGCGTCGACCCGCAATGGCGTCGTACGCGCTCCTTCCCCCATGTCACGTCCGTTCCCGCTGGTGCCGACGGCTGACGCCGACACGGACGCGGAAGTCCAGTGAGTCTCCTGAATGTGCATGCGTTCCCCCGGTGCTGACGTCTCCCCCCGGAGACACTCCCCGCCATTGGCAACCGGCGTGTGCGGAGCGAACGCTTCCGCGAGCCCGAAAATCCCGGCTCGACGAGCGCATCCCCCGACACCCCGACGTCCCACGAACATAGTTGAGCCTGAGTCAATTCAGAAGGGGTGGGTTCCGCACGGAGCGCCCCCCGATCGGAGTACGCACCGTTTCAGGCCTTATTGCACCCCTCGCGCATACCCCCCTCACACCCGCTGACCTGCGCACCTTTCGTACGCCGCCGCGAGCCGCCGAGCGCCCGCGCCGCGCCCTTCCCGGTCACACAAATTGCCGGGCCTGTGGACAAACTCCGGAGCCGGGTGCGTCATGGGATGGTGACGGAACCTGTGCGCATTCTCGTCGTCGGCGGTGGCTACGTCGGCATGTACACCGCACTGCGACTCCAGCGGAAGCTGAAGCCGGAGCTCAAGCGGGGTGAGGCCGAGATCGTGGTCATCACGCCCGAGCCGTACATGACGTATCAGCCGTTCCTGCCCGAAGCGGCGGCCGGCAACATCTCGCCGCGCCATGTCGTGGTGCCGCTGCGCCGCGTCCTCGACCAGTGCCGCGTCATCATCGGCGAGGTCGAGTCGGTCGAGCACGCCAAGCGCACCGCGACCTTCACCACGCTCGCCACCGAGGAGGAGGGCACCGGCGCCGTCGACCTCACGTACGACGAACTGGTCCTCGCCCCCGGCTCCGTCTCGCGCACCCTGCCCATCCCGGGCCTCGCCGAGTACGCCATCGGCTTCAAGACCGTCGAAGAGGCCATCGGTCTGCGCAACCACGTCATCGAACAGATGGACATCGCCTCCTCCACACGTGACCCCGCCATCCGCGACGCGGCTCTGACCTTCGTCTTCGTGGGGGGCGGCTACGCCGGCGTGGAGGCGCTCGGCGAACTGGAGGACATGGCGCGATACGCCGCCCGCTACTACCACAACATCAAGGCCGAGGACATGAAGTGGATCCTCGTCGAGGCCTCCGGACGGATCCTGCCCGAGGTCGGCGAGGAGATGGGCCGGTACACGGTGCGCGAGCTGCGACGGCGCAATATCGACGTACGTATGGAGACCCGCCTTGACTCCTGCGAGGACCGCGTGGCCGTCCTGAGCGACGGCGCCCGCTTCCCCACCCGCACCGTCGTGTGGACGGCCGGCGTCAGACCGCACCCCCTCCTCGCCGCCTGCGACCTGCCGCTGAACGAACGCGGCCGCCTCAAGTGCACCGCACGGCTGTCCGTCGAGGGCGCCACGCACGCGTGGGCCGCCGGCGACGCCGCCGCCGTCCCCGACGTGAGCGCCGACGAACCCGGCAAGGAGTGCGCCCCCAACGCCCAGCACGCCGTGCGCCAGGCCAAGGTCCTCGGCGACAACATCGTGGCGACCCTGCGCGAGCGGCCGCTCCAGGAGTACCGGCACAAGTACGTGGGCTCCGTCGCCTCCCTGGGCCTGCACAAAGGCGTCGCCCACGTCTACGGACGCAAGCTGAAGGGTTACCCCGCCTGGTTCATGCACCGCGTCTACCACTTGAGCAGAGTGCCGACCGTCAACCGCAAGTCCCGGGTGCTCGCCGAATGGACCCTCGCCGGCCTGTTCAAACGCGAGATCGTCTCCCTGGGCTCGCTGGAACACCCCCGTGCGGAGTTCGAACTGGCGGCCGGTGGAGGACGCCCGAAGGAGTCCTCCTGACCGGAGGCAGGAACTCCCCGCACAGACCCCACGTCTGATGGATGTCCGTCCGCACCCACGGATGTCAGTCCGGTCGGCAAGACTGTCCGTGTGACCATGGTCCGGCCGCAAGGCCGACACACGGGACGTCCGCCCTCGACAAGCTGTGTTCCCGATCCAGAAGCGACACCACGAGGCCTACCGCAGTGAACTTCACGCGCTGGAGCGCCCGGCTCCCCGGAACGCAGCGCCGCGCGGCGGCGCGGACCGAGCAGACGATCTCCCCGTCCCCGCGCGGCGACGGCTCCGTCCCCGCCGCCCGCGCCGAGCGGCTCTCCGACGGAGCACGGCCCACGCCCGCCGACGGCATCGACGAGCTGCCGGTCCGCGAGGTGCTCGACCGCGTCCCCGCCCTGGTCGCCCTCGTGCACGGCACCGACCACCGCATCGCCTACGTCAACGACGCCTACGCCGCCGCCTTCGGCCCCCGCCCCCTCGGCGAACCCGCGCGCGTGGCGCTGCCCGAACTGGCCGAGCTCGGCCTGCTGCCCCTCCTGGACCAGGTCCTGCGCAGCGCGAAGCCGCGCACCGTCAAGTCCCGCCGAACGTCCGGCGGCCGCTCGTACACCTTCACCTGCACCCCCGTGAGCCTCCCGGTGACCGCCGGCGCGGCCGGCTCCGGGCAGAGCGGCGGCGTGCTGGTCTTCGCCGCCGACGTCACCGACCACGCCGAGGCCGCCGAGCGTCTGCGCGCCAGCGAGCGCGCCCAGCGCGAGACGGCCGTCACCCTCCAGAAGTCACTGCTGCCCCAGGAACTCGAACAGCCCGACGACCTGCGCATCGCCGCCACCTACCAGCCCGGCGGCACCGAGGCCGCGGTCGGCGGCGACTGGTACGACGTGATCACCCTCGGCGGCGGCCGCACCGCCCTCGTCATCGGCGACGTGATGGGCCGGGGCGTTCGCGCGGCGGCCGTCATGGGCCAGCTCCGCACCGCCGTGCGCGCTTACGCCCGCCTGGACCTGCCGCCGCACGAGGTCCTCCAGCTCCTGGACGGCCTCGCCGCGGAGATCGACGCCAGTCAGATCGCCACCTGCGTCTACGCCATCCACGACCCGAACGAAGGAAGCCTCCTCTACGCCTCCGCGGGACACCTGCCCATCCTCGTACGCGACGAGAACGGCATCATCCACCGCGCCGAGGAACCCACCGGACCCCCGCTCGGCACGGGAGGCTGGCTGCACACCTCCGGCTCCCTGCCGCTCGGCCCCGGCTCGACCGCCGTCCTCTATACGGACGGTCTCGTCGAGCGGCGCAGCGAGGACATCGACGAAGGCGTCGCCTCCCTGGAGCGCGCCCTGGCCGGCGCCACCGGCACCCCGCAGGTGGTGTGCGACCGCCTGATCCGCGCCCTCGGGGTGACCGCCGACCACGACGACGACGTGGCCGTCCTGGTCCTCCAGCACCCGGCCCGCACCGGCCCGGACGCGGAGCTGTTCCGCAACGCCGCCCTGGAACTGCTCGGCGGCGTGGAAGCAGCCCCACGCGCGCGTGCCTTCGCCACCGGCGTCCTCGCCAGCTGGCGCTTCTCCCCGGAACTGCACGACCTCGGCGTCCTCGCCGCCAGCGAACTGGTCGCCAACTCCCTCCAGCACGGCACCCCGCCGATGCGGCTGCGCCTGCGCCGCACCGACCGCCGGCTGATCATCGAGGTCACCGACGGCGACGACCACCTGCCGCGCCGCCGCCGCGCCGAGCCGGCCGACGAGGCGGGACGCGGCATCGCCATCGTCGCCACGATCGCGTCGAACTGGGGCTCGCGTCGCACACCGGGGGGCGGCAAAGCCGTCTGGTGTGAGTTCGCGCTCCCCCAGTAGCGAGGGTTACGCGTCGGCCGTGGCGGGCGCGGCCGCGGTAGGGCCGCCCTGCGCCACCACCGGGCTCTTGGCGAGCGAGGGCTGGTTCTGCACGGGGGTGAGCCCATGACCCATCCGCACCGCGAGCACCGTGATGCCCAGCGAGAACAGCACGAACGTCACGATGTACGGGAGATGCAGCGCGGCGCCCATCGGCCCGCCGACAGCCGGACCGACCGCGAGGGCGAGCTGCTTCACCAGGGCGAAGGCGGAGTTGTACTGCCCGACCATGCCGCCCGGCGCCAGATCCGCGACCAGCGGCGCGACGGTCGGCGACAGCATCGCCTCACCGAGCCCGAACAGGGCGTACGTCGAGACGAACGCGGCGGTGGCCATCTCCTGGCTGCCGTGCCCGAGCCCCGCGTACCCCGCGAGAACCCACGCGAAGGCCCAGATCAGACCCACGGCCGCGATGACACGGGACCGCTTGCGGCGTTCCACGAACTTCAGGACGGCGAACTGGGCGAGAACGATCACCGCCGTGTTGGCGGCGAGCGCGATGCCGAGCGTCGACGGCGTGATCCCCGCGGCCTCCACGCCGTACGCGGAGAGCCCCGACTCGAACTGCCCGTAGCAGGCGAAGAAGATCACGAAGCCGAGCACGCACAGCTGCACCATGGCCTTGTGCTCGAGGAGCGCCCGCATCCCGCCGCGCGGTGCCGAGGCGTCCTTGGGCATCGCGTCCTGGATGGCCGGCGCGTGCGGCAGCCGCACGGTCAGTGCGATCGCCGCGAGCACCAGGAACATCACGGACTCGATGGAGAACAGCAGTGTGAAGCTGCTCGCCCGGTCCTCGTCGACGATCTGGCCGCCGAGGAGGCCACCGATGCCGAGGCCCAGGTTCTGCAGGAAGAACTGCATCGCGAAGGAGCGCGTGCGGGTGCTGGGCGTCGAGGACCAGACGATCATCGTCGCCAGCGCCGGCTGCATGACCGCGGTGCCCGCGCCGAGCAGCGCCGCGGAGAGGATCGCGGTCGTCTCGCTCCCGGCGACACCGAGCGCGAGCGCGCCCACGGAGGCGACGACCGCCGCGCCCACGAGTACGGGGAGCGGGCCGCGCCGGTCGATGGCGCGGCCGGTGATGGGCAGGACGACCAGCGCGGCCATGGCGAAGGCGGCGAGCACGATGCCCGCCGTACTGGCCCCGAGCTCTCGCACCTGCGCCACGTAGACGTAGAGGAACGGGACCGTGAAACCGATGCCGAACGCGCTCAGCGCGCTGCCTGCCTGGATACGACGCATCGCTGCGCCCATCGCCCTGGTCACTTTCACCTGCCTTAGGAGTTAGAAGTGAAGACTTCGAAGCTAAAGTTAGGATCTAAACA
The DNA here is from genome assembly GCF_055581265.1 of Streptomyces sp. NPDC031466. NCBI lineage: Bacteria > Bacillati > Actinomycetota > Actinomycetes > Kitasatosporales > Streptomycetaceae > Streptomyces > Streptomyces sp. NPDC031466. The sequence continues at coordinate 688,642 of NZ_JBVIJT010000005.1, forward strand.
GTACACACCGAAGGACTTCGATGACAACTGGGGGCGTGCCATACTGCGGCCATGGGTGACACCCCCGGCCCGAGCGAGCCGACACTTGAAGAACAGATCGCCGCGTACCAGCGGGAGTTCCAGGACCTCGACCCCCAGGTCGAGAAGATCGTCTCGGCCCTCGGCCGCTTGAACCGCCGTATGAACGTCGCCTACGGCCGGCAGACCGCGACCCTCGACATCAGCAACGCCGAGTGGGAGGTCCTGAAGGCCCTCGTCCTGTCCGGCGCCCCGTACCAGATGGGCCCCGGCGACCTGGCCAAGCGCCTGGGCCTCACGCCCGCCGCCATGACCCACCGCATCGACCGCATGGTGGGGGAGGGCCTGGTCACCCGCGACCGCGACGAGACGAACCGCGTCCGCGTCATCGTGGAGCTGACGGCGGAGGGCCGCGAGAAGTGGCTGGAGGCGATGCGCCTGGCCACGGTCTTCGAGGAGGACCTCCTCCAGGACCTCTCCGCCGACGAGCGCGGAGTCCTGGACGAGCTGCTGACCCGCCTCCTGCGTCGGGTGGAGCACGCCCAGCCGGATGCCGGCGGTCGCCTCAACGACCTGGACTGACCCCCCGTTTGGCCCGCTGACCTGCGGGCACAGTGTGGGGTTGACAGTCATCCGCAGGACCCGTAAGGTTCTTCGGGTTGCCACGGGGCCGTAACGGTTCTGCGGTAGCACTTTTCGCCGCTGGTAAGCGGCAAAACAAACTCTGCACGACCTCCCAACGGAACGCATTCGGCATGCCCGAATTCAATCCGAGACCCGATTATGAGTCGCCGGGAAAACCCGCTAGAGTTTGAGACGTCGGAACGGCCCAACAGCCGGGAAGGCAACCCGCTCTGACCGGGAATCAGGCCCGAAAGGATCTGGTAGAGTCGGAACCGCCGGAAAGGGAAACGCGAAAGCCGAAAGGCCGGAGCGAGAACCGGAAAGGCACCGAGGAAATCGGACACGAAAGAGTCTGA